>JBJHBI010000013.1:0-75486 GCA_050485405.1 Salinarimonadaceae bacterium
CTGCGGCAGCGGCCCTCTCCCGAACGATTGACAGCCCCGGCCCGTGAGGCCCGGACGCTCCGCTCAGTAGCGGTAATGGTCGGGCTTGTAGGGGCCCTTCTGCGGCACACCGATGTAATCGGCCTGCTCCTTGGACATCTGCGTGAGGCGGGCGCCGACCTTGGCGAGGTGTAGGGCCGCGACCTTCTCGTCGAGATGCTTGGGCAGCACGTAGACCTGACGGTCATACTTGCCTTCGTTCTGCCAGAGCTCGATCTGGGCGAGCACCTGGTTGGTGAAGGAGGCCGACATCACGAAGGAAGGGTGACCCATCGCGTTGCCGAGATTCACCAGACGGCCCTCGGAGAGCAGGATGATGCGCTTGCCGTCGGGGAACTCGATCTCGTCCACCTGCGGCTTGATGTTGCGCCACTTGTAGTTCTTCAACGCCGCGACCTGGATCTCGTTGTCGAAGTGACCGATGTTGCAGACGATGGCGCGATCCTTCATGCCGGCCATGTGCTCGGCGGTGATCACGTCCTTGTTGCCGGTCGCGGTGACGTAGATGTCGGCGCGCGGCAGGGCGTCTTCCATTGTGACGACCTCGTAGCCTTCCATCGCGGCCTGGAGCGCGCAGATCGGATCGACTTCCGAGACGAGCACGCGGCAGCCGGCCTGACGCAGGCTGTCGGCGGAACCCTTGCCGACATCGCCGAAGCCGGCGACCATGGCGACCTTGCCCGACATCATCACGTCGGTGCCGCGACGGATACCGTCGACGAGCGATTCGCGGCAGCCATAGAGGTTGTCGAACTTCGACTTGGTGACCGAGTCGTTCACGTTGATGGCGGGGAAGAGCAGCTTGCCTTCCTTGGCCATGACGTAGAGGCGGTGCACACCCGTGGTGGTCTCTTCCGAGACACCCTTGATCGACTTGGCGATCTCACCGAACCAGCCCTTGGGCTTTTCCTGGAGAAGGCGCTTGATCAGGGCGAAGAGGTACTGCTCTTCTTCCGCACCCGGATTGTCGAGGAAGGCCACGTCGCCGTTTTCGGCGCGCAGGCCGAGATGGACGAGCATGGTGGCGTCGCCGCCATCGTCGAGGATCATGTTGGGCATGCCGCCGCCGTGCCAGTCGAACAGCTTGGCGGTGTAGTCCCAGTACTCCTTCAGCGTCTCGCCCTTATAGGCGAAGACCGGAATGCCGGCAGCGGCGATCGCGGCGGCGGCATGGTCCTGCGTGGAGTAGATGTTGCACGAGACCCAGCGGATATCGGCGCCGAGCGCCTTGAGCGTCTCGATCAGAACGGCCGTCTGGATGGTCATGTGCAGCGAACCGGCGATGCGCGCGCCCTTGAGCGGCTGGCTCTTGCCGTATTCCTCGCGCAGGGCCATCAGGCCCGGCATTTCGCTTTCCGCGATCTCGATCTCCATGCGACCGAAATCGGCAAGACCGATATCCTTGACGACATAATCGTTCGACATGCTGTCCATCCTTTCGTTGCGTCAAAACGGGCGGCGCCGCGAAATTGGCGGCGCGCCGGCGATTGGCGCTGTCATTAGCAGAGCGCGGCTGAAAGAGCAATCAAGATATAAAGATGTCTTTATGTCATTTTTCCGCGAGGTTCCCGGCACCTCCCGCACATGTGGTCGATCGCCCCCTTCGTCTGATTGCCGACACAGCGATGCTGCAGCCTGCGATGTTAGGCCGCCATTAACGCCCTGCATCGCATCCTTCATCAGTGAAGGCGCTTAGCGGGATCCTGTCGTGAACGTCGTGGTGGTGGAATCAAGTCGCGTCATGGCGCGCGGCGTGGCTAATCTTCTCGCCCAGCGCGGCCATGCCAGCGCGCTGTTCACCGATTCCGTCGAGGCTCTGGCGCATGTCCGCGCGAACGAAGACGTCGATGCCGTCCTCACCGGGCTCGAGACCACGCCGCTCGACGGCTTCGAGACCTGTTGGGCCTTGCGTCTGATCGCCAATGCCGGGCGCCCTCTCTACGTCATCGCGATGTCCTCGCTCGCCCATACCCGCAGCCTCTCGGAAGTGCTCGATGCAGGCGCGGACGACTTCATCTCAAAGCCCCTCATCGCCGAGGAACTGCACGCGCGCCTGCGCGCGGCGGAGCGGATGACGCGCATGCAGCGTGCTCTCTGGCATCAGGCTCTGAGCGATCCCCTTTCGGGCCTGCTCAACCGCCGCGCCTTTCTGGAACGCGTCACCCATTGGGCGCAGGATACGACGCGGCCGGGCAGCATCGGGCTCATTCTCGCCGATCTCGATCACTTCAAGCAGATCAACGACCGGCACGGCCATGCCTGCGGCGACGAGGCGATCCGGCGCGTCGGCGCGGTATGCCACGATTGCGCCCAGAGCCATGCTGGTGCGGCGGCGCGCTTCGGCGGGGAGGAATTCATCCTCGCCCTGCCCCATCGCAATGCCGGCGAGAGCGCCGCGATCGCGCAGACGCTTCGGCGCAACATCGCCGCGACCAGCTTCAATGCGGGGTCGGGGGCCTTCGTGGCAATCAGCGCCAGTTTCGGCGTCGCCGCGCTCTATCCCGGCGAGGCCGTCGAGATCGCCATCAAGCGCGCCGACGATGCGCTCTATGCGGCCAAGGCAGGCGGGCGCAACCGCGTCTGCCTGGGCGACACCGCCGAGGCAGACGGCCCTCGCGAGAAACAATTCGCGGGCTGAGCCGGGCGCCTGCGTTACGCCCGTGCGGATTGCACCGCTTTTCACATCTCCTGCCGCCCGCCACTGCCAAACAGCTTTCGCAAACGCGAAAAGATCGTGAACGAGCGCTCATCCTCCGAGCCGGTTTGTGGGAGACTTTCGGCGCGGGGTAGCAATTTGTCGCATTATTGCGCGCTCTTCCCAAGGCAGCGAAATCTTCGTACAAAGAGGCTTCAAAATCACGCTTGTGTCATGCGGAAAAATCTGGCAACTTCCGCCGCGTGTTAGGACAGTATTGCTGTCCCTTCTGTTCGGAAACGCGCTGTTTCGCGTTTCCGCTCACGGTCTCGAGGGCATGGCTATGGCGCAGGACGCCGACAAACGAGATCACGAACCGGCCGCCCGCACGATGCGGGCGGGGCGGGTGCGCGCGGGCCTGTAACGCCCTCGGCGCCCGCGCGAGGCGCGGGTGACCCGGAAACGGCGCGACCGAGCCTCCAAGAAAACCGAGCGATGCGGCCGCGGCCCCTGGACGGGCCGGGCGACGGCACCGCCACCCGAGGCGCGCCAGAAAGCGCCGGTTCCCATGAAATTGGGCCGGAATAACGAGGATCGACGATGAGCAGGATCATGACGGGTCAGGTGCCGGCAGGCGAAATCGACGCGGGCGAGGAATGCGCGGCGGATGTTGATGCAGCACGCGCGAGAGTCGCCCAGACGTTGGCCAAGACGCCGCGCCGCATCGCGATCCCGGGCCTTCCCACCAAACAGGGCCTCTACGATCCCGCAAACGAACGCGATTCCTGCGGCGTCGGCTTCATCGCCCATATGAAGAACGACAAGAGCCACGCCGTCGTGCAGCAGGGCCTCGACATCCTGCGCAATCTCGACCATCGCGGTGCCGTCGGCGCCGATCCGAAGATGGGTGACGGCTGCGGCATCCTCGTGCAGATCCCGCATCGGTTCTTCGCCGCCGAATGCGCCAAGCTCGGCATCTGGCTTCCCGAGCCCGGCGAATACGGCGTCGCCCAGCTCTTCATGCCCCGCGACGAGGAAGGCTATGCGAAGGTCGTCGAGATCGTCGAGAAGGTGATCGCGGATGAAGGCCTCACCCTGCTCGGCTGGCGCGACGTTCCCGTCGACAATTCCGATCTTTCCGAGAATGTGAAGGCGAGCGAGCCGCTGCATCGGCAAGTCTTCATCGGCAAGGCCAAGGAAGAGGACGAGGCCGCCTTCGAGCGCCGCCTATTCCTCGCCCGCAAGGTGATCTCCAACACCGTTTACGATCTCGAAGACCCGCGCACTGCCGGCTATTACCCGGTCTGCCTCTCCTCCCGGACCATCGTCTACAAGGGCATGGTCCTCGTCAGCCAGCTCGGCTCCTATTTCCAGGATCTGGCCGATCCGCGTTTCGAGAGCGCCATCGCGCTGGTGCACCAGCGTTTCGCCACCAATACCTTCCCGAGCTGGCAGCTCGCGCATCCCTACCGCATGGTCGCGCATAACGGCGAGATCAATACCCTGCGCGGCAACGTCAACTGGATGGCGGCGCGTCAGGCGAGCGTCGATTCGGAATTGTTCGGCAACGACATCTCGAAGCTCTGGCCGATCTCATACGAAGGCCAGTCCGATACCGCCTGTTTCGACAACGCCCTCGAATTCCTCGTGCGCGGCGGCTATTCGCTCGCCCACGCCATGATGATGCTGATCCCCGAGGCCTGGGCGGGCAATCCGCTCATGGACGAGGACCGGCGCGTCTTCTACGAGTATCACGCGGCGCTGATGGAGCCCTGGGACGGGCCGGCGGCGGTCTGCTTCACCGATGGCCGCCAGATCGGCGCGACCCTCGACCGTAACGGCCTGCGCCCGGCGCGCTACATCGTCACCGACGATGACCTCGTCGTGCTCGGCTCCGAAACCGGCGTGCTGCCGATTCCGGAGGAGAAGATCGTCACGAAATGGCGCCTTCAGCCGGGCCGGATGCTACTGATCGACCTCGAGGAAGGCCGTATCGTCTCCGACGAGGAGATCAAGACCCAGCTCGCCAACGCCCTGCCCTATCGCGAATGGCTCGGACGTACGCAGATCAAGCTCGAAGATCTGCGTCCCGTCCAGGCACGCGCGAGCCGCACCGACGTCTCCCTGCTCGATCGCCAGCAGGTCTTCGGCTATACGCAGGAAGATCTCAAGCTCCTGATGGAGCCGATGGCGGTGACCGGCCAGGAAGCGGTCGGTTCGATGGGCACCGACACGCCGATCTCTGCCCTGTCGGACAAGGCGAAGCTGCTCTACACCTATTTCAAGCAGAACTTCGCCCAGGTCACGAATCCGCCGATCGATCCGATCCGCGAGGAACTCGTGATGAGCCTCGTCTCCTTCATCGGGCCGCGTCCGAACATCCTCGATCTGGAGGGCACCTCCCGGCGCAAGCGCCTCGAAGTGCGCCAGCCGATCCTGACCAACGAGGATCTCGAGAAGATCCGCTGCATCGGCCATTTCGAGGACCGCTTCGACACCAAGACCCTCGACATCACCTATCCTATCGAGCAGGGCGCGGCGGGCATGGAGGGTGCGGTCGAGCGCCTGTGCGACCGCGCCGAGGCGGCGGTGCGCGGCGGCTACAACATCATCATCCTCTCCGATCGCCAGGTCGGGCCGGATCGCCTGCCGATCCCGGCGCTGCTCGCCACGGCGGCGGTGCATGCCTATCTGATCCGGCGCGGTCTGCGCACCTCTGTGGGGCTCGTGGTGGAGAGCGGCGAGCCGCGCGAAGTGCACCATTTCGCCTGCCTCGCAGGCTACGGCGCCGAGGCGATCAACCCCTATCTCGCCTTCGACACGCTGCTCGCCATGAAGGACGAGCTTCCCGCCGAGATCGACGAGAACGAGGTGATCAACCGCTATATCAAGGCGGTCGACAAGGGCCTTCTGAAGGTCATGTCGAAGATGGGGATCTCGACCTACCAATCCTATTGCGGCGCGCAGATCTTCGATGCAGTCGGGCTGAAATCCGAACTGATCGACAAATACTTCTTCGGCACCGCCACCACGATCGAGGGTGTGGGCATCGCCGAGATCGCCCGCGAGGCGCTGACCCGGCACGACGAGGCCTTCGGCACTTCGCCGATCTACCGCGACGCGCTCGGCGTGGGCGGCGAATACGCCTATCGCCTGCGTGGCGAAGCGCATGCCTGGACACCCGATACCGTCGCCACGCTCCAGCATGCGGTGCGCCTCAAGGCCGATGATCGCTACCGCGAATATGCGCGGCTCGTGAACGAGCAGGAGAATGCCTTCTCCACCATTCGCGGGCTGTTTCGCCTGAAGCAGGCCGAGGATATCGGGCGCAAGCCGCTTTCCCTCGACGAGGTTGAGCCGGCGATCGACATCGTACGCCGCTTCGCCACCGGCGCCATGTCGCTCGGTGCGATCTCCAAGGAAGCACACGAGACGCTCGCGCTCGCCATGAACGAGATCGGCGCGCGCTCCAATACGGGCGAGGGCGGCGAGGATGCCGTGCGCTTCAAGCCGCTTGCCAATGGTCGCTCCAAGCGCTCGGCGATCAAGCAGATCGCGTCCGGTCGCTTCGGTGTGACGACGGAATTCCTCGTGAATTCCGATCAGATGCAGATCAAGGTCGCGCAGGGCGCCAAGCCCGGCGAGGGCGGCCAGTTGCCCGGCCACAAGGTCGATGCGGTGATCGCCAAGCTGCGCCATTCGACCCCCGGCGTCGGCCTGATCTCGCCGCCGCCGCATCACGACATCTATTCGATCGAGGATCTCGCGCAGCTGATCTTCGATCTCAAGAACGTCAACCCGGCGGCGGACGTCTCCGTCAAGCTGGTCTCCGAAGTCGGTGTCGGTACGGTCGCGGCGGGTGTCGCCAAGGCGCGGGCCGATCACATCACGATTTCGGGCTTCGAGGGCGGCACCGGCGCTTCGCCGCTCACCTCGCTCAAACATGCCGGTTCGCCCTGGGAGATGGGGCTCGCGGAGACGCATCAGACGCTCGTCCTCAACCATCTGCGCGGGCGCGTGGTGCTGCAGGTCGATGGCGGCTTGCGCACCGGACGCGACGTCCTGATCGGCGCGCTGCTGGGCGCCGACGAGTTCGGCTTCTCCACCGCGCCGCTGATCGCGGCGGGCTGCATCATGATGCGCAAGTGCCATCTCAACACCTGCCCCGTCGGCGTCGCCACCCAGGATCCCGTCCTGCGCAAGCGCTTCAAGGGCCTGCCCGAGCACGTGATCAACTACTTCTTCTTCATCGCGGAGGAAGTGCGCGAGCTGATGGCGCAGATGGGCTTTGCCAAGCTCGACGAGCTGATCGGACGCTCCGATCTGATCGAAAAGCGCGATGCGGTCGAGCACTGGAAAGCGAAGGGGCTCGATTTCAGCCGCATCTTCACGCGTCCGGACGTCTCGGCAGAGGTCGCCACGCGCCATAGCGAACGACAGGTGCACCCGATCGACGACGTGCTGGATCGCAGGCTCATCGATCAATCGGCGGCGGCGATCGAGCGCGAGGAACCCGTCGCGATCGAGGCCACGATCGGCAATACCGACCGCACTGTCGGTGCCATGCTCTCGGGCGAGATCGCCAAGCGCTACGGCCATGAGGGCCTGCCCGACGACACCGTCATGGTGAAGCTGAAGGGCACGGCCGGCCAGAGCTTCGGGGCCTGGCTCGCCGCCGGCGTCACGCTCGATCTCGAGGGCGAGGCGAATGATTATGTCGGCAAGGGGCTGTCGGGCGGCAAGCTGATCATCCGCCCGCCGCAGGAGAGCAAGGTCGAAGCCGAAAAAGCGATCATCGTCGGCAATACCGTACTCTACGGCGCCATCGCGGGTGAGTGCTATTTCCGCGGCGTGGCCGGCGAGCGTTTCGCCGTGCGCAATTCCGGCGCCGTCGCGGTAGTCGAGGGGACCGGCGATCACGGTTGCGAATACATGACCGGCGGCGTCGTCGTGGTGATCGGCGAGACGGGTCGCAACTTCGCGGCGGGCATGTCGGGCGGCATCGCCTACGTGCTCGACGAAGCGGGCGATTTCGGCAAGCGCTGCAATCTCTCCATGGTCGATCTCGAACCCGTCGAGGCGGAAGAGGATCTCATGGTCTCGCTCCACCATCATGGCGGCGATCTGGAGACCAAGGGCCGCATCGACGTCATGGCCGACATGTCGGGCAAGGACGAGGAGCGCCTGCGCCAGCTCATCACCAACCACCTCAACTATACCGGCTCGACCCGCGCCAAGGCGATCCTCGACGACTGGGAAGCCTATCGCACCAAATTCGTGAAGGTGATGCCGGTCGAATACCGCCGGGCCCTGCGCGAGATGGAACGCGCGCGTATGCCGGCAGCGGCGGAGTGAAAATGGCAATCGGGAAGCTGCGGGCTGCCGTAGCTTCCCGACGGATACAACTCGGAATGAATTGAATTATGACCGGTTCGCGCCGGTCACAAGGATCGACAGGGGACGGAACCCATGGGCAAGGTCACGGGCTTTCTCGAATATGATCGTCAGGAGCAGAAGTATCAGCTCGCCGGCGATCGTATCCGGCATTTTCGCGAATTCACCCTGCCGCCGGACGAGAGCGATCTGAAGAAGCAGGCCGCGCGCTGCATGGATTGCGGCATCCCGTTCTGCCACGGGCCGACGGGCTGCCCGGTGCACAACCAGATCCCCGACTGGAACGACCTCGTCTATCAGGGCGACTGGGAGACGGCGGCGCGCGATCTGCATTCCACCAACAACTTCCCGGAATTCACCGGCCGCATCTGCCCCGCCCCCTGCGAGGAGGCCTGCACGCTCAATCTCGAGAACGCGCCCGTCGCCATCAAGACGATCGAGCAGGCGATTGCCGACAAGGCCTGGGACATGGGCTGGATCAAGCCCGAACCGCCCGAGCGGCTCACCGGCAAGCGCGTCGCGGTGATCGGCTCCGGCCCCGCCGGCCTCGCCGCCGCACAGCAGCTCGCCCGGGTCGGCCACGAGGTGCATGTCTTCGAGCGCGAAGCCAAGCCCGGCGGACTCCTGCGCTACGGCATCCCGGACTTCAAGATGGAGAAGTATCACATCGACCGGCGCGTCAAGCAGATGGAAGCCGAGGGCGTGATCTTCCATTGCGGCGTCAATATCGGCGTGACGAAGAGCTTCGCGAGCCTGCACAACGAGTTCGACGCGGTGCTGATGGCCGGCGGCGCGGAGAACCCGCGCGACCCGCAATTGCCGGGGATGGAGTTCCACGGCGTCTATTACGCCATGCCCTACCTCACCCAGTCGAACAAGCGCGTCAACGACGAGGCGATCGACGAGGATGACGAGGAGATCCTGGCCGGCGGCAAGCATGTCGTCGTCATCGGCGGTGGCGATACCGCCTCCGACTGCATCGGCACCGCCTTCCGGCAGGGCGCGCTGCAGGTCACCCAACTCGACATCCGCCCGCGCCCGCCCGAGATCGAGGACAAGCTCGCCGTCTGGCCCTACTGGCCGACGAAGATGCGCACCTCCTCGAGCCAGGCGGAGGGCGCCGAGCGCGAATTCCAGGCCGCGACGCTCGCCATCGAAGGCAATCGCAAGGGCAAGGTGACCGGCGTGAAATGCGCCCGCGTCGACGAGCGCCGTCAGCCGATCCCGGGCACGGAATTCATGATCAAGGCCGATCTCGTCTTCATCGCCATCGGCTTCGCGAGCCCGGTCCATGAGGGCATGATCAGCGAGGCGGAGGTCGCACTCGACAAACGCGGCAACGTGGTCGCCAACGAGCGCGACTACCGCACGAATTCCGAGAAAGTCTACGTCGCCGGCGACATGCGACGCGGCCAGTCGCTGGTGGTCTGGGCCATCCGCGAAGGCCGCCAGGCCGCCCGCGCCATCGACGAGGCGCTGATGGGTTCGAGCACGCTGCCGCGCTGATCCCTTCTGACGAAAGCGCGCGGGTGGGAGCTCGCGCGTCAACTATCGTGCGATTCCCTGCCCAGTGGTTCAGATGCCAAGTGGTTCACATGCCAAGTGGTTCACATGCCTGCAGCGGCGAGCCAGGGCGCTGTATTGGGGAATACGAGAACCGCGCCGATAGCGAGGGCGACGCCGTAGGGCACGCCGTTTGCCGGATTGTGCAACCGCTCGATCCAGTCGATCCGCTGCGCCGCAGCCGGCAGCGGCAGACGGCGCATGACGATGATGAAGACCGTCAGGATGCCGCCGAAGATCGCGGCGATGAAGAGATATTCGATCATCAAGCCGAACCCGACCCACAGGCTCGTCGCAGCCGCGAGCTTGACGTCGCCACCGCCGACCCAGCCGGCGGCGAACATGCCGATGCCGATCGCGAGGATCAGGAAGCCGGCGGCGAAATGCATCGCGATCGGCCACGGATCGAAACCGAGGAACGGCACGGCGACGACGAAGAGTCCGGCGATCGTCAAGGTCAGCCAGTTCGGGATGGTCATCGTGAGGACGTCGTAGATCGCCGCGAGAATGATCAGCGCCGCAGCGACGAGGACGAGGATGGTCAAGATCGACATGGCAGACCCGTAATGCGTTTGCGGACGAGCCCCGCGCGCCGAGACGACGATACGGTTCCCGCTCTCCCAGCCACCATGACAGGCAATGCCGAAGATCAGGTAAAGGCCTCCGTCCCCCCGTGCAGCGACGAACGCGGCGCATGGCCCGGAGCATACACACCTGTGTGATTTGACCGCAGCGCCCGGATTTGACCACACTCACGCTGCAGCGATATTGATGTCGACCCGGGCGCCCGCCCCCAGTTCTGGACTGAAGCCGGTGACGTATCCGATCACACCCCGTTCTCCCGCGCACACCGTCACGGCAGTGACGCGCATTGCGATCTCTGCGCTCGTCGCCTTCGGCATCGTGCTGCTTGCAGCGAGCCTCGGCCTGCCGCGTGCGACGCTCGCCCAGCAGGGCTCGTTCACGATCGTGCGCGATGCCGAACTCGAAGGGCTGATGCGCGATTATGCCCGCCCGATCCTGCAGGCGGCGGGTATCCCGGGCCGCGCCGGTGAGATCGTTCTCGTCAACGACACCTCGTTCAACGCCTTCGTCGCCGACGGCCAGCGCATCTTCATCAATCTCGGCGCCATCATGCAGACCGAGACGCCGAACGAACTGATCGGCGTCATCGCCCACGAGGCCGGCCATATCCATGGCGGGCATCTCGCGCGCCTGCGCCAGGAGATCCAGAACGCGCAGGTCCTTTCGATCGCCTCGATGCTGCTCGGCGGCGCGGCGGCGGTGGGCAGCGCGCGCGGCGGTGTCGGTGATCCGGGGCTGGGCGGCGCAGGCATCGCCATGGGCGGTGGCGAAGTCGCGCGGCGCTCGTTGCTGGCTTATCAGCGCTCCGAGGAAATGGCCGCTGACCAGGCCGCCGTGCGCTTTCTACACGCGACCGGCCAGTCGCCGATGGGAATGATCAGGATATTCGAGCGCTTCGCCAACGAATCGATGTTCCGCTCGAGCCTCGACCCCTATCAGATCAGCCACCCCCTCCCGCGCGAACGCATCGCGCAGCTCGAGCGCCTCGCCGCCGAGAGCCCCTACCGTAACCGCACCGATCCGCCGGCCCTCCAGCAACGCCACGATCTCGCACGGGCCAAGGTCTACGGCTTCGTCGCCCGCCCCGACACGGTGCTGCGGCGTTATCCGCCGAGCGACAATTCGCTGGCCTCGCGCTATGCCCGCGCCATCGTGGCGCATCGCTCGGGCCGCATGCGCGACGCCATCGATCTGATGGACGGCCTGATCGGCGCGCAGCCCAACAACGCGAATTTCCATGAATTGCGCGGGCAGATCCTTCTGGAAAGCGCGCGCCCGCAGGAGGCGGTCGCTTCGTTGCGCCGCGCCGTCAATCTCGCCCCCGAAGCCGCGCCGATGCGCACGTTGTTCGGGCAGGCGCTGCTCGCTGCCGGCGATCCGGCGAGCCTCGAAGAGGCGATCAACCAGTTGCGCCGCGCGACGCAGCTCGAACCCGAATCACCGGACGCCTATCGCCCCCTCGCCATGGCTTTGGGCCGCACCGGGCAGATCGGACGTGCCGAACTCGCGATCGCGCAGCATTACTTCTATGCCGGCGATATCCGCAACGCCCAGAACCAGGCGCACCGCGCCATGAACTCGCTCGTCGAAGGTACTCCGGAATGGTTGCGCGCCAAGGACATCTTCGACTACGTGCCTCCAAGGCATATGCGCTGAGACGCATGCCGAACGGCGCCGGAAACCGAGCGCCGGGACATAAAACACAAGGATGAACCATGAATCGTATTCTGGCCGCCCTCGCCGCGCTAGTTCTCGTCGCAGCCACGGTGGTGTTCTTTACCCGCCCTGCGGAGCAGCCAGCCGTCACCGGGACCGATCGCGCGGTGATCGTCGAGATCATGCGCGAGTATCTGCTGGAAAATCCCGAGATCATCCGCGAGATGATCACCGAGCTCGAACGACGCGAGGCGGCGCAACAGGATGAGCGACGCGCGCAGACGCTGAGCGAGGCGCATGAGCTGCTCTTCGAGGGCAACGACATCGTCATGGGCAATCCCGACGGCGACGTCACGCTGGTCGAGTTCTTCGACTATAATTGCGGCTTCTGCGAGCGGGCGCTCGAGCATGTCGAGGCGATGATCGAGCTCGATCCCGATCTGCGCGTCGTGCTCAAGGATTTCCCCGTCCTCGGCCAGGGCTCGGTCGATGCCGCGCGGATCGGGCTCGCCGCCATGGAGCAGTTCGACAACGAGACCGCCATCGAATTCCACACGCGCCTGATGCGGGTCCGCGGACAGGCGAATGGTGACAATGCCGCGCGAATCGCCGTCGAACTCGGCGCCGATCCCGATCGCCTCGAAGCCGATGCCAACGGCACGCGTGTGCGCGATACCCTGTCGGAGAATTTCGAAATCGCCGACGATCTCGGGCTCACGGGCACGCCGGCCTGGGTGATCGGCGACGCCGTGATTTCCGGCGCCGTCGGCCCCGAACGCCTCGGCCTCGCCATCGCCAATGTCCGCTCCTGCGGCCGGGCGGAATGCTGAGCGTGATAGGCGCTGACGCCACGGGAGGGTAAATCCCTGTTGGCGAGAGAGCGCGACGGTGGCATCACTGCGTCGATGACCACCGTTTCGCCGATCACGACGGATCCGATTGCGCCGGGCACGCCCACACGGCGCGTCGCCGACGTGATCATCCCGCTCGCCCTCGATACGGCCTATAGCTACGCGGTGCCTGCGGGGATGGAGCTCTCCGCCGGCGAGCAGGTGCGCGTGCCCTTCGGGTCGCGTCGCGAGGCGATCGGCGTGGTCTGGGCCCTGCGCACCGGCGATCCGGGCAATCTCAAGCAGGTGATCGAACCGGCCGGCGGGCCGGTCTTCTCCGACAATTTGCGCAAGTTCCTCGACTGGGTCGCCCGCTGGACGCTCGCGCCGCGCGGCTCGGTCCTCGCCATGGCGCTCAAACGCCCCGACGAGGAGCGCGGCGAAGCGATTCGCGTCGGCATACGCCTCGCCGGCCCGCCGCCCCGACGCATGACCCCCGCGCGCACCCGCGTGATCGCCGCCGCCGAGGGCGGGCTTCTCTATGCCAAGAGCGATCTCGCCCGCGCCGCAGGCGTCAGCGCCGGCGTGATCGACGGGCTCGTCGACGAGGGCACGCTCGAAACCTGTATCATGCCGCAGGAAGACCCGTTTCCCCCGCCTGATCCCGATCATGCGGTCACGCGGCTCGGCCCCGCCCAGGAGGCCGCCGCGCGTTCCGTCAGCGAGGCGGTCACCGCTCATGATGACGGCGCCTTCCTGCTCGAAGGGGTCACCGGTTCGGGCAAGACGGAGGTCTATTTCGAAGCGGTGGCTGCGAGCCTGCGCGCGGGCCGGCAGAGCCTGATCCTCGTGCCCGAGATCGCGCTCACCGCGCAATTTCTCGACCGCTTCGCGCGGCGCTTCGGCGTACAGCCCGCCGTCTGGCATTCCGGTGTCACCGGGCGCAAGCGCGAGAAGCTCTATGCCGGGCTCGCCAACGGTTCGGTACGGGTCGTCGCCGGCGCGCGCTCGGCTTTGTTCCTGCCCTATGCCGATCTCGGGCTGATCGTCGTCGATGAAGAGCACGAGGCCGCCTACAAACAGGAAGACGGGGTGCATTATCACGCCCGCGACATGGCGGTGGTGCGCGGGCGCATCGAGGGCTGCCCGGTCGTGCTCGCCTCCGCCACCCCCACCATCGAGACCCGCGTCAACGCCGCTCAGGAGCGCTACCGCCATCTCGTCCTGCCAGAGCGCTATGGCGGGCGTACGCTGCCGGCGATCGAGGCGGTGGATCTGCGCGGAGCAAAGCCCGAGGGCGAAAGCTGGATCTCGCAGCCGCTCGCCACCGCCATCGAGGAGACCATGGCGCGCGGCGAGCAGGCGCTGATATTCCTCAACCGGCGCGGCTATGCCCCGCTCACACTGTGCCGCGCCTGCGGGCATCGCTACGAATGCCCCAATTGCTCGGCCTGGCTCGTCGATCACCGCTTCCGCCGCGCCCTCGTCTGCCATCATTGCGGCCATGTCGCGCGCCGCCCCGATGCCTGCGAGGCCTGCGGCACGGTGGATGCGCTCGCCGCCTGCGGGCCGGGCGTGGAGCGCATCGCGGAAGAGGTCGCCACGCGTTTTCCGGGCAAGCGCGCCATTACGCTATCGAGCGATTTTCCCGGCGGCACCGAGCGCATGCGGCGCGAGCTCGCCGATATCGCCGAGGGGAAATGCGACATCGTCATCGGCACGCAGCTCGTCGCCAAGGGGCACAACTTCCCCGGCATGACGCTGGTCGGCGTCGTCGATGCCGATATCGGGCTCTCCTCGGGGGATCCGCGTGCGGCGGAGCGCACGTTCCAGCTCCTGCAACAGGTGACCGGGCGGGCCGGGCGCGGCGAGAAAGCCGGGCGGGCGCTGGTCCAGACCTATCAGCCCGAGCACCCGGTCATCGCCGGGCTGATCTCCGGCGATGCCGAGCGATTCTACGCGCAGGAGACCGCGAACCGCCGCCTCGCCGGCCTGCCGCCCTTCGGGCGCCTCGCCTCGCTGATCATCTCGTCGCGAAAGCGCGAGGAAGCCGAGGCGCATGCCCGCGCCCTCGCCCGCGCGGCCCATGCCATGGATGTGCGCGATCCTCGCCTCACCCTGCTCGGCCCGGCGGAAGCGCCGATCATTCTGATCCGGGGCCGTTATCGCTACCGGCTGCTGCTCAAGAGCGCCCGCGAATTCGACCTCCAGAGCTATATCCGCGACTGGCTCGCGAGCGCACCCAAGCCGCGTGGCGATATCCGCGTGCAGGTCGATATCGATCCGCAGAGTTTTTTCTGAAGCCGGGTCAGCGATCGAGGCCGACGGCCTTGCGTAGCGTCTCGTCGATGCGGCTCTGCCAGCCGGGGCCAGCGGCCCGGAAATGTTCGAGCACTTCCGGACTGAGCCGGATCGTGGTGCTCACCTTGGTCCGCGCGGCTTTCGGGCGCCCCCGCTGCAGCTTTGCCGCGCCGAACTTCTTCTGCCATTCCGTCGCAGACAGATCCGGTGCGTCGTCATCGAAATCGGGGGGCATAGGCTTTCTGTTCTCTCGATTTGCAAGCGCGCTCGAACATTACGGCGGCGCCAGCCGCGTCAATTATTGTAGTAACATTATATGCCTCTCACGATAATCCGCAACAGGTGCTCCGCTGCCCGTCCGTCCGGAATCCCACATCGGCGCGTCCTTGGTGAGGAAATCTTGCCACCGACCACCAAAAGGTGGCAAAGCCTCCGGCACTGCATCACGCGCCCGGAAACCTGCGATGACACCTTCCCTCGACCAGTTTCGCCGCGTCGTCATCAAGGTGGGCTCCGCCCTGCTCGTCGATCACGCGCGCGGTCGGCTCAACGCCGCCTGGCTGGCCTCGCTCGCGGAGGATATCGCCGATCTGCATGCGCGCGGCAACGAAGTGCTCGTCGTCTCTTCCGGCGCGATCGCGCTCGGTCGCACCGTCCTCGGCTTGCCGGCCGGTACGCTGCGCCTCGAGGAGAGCCAGGCTGCGGCAGCGGCGGGGCAGATCGCGCTCGCGCGGGTCTGGGCCGAGATGCTCGCCCATCACGGGGTGAATGCGGGGCAAATCCTCGTCACCTTCTCCGATACGGAGGAGCGGCGGCGCTATCTCAATGCGCGTGCGACCATCGCCAAGCTGCTCGAACTGCGCGCGGTGCCCGTCGTCAACGAGAACGACACCGTCGCGACAAACGAAATCCGCTACGGCGACAACGATCGCCTCGCCGCCCGCGTCGCGGCCATGATCGGGGCGGATCTGCTCGTGCTCTTTTCCGATGTCGACGGGCTCTATACCGCTCCGCCCGGCCTCGACCCGCAGGCGAAGCACCTGCCCGAGATCGCACGGATCACGCCGGAGATCGAGGCGATGGCGGGCGGCGCCGCGTCGGAACTCTCGCGCGGCGGCATGCGCACCAAGATCGAGGCCGCCAAGATCGCGACACAGGCCGGTGCCCATATGATCATCGCCGACGGACGCGTGAAGAACCCGCTCGCGCGTATCGCGGAAGGCGCGCGCTGCTCGTGGTTCCTCACCGCCGCGACGCCCACCAGCGCGCGGAAGGCCTGGATCGGCGGCAGCCTCGAATCGCGCGGCACGTTGCATGTGGATGCCGGCGCGGCGCAGGCCCTGCGCAAGGGTGCGAGCCTTCTTCCGGTGGGGGTGGCCCGCGTCGAGGGCGAGTTCGCGCGCGGCGATGCGGTGCGGATCTGCGATCCGGGTGGCCGCCTGATCGGGCGCGGGCTCGTCGCCTTCGATCACGGCGATGCCGCGCGCATCGCCGGGCGGCGCAGCGCCGAGATCCCGGACCTGCTCGGCTATAGCGGGCGCGACACCATGATCCATCGTGATGATCTCGTCATTGCCGAGAGCGACTGAGCCGA
This sequence comes from Salinarimonadaceae bacterium, assembly GCA_050485405.1. GTDB lineage: Bacteria > Pseudomonadota > Alphaproteobacteria > Rhizobiales > Beijerinckiaceae > Saliniramus. The sequence goes on from JBJHBI010000013.1 coordinate 16,598, forward strand.
AAGCGACCGGGCCGAGAGCGACTGAACCAACCCCGTCGATGCCGCGTTAAATTGGGGCTCACGTTCGTGCCCGATTTCGGTTATACGGGGGGCGAAATCAGACGAGACGAGGTTCATCCATCATGGCGACGGTGCTCGACATCGCCAATCGCAAGGTCGCGGCCCCGGCAGCCGGGGCGATCGAAAAGACCGCGCAGGTCCCCATGGCGCCCGGCGCCCAGCCGACGCAGCCCTCCCTCGTCGGCCTCACCCGCGAGGAACTCGCCGAACGGCTCGAAGCCATCGGCGTGAGCGCGCGCGAACAGCGCATGCGCGTGGCCCAGCTCTGGCACTGGATCTACTTTCGCGGCATCGACGATTTTTCGCAGATGACCAATGTCGGCAAGGCCCTGCGCGAGAAGCTCGCGGCGCATTACACGCTCGCGCGCCCGGAGGTGATCTCCGAGCAGGTCTCGAAGGACGGCACCCGCAAATGGCTGATGCGCATGCCCTCCACCGGCCCGTTCGACAAGGGCGCGGAGATCGAATGCGTCTACATTCCCGAAACCGATCGCGGCACGCTGTGCGTCTCGAGCCAGGTCGGTTGCACCCTGACCTGCTCGTTCTGCCATACCGGCACGCAGAAGCTCGTGCGCAACCTCACCTCCGCCGAGATTGCAGCCCAACTCGTCGTCGCCCGTGACTGCCTCGGCGACTGGCCGGATCGCGATCCGCCGGAGGGCGCCTTCGTGCCCGGCGACGGGGGCCGCTACGTCACCAATATCGTCTTCATGGGGATGGGCGAGCCGCTCTACAACACCGACAACGTCATCGCCGCGATCAAGGTGCTGAGCGACAACGAAGGCCTCGGCCTGTCGCGCCGGCGCATCACCGTCTCGACCTCGGGGGTGGTGCCGCAGATCGGGCGGCTCGGCGAGGAAGCCAATACGATGCTCGCGATCTCGCTGCACGCCGTGCGCGACGATCTGCGCAACACGCTGGTGCCGATCAACAAAAAATACCCCATCGCCGATCTGATGCAGGCCTGCCGCGACTATCCCGGCCTGTCCAATGCGCGGCGCATCACCTTCGAATACGTGATGCTCAAGGGCGTGAACGATTCGAACGCGGATGCGCGCGAACTTGTGCGCCTGCTCAAGGGCATCCCGGCCAAGATCAACCTGATCCCGTTCAATCCGTGGCCCGGCTCGCAGTATGAATGCTCGGACTGGGAGAGGATCGAGGAATTCTCCGAGATCGTCTATCGCGCGGGCTATGCCTCGCCGGTGCGCACGCCGCGTGGTCGCGACATCCTCGCCGCCTGCGGCCAGCTCAAGAGCGAGACGGAGAAGCTGCGCGCGCGCACCCGGATGATGCTCGAAGCGGGAATCGGTGCCGAGGGCGTCTATGCGCTCGGTAGCGAGGCGGAATGACGCGGCGTTTGCGCCGTTTGGAGGTCACTTGCGGTTTCTCGGACGCCTGATCCTGCTCATCCTGGGCCTGATCTTCGCCATACCCGCCGGCGCGCTGACGCTCGGGCTCGGCATCTTCAGCGAACCCGCGGCGCAGGATCTCGTCGTGATGATCGGCACCGCCGTGTTCGATCTGCTCTTCTCCGAAGCGATGAGCAACGGCCAGCCCGATGTCGTCTTCGCCGAATTCGCGCTCGGCTTCGCCTTCATCTCGATGGTGGTCCTCGTGATCCCGGTGAGTTTCGTCGCGATCTGCGGCGAGGTGACGGGCACGCGATCCCTTATCTATTACGGCTTCGTCACCGGGCTCATCACCGCCGCGATCCCCTGGTTGATGCGCGGCGGCTATGTCGAGACGCCGGCGCTCGAAGCCGAATGGCGCATCACCGCCCTGCTCTTCGTCACCGGCGCCGTGGCGGGCTTCGTCTACTGGCTGATCACCGGGCGCAGCGCCGGGCGCCGCCCCGCCCCGGCCAGCCGTGAGAGGTCGCGCGAGCACGCGTGATATTCCGCTCGTATTGCAATAATCAATAGCGTCGCCACCGACGAGAATCGGCGCTGATGCGCTGCTTCCGATCGTTGTTGTCCACGACAATCATAGTTCATCATGTGCATTGCAACGACCGAGGAGGGTTACAAGCTGCGCAATGCCTGTTAGCGTCTGCCTGCTGGGTTCCACGCGACGAGCCCCATCATCAGGAGGGACGCGATGTACAAGCAGATACTCGTTCCTGTCGATCTGACCCACATCGATCAGCTCGGCAAGGCGCTGCGAACGGCGGCAGACCTCTCGCGCCATTATGCTGCGCCGGTCTGCTATGTCGGTGTCACGCCGGAGGCGCCGTCGCAGGTGGCGCATAATCCGAAGGAATTTGCGCTCAAGCTGGAAGCCTTCGGCAATCAGCAGGCGAGCGAGCACGGCATCACCGCCACGACCCGCGCCTATAGCGCGACGGATCCGACGATCGACATCAACCGGATTCTGAAGCAGGCCATCGACGATACGGGCGCCGATCTCGTCGTCATGGCCAGCCATCCGCCGAATGTCACCGACTATATCTGGCCCTCGCATGGCGGCTGGGTCGCCGAGCATTCGGGCTCATCGGTCTTCGTGGTGCGCTGAGGCGCGAGCTTCGACCGAACACTCAATGGGAACGTGAACATCATGACCAACGAAAACAAAACCGATCAAGGGGCCGATGCAGAGCCTGAAACCGAGGCCCTGCCCGAGCCCGAAGGTCCGTCCGACGTTATCGAGACGGATTACGAGATCGGGCAGGATAACATCACCCCGCAGATCGGTCCGCTCGGTCTCGACATCCACAACCCGGTCTTCGCCTTCTCGGCGGCCGTCGTCATCGCCTTCGTCGCGATCGTGCTCGCGGTCGGGGGTGAAACCTCCGCCGAGTTCTTCCTCGCCATACGCGGTTTCCTAACCGGGAATTTCGACTGGTTCTTCATCCTGGCCGGCAACATCTTCGTGCTGGTCTGCCTCGGCATCCTCGTCTCGCCGCTCGGCAAGGTGCGCATCGGCGGGGCGGATGCGACGCCCGACTACAGCTATGCCGGCTGGTTCGCGATGCTGTTCGCCGCAGGCATGGGCATCGGGCTGATGTTCTTCGGCGTGCTGGAGCCGGTCTATTATTTCGGCACACCCTGGGGTGACCAGCCGCTCAGTCGCGATATCGGCATCGTCGACGGCGAACTGGCTGATCCGGCCACCGTCGAGGCCGCGCGCCTCACCGCCATGGCCGCGACGATCTACCATTGGGGCCTGCACCCCTGGGCGATCTATGCCATCGTCGCCCTGTCGCTGGCCCTCTTCGCCTATAACAAAGGCCTGCCGCTGACCGTGCGTTCGATCTTCTACCCGATCTTCGGCGAGCGCATCTGGGGCTGGCCCGGCCACGTCATCGACATCCTGGCCGTCTTCGCCACGCTGTTCGGTCTCGCGACCTCGCTGGGTCTCGGCGCGCAGCAGGCCGCGTCCGGTATCGGTTTCGTCTTCGGGATCGAGGCCATGGAGGGCAGCATCACGGCTGCGGTCGTGCTGATCGCAATCATCACGATGCTGGCGCTGATCTCGGTGCTGCGGGGCCTCGACGGCGGCGTCAAGAAGCTCTCCGAGATCAACATGGTGCTGGCTGCCGTGTTGCTGTTCTTCATCCTCGCCGTCGGTCCGACGATGACGCTGGTGACGCAGTTCTTCGGCAATATCGGCGCCTATCTCTCCGACATCGTCGCCCTGTCCAATCCGATCGGGCGCGACGATGACGGCTATCGTCAGGGCTGGACGGCGTTCTACTGGGCCTGGTGGATCAGCTGGTCGCCCTTCGTCGGCATGTTCATCGCCCGCGTCAGCCGTGGCCGGACGGTGCGCGAGTTCATCACCTGCGTGCTGCTCATCCCGACCCTCGTCTCCGCACTGTGGATGACGGTATTCGGCGGCACGGGCATCCATCAGGTGATTACCCTCGTCGACGACAGCGCGGTCTACGGCTTCGTCATCGCCACCTATAACGACACCCTGTCGCTGTTCGGCATGCTGTCGGATCTGCCGCTCGCGGCGATCACCTCGACCATGGCGATCGTCCTCGTGATCGTGTTCTTCGTCACCTCGTCGGATTCCGGCAGCCTCGTGATCGACACGATCACCGCCGGCGGCAAGATCAACGCGCCGGTCAGCCAGCGCGTGTTCTGGGTGATCTTCGAGGGGCTGGTCGCGGCGGTGCTGCTGATCGGCGGCGGGCTCGCGGCGCTACAGGCCGCCTCGGTCTCGACGGGCCTGCCCTTCGCGATCGTGCTGCTGCTGGCCTGCTACGCGCTGATCAAGGGCCTGATGGCCGAACCGCGCGGGTAGCCGGAAGCGTAGACGCTCCCGATACATACGCCCTCACGACGGACGGCGCCGCCGGAAACCCTGGCGGCGCCGTTCGCATGTCCGAGCCAATCATGCGTATCGGGGGTGGTCATGCGAGCCGGGGAGGTCATGCGAGGGCACGGAACTGCTACCATCGGTCACTGGCAGGCCTCGATATTTGAGCGCATCCTGTGCGGATGCATCATGATCGCCCGGTCGACATCTACGTCCTGCGCGGCCTTCTCGGCCTCGCCCTCGGCGTGCTCGCCCTGGTGGGTGTCGGCATGATGCGCACGGATGTGCTGCCGCCGCCGGTCCGCATCCCGCCGCCGCCGCAATTCACCCTCGGCATCAGTGAAGACGGGAGCGCCTTCGCCTTCTCCGGACGGGTCGATTTCGGCCTCACTGCGGCCCTGCGCGCCCTCGTCGCCGATCATCCCGGGATCAAACGGATGACCCTCGAAAGCAATGGCGGATACGTCGCCGAGGCGCGTGGCGTCGTCACCGTCCTGCGCGCGAACGGGATCGCCACGCATGTGGAAGGGCATTGCGCCTCCGCCTGTGCACTGATCTTCGCGGGTGGCGCGGCGCGCTCACTGGCTCCGGCGGCGCGGCTCGGCATGCACGGCTATGCCATCGATACGGATCGCCATTACGGCATGATCGATCCCCGCGCGGAAATGCAGCGGGATCTCGCCATCTACCGCGCGCAATCGATCTCGGAGGATTTCGTGGCCAAACTCGCCGACCTGCCGCGCGCGCCGATGTGGTATCCCGACCATGGTGAGCTCGAGGCGGCGGGGATGATCACGCGGCACTGATCCGCAACCGGCAAATCCCGCCGCTTCAGCCGTCCTTCTCCGCGTCGCGGATCGCGGCCCAGCTGTTGCGTTCGCTCATCATCGCCCGGATCGACTTCATCGATTCGGCCACCTCCTCGCGCGGCAGATCCTGCGCGAGCACCTTTTCCGCCTCATCGAACTTGCCGCTCAGGCCGAGCACGAGCGCGAGATTCTGGCGCACGCGCTGGTCGGCCCCCGGATGCGCCGCAGCGCGCCGCAACTTGCTCTCGGCGCGGGGCAATTCGTTGCCGAGCGCGAGCGAGAGCCCGTAATTGGAGAGGATCGAGGGTTCGTCCGGCTGGATGCGCAGGGCGGCCTGGTAATAGCCGCGCGCGCGCGCGTGGTCGCCGAGCTGGTCCGCGACGGTCCCCTGCGCCGAGAGGATGCGCCAATCCGGGCGCTCGGGAAGGTGGGCGCGCGCGAGCACCTTGTCGGCCTCTTCGAAACGCCCGACATCGGCGAGCGCGCGGCCATAGGCGCCGAGCAGATCCATGTTGTCGGGGGTGCGGATCGAGGCGGCCTGGAGCACCGCGACCGCCTGGGCGCGCTGATCGAGCCGCCGCAACACGCTCGCATAGGCGATCGCGACGCGCACATCGTCGGGATGGCGCGCATGGCGCTCGCCGAGTGCCTGCGCATGACCGCGCAGATCGTTCTCGCTCATCTGTGTCGTGGCGCGCGGATCGATCGATCCCGTGGTCGTGGGGGAGCGGTTGAAACAGGCGGCGGTGGTGAGCGCGATCAGCGCCACGGCGCACAGGCGCGCTGCCGACCGGCCCGTCATGCGCGAGACGAAAGGCGCCGTGAAACGGGTCCCGTGCGCGTTCAAATCGGTCTTCATGCCGGTCTCCATACCCGAATCCGCAATCTCTTCCGGCAATAATTGATTAACCCTAACAGCGGGTTAATCCATGGGTTGAAACGGGTTGCCCGTCGTTGCAGGCTGCCGCCCTCAGGAGTTTCCCATGTCGGAAGATCACGAATCGCATCGCGGGATGCAGGCGGGTGCCCCGCTCGATCAGGAAGATGCAGCAGCGCGGCGCGCGCGCCGGCAGAAGAAACGCATCCTTGCCAAGCTCTCCGCGCTCGCGGGCGGCGCCGTCGCGATCTGGCTCGGCATCGCGCTCTGGGCCGGTCTCGGCTGGGGGCTCGCGCTCGCTGGGATGGGCGTCATCCTGCTCATCGAGCAACTCGCGCGGCGCCGATCCGGCCATCGCTACGATCTGTTCTGGGTGATGGCCGGCGCGACCGCCCTGATCGGCGGCATGCTGATCGCGACCGGCGCCGATATCCGCTTCGGCCCCATGATCCTGATCGCGGTCGGCATCTTCATCATCCTCTCGACGCTGATGGGCGACAAGACGAAGGTTTGAATTGCGAAAGCGCCGGCGGATCCGCTCCGCCGGCGCCCTCATTCTTCGCTGGTCGCTCCCGTCGGGCTCAGGCCGCCTGCCCCGCCGGGAGCCGTTCCGCCTGCGCCGCCGCGCGGTCACCGGCGCCGACATCGTCTGCGATCAGCTTGCGCGTGAGCTTCACGAAAAGCCAGATCGTGGCGAGTTGCACGGCGACGAGCGGCAGGTAGAGCACCCCGTAAGCGAGCGAGAACGGGGCCACGACGCCGATCCCGACGAGACCGGGATTGATCATGAAATTGCCGAAGACGAACAGGGCGACGCCGGGGCAGACCAGGGCGAAAGCGCCGGGCGACTTCTCCGGCCCGTTGACCCAGCGTCCGAAGTAACCGACGCGCCGCATCACCGCCCAGCCGATCAGGCCGAAGAGCAACTGGATGCCGAGGAAGGCCGAGAGCAGGGCGAATATCTCGCCGTCGCTGACCGGCACGCCGAACTGATGCGCGAGGCTCATCTTGAGGCGATAGATGCCGATACCGATCACCGTGAGGAACGGGATCACGATCCAGAGCGTCGGCGTCGTCTCCGCACCGGCGCGGAATTCCATCATCGCACGGAAACCGAGCACCAGCTTGATCGCACCGAGCACGATCGCCGTGGCGAGGAAGAAGGCGGCGCCCACGAAGCCGATCGCGGCGGTGGCCGGCACGGCGCTCATCGCGGCGGAGGCGGAGAAGCCGACACCGATCATGGCGAAGGCGAAGACCGCGATCATCTGGCCGAGATTGTTGCTCTTGGCGCATTCATAACCACCCTCGACGAGGACGCGGGAGATGAAGGCGAGATAGATCCGGAAGGCGAGAATGCCGATCCCGGCAAATGCCGTCAGCGCGAGCGGGAAAAGGACCTCGCGGATCCCCCACAGGCCCGGCACGAAGACCGCGCCGGCGACGAAGGCGACGTTCACGCTCATCGCGAGCGCAAGCGGCAGCGCCATCAGCTGGCTCTCCATGTTGCCCTCGCGGAACCGCGCGAAGGCGGGCGTGCGGGTCCATGCGGCGTAGCGCCCGAGATTCCAGAACATCAGCCGCACATGCCAGATCGCAAAGAATGCGATCCCCGCGATCGCCACGACCATCAGCGCCTGCAAGGCGAGACCGGCCTGCGCGAAATCGGCGCTCAGCGATGCGAAATGCGGGATCGGCGCCCCGGCATGCGGGGTCATCCAGAGAAGATACATGAAGAAACTCACCGCGAGCCCGCCGGCACCGAGCGCGGCGAGGAAATATTGCGGCGTATAGGGAGCGGCCTGGGGCCGGGCGGTGTCTGACATGGTCGTGCTCCTTGCTGTCATGGACAGCCACAGATGCGCGGTGACGGGCGCGCGGTGATCGGTAATCACCGGAATGTGGAGCCGGTATATTAGAAATATCTAATATTAATATCGGGAGGATTACGCATGCGAGACGCGCGCAAGTGCCGGCGCGCAAGCACCGATCTTGCCCCTCGCGCCCGCCCGTGCCATCTCCCCTCGCTCAAGCAGGTTCGGGAGCGAGATCATGCGTGTGGAAGTCCTGACCGGTAAGGCCCTCGACGCGGCGCTCGATGCTGTGGCACGGCTGCGCATCGACGTGTTCTCGGCCTTTCCCTATCTCTATGACGGCGACCTCGCCTATGAGCGGCGCTATCTGGAGAGCTACCGGCAGAGCCCGCGTGCGGTGCTCGTCGGCGCCTTCGACGGCGATGAGCTGGTGGGCGCGGCGACGGGCACGCCGCTTTCCGATCACGCCGATGATTTCGCGCAGGCCTTCGCGGGCAGCGGGTACGAACTCGACGATGTGTTCTATTGCGCCGAATCGGTGCTTCTGCCGCAATGGCGCGGACGGGGCATCGGGCATCGCTTCTTCGATCTGCGCGAGGATCACGCCCGCACCCACGGCTTTCGCCACAGCGCATTCTGCTCCGTGATCCGCCCTGATGACCACCCTTCCCGCCCGGCGGATTACCGCCCGCTCGACCCGTTCTGGCGCAGCCGCGGCTACGAAGAACTGCCGGGCGTGATCGCGCATTTTTCGTGGAAGGATATCGGCGATCGGGGCGAGACCCGCAAACCCCTGCAATTCTGGACTCGCAAGCTCTGAGCCGCTGAAATCCGGGTCGGGATTTACCGGAGCGTCACGTCTCCATGATAGTCTTGCGCGCGGATTTGCCACGCGCGCGCTCATGGCGCAAAGTGCTGCGCAAATCACCGTCGAGAGGTTCGCGTCCTGCCACGGGGCGCGACCGGGAAGAAGGAGCCTGCGCTCATGGAATGGGTATTGCTGGCGATCGTCGTCGCGCTGCTGGTCTGGGCGATCGTCATCTATAACGGCCTCGTCGCCATGCGCCAGCGCACCACACAGGCCTTCGCCGATATCGACGTGCAGCTGCGTCAGCGTCACGATCTGATCCCCAATCTGGTGGAGACGGTGAAGGGCTATGCCGCGCACGAGAAAGAGACGCTCGACGCGGTGGTCAAGGCGCGCAACGCGGCTGCGAGCGCCCATGGTCCGGCGGATCAGGCGCAGGCGGAGAACATCCTCAACGCCACGCTGGGCCGCCTGTTCGCCCTGGCCGAGGCCTATCCCGATCTGAAGGCCAATCAGAACTTCCTCGCACTGCAGAGCGAATTGTCCAATGTCGAGGACAAGCTCGCCGCCGCGCGGCGCTTCTTCAACAATGCCGTGGCGGAATTCAATGCCGCGATCGAATCCTTCCCGGCGGTGCTGTTCGCCCGCTCGCTCGGCTTCACCGCGCGCGAATATTTCGATATCGGCGAAGCCAAACGCGAGACGCTTCAGACCGCGCCGGAAGTGAAATTCTGACGCGCCATTCGTGATTCACGCGCGGGCCCGACCGCCCGCGCAGCCCCGAGACGGCGCCGGAGGATGACGCGGTGTTGCCCGCATTCGGTCTCTATTCGCATATCCAGGCCAACCGGCGCCGCTCGATCGCCCTGCTTCTGGGCCTGTTCTTCCTCGTCTATATGGTCGTCTTCGCCGGGGCGCTGGCCTTTCGCGGCATGGGCGAAGGGCAGTTCGACACGCTCGCGACCAATCTGCACGGCGCCTATGGCGACATGCTCTATGCCGCGCCGATCGCGACGATCGCGGTGCTCGCCTGGATAATCTTCGCCTATTTCGGCCATCAGAAGCTGATCGACGCCGTCACGGGCGCGCACGAGATCAGCCGTCAGGACGATCCGCGCCTCTACCGGATGCTGGAGAACCTGTGCATCTCGCGCGGCATGACCACGCCCAAGCTCAAGATCATGGAGACGGACGCGCTCAACGCCTTCGCCTCCGGGCTCGACGACAAGCAATACACGATCACTCTCACGCGCGGCCTCGTCGAGCGGCTGGAGGATGACGAGATCGAGGCCGTGATCGCCCACGAGCTCACCCATATCCGCAACGAGGACGTCCGGATGATGGTGATCGCGGTGATCATCGCCGGTGTCGTCTCCTTCGCCGGAGAAATGCTGTTTCGGTCGCTGCGCTATGGTGGACGCATGCGGATCATGACCGGGGGCATGAGGCGCGGCGGCGGCGGGCGAGGTGGCGGACGCGCCGGTGGTGGCGCGGCGATCGCGCTGCTGGTCGCGGTGATGATCGTACTCGTCGCCTGGCTGCTCTCGCTGGTGATCCGCTTCGCGCTGTCGCGCTCGCGCGAATATCTCGCCGATGCGGGCGCGGTCGAACTCACCAAGCGCCCGGATGCGATGATCTCGGCGCTGCTCAAGATTTCCGGACGCGCGGAGATGCGCAAGACGCCGTCGAGCGTCATGGAAATGTGCATCGAGAATCCGCGCACCGGCTTCACGGCCCTCCTCGCCACCCACCCCTCGATCGAGGATCGCGTCGCGGCTCTGGAGCGTCATGCGGGAGGGCGTCGCCCGCCACCGGAGAAGCTCACCCTGCGGCCCAGCGCGGCGGAATTGCTGGCACAGGAAAAAGCAGCGCGGGAGAAGGCCGCGCAGGAGCAAGCGGCGGAGAGCGGCGGCGACCAGGGCGGGCGCAACCGTCCCCCCTTCCCGCCCACGCCCTGGGGCGGGCTGCCCGGCATGCCCGGTTCCGGATCGGGCGGGGACGGCAATTCCGCACCCACGCCGTGGAGCAATAACGGCCCGTGGAGCGGCAACAACACGTCGGGAAAGAACTGAGCGGCGGGGACGCACCAGGAATCAACGCGCCCGTCCCGAGGCCGTCACTCCGGTGATCCGTCCGGCGCCCCCTCATCCGCGACGACGAGTTCGACCCGGTCGCCCGCAAACCATGTCCGCCCGTATTCGACCGGCCGGCCCTCTGCATCGATATTGACACCGACGGTCCGCAGGAGCGGCGCCCCCGGTTTCATGAGCAGATGCCGCGCCTTGATCGCATCGGCGATGGTGACCGAAACCCGCGTATCGCGCCGCGTGTAATCAGCGAGGCCACATTGCGCGAGCGCCGCCGTCACCGAATGCGTCTGCGCGAGCGCTTCCTTCAGGCCGGGGAAGCGGGTCGCGCAGAAGACCGAGCGAAACAAAGCGATCGGCGTCCCGTCCGCGACGCTCACCCCCTCCCAGACATGCACCGGCGCGCCGGGGCCGAGACCGAGCGCCTGCGCCTCGCGCGGATCCGCCGGGCGCGTTTCTAGCCGCACATGGCGCTTCTCGGGATGCATTCCCGCCGCATGCAGGTTCTGGTGGAAGCGCGTGCGCCGCCCGATCGGATAGCGCGTCGGGCGCGCCGTCACGAACACGCCCGCACCGCGCCGGGCATGCACGATCCCGGCTTCCGCGAGAGCCGCGAGCGCCCGGCGCACGGTATGGCGGTTGGCGCAGAAACGCACCGCGAGCTGCGATTCGCTGGGCAGCTTGTCGCCGGGCGCGTAGAGCCCGGCGGCGAGATCCGCTTCGAGCGTATCGCGAATGCTGGCCCAGAGCGCGGCCTGATTCCCTGTCTCATCCATGTCGTGAAAATTTCATATTGCGGCGCTTGCGGGAAGGGTGATTCCGGGATATTTGTCTACTTGTATGGTTGTCTAGTTGTCGAGAGCCTGAAACGAGGTCTCATGAACGCCGCCCCGGATCCGCATGAACGCAAGCAATGGATGGGCCTTCTCGCCCGCAGCCGCCCCGGCGCGCTCGCGGCCTTGTGGCGGGCCTTCAACGAAGGTGACGCAGCCTGCGACGAGGCTGCCATCACCTGGCTGCGCCGCCCCGAGACCGGCATGGTGATGGTGCGCGGGCGCGCCGGAGCGATCGGCGATCCGTTCAATCTCGGCGAGATGACGGTCACGCGTGCCTCCCTGCGCCTGCCCTGCGGGACGATCGGCCATGCCTATGTGCAGGGGCGCGATCACGAAAAAGCGCGCATCGCGGCACTGGTCGACGCGCTGATGGCCGGCCCCCTCGCGGCACGTGTCGATGCGGCGATCATCCAGCCTCTCGCTTCCGAAGAGGCCGGCATGCGGGCCGCGCGGGCATCGCAGGCGGCGGCGACGCAGGTCGCGTTCTTCACCATGGTACGCGGAGAATGACGATGGATGCCGACGCACTCGCAGGCGGCTTCGCCGACCCCGCCATCGACGCCGCGCGGGTCTTTCGCGAGGTGCTCCAGGCCATGGCGCGCCCGGGGCGAATCGCGCGGATCGGTGGCGTGAACCCGCCCCCCGGCCTCTCCGTTGCCGCGGCTTCGGTGCTCCTGACGCTCGCCGACGACACCACGCCCCTCCACCTCGCCGGTGCCTGCGACAGCGCGGCGATCCGCGATTATCTGCGCTTTCACACAGGCGCGCCGATCGCTGATCGCGAGGTTGCCGTCTTCGCCGTCGGCGACTGGGCGGCGCTCGGCCCGCTCGACAATTATTCGCCGGGTACCGACGAATATCCCGACCGCTCGGCCACGCTGATCGTCGAGATGCCGGCTCTGTCAGATACCGGCGCGCGGCTCACCGGGCCCGGCATCCGCAGCCATGCGCATCTGTCGCTGCCGGAGATCGCGGCCTTTGCCACCAATGCGCGGCATTTTCCGCGCGGGCTCGATTTCATCTTCACGAGCGGCGACACGATCGCGGCCCTGCCGCGCACGACACGTGTGGAGGCCGGCTGATGTATGTAGCGGTGAAAGGCGGCGAACGGGCGATCGCCGCAGCGCATGACTGGCTCGCCCGCGAGCGGCGCGGGGATATCACGATCCCGGAAATCAGCATCGCGCAGATCCGCGAGCAAATGGCGCTCGCCGTCGATCGCGTCATGGCGGAGGGCTCGCTCTACGATCCCGATCTCGCCGCGCTCGCCCTCAAGCAGGCGCGCGGCGATACCATCGAGGCGATCTTCCTGATCCGCGCCTACCGCACCACCCTGCCCCGCTTCGGGACCTCGCGCCCGATCGCGACCGGCGCGATGCGCTGCGAGCGCCGTGTCAGCGCGATCTTCAAGGACGTACCGGGCGGACAGGTGCTCGGCCCCACCTTCGACTATACCCACCGCCTGCTCGACTTCGCCCTCATGGCTGAGGGTGCGGCGGAGGGTCCGGCAGAGGGCGCGGCGCCAACTCCCGCCCCGCGGCGCGAAGCCGGACCGCAGGCGGACGAGACCCCGCATGTCGCCGATATCCTCGCCCGCGAGGACCTGATCCAGCGCGAGAACGCCGCGTCAGGCGAGGCCGCCCCGCCCGATCTCACCCGCGCCCCGCTCACCCTTCCGGCGAACCGCGCCCTGCGGCTTCAGGCGCTCGCGCGGGGCGACGAGGGTTTCCTGCTATCGCTGGCTTATTCGACCCAGCGCGGCTATGGCCGCAACCATCCCTTCGTCGGCGAATTGCGCATCGGCGCCGTCGCTGTGGAAATGGAGATCCCGGAACTCGGCTTTGCCATCGAAATCGGCGAGATCACGGTCAGCGAATGCGAGAGCGTGAACCAGTTCACCGGCTCGAAGACGCAGGCGGCGCAGTTCACGCGCGGATACGGGCTGGTTTTCGGACGCGGCGAGCGCAAGGCGATCTCGATGGCGCTGGTCGACCGCGCCCTGCGCTGGAAGGAACTCGGCGAGGAGAATTCCGGCGCGCCGGCGCAGGACGAGGAATTCGTCCTCGCCCATGCCGACAACATCCAGGCGAGCGGCTTTCTGGAGCATATCAAGCTGCCGCATTACGTGGATTTCCAGGCCGAGCTCGAACTGATCCGCAAGCTGCGGGCCGAGGCGCTCGCCCATGTGGGAGGCGATGCATGAGCGACTACAACTTCGCGTATCTCGACGAGCAGACGAAACGCATGATCCGCCGCGCGCTGATCAAGGCGGTGGCGATACCGGGCTACCAGGTGCCGTTCGCTTCGAGGGAGATGCCGATGCCCTATGGCTGGGGCACCGGCGGCGTGCAGGTGACGGCGGCGTGCCTCGTGCCGGAGGATACGCTGAAGGTGATCGACCAGGGTGCGGATGACACGACGAACGCCGTGTCGATCCGCGCCTTCTTCGCCCGCGTCGCGAATGTCGCGACGACAGAGCGCACGGTGGAGGCCAGCATCATCCAGACCCGCCATCGCATCCCGGAGGTGCCTTTGCGCGAGGATCAGATCCTCGTCTATCAGGTGCCGATCCCCGAGCCTCTGCGCTTTCTCGAGCCGCGCGAGATGGAGACGCGCAAGATGCACGCGCTGGAGGAATACGGGCTGATGCATGTGCGGCTCTACGAGGATATCGCCCGCCATGGCGAGATCGCGAAATCCTACGCCTATCCGGTCAAGGTCGAAGGGCGCTATGTGATGGATCCGTCGCCGATCCCGAAATTCGACAATCCCAAACTCGGCGACTGCCCCGCGCTGCAACTCTTCGGCGCCGGGCGCGAACAGCGCATCTACGCGCTGCCGCCCTATACGCGAGTGGAGAGCCTCGATTTCGAGGATTACCCGTTCAAGGCTTCCAAGCCCGACCAGCCCTGCGCGCTCTGCGGCGCGAGCGACAGCTATCTCGACGAGGTGATCACCGACGATGCGGGATCGCGCATGTTCGTCTGTTCGGATACCGATTATTGCCGCGAGCGCCGCGCCGCCGGCCATCGCGGCCATATGGCTGCACCGTTCGAAGAGGATGCCGACGCGGAGGCCCCGCGATGAACGCGCCGCTCCTCGAAGTCGATCGCCTGACGAAACGCTACGGCAGCCGCATCGGCTGTGCGGAGGTATCCTTAACGCTCTGGCCCGGCGAGGTGATGGGGATCGTGGGCGAGAGCGGCTCGGGAAAATCGACGCTGCTCTCCTGCCTCGCCGGTCATCTCGAAAGCGATGCCGGGCAGATCCTCTACCGCGATCGCGATGGCGGGGTGCATCGCCCCGCGCAGCTGTCGGAAGCAGCGCGGCGGCGGCTCGCGCGGGAGGAATGGGCTTACGTTCATCAGAATCCACGCGATGGCCTGCGCATGGGCGTCAGCGCCGGCGGCAATGTCGGCGAGCCGCTGATGGCGCGCGGGCAGCGTCATTACGGCGACATCCGCGAATCCGCGCGCGACTGGCTGGAGCGGGTCGAGATCGCGCATGACCGGATCGACGACAAGCCGCGCGCCTTCTCGGGCGGCATGCAGCAACGCCTCCAGATCGCCCGCAGCCTCGTCAACAACCCGCGCCTCGTCTTCATGGACGAGCCGACGGGCGGGCTCGATGTCAGCGTGCAGGCGCGGTTGCTCGATCTGCTGCGCGGGCTGGTGCGCGATCTCGGCCTCTCGGCGGTGATCGTCACGCATGATCTCGCCGTGGTGCGGCTCCTCGCCGACAGGCTCATGGTGATGCAGGGCGGATACGTGGTCGAGAGCGGGCTGACCGACCAGGTGCTCGACGACCCGCAACACGCCTATACCCAACTGCTCGTCAGTTCGGTTCTGCAGGTATAGGAATCAGGCATGATCCGCGTCGAACACGTCTCGAAATCCTTCACCCTGCATAATCAGGGCGGCGCACGCCTTTCCGTGATGCGCGAGGCCGATCTGCATGTGGCGCCGGGCGAATGCGTCGCCTTGACCGGGGCGTCGGGGGCTGGAAAATCCACGCTGATGCGGATGATCTACGGCAATTACCGGGTCGAGACCGGCGTGATCCGCGTCGGCGGGACGGTGCTCGATGCCACCGAGCCGCGCGCCATCCTCGCCCTGCGCCGCGAGACGCTCGGCCATGTCAGCCAGTTCCTGCGCGCCCTGCCGCGCGTCCCGACGATTGAGGTGGTCGCCGAACCGCTCCGTCGCCTCGGCATCGATGCCGGGACGGCGCATGCGCGCGCCGGCGCGCTGCTGGAGCGCCTGCGCATCCCGCAGACCCTGTGGCAGCTCGCGCCCGCGACTTTCTCCGGCGGCGAGCAGCAGCGGGTCAATATCGCACGCGGCTTCGTGCATGACTGGCCCGCCATTCTGCTCGACGAACCCACGGCGAGCCTCGATCCGGCCAATCGCGAAACGGTGCTGGAGCTGATCTTGGAAGCGAAGGCGCGCGGCGCGGCGATTCTCGGGATCTTTCACGATGCCGATGCGCGCGCCCGGGTCTGCGACCGGGAGATCGATGTGGGCGCCTTCACAGCGGAAGAGAATTCGCGATGAGCAACGGCCGCGATGACAGCGCATCTCCGAGAGGGCGCCTCGTCGCCGTGGTCGGCCCGTCCGGCGCCGGCAAGGATGCGCTGATCGACGCAGCGCTCAGCCAGCGGCCCGATCTGCTGCGCGTGCGCCGCGTCATCACCCGCCCCGCCGATGCCGGGGGCGAGGATCACGAAGCGGTGGACGAGGCCGAATTCGCGCAGCGTCTGGCGCGCGATGAATTCGCGTTTCACTGGCAGGCCCACGGGCTCTCCTACGCGATCCCGCATGCGGCGCTGGCACCGCGCGAGGCGGGGCGGACGGTGATCTTCAACGGCTCGCGCGCGGCACTCGCGGCGGCGCAGGCGCATGATCCCGCGCTCGCCGTGGTGCTGATCACCGCGCGTGACGAGATCCTCGCGCAACGCCTCGCCGCACGCGGGCGCGAATCTCCGGGCGAGATCGCGGCGCGGCTGTCGCGCGGGCGCTTCCCCGCGCCGCCCGGTGCGCATATCGTCCGGAACGATGCCGATCTCGCGACCGGTGTGGCGCGCTTCCTCGCCGCTCTCGACGCCATCACCGATACACCCTCGAATGCCGAAAACGGCACGACGCAAAGCGCGAATAACAGCGCACCCTGGAGATCCCCCGTGCAGAAACCCGTTCAGGAAACCATCCTCGGCAATGCCCGCCTGATCCTCCCCGATGAAGTGATCACCGGCAGCATCGTCATCCGCGACGGCATGATCGCGGCGATCGATTCCGGCCCGTCCACCGCGCCCGGGGCCATCGATTGCGAGGGCGATTGCGTCTCGCCGGGGCTGATCGAATTGCATACCGACAATCTCGAGCGCCACATGACCCCGCGCCCCAGCGTCGACTGGCCGCATTTGAACGCGATCATCGCCCATGATGCGGAGCTTGCGGGCGTCGGTATCACAACGGTCTTCGATGCCCTGCGCATCGGCTCCGAGCACAAGGCGCCGAAGATTCGCGCGGGCTACAAACCCTATGCGCGCCGCATGGCCAACGAGATCCTCGACATGGCCGCCCGCGAGGCGCTGCGCATCAGCCATTACCTGCATCTGCGCGCCGAGATCTGCTCGGACACGCTCATCGACGAGATCGCGGAATTCTCCCCCGAGGACCGCGTCGGTATCGTCAGCATGATGGATCACACGCCCGGCCAGCGGCAATTCGCCGATCTCGACCGCCTGCGCACCTATTTGATCGGCAAGCATGGCATCTCGCCGGCTGATTTCGAGACCTATATCGGCGAGCGTCAGGCTCTCGGGAACCGCGTGCGCGCGACGCATGAGGCGGCGGCGGTGGCGGGGGCGACGCGGCTCGGCGCCATTCTCGCAAGCCATGACGATACGACGGTGGAACACGTCGCGGCCTCCGCAGCCCATGGGGCGGGGCTCGCGGAATTCCCCACCACGCTCGAAGCCGCCCGAGCCTGCCGCGACCACGGCATCGCGGTGATGATGGGCGGGCCGAACCTGATCCGGGGCGGCTCGCATTCCGGCAACGTCTCTGCTGCGGAGGCTGCGCAGGCGGGCCTGCTCGACATCATCTCCTCCGATTACATTCCCGCCTCGCTCCTGATGGGCGCGATCGCGCTCGCACGGGCGAGCAGCGACCTCCCCGCCGGCATCGCCACCGTCACCCGCAACGCCGCCCGTGCCACCGGCCTCACCGATCGCGGCGCCCTCGAACCGGGCCTGCGCGGCGACATCATCCGCTTCCGCGACATCGACGGCACTCCGGTCGTGCGCGGCACCTGGGTGAGGGGAAAACGGGTGGCTTGAAGCCCGCCGTCACGCCGCCTCCGGCCCCTCGCTGAGGATCGCCATCACCCGCGCATCGGGCCCGCAATCGAGCCCGGCGAAGAGCGCCGCGATCCCGGCGGCACCCGACGGCGTCGTCGCGAAACCTTCTTCCGCGAGGATGTCCGTGGCCCGCGCGGCCTCTTCTTCGCTGATGGTGACGAAGAGATCCGCGTCGCGGGCGAGCCCGCGCAGGGCGATGAGCGAGGGCGCCTTGCAATCGAGCCGCCCCATGGCGGAGACCGGTCCCTGCACCGTCACCGCATGGCCGGCCCGGATGCTCTCGATCAATGCCGGCGCCGCATCCGGCTCGACGACGATGATCGTCGGCGCGTCCCCCCAGACGGCCCGCGCATGGGCGGCGACGGCAGCAGCGAGCCCGCCGACACCGGCCTGGAGCAGGATATGCGTCGGCGGGGCATTGATCTGCGCCGCCACCTCGGCGGCGAGCTGGAGATAGCCCTCCATCACCCGCAGGGGCAGTTCCGTATAGCCCGGCCAGGAACTGTCGGAGAGGAGCGTATGGCCGGGCGCGCGCGCTGCTTCTTCGGCAGCCGCCATGCTCTCCTCGTAGGTCGCGCCTGCGCGCACCACCTGCGCGCCCTTCGCCGCGAGCCGCTCGGCGAAAGCCTCGGGCACCGTTTCGGCCAGATAGATCACCGCCCGCGCCCCGAACAGCCGCGCGCCGGCGGCGACCGAGAGCCCGTGATTGCCCGCGCTCGCAGTGACGTAGATCCGCCCGGACAGCGCGCGCGCCCAGTCGCCGTCCTGCACATTCTGCGACGCTTCACGCGCAATCGCATGCGCCGCCCCGAGCGCCTTGAAGCTGCCGAGCCCCATTCGCGCGCGTTCGTCCTTCAGGTAGACATGGCCGACACCCGCCCGCGCAGCCAGCGTCGGAACGTCTTGCAGCGGCGTTGGCGCATGGGCGGGGCAAGCGGCGAGAAGCCGCGCGACGCCGCTCGCATCATCGAGCGGGAGCGGTGCATCGGCGGTGATCCCGCTGCCGCGCCGGGGATTGGTGAGGATGTCCTGCATGGGCCGCGCCTCCCGCGTCATACGCCTCGCATATCGTCGGCGCGAGCATAGCGAGGCGTGGCACGCCGGGCGATCCCGCCGCGCGCCATTCCGGGATCGCTCAACACGCACATGCGCGAAACGCCCATTGATCGGGCATCCCGGCGCATCGATAGTCACGGATGTGGCGCTTGCCGCGACGATAGGGCCGGCCGATGATCCGAGAGAACAGCATGAACGCGACGCCCGCGACCGACCGCACCTTCGCCAGCGATCTCTTCGCCGGGCGGCACGTGCTCGTTTCCGGAGGGACCAGCGGGATCGGGCTCTCCTGTGCCCGCGCCTTCCGCGATCACGGCGCCGAAGTCATAGCCGGGGGTGTCGGCGATCCCTCCCCAGAGGATGCGGCGCGCGATCCGGCCAATGCCGGCATCCGCTTCGTCACCCTCGACGTGCGCGACCCCGCCGCGATCACCGCCTGCGTGGCGGAGCTTCCGGAGCGCCTCGCCGTCCTCGTCAATGCCGCCGGCATCATCCGCCGTGATGCGGAGCACGATCCGGAAGTGTTTTCGCAGGTCATCGACATCAATCTCAACGGCAGCATGCGGGTCGCCACAGCGGCTCTGGAGCGCCTCGCGGCGGGGCGCGGCTGCGTCATCAATCTCGCTTCGATGCTGAGCTTCTTCGGCGGGCCGCGCGTGCCCGGCTATTCCGCCTCCAAGGGCGGGATCGCGCAGCTCACCCGCAGCCTCGCCGCCGCCTGGGCGGCGCAGGGCGTACGCGTCAACGCGCTCGCACCCGGCTGGATCGCGACGCCGCTGACGCAAGCCCTGCAGGATGATCCCGCCCGCGCGGGGCCGATCCTCGCGCGCACGCCGATGGGCCGCTTCGGCACGCCCGAGGAGATCGCCGCCGCCGCACTCTTCCTGGCCTCGCCCGCCGCCGCTTTCGTCACCGGCGCGATCCTGCCGGTCGATGGCGGCTATTCGGGCGTCTGACGATCGATGCGATCATCATGAACGAGTATCGACCATCCCGCAGCCGTATCCGCCCCTCGTGAAAGGAGCCTCCCCATGAGCTCATTGCCGCGTACCCCATCCTTCTCCCTCGACGGAAGACGCGCCCTCGTGACCGGCGCCGGGCGCGGCATCGGGCTCGCCGCCGCCTGCGCGCTGGCCCAGGCGGGTGCCGCCGTCGATCTCGTGGCGCGCAGCGACGCCGAGATCACGGCACTCGCCGAGGCGCTGGGCAAGGAGGGCCATACCGCCCACGCCCATGCGCTCGACGTCACCGACATCGATGCGAGCGCCGCCTTCGTCGCGGCAAACGGCCCCTACGACATCCTCGTCAACAATGCGGGAATGAACCGCCCCGCGCCGCTCACCGAGATGACGCCCGGCGATTACGACGCGGTGACGGATCTGAACGTGCGCGCGGCCTATTTCCTGATGCAGGCGGTGGTGAAGGGCATGATCGCCGCCGGCAAGGGCGGCTCGATCATCAACATGTCCTCGCAGATGGGGCATGTCGGCGGGGCCAACCGCACCGTCTACTGCGCCACCAAGCACGCCATGGAGGGCTTCACCAAGGCGCTCGCCTGGGAGGTCGGCAAGGACAGCATCCGCGTCAACACTCTCTGCCCGACCTTCATCCGCACGCCCATGACCGCGGGCATGCTGGCCGATCCCGCATTCGAGCAGAGCGTCCTGTCGAAGATCGCGCTCGCCCGTGTCGGTGAGGCCGAAGACCTGATGGGCGCCGTGGTCTTCCTCGCGAGCGACGCCTCGCGGCTCGTCACGGGCACCTCGCTACTGGTCGACGGGGGATGGACCGCGCAGTAACGCCGTCACGGCAATGCATTTTCGAAGCGCGAAGGGACTGGACAAGCCGCCTCGCGCTCGCTACATACCCGCCATCGACGCCGCCCTCGCGCCGTGTCGCCCCTCGCGGATGGTTCGCCGCGAATGCTGGGGGATAGTTTAACGGTAGAACCGCGGACTCTGACTCCGCTAGTCCTGGTTCGAATCCAGGTCCCCCAGCCAGTTTTTTCGGCAAAAATCCAAAAAAATCAGACACTTGAGGGTTCAAAATAGAGGCCTTTCAAGGAATGTCTGCGGAACTGCCCACCAGCCTGTCCACACGCTTGTCCACGGGCCCGTCCCCCGCCGCTGTAGTGCATGACCGCCCTGGTTGCATCGCCGGTTTAAGCGACGGACCCGCGTCATGCCGCGAAATCAGCCCTAGCCGATCGGGAGGGGTGTGATGACAGGCGCCCACTACACGCGTCTGCGGGGACGGGTCACTTATTTCCGTCGCAGGACGCCCGTCGCCCTGCGCAAAAAACTTGCGTCAAGCGAAATTTGCATCAGACTTGGTGTTATTAACAGAAATGACGCACAGCGTCTCGGTCGTCGTCTCGCGGCAGCGACTGATTCGTTTTTCGAAGATGCGAGCATGAACCCGATACTTGACGGAACTGCCCTGATCAGACTCGTCGAACAGACGATAAAAGGCTGGAGGACAGGTGATGACCGCACAGCTGCAAGAGACAGCCTCGAATACGGGCTGACCTCCCGCCTGTCGGCGAAAGACAAAGCCCTCATCCATGCAGGCCTCGCCCGTGACGCTCTCGAAGCGGACGAACAGGGACGCCTGCTCTATGACGACGATTTCGTGCGTGAAAAATTCAGAGAGGCTGGTGTGACGCCGCCGGAAGATCCGATCGCGCTCGCACAAGCCAACCAGCGTCTCGGCCGCAGTCTCGCCGTGCACTATCTCGAAACCGCGATCGCGACGGCACGACGCCACGGGCTTGATGCCGACGACCGCGACCTGCCGCTGCACAAGTGGCAGGACCAGGCAGCCCACCTTCGAAAAAGCCTTGGTCTCGACAAATCCGCCATGGGAGCCGATTCCTCATGCGGGCAGACACTACAGACCAGGGCACTTCAGCTGGCTGGATTTCGGGATCGCGCGTTCGACCACGCAGCGTCGGAGAACAAGCCAGAAAAAAGCGAGGCACCGGGTCGCGAGCCTTCGGCGAACACGGTTTCGGTAGCGGGGACATCAGCACGGTGTACAGGTGGGCCACAAGACAAAACGGCTGGTATAACCGAGATCCATGTTGGGGCGGCACCTGAGGCCGATCAGTGCACTCAGGCGCCATTCCCGGATGCACAATCCGTTGCGAACCATGTTTCTGCTGATGTCTGTGCCGGCAATCACGCTTCCAATCCCGCCCCGCATATGAATGCAGCTTCAGAATTTGCGTGGGTAGCCACCTCCGTTGGAGGCGGAACACATTTCGCTGATGCGGGCCCAGGCCTCATGGCAATGGCACCCTCACATGCAGAATGGCACCAGCCCGTTCCGTCGACCGATGCCGGTGCGGTACAGTCGCTTGATGGAAATGGTGCTTGCGAAAATTCGACCTTCGAACGCTCTCGTCCGCAAGATTCTGCTGATGCACCTGCTCCGTTTTCAGCCGATGCCCCTGCTTCCCCGGATCGCATCAACGCCAACAGCCCGTTCAGCAAGGCTTTCGAATTCTCGCTCGACATGCGCAAGGAGGCAGGACGCATCGGTGACAAACAGCGGCATACAACGCATTCTTCACTGCGAATCTGGCTCGAAGCCTTGGGTGATCGTTGTGTCGGCGAGTATACCCGCCACGACATGGTCGCCTATCGATCACTCCTGAAAAAAGTCCCGGTGCATTACTGGCGCTCGCCTGGTGAGCGGCAAAAGACAATTCAACAAATCATCAAAGAGGCAGACGCGAGAGCCGAAGCCAAGGGTCAGCCTGTGGAGCGTCTGGGACCAGTTACAATCAACAAGCATTTATCGAATATCAGTTCATTCTTTGAGTGGGCCCACAGAGAGCACATCCTCCCTGAATCGACCCGGCAATTCTGGTATGGCCTCCAACTGCCGAAGGGGCGGAGAGCGACGGGACTTGCAGCTAATGAAGAGCGACCGGCATATAGCGACGCCCAGCTTGCAAAGATCTTCCGCCATCCCATCTGGATGGGGCGGGCATCCGAAGGCCGGTATACCAAGCGTGGCGATGTGATCGTCAGGGATGCACTATATTGGGCCCCTCTGATCGCGGTCTATTCACTGATGCGACGCGAAGAAATTTGCCAGCTCAAGGTGCGGCATGTTTGTAAAATCGATGGGGTTTGGGTTTTCAATCTGTGGCACCACGAGCTCGATCTGAAAAATATCGCGAGCAAGCGTTATGTGCCCGTCCATCAGAACTTGATCGACCTCGGTCTCATCGACAGCCTCGTTGGTGAACGAGACGAGAATGAACAACTGTTTCATGAACTCACACGCAGTGCCGTTCACAATAGCTTTGGAGATGCGGTCGGCAAGAAATTTGCCCGTGTCATCGATTCGCTTGGCATTGTCGTGATGCGCAAAGATGGCAAGGAAAGCCATGGAGCGTTTCATCCGCTGCGCCATTATGGTGAAACCATGCTGCTCAATGCCGGGATCAGCCCAGGTATAGTCGATGCGATTTCCGGGCACTCGTCGATCGCTCGGGAGCGGGCAACCGAACAGCACAAAGCGGCGGAGCGTGATCGCTATATGAAAGGGTATTTCATCAAGCCCCTGAAAGCGGCGATCGACAAGCTCGAAGCCCCGATCGATATTGCAGAACTCAAGCGCCGATACCGGCACTGCAAACGCGTCAAGGTCAGCGGGTATAAGAAATGACATCGTAACCAACAGGCTGAGCCAGGTAATCACAGCGCCGGGTCGGACCCACCCCCGCAGCGCGAGTGCCCTCTAAATGCGCCGGTTGGGGGCTGTTTCAAGTTGGTTGATGAGCGGCATCGTGGCAGCCATTCGCCCCGCCGAGATCCTAAGTCATCTTGGTATCGGGCGGGCATTTGTCTACCGGATGCTCAAGGTCGCCTGATCGTCCTTTGGTTTCCAAGCTGGACTTTTTCGGCTATCAATCCTGTATTCAATTTGGGGAATGTCATGATCAGGCGATTGTTCTTGGGAGTCGTAGCCGCCGTCATCATAATCAGCATGGCGATCGCCCAGCCCTCTGATGACACCTTGCGCCGAGCCGAACAGGGAGATGTGGTCGCCCAAACGAGCATCGGTTTTATGTACGGCACAGGAGATGGCGTCGAGCAAGACTATGCCGAGGCAGTGCGCTGGTATCGCAAGGCCGCCGAAGAAGGATTTTCTGTTGCACAGTTCATGCTTGGCGCCATGTATGCTCAAGGTCACGGTGTCTCGCAGGATTATGTCGAGGCTGCACGCTGGATCCGCAATGCCGCTGAGCAGGGACACGCGGAAGCCCAAAATAGTCTCGGCATCATGTACAGACGGGGTAACGGCGTTCCGCAGAACGATGTCGAGGCCGTCCGTTGGTATCGCAAGGCCGCCGAACAGGGAGTTGCGCAAGCCCAGAACAATCTCGGCTTCATGTACAGTACAGGCGATGTCGTCTCGCAGGACGATCTCGTGGCCGTGCACTGGTTCCGCAGGGCCGCCGAGCAGGGAAATGCACTTGGACAGTTCAAGCTCGGTTTCATGCTTGAAGCCGGTTTCGGTGTCCCGCAGCATTATGCCGAGGCCATCCGCTGGTACCGCAAGGCGGCCGAGCAGGGGTTCCCACGGGCCCAGGTAAATCTCGCTTTCATGTACGCCGAAGGTCGCGGTGTCCCGCAAGATTACATCCTCGCCCATATGTGGGCTAACTTAGCAGCGAGTAATGGAAATAGAGAAGCGCGACATAATCGCGACTCCATCGCGGGGCGCATGACCCCTGACCAGGTCGCCGAAGCCCAGCGCCTTGCACGTGAGTGGAAGCCAAGTAGTAAAGGAATTCGTGGTCATGGTGAAACACATGGCGCGACGAATTACGAATCCCGCTCGGTTAGATCGCATCCCTATTGATGGAGTGGATGCCCCCACCCGACGGCATCGCAATGTGCCAAAATGGTGATGCTGAAGTCATCACAGAGGGAGGAGGCATCCATGGATGAGGTTAGCATCGTCGGCGTCGACCTGGCAAAGCAGGTTCTCCAGGTTCATGGGGCAGCGACCGATGGACAGGTGCTGTTCCGCACGAAGCTGTCGCGGGCGCAATTTGCGAAATTCATAGCATCATTGCCGCCTTGCATGGTGGCAATGGAGGAATTCGCAATGGCGCATCATTGGGATTGCGAGCTCTCCCGTCTGGGTCATGAAGTGCGGCTGATCCCGCCCATTTACGTGAAGCCCTTCGTCAAACGCCAAAAGAACGATGCCGCTGATGCTGATGCTGAGGCCGTGACCGTGGCCGTGGCCGTGGCCGTGGCCGAAGCAGCACAGCGTCCGACCATGCGTACCCTTGCTGTAAAGAAGGCGGACCAACAGGCCCGGCCAATGTTGTTCCGCACCCGGGATCTGCTGGTCGGCCAGCGCACCCGTCTGGTGAACGCCCTACGAAGGCATCTTGCTGAGCACGGCAGTATAATGAGGTGATTATGCAATGGAATCACGATCATATCGCTCACATCGGCGGTGAAACGGAAACACCCGCAGATCCGGCAGGGGAAACTAGCAGATGGCGAAAACGGATTGAACCTTGGCTGTCCGCTGTGTTTCAGGCAGAACACCTTTCGCTACTGCTCGGAAACGGCTTTACGACCGCCATGGCCAACTGTGCCGGCAGTGCGCCAACGAGCATGGTCGGTTCGGGCTTTGGTGGATGCGCGAACGAACAGAAGGTTGCCGCTCATGCGAAGAAGATGGCGGAAGCCATGGGAAGGGGTAGCGCGAACATCGAAGACGAGCTTTCGGCGGCGCTCTCGCTCTTGAACGGGTTGCAGATACTTGAGCATCCAGATGCGTCTGCCTGGGAGAGGGCGATCGACAAAGTGCTCGGTGGATTCATCAAGGATGTGCTCGCCACAGAAAAAGGCATTCAGGACGGCTTTGATAAAGAGCGTGCCGTTGGCGGACCGCTCGCGAGGGAAGTACTGGTATCGTTCCTGATGAGCTTTGCCAGCCGTGCTGCATCACGGGAGAGGCTACATATCTTCACGACCAACTATGATCGCCTGATTGAGCGCGGCTGCGACTATGCCGGTTTGCGAATCATCGACCGTTTCACAGGAGCTCTTGAGCCGGAATTCAGGTCCTCCCGTCTGCATATCGACATGCACTATACGCCGCCCGGTATTCGGGGAGAGCCGCGACACCTAGAAGGCGTGGTGCACCTGACCAAACTGCACGGCTCACTCGACTGGCGCCATGAACAGCCCCGCCTGTATCGTACCGGCTTGCCGTTCGGAGCGGATGGTGGGCATCCAGCGGTGCCGGACAGCCCACGGAGTTCCGTAATGATCTACCCGAATGCGGTCAAGGATGTTGAAACCACAGCTTATCCCTACGCCGATCTCTTCCGCGATTTCTCGTCTTCAATCTGCCAGCCGAACAACGTGCTGGTCGCTTACGGCTACGGATTCGGCGATGACCATATCAACAGAGTCATTTCCGACATGCTCACCATTCCTTCGACGCATCTGGTCATTCTC
Organism: Salinarimonadaceae bacterium; assembly: GCA_050485405.1. Taxonomy (GTDB): domain Bacteria; phylum Pseudomonadota; class Alphaproteobacteria; order Rhizobiales; family Beijerinckiaceae; genus Saliniramus. The sequence goes on from JBJHBI010000013.1 coordinate 43,077, forward strand.
GCCTGGGGCGAGAAGCCCCATGAACGGATAGCATCATTCGTTTCACGGGTCGGAAGGCCGCAGCAACTCACGTTGCTGATCGGCAAGCATTTCGGCGATATCGGCACGCTGGTAGAGCATTACCTGCCCAAGCCGGCTATTGATCCGCTCACGATCCGCATGACCGAGCTGGTCGAGCGGCGCGGCAAGATCGGAGGCCAGCAGCCCGATGATGATGGCGGTGCGCCATGACGACGATTGTCGAGCGCATCGGCTCGCTTTCAGTCGGCCGCGTTGAAACTGTCACCGCCGAAGAGCTGCGCATCGCGCTTTTCAATGAGACACCGCAGGCGACCGCGTTGAATACCGGAACGCCCACCGGCTTTCCGCGAATTAATGCCTATGTTTTGATTCCGAATGAGACCGGCGCGGTTGTCGCGGTCATCAAGGAAATCTCCATTGTTCGCGCCAGGCCGGTTCCCGGCAAGCAGGATGAGGCGCTTGTTGATCTACCGTATCCCGCCCGAACGGTTATTGCCATCCCGTTTGGCACGCTCTTACACGAAGGGAACGATCACGACAGACAACCAACTTACGCGCTGGAGCGAGGCGTTCCCGTTCTGCCGTCGGTCGGCGATCCGGTCCTGCTTCCGAGCGCAACGCAGCTCCGTTCTATCGTTGAGGCCAAAACCGATGACCGGCTGATTCAGATAGGCACGGCTCCGTTCGCGGGTAATGCTCGCGTCTGGGTACATCCCGACAAACTCTTTGGCCGACATCTTGCCGTTCTCGGCAACACCGGCAGCGGTAAATCCTGTTCGGTGGCAGGCATCGTACGGTGGTCGCTCGAAAGTGCCGCGGCGAAGTCGGCGGCACCGGAGGGCGAACAGGCCGCGCCTGCCAATGCGCGCTTTATCATCCTCGATCCCAACGGTGAATATTCGCAAGCCTTTGATGATGGAACCCTGCCGGTTCGCCGCTTCGCCGTCGGTGGTAAGGATGGTGCCAACCCACTCACTGTGCCGGGCTGGCTCTGGAACGGGCAGGAATGGGCGGCCTTTACCTCCGCACAGCCCGGCGTTCAGCGCCCAATCCTGCTCAGGGCGCTGCGGCAATTGCGAAATGCCGGCTCATCCGCCTTGACCGCGAGCACGCAGGCGATCAGGCGCTATTCCGGCTATGCCCGCCAGATCGAGCAGCTCTACGCCGACCTGCCGCAAAGCGTTGCCGGCTTCCCGCGCAACCGCGATTTCGGATCACTGCTTGAAGGGCTTCTTGGGCTGACCGAATCCGATGAGGCGGCCCTTGCGACCTACGGAAACGAGGCGGCTGATCTCAGCGCCGCGATCATTGCCATTCGCCCAACTATCCAGCAAGTGCATGACGACAGGCATTACATCTGGCAAGGTAGCCCCCGCTACAACGATTTTCAGCCAGGCGACCTGACAACAGTCCTGACCGCGCTCCGGACGATCACAGACGTATTCCCCATTGCCGCCACACACGGTGAGATCAGCGAAGATGCGCCGGTCCGCTTTGACGTGAGCGAGCTTCCCGACCGTATCCATGAGGTTGCTATGGCAACGGGAGGGCAAGCACTTAACAATGTCGAGCCGCTTATCAACCGCATTCAGATCATGCTCGGAGATGTCGGACTCCGCCCTGTGATAGATACCGAGGGTGCTGCATCGCTCAGTGAATGGCTTACCCGCCTGCTTGGTCCCGGTGACGGTTCACCCGAACCGTTGGCCATTCTAGATCTCTCACTCGTGCCTTCGGATGTCGTGCATGTAGCCATAGCCGTAATTTCACGCCTGATATTCGAGGCGCTGCAACGTCACATCAAGGAAACGAACGAAGCTCTGCCGACAGTGCTTGTACTTGAAGAGGCCCACAGCTTCGTTCGCAGAGACTCCGATGTTGGGTCGAGTGCACAGGCGGCTGATCTTTGCCGTCAGACATTCGAGCGGATAGCAAGGGAAGGGCGGAAATTCGGGCTTGGACTCGTTTTGGCCTCTCAACGCCCGTCCGAATTGTCACCGACCGTCCTGGCACAATGCAACTCCTTTCTGCTCCATCGGATCGTCAACGATGTCGACCAGAATCTTGTCCGCCGCCTTGTTCCAGATGCCTTGGGCGGCCTTCTGGGGGAGCTGCCCACCCTCCCGTCACAGCAGGCGATCCTTCTGGGTTGGGCTGTCCCGACGCCGGTTCTCCTGCGCATTCGTGGCCTACAAAGAGAACAGCTACCGCGTTCGGATGATCCCAGGTTTTGGGGCACCTGGCTTGGGCGGGAAGGCGTTGTGCCGAATTGGGAAGGCGTTGCCGCAGCATGGGAGCAATCAGAACCAGCAGCTCCCAGCAATACTGATCCTGAGGCATCCCAAAGTTGAAACTCGACCCAGCAAATGTCGGAGCCGAAGGCCTCGTTATTGACATTTCATCACTACTCGGATCCCTTATCATCCCAAATATGTCGCGCTCCGTCACCCATTTCGAATAGCGAGCTGCCGTTCTGCTGGCGATCCCGGCCTCCCTCCCCGGGACCGGGATACAACCAACCAGCTCAACACGATAATGCTGATTATCGTACTGAAATTGCCGAGCTTTTTGTGCGGCACACAAAGCAACTGGTTTTACGTTATTTCTAGTAGGTTTTATTCTTGACGAAAAGCTCCCAAGGCCCTCAATCCGACCGAAACACTTCTTTCTTGCTAACCGCAGTGGCATCGTTCTCACAGACTATGTGAGGATAGCGATGACGTTGCAAGCAAATTCCAAAGCCGCATGTCTGCGTATCAAGACGTGTTCGCCAGCGCAGGCCCGGTATCAGCGCCGCCACGACACGAGAGTTGGGAAGCTGCCCGGCTACGTCGATGCCAACAGCTCTCACCTCAACCGCTGCCTCGTCTCGCCACGGCCGTTTACCGAAATCACCCAGGAAATCGACGATCTGCGTGTGAAAGCAGGTTGCAAACGCAAACGCAAGACAAACGCTGCGATCGTCATGGCTGGCATCATCGGTTTCGGACGAGATGCCCATGCCGATTTCTGTGCCTTGTCGGAGAAGAAACAGGATGCCGCCATCATCACGCTCGTGAAGACGTTGGCACAGAAGCTTGAAACGCTCGTCGAAAGCATTGACATCCACCTCGACGAAAGTGCGTTTCACGCGCATTTTTCGCTGCGGGCCTACAATCACAACGGTCGGCCACTGACTTCGACCCTCAACCCTTCGCTGTTGAGCGATCTCCAGACGCTGACATGCGACATCCTGTCGGGCTTTTGTCCGACGATTCGCCGGGGCCACCGAAAAGCCGATCGTCTTATGTCTGGCGCCACCACGGCAGACGTCATTCACCGTTCTGTCCGCCGCCTGCATAGCGAGCTTCCTCTTGAGATCGCTCAAGCCGAGGCAACGCGTGATGAAATCGTTGCCGCATGTGGATTGGCCAGCCAGGAACGCAACCGCCTCGAAGCACAATTGACCGACCTCAAATCACAATCTCAGGAAGCGGAACGCGCACTCGCACAAATCAATCAGCACGCTGCGGACATGGAAGTGCGGGCAAGTACCGTTCGGGCGAAGAGCCGCGTCATGGTCGATGACTTCAACCGTGTCGTCACTGCACTCAGCGCTGATCGGATCGCGATCGACGCCGATGGGCATTGGCAGCTGCCGGACATCGGTGATCGCCTTATCGGTGCGGGAGTTCGCGAAGCGATGACACCGACCATCACCAAACTCATCAAGCGCAAGCAGGCCCTGGATGCCGCTTGGCAGCAGACGCTCGCACTCCGCTCGCGTCTTGAAGAATGGTTGTCAGAGCCGGAGCTCGACGCTGATCTGCGTATCAGCGGGGAGAAACTCCTCGCTGATACGGCTCCACCGATGTTCTGACGAATACCCGGAGGATGGCGTCAGCTTCATGTATGTCATTTTCCGGATTCACCCGAACAAATAATCCGGGTTACGGCAAACGGACCGTCGGACTTCATGCTGGGACAGCAATCCCACCACCATAATGCGTGACGCCCTCGCCACCGTTAGATCGAGAAGTTCTTACTCAGCAAAAACCATACGATCGTCTTTTATAAACCATGGAATAATCAAATCAAACGCTGCTATAGATCAAGTATTGAATTTATAAATACAATGGGGTATATCATGATCATCTGATCAGAACCGGATCAGATCATGGCCACCCCATGGTGGGGGCGACTATGAGCGTGGTAGGACACGCTCATAGCCTGGCCATGACGATTTACACTCTGGAGAAACCATCATGGTTGCTACAACTTCGTCTGATGCCTTCGCCGCCGTCAAGAATGTTTTACACGAGCCGGATACGCAGACCACCGGTGACGCGAGCCGGATCAAACGCATTGCCGCCCTGCACGCGGCGAAAGAGAGCGACAGAGAGATCCTTTCTCTGTTGAAGCGGCTCGATACGAGTAAGCAGGACGAGAAGCCCCGCCGCAAGCGTGCGCCCGGCAACACCCGACTGGCCGTTGTCGCACAATCTCAAGCCGCCCTTCATTTCGGCATGACCCGCGCCCCCAACATCTGGCGTCAGACAATCGCTACAACTCATGGCCAGACTGATCTCCTCGCCGTCGCTCTGCCGCCTGCAAATCTGTCGCCCAACGCCCTGTTCTGTCGGATGATCGGCCATATCTCCCGCGAAATTGCAGGACACCATGGGGTGAAGATCGAAAGCAGCTTGATTACGATCACGGGGGACAAGAATGATGACATCGCTACGTCGATCGTGCGTAGCCTATATCACGAGACCTTCGTCATGCCGCCGGTGGAAAATCACTGGTTTGACCTGAAAAGGCTCCTCAAGTTTCCGCCTTTGTCTTGGGCCGCGGCCTGGTCGAGCAGGAGGTGATGCGACGTGGCATCGAGGCTCGCCCGTGATGAGTCGGGTCTCGATGCGTCAGCAACCCGCCCTATCGGAGTTTTCTTTCAATCCGGTCTTCGTGAGGCCAGATCGGGATGACGCCAAATCACGACAGGCCCGCGCCGGCGTGAGTTCACCCATCGATCCGTGCATCCTGGCGATCACAACGATCTGGCGATGCCGGATCATTAAAACCTGTTCGCTGGACGCATACAGGCCGGAGGGAACACGCTTGTGATCACTCACAAAAAGCATACAAGGTGGCCGGCTCTGCAATCGGGCACCCCGGCCACATCTGCAAGCGGCGCATGACCGTGCGCGGCCCCGAGGTTTGCACATCCATCCTGCGAGAAACAAATTCTTGGCTTTGACAAGATCTCATAACTTATTCCGCACAAACCGGGTCTCATGAGACGGGCTTTACCAAGTTTTCTTGTGTGGCTGGGGATCTATACTCTGTTGTGATGCCCCCACATCAACACGGCAACACTCAAGAGCCATGCGGCAGCCGCGGGGCCGGCATTGCGATCACATTCGCGGAGACGAGCCCGCGGCAACGCGTGCACGTTTTGATTTCAAGCGCCTTGTCACGCTGCACGGCGTTCCCGCTTGTTGCCGGGAAGCGCGCATGCACAAGCATGTGGAAGCAAGGGATCTGTTGGATGCGCGACCTTGCAGCGAGGCCTCACGACACAACCGAGAAGCGCCTCGACCACGTTTTTTCATCCCGACCCGCGGCTTGACAGATGTCCACTGCACGCGTCATTGTGCTGACCACATACGGCACCCAACGCCGGTCATGGTCGCTTGAAAGTGCTTGATTTTTCTGGATCAGGCTTGTCGAAGATTGGCGTGTCAGGATCCAGGTCCCCCAGCCACTCCTGCAACAACCTGCCGAAAGACTGACGATTCTGGTCTCGTCTGGCGCAGACGCCCTCCTCTCCATCATGCGATGGGGCACAGCGAAGCAAATGCGGATGGTCCGCGCAACCGGAGCGCGCGTATGCGCGTGCGCGTTCGGCCGCCGCTCGCCTGTCTGCGGAGGTGATCGGCAGCGGCGAAGCGAAACCACTGAGCGAGCCCTGAGAGGGCTTCGCATCCCCACCGCTCTCTGGTCCCTCGCCAGCGTCCATCGCTGCGCATTCCACAGGCGCGACGAACATGCGCCTCGTCCCGACGAGGTTAGCCGCCACGGTCAGGCCCGTCGTCTTGCGTCAGGCGACGAAGCGCCTTTCGATCTGCTCCTCATTCAGTCCGCTCGTTGGGCGCAGTATCTCATCAGGCGCGCGCTGGCCGGTTCACGACCGGCTGTTCAGCGGGACGGGGAGCCGTTACCTCCATGAAGCGGCGAATATTTCTGCGCTGCAGATCATCGCCAGGCAAATTGCCGTTTCCAGCGATCCGATGCGGACTGCGTCGAACATCTTGCCGATGCCATCGATTGTGACCATTTTGCAGTCGATGAGATGTCCATCCTCATGTCCGTGAATGCAGACCGAAGGGGTAGCCGGTCGAATTTCCCGTCGAAACACGCATAAGCGGGGATGCTCATCGCCGCTTCGAGCACATTGTGGACCATTAGTGGATACACGAAATTCGGGAGGCTAGGCTCCCCACATCCCGTAACGACGCGGAGTGTCAACTCAAGATGTCGTAGCCGCACTTCCTCCCCTGGACGACTAAAAGGCGAGATACGTGGAATCGAGTCCCTCAGACTGGAAGCCAACTCGGGCATTCCAAAATCACGCATAACAAGCTCGGCGTGTCGGCTGCCGCGCTGGAATTCCCTATTTGGAGTGAAGGTCTCCGAAACCGCTTCTAGGATTACCGAAGACAGAGAACGAAGTTCCTGATCCGCACAAGCCCTCACGACTCGCCAACTTTTTCGAAGCCCGCGCTCCAGCAAGGCATCGACAGCCGATGACGCGATCGGCCGAGAAAGGAAAAGCGCGTCACCGCCCTGACCTTCTAGCAAACGAACATCTTCACCAAATCGTTCCATTAGATGATTTAGCAAAGAACCATACATCGTTCTTAATGTTGGAAAGGGCAGTTTTTTGAAAGTTAGTGATGAGAAGGGACGGTATTCATCAATTCCGATAAAGCTCGTTTTGATTTGTGTTGATTCTGAAACGCGTTTTGCAAGTTCCTGTTCGTAGCCTGAGGGATCAGCCTCGCTATACAAATGTACAGCCTCAACAATTTCGCTCTTTCGTGCGAGATGGATCGCGGCCGCCAACGCCGACGAATCTACTCCGCCCGAGAGCATCAGCAGATTTGGGCGCTCATGGCTTAATATTCGATCTACTACACCTACGATAGAATGGCGAACTATTCGTTCGCAACTTTCTGATATGATCGGAAAATTTATATATGCATAGTTTTGCTCTAATATTGGAACAAGTCTACACACTTCTCCCGGCTCAAAAACTATGATATTCCAAAACGCTGTCCGCCCTCTTGGAAGAGCCTGTGTCTTCACGAAGGCCGCTATGCTTTTTGAACATAAACTGGCCCGTTTCGCTCTCACGATTCGATCCAAATCACTATCAATGACCCATTTATCTTTAATTTTACTAGCGTACAACCTGAATTGTCGATCCCAAGATTGAATTATATACGTCTCCTCAGTGCAAAGATCGCAAAATATGAAGACATATTGCCCACTAAATTTACGAAAAACATAAATTAAGTCTTTTATTAAATTGGATTTATTCTCAAAATCCAAAATAAACTTGTGCAACAATGAAATATCTTGCTGATCTTCATAAAATAAATAACCGATTGAATGCTGTGCCTTAAAAATTTTGTAAAGATTTGATCTAATCGACAGAGATATTTTTTTTCCAATATTTATCTCGCGTCGTGTCATTGCTGCCTCCGGGCGGCGGTCTCGAAGATTACTGCGTAAACGCGCCTAAGTTGAGAGTGGTCGCCGATTACGCGACCGCAAGAGTCTTCAATCCAAGCATGAGCGGTGAACGGGTGCGCGCGCACGCCTATCACAAGTCGAGGCATGTATCCGTTACGTGTAAGCTCGCCATGGAGAGCCACTGACCACTGCAAGCATTCGACCTTGAATGGGCAGAAAACAATGGCGCTCTCCAGCATACCTACTAATTCGTCTATAGAATATTTACTACTTTTCTCCGAATATATCATATGTTGAAGATTATTAATGGCACAAAAGCCAAAAATCTTAACTTTTATACATGCAATCGAAAGACGTAAAATCGGTAATATACTTACACCTGTTCGCAATAAGGCGGCTCGACCCTTATGCTTCCAAAGCGGTGAATGGAACAAGCCGCAGCCGCATGTACGCTGTGAAATCACTCGTCCACCCGATAGCATTGTGGGAGGGTTTATTAGATTGAAGTCTTCGTTTTTTCTTGCGGAATCAACATATCGGAGAATTTTCTGCTCTACCAGCGATCGAGCAGTAGTAGTGCAATTGATATCGATGAAGCCATCAATGTGAATTGTCTGGCGATTGGAAAGCACTGAATTTGGAAAGATACTGTAAACGCCGTTGATAGTGTCGAGTGCGATGAATACATCCTCGAAGATAACTATATTTGTGTGTTCGCTGGGCATGACTTGCATCGCCGGGTCCTAGCTTGAGTCGCCAAACTGAATGGTTCGGCGACCCCCGTTTCGGGCGAAGCCAGATCCGGATGTAATTCCGATCTCAGAAACGAGAGACGAACGGTTGATCGACCGTTTGGAAGCCCGGACGCCCCTTGGTCACGTCACAGACACGGTACCTGGCGCCGAACGTAGTGGCGGAAAGTTTGCGGCGAAGGATTTTGCGAATGAGTGTGCTCAACATGAGTGCCTCCAGTTTGCCTAACTTTCGCGAGCATTCCCCGCGAACACCAGCAAAGATTGAGGAACAATATGGCAGAAATTTGATCATAGGATGTATAATTGACTTTATAAATCTTTAAGTTGCATCTCCATGCATCTGCAGCTAGCGTGCTGCGTACGGGTTTCAGGCTTTCGAGGTGACTGTATGCTGACGCGTAGCTCATTCGTGACCCTCTCCCAACTCGCTCGAACAGCGCTCGACTGGCGGACCAAGGCGCGGGGCGACATCGCAGCTGGTTTCGTCGTCGAAGTCTGCGTCCTCTGCCTGTCGATCGCGGGTCCGCTCCTTCTTGCACGAGCAGTCGATGCGCTGACGAATCCCGACGATGGCTCCCTCCAAGCCGTCTTGCTGGTGGTCGCCTTCGTCGGTGCATGGGCACTTCTCTCGGTTTTCGGCTCGTGGAAGCTCGTCTTCACGGGGCGTATCTCAAGCAAAGTGGCGCAGGTACTGTCCGTGGACGCGCTCGCATCAATCGCCCGCCGACGCGCCTTCGAGAGCGGTTTCGACGGCGGGGCGGCGCAAGGCATGCTGGAGCGGCTCAAATACAGCCTCGATCTTCTCGTGGAGGGCCTGCTGTGGCGCTTCCTGCCGCTCGTCTTGCAGGCGTCCGCGGTCGTCTTTCTGCTCCTCGGCGTGCTGCCGCCGCTCTATGCAGCGATCGTCGGCTGCGTCTTCACCGCCTTTTTCGCTTTGTCGCAAATGACCGCGGCGCAATACGAGGCTGATACCGTCCGGGTCAACGAAAGCGACGGCGCCATCTCGAACGCGATGGGCGATTATCTGCGCAACCTGCGAAAAATCGCCGCGAACGGGGCAGTCCCGCTCGAAACGGTCCGTCTGTCCTGCACCTATGGTGTGCGGACGCAGCGCGTCTCCGAGAATGCCGCTCTGCTGACGCGCCTCGTCGTCCTCAAGTACGGACTCCTGGGCGCCGGCATCGCCGGCCTGCTCGCCCTCGCGGCCCGCGACGTGGCCGCCGGAACGATCAGCCTCGGCGACTTCGTGCTGATCCAGGCTTACGTTTTCCAGTTCGCCATTCCGCTGGCATCCTTCGGCTTCGTGCTGCGCCAATCACAGATCTGCATCGCGAACGTCGCCGACGTGCTCGAGCTGGCGAGTTTGGAGCAGGAGCGCTCTGACCGCGAAACACTACCTCAGCTCGTCAACGAGATTGCGCTGCGCGACGTCGGCTTCTCTTATGATCACGATACGATCGTCCTGGCCGGTTGCGATCTCACGATAGCGAGAGGGCATCTCGTCGCCATCGTCGGCCCGAACGGGGCCGGCAAGTCGACGCTCGCGAAGCTCGTCGCGGGCGTGATCGAACCGACGCACGGTGTCGTCGCCTATGACGGTGGGGCGACAGCGACGCTCGATTTCGACGGATCGCATCGCCCGGTGCTCTACGTTCCCCAGCATATCACGCTCTTCAATCGCACGGTGCGCGACAATCTCTTGTTCCCGCTGCAGAAGCGATTCGATACGGAGCTTCTGGCCGATCTCGCCCGGTTGCACTTCGAGCACGAATTCGCGGACGAGGGGCTTCTCGATCGCCCTGTCGGGGAACTCGGAGCGGCACTGTCGGGCGGGCAGATCCAGAAGCTCGAGATCGTCCGCCTGTGCGGCGTTGGGCAGGCGGTTCTCGTCCTCGACGAGACGCTCTCAGCACTCGATTCCCGCAGCGAAGAGACGGCTTTGGACATGCTGCGCGCCTCGACGGATCGCACGATCGTGATCGTCTCTCATCGCTGCGAGACGGCAGAGCGCGCGGATGTCGTCGTCTTCGTCGACGACCAGACCGTGCGTGCGGTCGGAACTCATGCCGAGCTCATGGAGACCAAATCGTATTATCGCGTACATTGGTCGAGGAGTGGCGCCGCGCTGGAGAAAGGAACCGCGCGAGATCCGGTTTAATGGCCGTTTTACCGATCGTCGGATAGGTTGAACGCGATGATCACCGATCTCGACGCGCGCGAGGGGCGCGATCGCCCGCGCTCGCACGTTCTGCTGCGCCCGGCATCGGCCGCTTGGCGGAGGGGCGCACGGGTCAGTTCGATCTCGCCGCCTCGAGCTTGCAGGCGCGGCGCCATCTCTTCGCCGAGCATTTCGGCTCGCATCCCGCGATCGCGGACTGCATTAACGGGGCCGTTCTACGGACGGCGCCTGTGCCTCGACGGGGCTCCCCAGAAAAGCGATGGACGTGGCCAGAAGCGTTCCGGCGAAAAGTGCGGCGTGTTTCATTGCTCGACTCCCGAGTTTGTTTCTCGGGAACCGGCTAGTCTTGCCCTGTAACGCTCCCGTGACACACCTTCGTGAAATCTGCAAAGGCGGTTTTGGGCCAAATCGCGGCGCCGGCTAAGGAGCAAGGCAGCCGATCGTCCGCTTTCCGTCGACCCACCGGCGAGACCGGGCGCGGCCAGCCCCCTACCGCATAAGCCAACTAGCTCGATCTCGAGACAGACCGGCGAGGATAACCGAACCGACCGGGTCCGATTTCGACCTCGACGCTTCGGCCCGCCAAAGCCGGCTACACCGACGCATCGGGCGGCAGGCAGATTCACACATCTATCTATCAAATTAATTGTATTGTATCTTTCTATAATTTTTAATTATCAAAAATCATTTGATGTAATTTAAATTTTTAGTTAACTGTGTAAAGAACATCAACATCCGATCCCGCAGGATTCGCCGCGGAGTGCCTGGAGTAGGACCATGAGCCTCGCTATTCGCAACGACGCACGTCCGGTCACGACCGACCGGTTCCAGGCACCGAGCGCGTTCGACCTCCCGGCACAGATGCCGGCTCCGGCCACCGTGGCGCGCGCGCCCGAGAGCCAGCAGTCATTGGTCGCGCAAACGGTTTCCGACGAGACCTTCGTGCGGGAGCATCGCCGTTTTCTCGCCGATCTCGACAACGAAGCCGGCCGATTCGAATTCGACCCCGTGGATTTCGTCCAGTCGACAATCAACCGGATCGGCAGCGGGACGGGCCTGTTCGAAACGCAGCTCAGCCCGCACCAGCGTGTTGGCCCCCTGCGCCAGGCCTATGTCGAGGCGATCGATCGCTTCGAGGCCGGTGATCCGCAGGTCTCCCGATCGACGTTGACGGAGCTTCGCGCCGCACTCGATTCCGCCATTACCGGAATTCAGCGGGGCGACGCGCAGCGCCGGGAACTCCTCGCCGGGTTCGGCGCGGGCACGGCGGAATTCTTCCGTTCGACCTCCGTAGGCCTCGCCGCCGGTGTCGGCAGCGCGATCGGGGGTCCCGCGACAGGCGCGATGGCCGGCGGGCTGCAGTCGGTCGGGACCTTGATGGCGATGGTCGCCTCCGCTGAAGCGCAAGGGGTCCCCCTCGATCAGCTCGATCTTCCGCAACGGCTCGTCGACGACGTCGCCAACGTCTTCTCGACGCTCGCCGGGCCGGCTCTCCTCACTTTCATGGGGCTGCCCGGGGCGCCGACGGCCAATACGATGCGTGCGATCGCCGCCCATATGGGGCGCCAGGGCATGATCGATGCCGGTCTCGACGGCCTGACGACGACTGTCTCGGAAGCCGTGATCAACGGACAGGAGATCCCCGAGGCACTTCGCGCCGGTGCGGTCGCGGGTGCCTGGAGCTTCGTCCTGTCGGGCGCGGTGAGCGGTCCGCTCGGCGCCATCGACGCGCGCCAGCAAACGGCTCTCGCCAACACCTTGCGGCAGATGAACGCGAACGAGGTTACGCAATGGTCGGGCGCGCTCGACGCCCGTACGGCGAGTTCGCTGCGCGAGCAGCAACCGATCGTGTATCGCGCGCTGGAGGAAAAGCTCGGCGCCGATCGGATGAACGGCCTCGTCGGTGCGGCGCAGGGCCGACCCCATTCATCGGCGAGCCCGAACCCCGAGACGCGGGCCGCCGTCACCGAGCCGACCGCCAATACGCGCACGGCAGTCGCCGATCCGCCCGGCGGTGCGCCGAGCAATCGTGCGATGGCGGATGGAACCACCCGCGCGGAACCCGCCACCGGTCGCGCGCCGGACAATCAGGCGACGCTCGCCCGCAACCGACAGGCGCTTGAGGAGAGTTTGGGCACGGACCATGTGAGCCAGACGGTTCAGCCGGACGAGAATGCGGCGGTAACCGCCGCGCGGCGACTGAACGACGAGGTCCGCACCCGCAACGACAACATGGCGAGTGCGGGTATTCCCGATCGCGTCCTCGACGTCACCATCCCCGTGCGCGGGACAGTCGATGGTGAGGCGGTCGATTTCAACCTGCGCGGCGCGCCGCTCGCCCTGGAGAACGAGGTCCGCCGCCTGCAAGACAGCGGGGTCATTCCGGCCGATTTCGATGTCGGTGCCGCAGCGGCACAGGCGGGAGCGCCGTGGAACACGATCCGCCAGGCCGATCTCGACCTACGGGCCAACCAGCTCGAGGTCCAGAACGGCACGACATTGTTCGACACGACGGTGAACGTGGAAGTGGACGAGGGCTCGGCCTTGCAAAGAGTGCGCGACATCAACGCGAACTCGAGCGGCGACGCGCCGGTGGCTCTGTTCATCCCGCTCGAATCGCGCATTGCGGGATCGGAAGGCGCCGGGGGCACCGGGCGCGCGGCGACATTCTTCGTCCAGACTCCGGACCGGGTCCGCGCATTCTTCGACACCATGGTCGATCAGGGCCGTTTCACGATCCCTGAGGGCCAGTCCCGCGACAGCGCTTTCCAGGACCTGCTGGAGCGTAGCGGTGTGGGTGGCAGCTTCGCCGGGCGTTTGTCCGCAGCGCAGGATACGGGCTACCGCGCGCGCCTGCCCCAGATCGGCGGCCAGCAGCCCCAACTGGTCGTCGGCGAGGAGGCCTACACGGATATCCGCTCCCGCGCCCGCGAAGCGAATGCCGGAGCACGCGACGCCATCGCGTCGGGTGACGGCAGCCGCATGGACAGCCTCGCTCTCGTCGTGCCCGGTCCCGGGCCGCGTGGCGCCTTCGCCGAGAACCTGACACGCGGCGAGACCGCCTCGCTCCTCAACGCCATGCAGGATTCCGGCCTGATCCGCGACGGCGTGTCCATGAACGACATCATCGCAGCCAACAATCTGCAGGATTTCGTCGGCATCGAGGGCGGACAGGTCGTCGTGCTCGACCCGCGCCGCACCATCACGGGCACTCCCGACGGCCCAGCACTGCCCCCGGCCGCAAACGATTCCAGCCCGGGCGCGAGCGCTGAAGGTGGCGGTCGGCAGCCGCCGAACGGGCCGCCTCCCCCGGCGGCACCGAGCCCGGCCGATCCCGACGAGCCGGGCGGTCCGCTCGGCCCGGTCGGAAACGTTACCGACAACAGCCGGACGCTGGATAATATCAGCCGCGCGCCCTATCGCGACGTCGCGGCCTATATCAACGACCCCGATACCGAGCTGAGCGAGCTTCCCGAACCGCTCCTCGCCGCATTCGAACGACGGTTGCGCGACGGCCTCGACGATGCCGATATCGATCCCGCCACCCGCACATCTCTCGAACAGGCCATGCAGCGGCTGCATGGCGACGGGACGGCGGGGCAGCCGGGCGGCGCCCCGACCGGCCAGCAATCGGCGCTGCCGGGGAACCCGATCTTCGACATGCTCGCGCCGGGTCAGTCCACGACGGACGCGCTCGACATGCCCGAGACGACGCCACGTCCGGACGCCGATATCTCGACCCGCGCGTCGAATGCTCCAGAGACGGCGGAGACCGGCGCGACCGCAGCGAGCCCCGGCGCGTCGGCGGCCGGTTCGGTCAGGAGCATCGCGGATATCGCCGGTCGCCTGAGGGCGAGCCCGCCCCTCGAGCCGAGCGAAGCGAGCGAGCTGATCGCGCTCGCGCTCGGCGCAAGGCCACAGAATGCCGATAGCCAGCGATTGCTGGAGGTCGGCCTCGCGAAGATCGGCTATGCCCCGCTCGTGAACGACCTGCCGAGCGCCCAGCGTGCCGTGCAACGTCTCCTGAACGTCAGTGACGCCGACGCCCTCGTCGCGGAACTGAGCGGAAGCGACGGTCTGGCTCGCCTGATGCGCCAGTTCCCCGAAATCGGTGAGGCGATCCTGACGCGTCCGAAGACGATCGAGGCTCTGGGCAAGCATCCCGAGGCTCTGGCGGCGGTGGAGAACATCCTGCGCGACCTCGATGCACAGGACCCGTTGAACATCAGGATCCCCGATCTGCCCGCGCCGCCGCAGAGCAATCTCTCGGCAGAGCAGATCCGGATCAGCCAGGCCGCCGCACAGGCCATGCCTGCGGAGGATTATCTGCGCCGCCAACCGGGATTCGACCCCGAATGGCGCAACGATCCGAGCAGGATCTCCGAGTATCTGGACACACTCTATGCCCGGGCCGAAGCGGCGACGCCGGAATTCACGTCCTATCTGAACGACCTCGCCGAGACCACCAACGGGACGGCCCAGATACGTCCGGAGCCCAAGTCGCGCAAGCGCGCTCTGGACAAGATCGACAAGTATGAAGGCGATGCGTCCCGATTGACCGATCTGATGGCGGGCCGCATCGTGTTCGAACGCGTGGACGACGTCTACGACGCCCTCTCCGCCCTCGTCGCGAGCGAGAACATCCGTGTGGTCAATTTCGAAGACCGCATCCTCACGCCGCAGCCGAGCGGCTATCGCGACATCACCATGAATATCGAGCTGAGCAACGGGCATATCGCCGAGTTGCGCCTTGAATTGGGGACGCTGACCGAATATTCCAACAATATCGAACATGCGCTCTACGAAGTCTACCGGGACCTCAAGGCATATGCCAAGAGCATGAAAACGGAGCCGACCAAGAGTGCCCAGTTCATCATGAATTCGATCCGGAATCTGACAATTCCGTCGTATAATCGCCTCTTCCAGGAGGCCAGCGACCTGCCTCAAACCGGGTCGGAGGGCAGGCCGTGAGCTTCGAATTTTTCGAGATCCATGATCGCCCGGCGATCTACGAGCGCACGAATTCGGGCGAGCGGTGCATCGCCTGGAATCGGGAAGCCGGGTATTTCGAGGACGATCCCGACGCGCTCGTCATGATCCTCTCCGGATCGAGCGATATCCGGCGGATCGACAAGAGCTTCGCCCGCCTCCTCGTCGCGCGCATGCTCGCGCGGCGCGAAGATATCGACGACGACGCGCGCGCCATGCTCGACGAGTTGGTGGCTATGGAAAATGCGGCGATGCGCAATCGCGTGCCCCTTACGACTGAAGAGACACGCCGCCGCAGCGAGATCGCCTCCACGGTCATCGAGGCGCGCCTGGCAGCCAACGACGCACCGGGAACGGAGTGGGAGCGGCTGCTCGTCGATTGACCGAGTCGCCCGAGACGTGTGCTTTGAGCGAAAGCCCCCGGCCCGAACGCGTCGGGCCGGGGCTGTATTGTTGCATATCAGCGACGGTCGCCGCGACGGCCGTCCCAGTTGCTTCCGCGACGGTCCTCGCGGCGCCATTCGCGCGTCGGGGCCGGTGCGGCGCGGGGCGGGACCGCCTGGCGCGGCGCGGTGCGCGGCGGGGTTCCGCCGAAGCGGCTGCGCTGGTTGTACCAGGAGCGACCACGATAATGGTTGTCCCAATAGCTGCCGATGCTGAACGAGATGATCGGCAGCCCGATCTGCGCCCCGATGGCCGGGGCACGCGCGCGCCGGTTCTGGTGGCGAACGTCGAGATAGGAACCCGACACCCAGCCGCGCACGCCGCGCGCCGAGACGTCGCACCAGCCGAAACCGCGCGTGCAGCCGATGATGTTCACCCGCGCGCCGGCCGGAAAGACCGTGACGGCGGGGTATTGCACGCCGGGCCCGGCGCGGACGTTCAGATTGGTGGTCACGTACCCGGTCGACGAAGCGGATGCCGAGGTCGGCGCCATGGTCAACGCCATCAAGGCGGCCCCAGCTATGACTGTCAGTTTCTTCATCTTACCGCACTCCCGATTGCTGAATTCTCGAGGATAAGCTGAAAGCTCAATCCCCAAATCGTGCATTACGTTCCCATCCCGCAGATGAACCTGCGCTGAAGGGTTCGTTCGGATTTCGAATTCGTGCATTACGCAGGGTCATTTGCCGGATCGGAGAAACGGCGCACCCATGAGCCGTATCTCCGAGGGGTACCCGGAGCGGGACCCGCGCGCGAGTTGACGGCGCCGGACAGGGAATTTAATGATGGAGAATCACAGAGAAGTAGCCGAAATACTTAGAATTGACATCAAATGTTACCGATCCCACCAGATGAATCCGATCGCCTCAAAGCAATAAGCGACTACAAGCTCGACTATATTTTCCGCGAGGCTGATTTCGACGATCTGGCATCGATCGCCGCGGACATGGCCGGCGCACCGCTGGCCTTCATCAGCATCATCAATGCGCAGATGCAGTGCTTTGCCGGAGCGTTCGGAACAGCATTGCGCCAAAACGACCGCAGCCTCGCCTTCTGCGGCTACACCATCCTCTCGGAAGAGTCGCTGATCGTGCGCGATGCGCGCGAGGACATGCGCTTTTGCGACAATCCCCTGGTTCGGGGCGAACCCCATATCCGCTTCTATGCCGGCACGCCGATCCATGCGGGCGGACAGCGCGTCGGCTCGCTCTGCGTCGTCGGTTTCGAGCCGCGGGACTTCGACGAGGCGCAGATACGCCGCCTGAAGGGGCTGGCGCGGCTGGCCGACCGGATGATCGAGACCAGGCTCGATGCCCTCCTGCGCAGCGAAAGCGAAGCGCGGCTCGACGCCATCGTCGAATCGATGCCGATCGCCATCGCGATCTATGATGCGAACGATCGCTTCGTACGCGCCAATTCGCTTTATTTCGACACTTTCCTGCCGGGTGTGGCCGAGCCGCCGAAGCCCGGTGCGACCTTCGCCGACATGCTCGACCTGATCGCGGCGCTCGGCGTCGGCATGTCGATCGACGGTGACGCGCAGAACTGGAAGGCGCGCCGGCTCGCCCTGCGCGCGCAGAATGTCGATTATTACGAGATGCGCCTTTCGAACGGGGTCTGGCTCGCCTGCCGCGAGGTACGCGGCCCCGATGGCAGCCTGCTCGCGACATTCTCCGACATCTCCCCTCTGAAGGAGCGCGAGGACGCACTCGCCCTCCACACGAATCTCCTGCGATCGACCCTCGAGAGCATCGACGAGGGCGTCGCGGTCTTCGACGAGAACGGCTATCTCATCGCCTGCAGCGAGGCCTATTTCGACCTTCTGAACATCCCGCCGACCCTGCGGCATATCGGAACGCATATCCGCGAGATCGTGCGCAGTCTCGCCGAGCGCGGTTATCTGGGATCGGGCTCCGCCACCGCGCTCGAAGCCGTCGTGATGAAATCGCTCGCGGGGCGAAACAGCCGGCGCAACGAGATCGCCACGCCCGACGGCCGGGTCCTCGTGATCAACCGCGCGGTCGCCGATGACGGACGGATCATCGTCACCTGCCGCGACATCACCGAACGCAAGGCGGTCGAGCGTCTCAAGGACGAATTCGTCGCGACGGTGAGCCACGAATTGCGCACGCCTCTGACATCGATCACCGGGTCGCTCGGCCTGCTTGCGGCGGGCACGGCGGGAGAACTGCCCCCGCGCGCCCAGAGGCTCGTCGGCATCGCGCGCGACAACGTCTCGCGCCTCACGCGGCTCGTGAACGATCTTCTGGACATAGACAAGATCGAGACCGGCCAGTTCAGCTTCGCCCGCGAGACCATCACGCTCAACGGGCTCCTCGCGCGGGCGATCGCCGAAAATCAGCCCTATGCCCAGCGCTACGGCGTCACCCTGGAAGCCCATCCCGACGATGCGCCCGACGGCGAGGCGCTGGTGTTGGAAGGCGACGAGGGGCGTCTGCTCCAGGTGGCCGCGAATCTGATCTCGAATGCGGTGAAATACTCGCCCCGGGACGGTACCGTCACGATTCGCGTCGTTCGCGTGGGCGATACGGCTGGGCTCACCGTGCGCGATGACGGCCCCGGAATTCCGGAGAACTTCCGCAGCCGGATCTTCAGGCGTTTCGCGCAGGCCGACACCTCGGACGAACGTACGATCGCCGGAAGCGGGCTCGGGCTCGCGATCTCCCGGGCGATCGTGGAGCAGCATGGCGGCGCGATCGGCTTCGAGACGAGCCCCGGAGAGGGCTCGACCTTCCATTTCCTGCTGCCACTCGCGCGCAGGAACGGATCTTCGCCGAAGACCGAAGCGAATGACGGTGCAACGACATGACCCATGCCGCCCCCTCCACCATCCTGATCGCCGAAGACGACGACGATATCCGCGAGATCGCCGTGATGGCGCTCGAAGAGATCGGCGGCTTCACCGTCCATACCTGCCCGGACGGGATTGCCGCCCTCGAAAAGGCGAAGGAACTCGTACCGGATCTGATCCTGCTCGACTGGATGATGCCGGGAATGAACGGTGGCGCGACGCTCGAACGCCTGCGTGAGGCCGACGAGACACGCGCTATCCCGGTCGTCTTCATGACCGCGCGGGTGCGCCCCGAGGAGAGGGCCCGGATGATCGAGCTCGGCGCCATCGACGTCATCGCGAAACCGTTCGACCCCATCGCGCTGCCCGAGCGCATCAGGGAGATTTGGGGTTGCCATCGCGCAAGCCTCGGGGGACCCTCGGATTGCAGATGATTGATCGGGAGAACGAGCGGGAAGCGATGGGCGCGTGCCATCCGAGACCGGCTCCGCAGACGCCGCGAGCCTCCGATTTCGTCGGCATGTGTCCCGTCGATGCGCCGGATCGTGCGACCTGGATCTGGGATCCCGGCACCTGGCGCAACGCCCCCGAAGCATTGATCGACCGCCTCGACGAAGCCGGGATCGACCGCGTATTCGTCCAGTTGCCGCTGGGCGAGCCCGCCGCGCTGCATGCGCTTCACCCGTTGCTGACCCGGCTGCGGGCCCATGGCGTCACGCTGATCGCCGTGGAGGGCGACCCGGCCATGATATCGGGGAGCGGACGCATCAACGCCCTGCGCCGCGCCATGCGGCTCGCCGCGTTCCTGCGCGAATCGTCGGAGCTGATCACGGGCGTGCAATACGATGTGGAGCCCTATCTGCTTGAAGACCATGCTGTCGATCCCGGCCGGAGCTGGTCCGCCTGGGCGGATCTGATCGCAGAGCTGGATACACTCTTCGATGCGCCGGTATCCACCGTCGTCCCCTTCTGGATGATCGACGATGCAGCCGCGCAGAGCGCGCTTGCCGCAACCGCCACGCCCGGCCGCGAGTTCGTCGTGATGGCCTACCGGACAGACCGCGCGGTGATCGCGTCGATCGCCGATGCCTGGCTCGCGCGCATGGCCCCCGATGCGGTGATGGTCCGCATCGCACTCGACAATGAAAGCGGCCCCGCGCATGTGAGCTTCGACGGCGCGAGCGCGCGCCTCCTTGCGACCGCGGACGATATCTTCACGCGGTTGCGATCCCGGCCCGGCTTTTCCGGTCTGGCCTGCCACGCATTGCTCGACGACCCCGCACCGGCTTCGCCCGGTACGGTCCAGATGAGGTCCCCATGACCGAACCGACGACGATTCTCGTATGCGACGACGATCCCCTGCTCGTGGAGCTGATGGATTTTCGCCTGCGCGCCAAAGGCTATGACGTGGCCGTCGCCCGTGACGGTGCGGAGGCGCTCGAACAGGCCGCCGCGGTCTCACCCGCCGCCATCGTGCTGGACGCCATGATGCCGCGCGTCGACGGTTTCGAGGTTCTCTCGCGCCTGAAGGCGGATAGCCGTCTTCTTCACATTCCGGTAATCATGCTGACGGCCCGAAAGGCCGAATCAGACATCGTCTCCGCCCTCGACAAGGGAGCCGACGACTACCTCGTGAAACCGTTCATTCCCGATGAACTCCTGGCGCGGCTGTCGCGCCTGCTGGCCCGGAACCGCCGGGTATAGGTCTTTCATGCGCGCCGCCCTCCCCATTGCTCTCCTCGCGCTGAGCCTCATCATGCAGATCCCCGCCGCGCAGACCGCTGCGGCGCAGACGGCGAGCGCATTGTACGAACGCGGCGTCGAAGCCCGGCTCGACGGGCGTTTCGAGGCGGCGACGGATCTGCTCGTGCGCGCCCGGGCACTGGAGCCGGAGAATGCGGACGTTCTCGTGCAGCTCGGATTCGCCCGGCTCGGAGCGGAGGATCTCGCAGGCGCGCGCGAGGCATTCGAGGCGGCCCTCGCCATCGCCCCGGATTATGCCGATGCGGGTTTCGGTCTCGCCCTCGCCGCGTTTCGTGCGGGCGATGTCGGGGAAGCCGGCGCATTGATCGAACCGCTCGTCGCGCAGAGCCCGGACAATGCCGAGTTTCGCGCTTTGCGCGATTCGGTCGCCGCCGCGCGCATGGGCGCGGACATGTATCGCTGGCGGCTCGATTTCGGGAGTGAATTGAGCACCTTGTCGGGCGGGCGCCCCTCCTGGTCCGATAGCGGCGCAGCGCTTTCCTACCGTTTCAGCGATACGACGAGCGCCGCGCTTCGCCTGCGCCATGCCCGGCGCGGACATGCGCATGACTGGCAGATCGAGGGGCGCATCGATCATCGGGCGACGGACCGGCTGACGATCCATACCCTGGCTGCGGGTGCGCCGAATGCCGGTTTCCTCGCCCGCCATTCCTTCGGCGGCGGCGCCAATCTGCGCATTCTCGATGCGGCGAACGGGGCCGGGCCGGTGCTCGTGGGGATCGATGCGCGCCATGACGTTTTCGCGGGAAGCCGCGTCTGGACGCTCGCACCCAATCTGCAGGTCTTCGTGCTCGACGGGCAACTCGCCTTTTCTGGCCGCTGGATCCATACGCGCGACGACCGGGGGACCGTGGCCGACGGATATCTGATACGCGCGGACTGGTCGGCGACGGATCGCCTGCGGCTCTTCGCCGGCTATGCCGATGCGCCGGAGATCTCGGAGGGGCGCCTCGACGACACGCGCACGTTCTTCACGGGTATCGCCTTCGATGTCGACGACAGGCTGACGCTGACGGGCAACTACGCGAATGAACGCCGGGCGACCTTCGAGCGTCATACCTTCGGCGCCGGTCTCTCCTTGAGGTTCTGACGGTGCTGTGGACCCT
Organism: Salinarimonadaceae bacterium; assembly: GCA_050485405.1. Classification (GTDB taxonomy): domain Bacteria; phylum Pseudomonadota; class Alphaproteobacteria; order Rhizobiales; family Beijerinckiaceae; genus Saliniramus. Next base: position 64,884 of record JBJHBI010000013.1, read on the forward strand.
CTGGACGCTCTCGCTGGCACTGGGTGCCCTTTCGATCTCGGTCATGGTCGTGCTGATCATCCGGCGTATCGTGTCGTCGCGGCGCAACGCGCATGATGCGCTGGGCCGCCGGCGTGTCATGACGGCGATGATACGCCTTGCCCATGACGGCGACGAAGCCGCCTTTCTCGCCGCCGCGGAAGGGGTGTCCGACGCCGTCATCGCCGATGCGAGCTCGGAATTCCTCGGCCTGGTACGCGGGGCCGAGCGTGAGGGCGTGCTTGCCGCTCTCGGTCGCACGGGGCAACCCGCCTTCCTCGAAAAGGAAGCGGTACGCGGCAACGAGGCTCAGAGGCTGCATGCCGTCGAACTCATCGCCGCCTATCCGCTCGATTCGTGCCGCGCGGTCCTGCATGATCGCCTCGATCGCGACAAATCGCACGAAGTACGCCTCGCCGCGGCGATCGAGCTCGCCAAACTCGGCGCGATACCCGATCTCGCGACCTTGCTCGGCAAGATCGGGCTGCGCGGCCAGCGCTCGCGCAGGGTCGCCGAACTCTTCCGCCTGCTTCCGGCGGATAGCGAGCCTCAGCTGAACGCCCTCGCCCGGGATCGCGAAGCCCAGAATTTCCTGCGCGCAGCGGCGATCGAGGCTTCATGGCGCCGCGACGGGCAGGCGGAGCCGACGATCTTTGCGGAACTTGTGGAAGATCCTGTGCCGGAAGTCGTCGCCGCCGCATTGCGGGCGCTCGGGCACGTGACCCATCGCCCGGCCCTGCCGCTCCTCCTCGCGAAGCTGGATCACCCCGATTGGGAGGTGCGGCTCGAAGCGGCCGATGCGCTCGGACGGCTCGGCGAACCATCCGCCTGCGAGCCGCTCGGCGCCCTCCTCGACGACGAGCAATGGACCGTGCGCTATGCCGCCGCGAAAGCGCTCCAGCGCCTCGGCGCGGACGGGCTCGAACGGCTGCGTTCGATCGCCGCCGAGGAGCCGTCGCGCATGCAGCGCACCGCGTCGCTGTTTCTGTCGGAAGGGGCATCGGCATGACGGGCGAATGGAGCGACGCCGTCATCTGGTCCGCGACGATCATCGCCTGGACGGTGATCGGGCTCGGGCTCGCCCAGACGCTGGTTTATCTCTTCCAGCTGATCATGGCCGCCTACGCCTTGTCGCGCCGGCCACCGGTGGCACGCTCGGCCTTGCTGTGGCGCCGCTACGGTGATGTCGCGCCGCCGATTGCGCTGATCGTTCCGGCCTATAACGAGGCGGTCAACATCGTCGAGAGTGTCAATTCGATGCTCGCGCTGGAATATCCGCATTTCGAGGTCATCGTCGTCAATGACGGCTCGCGCGATGATACCCTGCAAAAGCTCGTCGAAGCCTTCGACATGCGGCCCGTCAATCGCCATTACGAAGAAGCGCTCACGCATCAGCCGATCCGGGCGATCTATTCCTCGCCGATGACCGAGCGGCTCTTCGTCGTCGACAAGCTGAATGGCGGCAAGGCCGACGCCCAGAATGCGGGCATCAACGTCTGTCGCGCGCCGGTATTCTGCGTCATCGATGGTGATTCGATTCTCGAACCGGATGCCCTGATCCGCGCCGCGCAGCCCTTCATCGACGACCCGGTGCGCGTCATCGCCGTCGGGGGCACGATCCGTGTGGCCAACGGCTCGACGGTCGAGAACGGTCGCGTCACGGAGGTGCGTCTGCCGACGCGTCTGCTGCCGCTGTTCCAGGTCGTGGAATATCTGCGCGCATTCCTGATGGCACGCCTCGCCTGGAGCCGGATCAACACGCTGATGCTTGTTTCCGGCGCCTTCGGCGTTTTCCGGCGCACGGAAGTCGTGGCGGTGGGCGGGTTCACGAAGGGATCGCTCGGCGAAGACCTCGACCTGATCATCAAGCTGCACCGGTTGATGATCGACAATCGTCGCGACTACCGCATCGAATTCATCCCCGAGCCGGTCTGCTGGACGGAGGCACCGGAATCGCTCACCGTGCTCGCCCGGCAACGGGCACGCTGGCAACATGGTGCGCTCGAGAGCTTCTTTCGTTACCGCGCGATGCTGTTTCGCCCGAAATACGGCCGTATCGGCTTTCTCGGGATGGGGCATATCCTCATCGTCGACGTGCTCGGCCCGCTCGCGGAGGTGCTGGGTTACATTCTGATGCCGCTGTTCTGGCTTCTCGGCATCCTGTCCTGGACCTATCTGCTGGCTTTCGTCGCGGTGGTCTTCACCTATGGCGTGACGATCAGCGTGTGTTCGCTCATTCTCGAGGAGGTCGAGCTGCGGCGTTTCACGCGCGCGCGGGACCTCGCCATCCTCACGCTCGCGGCGATCGTCGAGAATTTCGGCTATCGCCAGCTCAACAATCTCTGGCGCATCAAGGGTTATTGGCAGTTTCTGCGCAAGCAGAACAAATGGGGCGACATGCCCCGCACAGGCATCGCCTCCAAAAAGAGCTAATCGCCCGGCGGATGCGCCGCGATGACCGCGTCGATCTCCCGCAAAAGCGCGTCGAGGTTCGCGCGCACGTCGCCGGGCTGCGGCTGCGGCTCAGCCACGAGTCGATCTTCGAACTCGGCTGCAAGCTCACTGATACCAGCGAAGCCGAAGGTCCCGCCGGCACCGGCGAGCCCATGCGCGATACCGATGAGTTCGCCCCGCGCATCGCCCGCACCGCCTTCCCATGCTTCCATGGCCGCCACGATCCGTGCCCGGTCATCCACGCAACGCCGGACGAAGCGCGCCCGGAAATGCGCCATCGGATCGCTCATGCAACACCTCCGTCGGCGGCTGCTTTCTCACGCTCCGTAGGATACAACAACCGCATGCCCAACGCTCAAAGGAAATGCGATCGCCCGCACGCATGGTGTGCTGGCGAGGGGGCGATCTACCGGCTCGGAGCATTCGGCGCCATCCGGCTCGGCACTTCGCCCCACGCCCCCGGGCCAATCCGCTATCCAGAGCCAGATTGCGCATGGATCGCGACCGTCGTGCGGTTCGCTCTTGCGGATTATACGGAGAGTGCTTGCATTTGGCTGGGGCGGCAGGATTCGAACCTGCGCATGGCGGTACCAAAAACCGCTGCCTTACCGCTTGGCTACGCCCCATTGGAAAGCGGGCGGAACATAGTGCCGGGCGGGCGGTGATGCAACGCCTTTTTGCATCGGCTACAGGTCAATTTGGTGCTTGCGGGCGCCGCACATGGGCGTTATAGGATGCCCCACCAGCGGTTCGGAGTGTAGCGCAGCCTGGTAGCGCACCTCGTTCGGGACGAGGGGGTCGCAGGTTCAAATCCTGCCACTCCGACCATTTTCCCAAAATTTCCAAAATACCATCAGCCGGTGATCGCGCCTCGCGCGGCATCAGGGTTCGGTCAGGCGCATCTGCACACCGCGCGCCTTCCAGCCGCGATGCTCCTCGCGCATCGCCCGCACGAGGCTGTCGCGGACGATGCCGATATGTGCGCGGATCGCCGCCTCCGCCGCCTCGGGGCGGTTTTCGCGAATCATCGCGATGATGGCACTGTGCTCGCGATGGGCGGCGAGACGCCCCGCCTCCGAACTCGCCATCAGCCAGCGTGCGCGGGCGATCCGGGTGACGGTGTCGCGCACGCTGCGATGCACGAATCGATTGCCCGACAGAGCTGCGATCTCGACGTGATAATCGGTGCCGATCTCGTACCAGGCATCGGGGCTCGGATTGGCCAGCACTGCATCCATGCGCGCCTGAAGCGCGTCGAGGCGCGCATGATCGGCGCGCGCACAGGCGAGCCGCACGGCGAGCGCTTCGGTCTCGACACGCAGTTCGAACGCTTCGAGCAATTCCTCCAGATCGAGCGGCGCGACGCGCAAGCCCCCCTCCCCGCGCTGCACCAGCCCCTCCGCCTCGAGCCGCAGCAGCGCCTCGCGGATCGGCGTTCGGGAGGCGCCGAGCCGGCGCTCCAGATTGCGCTCGGAGAGCCGCTCGCCGGGGACGAGTTCGAGGGAAATGAGATCGGACCGCAATCGCTCATACACATCCTGCACGCGGCCACCGCCTTCGCCCGCGACGCCTCGTGCGTTTTCGCCCGTCATGGATGCTTCGCTCAACCCGATTTCTCCGTCGCCACCGTCTTGCAGGGCCCGCTTCACCGATGGTATACCAACATGGTACGCCATCAGGCTCAACAGAAAAAGACGCCGTTGGACGTCGTCGGGAAGAAACGCGAGGCCCTGCCGGGACCGACCGGGCGGGCGAGGGACAAATGATGACGAGAAGCGCCGATTACGCGCGCCGATACGGCTTTCCGCAGAAGGTCCGTGTCGTCGAGGTCGGCCCGCGCGACGGGTTGCAGGCCGAGCCGGAATTCGTGGCGACGCAAGAGAAAATCGCGATGATCGACCGGCTCGCCGCAGCCGGTATCCGCGAATTCGAGGCGACGTCCTTCGTCTCGCCGCGCGCGGTGCCGCAATTGCGCGACGCCGCCGACGTGATCGCCGGCACCGACCGCAGCCGCCCGATCCGCCTCACCACGCTGGTGCCCAACCCGCGCGGCGCAGAGGCTGCGGCGCAGGCGGGCGTCGATGCGATGGTCGTTTTTCTCTCGGCTTCCGAGAGCCATAACCGCAAGAACGTCAATCGCTCGCGCGCCGAATCGCTGGAAGGTTTCCGCGATGTCGTGGCGATCGCCCGCGAGGCCGGAATCACGGTGCAGGGCGCCATCGCCACCGCCTTCGGCTGCCCATTCGAGGGCGAGGTGGATGTCTCCGCGATCACCGATATCGCGAAAGCCTATGCGCAGATGGGCATCACCCATGTGACGCTCGGCGACACCACCGGCATGGCGACGCCGCCGCTCGTGGCCGAGCGCTGCAAGGCGCTTCGCGAGGCCGTGCCGCAGAGCGAGATCGCCCTGCACTTCCACAACACCCGCGGCGTCGGGCTCGTGAACGTGCATGCGGGCCTCGCCGAGGGGATCACGATCTTCGAATCCTCGATCGGCGGCCTCGGCGGCTGCCCCTTCGCGCCGGGCGCGACCGGGAATATCGCCACCGAAGACCTCGTCTACATGCTGCATGAATGCGGGGTCGAGACCGGCATCGACGCCATCGCCGTCGCAGAGGCCGCGGCCTGGATGGAAGGGGTGATGGGGCGCAAGCTTCCCGGCCAGGCGGCGAAGGCCGGGCCGCGTCTGAAGACCAGCGCGATGGATTCCGTCGCGACGGCCTGCGGGTGAATTCATGAGCGAATTGCGCAAGCCCCTCGACGGCATCCGCGTCGTCGATCTGACCCGCGTGCTCTCCGGCCCGTTCTGCTCGATGCTGCTCGGCGATATGGGCGCGGAAGTGATCAAGATCGAACCGCCCGGCAAGGGCGATCCGGTGCGCGGGCAAGGCACGCTGAAGGACGGTTTGTCCTGGTATTTTGCCTCCTTCAACCGCAACAAGAAATCGGTCACCCTCGATCTCTACGCCGATGAGGGCAAGGCGCTGCTGGCCGAGCTGATCCGCGACGCGGACGTGCTCGTCGACAATTTCCGCCCCGGCGTGCTCGCGAAGATGGGCTTCGACGAAGCCCGCCTCGAGGCGCTCAATCCGCGTCTCGTCACGGCCAATATCAACGGCTATGGCAGCACCGGCCCGATGGCGGATCTGCCCGCCTTCGATTTCATCATCCAGGCGATGAGCGGCTTCATGAGCGTCAACGGGCGCGCCGATCAGGAGCCGATGCGCTCCGGCCAGCCGATCACGGATCTCGTCGGTGGGCTCTACGCCGCCTTCGGCATCGTCGCGGCCCTGCGCGCGCGTGATCTCAACGGGCGCGGCCAGCATGTCGAAAGCGCGCTGATGAACGGGATTCTCTCGTTCATGGCCTATCTCGCGAGCGAGCACCTGCTGACGGGCGCGCTTCCGCTGCGCACGGGCAACAACCATCCCCTCGTCGCGCCCTACGGCCTTTATAAAGCCCGCGACGGCGAGGTCGCGGTGGCGGCGAGCAACGATGTCGTGCTGCGCAAGTTCATGCGCACGATCGGTCTCGAAGAGCTGCTCGACGATCCGCGTTACGACGACAATACGAAGCGCTTTCCCCTGCGTGACGAGCTCAAGGAGATCATCGACGCGCGCATGCAGGACGAGAGCCAGGCGCATTGGATCAAGGCGCTCAACGCCGCCGGCGTGCCCAGCGGCAAGGTGCAGGATCTCGGCGAGGTCTTTTCCGATCCGCAGGTCGCGGCGCAGGAGATGGTGATCGAGGTCGCCCATCCCGGCCATGGCGACGTGCGCATGCTCGGTTTTCCCGTCAAGCTCAGCGAAACACCCTGCGAGGCCCGCCTGCCGGCCCCGGCGCTCGGTGAACATAACGACGAAATTCTCGCCCCCCTGCGCGAACGTCTCGCGCGCGGGGCGGGGTGAAGGAGATTGCATGTCCCGGCAGCGGCGGCTACCGATGAACCGCTCAACGCCGTAAGGGCAAGCAAGACAACCGGCGACCGACACGCCGGATCATGCAAGGGAGGGAAAGCACATGTTGAATACACTCAAGAAGACCATCCCCGCCGGTGCGGTCGCCGGCCTGTTCGCATTCGGCGCGCTCGCCATCGGTGACGCGAATGCCCAGCAGATCGAGATCCACAATACGATGAGCGCCGGCGGCTCGGAAGAAGCCGCCCTGCAGCGCTTCCAGGAGATCATCGCGGAGCGCTCGGACGGGCGTTTCAACGTCGATATCTATCTCGGCGGCCAGCTCGGCAACGAGCTCGACGTCCTGCAGCTGCTCAATCTCGGCCAGACCCAGATGGCGCTGACCGGCGGCGCATTCATGGGTGAATACGCCGCGGAATACGATGCGGTCTCGGTGCCCTTCGTCTTCCCGAGCTGGGATGCGGTCGAATACTTCATCATGGAGACCGAATCCGGCGAGGCCATGCAGGCGGCGGCGCTGGAGCGCGGCAATCTCGTCTATCTCGGGCCCCAGATGCGCGCCTTCCGCCACATGACCTCGGCGGTGCCGATCAACTCGCCCGACGATCTCGAAGGCCTGACCATGCGTCTGCCGCAGATCCCGGTCTGGGTCGACGTCTGGGAAGAGCTCGGCGTGCAGGCGGTCGTGATCCCCGCTCCCGACATCTATCTCGCCATGCGCACCGGTCAGGTCCAGGCGCACGAGAACTCGCTCGCCTCGCCCTATACCCGGCAGATGTGGGAGGTGCAGGACTACATCATCACCACCGCGCATCTCTCCTTCCCCTGGCACTGGGTCGCCTCCGCCCCGTGGTGGAACGGCCTGAGCGACGAGGACCGCGCCCTGGTGCTCGAAGCCGTCGAGGAAGCCCGTCAGCACGGTATCGCGGCTGAAGTGGAGGCCGATGAATATTATCGCGAGGGCCTGATCGCCAACGGGATGGAATTCATCGATGTCGACCAGGCACCCTTCCGCGAGAAGGCCGCTCCTGCCGTCGAGCGCGCACTTGCCGACAAGGCCGAGAGCGTGGCGCGCGACATCGAAGCCGCCATCGCCGCGACGCAGTAAGTCCGGGCCGAGGCCCTGAACCGGAGGGCGGCGACCCTGTCGCCCTCCGGACCCCGATTCCGGATCCCAGCGCGGAGATCACCCCTATGCTCGCGAAATTCGACCGGCTCGAAGCCCGCGTCGCGCGGCTCTTCGAATTGATCGCCCTGGCGATGATGATGACCCTGGTGGGCGTGATCGCGTGGTCGGTCTTCGGGCGACAAGTGCTGCGCATCTCCGTGCCCTGGTCGGAGGAAGTCGGCGCCGGGCTGCTCGCCTGGATGGTGATGCTGGGTTCCGCCGCCGCATGGTCGCGCCGGCGTCACATCGCCATCGACGTCCTGCTGCGCCGGGTCGGGCTGACCATGCGCTGGATCATGAGCATCTTCGTCGAGCTCGCTTCGCTGCTGCTCTTCTTCGTCGCCTTTACCGGCTCCGTCGGCATGATGCGCTCGAGCGCGCACATGGCCACGACGTCGCTCGGTGTCAGCTATACCTGGCTGTATCTCGCACTCGCGCTGGGGCTCGGCGCGATGATCGTCTTTTCCCTTCTGCATCTCGCACGCTGCTGATACGCGGGCGCGCCATGGTCGCCGATCTCGACGCGGGGCTCGAATGGAGTACCTCTACATCTTCCTAGGCCTGATGATCGCCCTGTTCGCACTGGGCGTTCCCATCGCGGTCTCGATCGGTCTGACCTGCCTCGCGGTGCTCGTCATCCAGGGCGGCTGGCAGGCGATTCCGACGGAATTGTTCGCGCTGCAGATGCTGCGCGGGCTCAACAACTTCCCCATCCTCGCCATTCCCTTCTTCATCTTCGCGGCTTCGTTGATGAATGTGGGATCGGTCGCCAACCGCATCTTCGATTTCGCCAATGCGCTGGTCGGTTTCATCCGGGGCGGGCTCGGCCATGTGAACGTCGTCGCCTCGATGATCTTCGCCGGCATGTCGGCCACCGCCGTGGCGGATGTGGCCGGGATCGGCCAGCTCGAGATCAAGGCGATGCGCGAGCGCAATTATCCGATGCGCTTTGCCGCCGGCATAACGGGCGCTGCCTCGATCATCAGCCCTGTGATCCCGCCCTCGATCGCCATGGTGGTCTATGGCTGGCTCTCGGGCACCTCGATCGCCGCGCTCTTCGTCGCCGGCGTCGTGCCCGGCGTGATGATCGGTATCGCCTTGATGATCACCTGCTTCATCGTCTCCTACTGGATCGAGATGCCGCGCTCGCCGCGCCCGAGACTGATGGAGCTCGCGCGCCTGTTCCTCCGCGCCCTGCCGCCGCTGCTCACCCCGCTGATCATCGTCGGCGGCATCTGGACGGGTATCTTCACCCCCACCGAGGCCGGCGCCATCGCCTGCCTCTACGCCATGTTCCTCGGCTTCGTCGTCTATCGCGACGTCACCTTCAAGGATCTGATCGACGTGCTCGCGCGCACGGTGCGGTTCACCTCGATCATCATGTTCATCATCGCCATCGCCACGTTCTACGGCTGGCTGCTGGTGCGCCTGCGGATCCCGCAGGAACTCGCCATCATGCTGATGGATCTCGATGTCAGCCTGACCGTGATCCTGATCTGCATCGCGCTGTTTTTCCTCGTGATCGGCTGCTTCATGAGCGTGGTCGAGGCGGTGCTGATCTTCACCCCGATCTTCATGCTCACCGTGCAGGCCTTAGGCATCGATCCGATCTTCTTCGGCATCCTGATGGTGATCACTTTGTCCGTCGGCGTCATAACACCACCATTCGGGAACGTGCTGTTCGTGCTCGTGGAGATAACGGGGCTGCGCTTCGAGCAGGTGGTGATGGCGGTGCTGCCCTTCCTGATCCCGATCCTCACAGTGATCGGCCTGATCATCATGGTGCCGGAAATCGTCACCTTCCTGCCCGGACTGATCAGATGATGTTTGCGTTGACCGGTCGCACGGCCCTCGTGACCGGCGCCTCGCGGGGGCTGGGGCGCGCTATTGCGCAGGCGATGGCGCAGGCGGGCGCCCACGTCATCGTCAACGGACGCGATGCCGGCCGGCTCGCGCCTGTGGTGGAAGCGATCGGCGAAGCAGGCGGGAGCGCGCAGGCCTGCGCGTTCGACATCGCGGATCCGGCTGCGCGCGAGGCTGCGCTGGCTGAGCTCGCCGAGGCGGGCACGCACATCGACATCCTCGTGAACAATGTAGGGCGCCGCCATCGCGGGCCGGTCGACGAGATCGACCACGGCGCCTTTCTCGATCTGCTCGATGCCGATCTCGCCGCGCCCTACGCCCTCACCCGAGCGCTCGTGGCGGGCATGATCGCGCGTGGCGCGGGGCGGATCATCAATATCTGCTCGATCGCCGGGCCACGTGCCCGTCCCAACGATGCGGCCTATACGGCGGCGAAGGGCGGACTCGCCGCGCTCACCCGCGCCATGGCGATGGAATTCGCGCCCCATGGCGTCCTCGTGAACGGCATCGCCCCGGGCTTCTTCGCCACCGAGACCAACGAAGCCATGACGCACGATCCGAAAGTGCGGCGTTTCGTCGAAGAGCATATCCCGCTCAGGCGCTGGGGCGCGCCGCACGAGATCGCCGGCGCTGCGATCTTCCTCGCGAGCGACGCGGCATCCTATGTCAACGGCCATATCCTGACCGTGGATGCCGGTCTTTCGGTCTCATTCTGATGCGGGTCCACCCATGAGCGCGCGGCGCGAACTCGGCGCGGTGCTGGCCGCCACCCTGACCACGCAGATCCTCGTCTCGTGGAGCGTGCTCGCGCTCGCGGCGATGGCGCCGGTGGTGGCCGAGAGCGTCGGGCTGCCGGCCATCGTCATCGGCTACCAGATCGCCATCGTCTATGCGGTGGGCGCCGGCGTGTCGCTGCTCGCCGGCTCGATGGTGACGCGGTTCGGCGGAGCGCGCGTCAGCCAGATCGCGCTCGCGGCCTGCGGGGCGGGCTGCCTCGTGGCGACGGTACCCGGCGCACCGGCCATCGTCCTCGCCTCGATCGTGATCGGTGCTGCGCACGGTCTGACGAACCCGTCTTCCGCCCATCTGCTCGCGCGCCACACCCGCACGGGCAATCGCGGCCTGATCTTCTCGATCAAGCAGACCGGGGTGCCGCTCGGCGGGATCGCGGCCGGAATCG
>JBJHBI010000014.1:0-70525 GCA_050485405.1 Salinarimonadaceae bacterium
CGGATGATGACGGCGCCGTTATCGCCTTTCTGGACCTCGATGCCCATGAGCCCGGAGAGCTCGTTGATCATCCGGTCGCGCTCGTCTTCGAGCGCCGCCGAGCCGCCACGGAAGCTCTCGGCCGTGATCTGGCTGTTGGTATCGGCGATGCCCCTGAGGAGCTCGTTCGCGCGGTTGACCGCCGCGTCGATGCGCCCCTCGGCCTGGCTGCGCAATTCCTGCACGCCGGTGGCGATGCTCCCCATCCGGCCCGCGAGGGTCTGCCCGGCGCTGAGCACGCCGGCGCGCAGCGCGAAGTTCGACGGGTCGTCGGCGAGTGCGGCGAGATTTTCGTTGAACGCATTCACGGCGAAATCGAGCGAGGAGGCCTCACCCGGTGTGCCGAACAGGCGATCGAGCGCCGAGGCGAATTCCGCGCGGGTCTTGGCATAGCCCGCGCCGGAGGTTTCCGTGCGCAATTGCTTGCTGAGCAGATCGTCCATGACGCGCTGGACGGGTCCGGCCTGGACGCCTGCACCGCGCGGCCCGTTGAGGGTCTGCACCGGCTGGATGATCTTGCGGGTGTAGCCGGCGGAATCGACGTTGGCGACGTTTTGCGCGACGAGATTCATGCCGGTCTGCGTGGTGCGCAAACCGGACACAGCCGTACTGAGTGCCGACATCAACGACATGGCCCATACCTCCTGGGGGCTCGCCCGATCCATTTTCGGCTGTCGGATCGGGCAGAACCGGATTTCTTCCGGCAACCTTCATGCCAGCCCGGAAAGCTTGCGAAATCCTTGCATGGATTGCACACGCACCCGGGGTACCCGGCAGGAATCGCCGGGTCGGGGCGTAACGGGCGGCAAATCCTGCCGGGTCGGTTAAGAAAGGATGAACGTTGCGCGCTCAGTCGCGCGAGGTTGCACCGGGGCGATCGGACGCGTCCGTCTCGGCCTTCGCCTTCGCATCGCCCCCCCGCCCGACGAGATCACCGGCGACGTCGGAGAAGCGTGGCGCGCGCATGCCGATGAAGGGCATCGGACGGCAGACGGCGATGGCGGCGAGGCCGAAACGGGCGGTCATCGCTCCGTTCACCACCCCCTCGCCGAGACGGGTCGAGAGCCGCGCGGCGAGGCCGTGGCCGACGAGTTGCTGGATCATGTCGTCACCCATGGCGACGCCGCCCGTCACCGCGAGATGGTCGATCGCCGCCCGCGCGAGACGCAAACCCCCGAGGAAACCCGGGCGCCCGCCATAGATCCCGGCAATGCGCCGCAGCAGGCGGATGGCGGCGTAGATCACGAAGGCGATGTCGATCAGCGCACGCGGGCTCACCGCCGTCACCACCGAAACCCGCCGTGCGGTGTGTGCCACCGCGCGCCGTGCCGCCCTGTCGGCATCGGTGAGAAGCGCGCGCTCGACGACGACCAGGCGGTCCTGCGCGTCTAGGATCGTCTGCGAGAGCCGCGCGATCTCCTCACGACCCCGCGCCGTCGCTGGACGCTTCGCATGGAAGGCGACGAGCGCGTCGGCGAGTGCCTGCGCACCCTCGGCATCATCCTCGGTGAGCACCCGCGCGGCCTCGCGGCGAAGATGCTCGATCCGCCGCTCGCGCAGCAGGCCGATCAGTTCGCGCAGACATATCGCCGTGAGCGCGAGGGCGGCGAGGGCCGCGATGACGGCGGCCGCCCAGCCCAGCCAGGGGGCGCGGGCGAACAATTCGCGGATCAGCCCCTCGACCCCGATCCCCACCCCGAGCATGACCAGCGCGAGGAGGCTCCCGGCGAGGAGGCTGCCCCAGGGTATGCGCTTTCGACGCGCGACATCCGGTTCGGGGACTGGTTCACCATCGTCGATCGCACCGGATTCGCGGGTGATCTGCACGCCGGTTTGCAAGGGAGCTGCGCGCGCAGTCCGCGCCTGCGATTCCGCCGGGGCGCCCGTCTCGTCGATCGCGACCTTCGGATCGTCGAAGCGCCAGGCCTTCGGGCCTTTGGGTGCGCTCGGCCCGCGGGGTGCTTTCGCGCTCATCGCAGATAATCTCCGATCAGGAATTCGAGGGCGCGATCGAGGCGGATATGCGGCAGGTGGGGCTTGCGCGCGGGCAGATGCCCCGGCGCGGCGGGCGGGCGAAAGCGCGGAAAGCGCAGGCTGCCGGGGGTGATCCCGCCATGCCGCTCGCCGGCGAAGACGAGGGCCGGATCGTCGGGCAGATCACCGGGGAACACCGCCGCCTCGCTCGCACCGTCGAAGAGCGTGTCGCCGATGCGCTCGCCCGCCTCGGGCGTTCCCGCCACCGCGCGCAGGATATCCCCACCGTCGCGCACGGTCGTCTCGTGCGTGGCGCGCAGCGCGGCGATGGCGACGGCGCCGACCTCGCCCCCCGCCGCGCGCACGCGCCTGATCGCGCGCTCGACCAGATGGCGCAGGATCGCCTCGAGCCGGCGATGCTGCGTCTGATGCAGATGATCGGCCTTGGTCGCAGCGAAGAGAACGCGCTCCGTGCGCGGCGCGAAGAGCCGCGTCAGCCAGCTGTTGCGCCCCGCCCGCATGGCGAGCAGAACCCGGTCGAGGGCATGCTCCAGCTCCGCGAGCGCCTGCGCGCCGCCATCGAGGGCGGTGAGCACGTCGACCAGTACGATCTGCCGGTCGAGATGGCGGAAATGGTCACGGAAGAACGGCTCGACCACGTGGCGCTTATAGGCCTCGAAGCGTCGCAGCATGAGCGCACCGATGCTGCCGCGCCGCAGCGACGCGCCCGCGTCGAGAACGAGCGGTGCGAAGGTCAGGGCCGGCGATCCCGCGAGATCGCCCGGCATCAGGAAACGCCCGGGCGGCGTCGTCGCGATCGCCTCAGGCCCCTGGCGCAGGGCCTGGAGATAGGCTTTGAACGCGGCGGCGATCTGCGCGATGCGCTGCTCGTCCGCTGGAGCCGTGGGGTCGAGATCATCGATCTGCGCGAGAAAGCCGGTGGCGATCGCTTCGCGTTCGGGGCGGCGCGCCTGCGTGATCACTTCGCGCGACCAATCCTCGAAGCTTTCATCCATGAGGGAGAGATCGAGCAGCCATTCGCCGGGATAATCGACGATGTCCAGCGTCAGCCGCGACGCCCCGCCGAACCAGCTTCCCGCGCCGCGCTCGAAATCGATGGCGAGCCGCAACTGGCTGATGCGGGTGGTCGATTCCGGCCATTGGCGCGCCTGCGTGAGACGCGCGAGATGGTCTTCATAGGCAAAGCGCGGGACGGCGTCATCGGGCTGGGGGACGAGCCGCGCGCGCCGCAGCCGCCCCTCGCCGCTCACCCGGAAGGCCGGCAGGTCGCCCTGATTCACGAGATGATGCACAAGCGCCGTGGTGAAGACCGTCTTGCCCGAGCGCGCGAGGCCCGTGACGCCGATACGCAGGCTCGGATCATAGGTGTTGCGCGCGGCCCGGCCGAGATGCTGGAGCGCGTCGATGGCGGGGCGGATCGGGGATGGCGGCAGCAAGGATCAACTCGGTTCAGGAGGTTTCGCGGCGAATGTAGACCAGTTCGGCGAAGAACGCATAGCCGGTGGCGCGGTTCATCGCCGAACCACGCTACATTCGCCGTGCCCTGCCTTCGCGCGCACCCTGCAACGTGATCGCGACGCCGCTGAAGACGATCGCGCCGGCGCCGAGATAGACGAAGAGATCGGGGATTTCGCCGAAGAAGATCATCCCGTAGACGAAGGCGAAGAGCAGCGTCGCGTAGTAGAACGGCGCCACGAAGCTCGTCTCGCGCACGCGGATCGCGGCCATGAAGAGCAATTGCCCGATCACCATCAGCGAACCCGTCATCGCCATGGCGAAGAGCTGCCAGCCATCGGGCATGATCATCACAGGCGCCGCGAGCAGCAGGGTCGCGAGGCAACCACCGGCATTGGCGATGGCGAGCACGGTGAGCGATCCGTCGCGCCCCGCGAGCGCACGGATCGCCGCGACTTCCGCACCGATGAACAGAGCAGCGCCCAGCGCGAACAGCCCCTCCCAGCCGAAGGCGGCGCCGCTTGGGCGCATCATCACGAGCACGCCGGCAAAGCCGATCGCGGCGAAGAGCCAGCGTCGCCCGGATATCCGGTCACCGAGAAACAGCGCCGCGAGCAGCATGGCCACGAGCGGATTGGCCCAGGCGATGGCGGTGACGTCGGCCAGCGGCAGATGCGCGAGCGCGGCGAACATGCAGACCACGCCGCTCATGCCGAAGAAGACCCGGATCGCGTGAATATGCGGCACGGCGGTGCGAAAGACCGGCCCGCGTGCCATCAGGATCCAGGGCAGCAGGGTGAGAAAACCGAAGAGAAAACGAAAGAACGTCACCTGTTGCGGCGGTACCGCTCCGCCGATCTGGGCGCCCTTCGCGAAGGCGTTCGCCGCAGCGAAGAACGCACAGGCCGTCAGCGTGAGGAGAGCCGCGCGCAATGCCGCCGCGCCCGATGTGAGGGAAGCGTCGCTCGCGGCGACCGAATTCGTTTGCGCGTCGGGGGAGCCCATGAAATGCCGTTCCATGTTGATTTAAGCCCGATGCTAGTGCGCATCCGCGCGCGGCGATACCGCTCTGTGGCGCATACCCGGTTTGCGCACCGATATGCGCCCGGTTGGCGCGACGCGCGCGGCCCGGGTGAGCGTCTTCGCCGCATGGCTGCCATCCGGATGCCGCCACATTGGGGCCGCATCCGTGCTATCCCACCTCCCGGAATGGCACCGATCGCCGCATCACCATCGAAACGATCAGGGAAGGACACCACATGCCCGTTCGCAAAGCCGCCATGAACCCGCCCGATCGTCCGGCATCGCACGCGCTCCTGCGCGCCCTCGCCGTCTGCGGCGCGCTGTTCCTCGCGCTGGCGCTGCCGGCGATGCCGCTCGCGGCGCAGGAGAACGGAAACGGCGATGCCGACGGGGTGGGAAACGGTGTTTCGAACGGTGCCTCGAACGCAATCGCACGCTCGGTCACGGAAGCGGGGCTGCCCGCGCCCTCGCTCACCCGCCACAGCATCGAGACCGATGAGGGCGCGATGCATTTCGAGGCCCGGGCCGGGGCGCTCACCCTGCGCACGGATCGCGGCGCGCCGCGCGCCGATATCGCCTATGTCGCCTATAAACGCACGGCAGACGGCGATTCCGGTCCGGATCGCGAGCGTCCGGTCACCTTCGCCGTCAATGGCGGGCCAGGCGCGGCTTCGGCCTATCTGCATATCGGGGTGCTCGGCCCCTGGCGCCTGCCGATGGATGCGCAGACGATCAGCCCCTCGCAGGACATCACCCTGGTGGACAATGCCGAGACCTGGCTCGCCTTCACCGATCTCGTCTTCGTCGATCCCGTCGGCACCGGCTTCAGCCGGCTCGCGGAGAATGACCGCAATTCGCGCGACCAGTTCCTCTCCGTCGACGGTGATATCGAGGCGCTCGCCGATTTCGTCGCCGACTGGCTGCGCGAATACGAGCGCACCGCGTCCCCCGTCTATTTCGTCGGCGAGAGCTATGGCGGGTTTCGCGGGCCGCTTCTCGCCGACAGGCTCCAGAGCGAGACCGGCATCGCGCTCTCAGGGATGACGCTCGTCTCCCCCGTGCTCGATTTCGGCTGGCGCGAACAGCCGGCCTACGCGCCACTGCCGCGTGTCTCGCTGCTGCCCTCCCTCGCCGCCGCCGCGATGGAGCGCGAGGGCGAGATCGACATGGAGAGGCTGCGCGCGGCGGAGGATTACGCCGAAGGCGAGTTCCTCGCCGATCTGCTGCGCGGCCCCGGCGACGAGGCGGCGATGGCGCGCATCGTCGAGAATGTGAGCGACTTCACCGGGCTCGACCGCGCATTCGTGGAACGCCACGGCGGGCGGCTCGACATGCAGCTCTTCGCCCGCGAGATCGCCCGTGACGACCAGCGCATCGCGAGCATCTACGATTCCGGCGTGACGAGCGACGATCCGTTCCCGCTCGCGGCCTTCTCGCGCGCCGGCGAGCCCATCCTCGACGCGATGACCGCGCCGCTCACCCGCGCCATGCTCGACCTCTACGCGACGCGCCTCGACTGGATGCCGCAGCGCCGGTACATCCTGCTCAACAGCGGCGTCAACCGGGCCTGGAGCTTCGGTTCGGGGCGCCGCCAGCCGGAAGCGCTGAGCGCGCTCGCGCGCAGCATGGCGCTCGATCCCGCATTCGACGTGCTGGTGGTGCACGGGCTGACCGATCTCGTCACGCCCTATTTCGAGACGCATCTCGTCCTGCGCCAGATGCGTCCGTTCGGGCCGGGCGAGCGGCTGCGCGAGGCGCATTATCCGGGCGGGCACATGTTCTACAACCGGGATGATTCGCGCGCGGCCTTCTTCGAGGACGGGCGCTGGCTCTACGGAGCGGACTGAGCGCCCTCAGGCACCGGCGGCGCGCTGGATGCGGGCGGCGGCATCCATCCGGCGCTCGCCGGGACGGGCCTGTGCCGCGACGCGCCATTGCTGGCCACGGGCGAAGGCGGCGAAGGTCTCCGTCGTCATGGGGCGCGCGAAGGCGTAGCCTTGCAGCACGTCGCAGCCCATGCGCTCGAGGGCGGTGGCGTGATCCATCGTCTCCACGCCCTCGGCGACGATGCCGATGCCCAGCGATGCACCGATATCCACGATGGAGCGGACGAGGCGGCGCTGGCTCGCCGATTCCATGATCGGTGCGATGAATTGCCGGTCGATCTTCAGCCGCGCCGGCTGCAGCTTCATCAGGCTGACGATGGAGGCGTAGCCGGTGCCGAAATCGTCGATCTCGATGGAGATGCCGAGTTCCTTGATCGCGCGGATATTGCTCATGGCGACCTCGTCCTCCTCGTCCAGGAAGATCGATTCGACGAGCTCGAAGGCGACGACGCCCGGCTCGATCCGCATGCCGCGCAACTGCCTGATCAGTTCCTCGTCGTGCAGCCGGCGTGCCGAGACGTTCACCGAGAGCTTGGGCACGACGAGCCCCGCCGCCTGCCATCCGGCGTGATCGCGCAGGCCCTGTTCGAGCACCAGCTTGTCGATCGCGGTGACGACGTTCAACTCCTCCGCGACGCGCATGAAGCAGTCGGGCGTCAGCAGGCCACGCGTCGGGTGACGCCAGCGCACCAGCGCTTCGACGCCGACGATGTCGCGGCTGCGGGCATCGAACTGGGGCTGGTAGAACGCTTCGAATTCGTCGTTCTCGAGGCCGCGCAGGATGTCGTCGGCGAGCTTCTTCGTTTCGACGATCTCCGCCTGGAGGGTCTCGGTGAAGAATTCGAAACGGTTGCGCCCGCGCTTCTTGGCGCGATAGAGCGCGATATCGGCATTGACCAGCAGCCGCTTCCCTCCGCCGGCCAGGCCGCCTTGCGTATGCAGATCATGCGCGATCCCGATACTCACGCCGAAGCGGCATTCATGCCCCTCGAAGGCGACCGGCCTGCGCATCGCCTCGACGATCCCGGTGGCGAGACCGGCCAGGGCAGCCTCGTCGCGGCCACGGCAGAAGATCACGAATTCGTCGCCGCCGATGCGCGCGACGAAGGCGTCCGGCCCGGCGTTTTCGCGCAGCACCTTCGCCGCATGGACGAGCATCGCGTCGCCCGCCGCATGGCCGAGCGTGTCGTTGATCTGCTTGAAGCGGTCGAGATCCACGTGCAGGAGGGCGACCCGCTGCCTGTCGCCTTCGAGCGATGCGAGCACGCTGCCGTCGGGGCCGCTGCCGCCGGGCAGGACCCGGTCGAGATAGCGGCGGTTGGGAAGGCCGGTGAGCGAATCGTGCAGCGAATTGTACTCGATACGCGCCTTGGCTTGCTCGAGCGCGTGATTGCGCGCCTCGACCAGTTCCTTCGAGCGGGTCAGATCATCCGTGAGCGCGTGATCACGCGAGACGTTCCAGTTCACGCCGACGAATTTGCGCAGCCCGTCCGCATCGGTGTGGATCGTCGCGATGGCGCGTATCCAGCGCACCTCGCCGCTGCGGGTGATGATACGAAACTCCGCTTCGTAACGCCCGTTCCCGTCGATGCTTCGTTGAAGCTCGGCTTCGGCGTGGCCGCGATCATCGGGATGCAGCCGGGCGTGCCATGTCTTCACATTCGCCACCTGCCCCGGATCGACGTCGTAGAGCTCGTACATCCGCGCATCCCAGATCAGTTCCCGGGTCATCAGATCGAGCTCCCAGATGCCGATCTCGGATGTCGTCAGGGCCAGTTCGAGCCGCTGGGAGAGCAGTTGCAATTCCTCTTCGCGATCCGCGAGCGTCTGGAGATGCGCCTGCCGTTCGTCCATCAGGCGCCCGGCAAACCAGATCGGCAGGATGATGATCGCGCCGGCGATCGCGATGATGAATCGCAGCGCCCAGATCCGCGACGCGTCGGGGTGCCACCCGTCCCGCGGCGTGGCGGCGAGGCGCCAGGTCCCCGTGGGCAGGGTGAGGTCCACGAGGACCGGATCTCGATCGAGAATGGCGGGATCGCCGAAGGACACGTCGGTTTCGTCGAGGTGCCCGTCGCGCCCGATCAGGGCGATGTCGATATCGCTGCTCCATAATCCGCTCAGCCAGAACAGTTTGTCCGCGTCGATGACAGCTGCGGCGATGCCCCAGAATTGCCGGTTGCCCTCGGCATCGGTCATGTTGATGGGGAAGCGCCCGACGAATCCGCGCCCGCCCTGCACGAGATCGACGGGACCCGCCAGCACCATCTGCCCCGTCTCGCGCACCCGCATGGCCGCTTCGCTCTGCGGCCCCGGTGCGCGATAATCGAGGCCGAGCACGGCCCTGTTGTGCTTGTAGGGATAGACCATGGCCACGACCATGTCGGGCGCGAGCGCGATGTTGCGCAACTGGTTGTCGCCGCGGAACAGACCGGCGGCGAGATAGTCGAGCCGGGTCTGGTCGATATCGGGTTCGTTCTCGATGACGGTGACGAGGCCGCGCACGAGCTGGATATTGGCGTTGATCCCGCCTTCGAGCTTCGCGCGGATGACGCCGACCTTGTCGACGACCTGCGCGCGCATGCTTTGTTCGGCGAGGATGCGGGTCTGGTGTTCGGCGTAGATCCAGGCGGCGACGATGACGACGAGTGCGATCAGGGCCGGCAACGTCGTGGGCTGCACGGCGCGCTCACCCCATGTCTTCCCCGTATCGGCCCTGGTTCCCGCCAAGTGAAACTCCGCACAATGCCCAGTGTAGCAGTCCTTCACGCTGGGGCACGTGCATGAATTTCCGGTTAAACCGTCGTTCTCCCGACGGAAAAACGGGGTGAAAGCACGAAATACAATTATAAGATGTTGAATTTACCGCAAATCACCCGGTCGTTCCCCTGTCGCCCAGGCGAGCGCCGCGTCGAGCCGGTCGTTGCCCCAGAACATCTCGCCGTCTTCGGTGAAGAATATCGGGGCACCGAAAATATGGCGCGAGCGGGCTTCCTCGGTCAGGGCACGCAGGCGGGTTTTGTTGGCGTCGCCCGTGGCCGCCTTCATGATCTCGCCGGCGTCGAGGCCGAGCTCCTGGAGGATGTCGCGGATCGCGCCCGGCTCTTCGATGGAGGCGCCCTGCTCGAACTCCCGGGCGAAGACGGCGCGGGTGAATTGCGGCCCCCATGGCTCATCGGCGCCCAGGAGCGCGACGCGCGCGGCATTGAGGCTGTTTTGCGGGAACGGCACGGGTTTGCGGCAGCGCAGACCGAGCCGGGCCGCCTCGCGCTCCAGATCGCGCCACATGTAGCGACCCTTGGCGGGATAGAGATTGAAGGGCGAGGTGTTCCAGCCCTGGGCGGAGAAGATCGGCCCGAGCAGGAAGGGCCGCCAGCGGATCGTCACCCCCGCCTCCCGGGCCGCATCGCCGATTCGTGCGGCGGCGAGCCAAGAATAGGTCGAGGCGAATTCGTACCAGAATTCAAGGACCGGGGTACGCGCCATGCGGTGTTTCCTTCGAATCGTTCGTGACCAGCCTGACGGCTCTGCGAGAAACCCGCAAGTGGAGGGGAAACCCGCAAGCCGGTTGCGTGCGGCGCGTGTGTGTGCTCATAAACGCCTTGTCCACCCCCGCCCGACAAATTCGGCGAAAACAAGTTCGAGACCGTCCATGACCGAAAAGCGCGTAAAGAAAGTGGTGCTGGCCTATTCCGGCGGCCTCGACACCTCGATCATCCTGAAATGGCTCCAGACCACCTATGGCTGCGAGGTGGTGACCTTCACCGCCGATCTCGGCCAGGGCGAGGAGCTCGAGCCCGCACGCCAGAAAGCGCTGCTGCTGGGCATCAAGGAAGAGAACATCTTCATCGAGGATCTGCGCGAGGAATTCGTGCGCGATTACGTCTTCCCGATGTTCCGCGCCAATGCGGAATACGAGGGCGTCTATCTGCTCGGCACCTCCATCGCCCGCCCGCTGATCTCGAAGAAGCAGATCGAGATCGCCGAGAGGGTCGGCGCCGATGCCGTGGCCCACGGCGCCACCGGCAAGGGCAACGACCAGGTGCGCTTCGAGCTCTCCTATTATGCGCTCAAGCCCGATGTCACGGTGATCGCGCCGTGGCGTGAATGGGATCTCCTGTCGCGCACCAAGCTGATCGAATTCGCCGAGCAGCATCAGATTCCGATCGCCAAGGACAAGCGCGGCGAGGCGCCCTTCTCGGTCGATGCCAACCTCCTGCACACCTCTTCAGAGGGCAAGGTGCTCGAGGATCCCGCCGACGAGGTGCCCGATTACGTCTATTCGCGCACGCTCGGCCCGGAAGAAGCGCCCGACGAGCCGACCGTCATCACGATCGGTTTCGAGGAGGGCGACCCGGTCTCCATCGACGGCGAGAAGCTCTCCCCCGCCACCATGCTCGAGCGCCTCAACCAGCTCGGCCGCGAAAACGGCATCGGGCGGCTCGATCTGGTCGAGAACCGCTTCGTCGGCATGAAGAGCCGGGGCATGTACGAGACCCCCGGCGGTACCGTCCTGATCACGGCGCATCGTGCCATCGAATCGATCACCCTCGATCGCGGCGCGGCCCATCTCAAGGACGAGCTGATGCCGCGTTACGCGGAGCTGATCTATAACGGCTTCTGGTTCTCGCCGGAGCGCGAGCTCCTCCAGGGGCTGATCGACAAGAGCCAGGAATTCGTCACCGGCGAGGTCCGCCTCAAGCTCTACAAGGGCAACGTCATCGTCATCGGCCGCACCAGCCCGTTCTCGCTCTATGATCAGGAGCTGGTCACCTTCGAGGAGGGCGCCGTCGCCTACGATCACCGCGACGCGGAAGGCTTCATCAAGCTCAACGCCCTGCGCCTGCGCACGCTCGCGCAGCGCAAAAAGCGTCTCGGCGGCTGAAAGCCGCTGCGCATCACGCCGTCAGCGGATAGACATCTGACGGTGTGATGGGCGAGGCGGGCGAAACTTGCCGGGCGCTCTTTGCGGCAATCTTCAGCCGCCGATCGCCTCGCGGCCATGCGGCGCGTCGAGATCGAGAACCGGGCCGAGCGGCACCACGCGGTGCGGGTTGATGGTCTCGTGGCTGTAATAATAGTGGTTCTTGATATGCGTGAAGTTCACCGTCTCGCGCACGCCCGGCCACTGGTACAATTCGCGCAGATAGCCCGAGAGATGCGGGTAATCGGCGATGCGGCGCAGGTTGCACTTGAAATGCCCCACATAGACGGCATCGAAGCGCACCAGCGTGGTGAATAGCCGCCAATCGGCTTCGGTGATGGTGTCGCCGGTGAGATAACGCTTCCCGGCGAGCCTGGCATCGAGCTCGTCGAGCGTGGCGAAGAGCGGCTTCACTGCTTCCTCGTAGGCTTCCTGCGTGGTGGCGAAGCCGGATTTGTAGACACCGTTATTGACGTTGTCGTAGACGCGCGCATTGATCGCGTCGATCTCCTCGCGCAGGGCCTCGGGATAATAATCACCCGGCGTCGCGCCGACCCCGTCGAAGGCGGAGTTGAGCATGCGGATGATATCCGCCGATTCGTTGCTGACGATGGTCTCGCGCTCCTTGTCCCAGAGCACCGGCACCGTGACGCGGCCCGTATAGACGGGATCTGCCGTCGTATAGACCTGGTGCATGACGCGGGCATTGTTGACCGTGTCCGGGATGACGCCCTCGCCCTCCTGGAAGGTCCAGCCCTCGTCGAGCATCGCCCAATGCACCACGGAGAGCGAGATCATCTGCTCGAGGCCCTTGAGCTTGCGGAAGATCAGGGTGCGGTGAGCCCAGGGGCATGCAAGGCTGACATAGAGGTGGTAGCGCCCGGGCGCCGCCGCGAAGCCACCTTCACCGGTCGGGCCGGCGGAGCCGTCGGGGGTGATCCAGTTGCGGAACTGCGATTCCTGACGCTTGAAGCGCCCGCCCGTGGATTTGGTGTCGTACCACTGGTCTTGCCATTGTCCGTCGACGAGAAGGCCCATGGCGTTCTCCTTTCCTGTCGGTTGTGCGCCGGCATCGGCCATGTGGGAGGTCAACGTATGGGATGCCGCGAAGTTTGCGTTCAGGAAAGATATAAGCCGGAAAACATGCGATTTCCCGGCCTTTCTTCTTGCAATCGCGCAAGCGCGCCTCGCGCGCATCCGCGTCCCCAAGCGCGCCTCGCGCGCATTCACCTCCCCCAAGCGCGCCTCGCGCTGCCTCAGAGAATATACCGGCTGAGATCCGCATTCTTCGCCAGATCGCCGACCTGCTTGCGCACATACTCGCCATCGACCGTGAAGGTCTCGCCGGATTTGTCGGTGGCGGTGTAGGAGATGTCGTCGAGGACGCGCTCGATCACGGTCTGGAGCCGGCGCGCGCCGATATTCTCGACGCTGCCGTTCACCTCCACCGCGACCCGCGCGATCGCGTCGATGGCATCGTCGGTGAAGACGAGCGTGACGCCTTCCGTCTCCATCAGCGCCACCGATTGCTTGATGAGGCTCGCTTCGGTCTCGGTGAGGATGCGGCGGAAATCGCTCTCGTCGAGCGGGTTGAGCTCGACGCGGATGGGCAGGCGACCTTGCAATTCGGGCAGGAGGTCGGAGGGCTTGGCCACGTGGAAGGCGCCAGAGGCGATGAAGAGGATATGATCCGTCTTCACCGGCCCGTGCTTGGTAGCGACGGTGGTTCCCTCGATCAGCGGCAGAAGATCGCGCTGCACGCCCTCGCGGGAGACATCGGCCCCGCCACGTCCCTCGCGGGCGCAGATTTTATCGATCTCGTCGAGGAAGACGATGCCGTTGTTCTCCACTTCGCGGATGGCTTCTTCGGTCAGCGAATCCTGGTCGAGCAGCTTGTCGCTCTCCTCCGCCACGAGCGGCTCATAGGCTTCCGAGACGGTGGTGCGGCGCGATTTGGTGCGCCCGCCGAAGGCCTTGCCGAACATGTCGCCGAGCGAGATCGCCCCCATCGAGGCGCCCGGCATGCCCGGCAATTCGAACATCGGCATGCCGGACGAGCCCGCCTGCATCTCGATCTCGATTTCCTTGTCGTTCAATTCGTCATTGCGCAGCTTCTTGCGGAACGCCTCACGCGTGGTCTGGGAGGCGTTGGCGCCGACGAGCGCGTCGAGCACCCGGTTCTCCGCGGCGAGCTGGGCCTTCGCCTTCACCGCCTTGCGCTTTTCTTCCTTGACGAGACCGATGGCGATCTCGACCAGATCGCGCACGATCTGCTCCACGTCGCGGCCGACATAGCCGACCTCGGTGAACTTCGTCGCCTCGATCTTGGTGAAGGGGGCGTTGGCGAGCCGCGCGAGCCGCCGTGCGATCTCGGTCTTGCCGCAGCCGGTCGGGCCAATCATGAGAATATTCTTCGGCATTACCTCGTCCCGGATCGGCCCGGTCAGCTGCTGACGCCGCCAGCGATTGCGCAGGGCGATCGCCACCGCCCGCTTGGCATCCTTCTGGCCGACGATGAAGCGATCGAGCTCGGAGACGATCTCGCGAGGGGAAAATGTGGTCATTGCGCTCTGTTTTCCGGTTCGAATTGCATGATGAGGAAGTCGCCCGTGCGCCCTTCGAGGCGTGGTACGGGCCTGAAGCCGGCTTTCCGGTAGGCTTTGACGGCGCGCAAATTCGCCGGATCCGGGTCGATGATGATCGGACCGAAACCGCGCCGGTCGAGTTCGCGTGTGAAGGCGCCGAGCACGGCGGAGCCGATGCCGCGTGACAGCAGCGCCGGATCCCCGATCGACAGGTCCACGCCTATCCCGCCGGACGGCAGATCCATGAGCCAGGGATGGGCATACGCGAATCCTGATGCCTGTTGGTCTGCGATGAACCACATCTGGATGTATCCGCCGGGATGACCGTCGATCAGGAAGATATAGGGGCGCGTCGTATCGAGACCCGCCAGCATGTCGCGAATGTAGCCGATCTCGGTCTGCGGGTCGCCCCACCATTCGCGCCAGTGGGGCTGCGCGAGCCAGTCTGCGAAGAGGGGCAGATCATCCGCCTTCATCGGCCGAAACGCGATATCGAGGCCGTTCGAAGCGGCCTCGCCATTCACGCTGAAGGCTTCTGGCGGGGTGGGTCTCACGGCTCGATCACCAAGGTCGCATGGGCATGGACGTCGATAGTGGCACGGATTGCCATCGCAAGCTGGGTACCCGTTCGATCGATGAGATGACGGACAGTGCGAGATCCGATCTCGCGCGGGGAAAATGTGGTCATGCGTTGTCCTGTCGTGATACTGAAACACCGAATGGAGTGATGTGATGCGCCCGATTCTGTGGCTGATTGCCGGAGCAAACGGCGTCGGCAAGACGACCTATGCCTTCCGCCATATTCGCGCGGTTTCCGGCGTGAGCGAATTCGTCAATCTCGACGAGATCGCGCGCGGGCTCTCGCCCCTCGATGTGGAGGCGGGCCGCCTGCCGGCTTCCCGGGTCGCGATCGCGCGGATCCGCGAATTGTTTCAGGCGCGGCGTACGTTCAGCCTCGAGACGACGCTTGCGGGCCGCACGCATCTGCGCACCATCGCCCGGGCCAGACAGGCCGGATTCGATGTCGTGATTCTCTATTTCGCCGTCGGCCATGTCGAGACCTGCCTGACGCGCATCGCGCGCCGTGTGTCCGAGGGCGGCCACGATATTCCCGAGAACGAGGCGCGGCGACGTTTCGCGCGATCGCTCGATAATGTCCCGGATTATTTCGCCCGCGCTGATCTGTGGCGCGTCTTCGATGCCAATCGGCGTCCCGTCATCGTGGCGGAGGGCAGGGGCGATTGCATCGCGAGCCTCGGGCCGGGTGAAAGCGACGGCCTCGCCGGCGCTGCGACAGATGGCGCCGCGGGGCTTCTGCGCGGTTTGCCGGCCCCGCTCGCGGCGCATCTGCGCGGCTTGCGGCCCTGTCCCGAAGCGCCGTTCGAGGGCTGATTGAGACGGCGCCACCCTCACGTCTCGCAATCCATCGTCTCGATGACCAGATTGCCGTTGGTGTAGACGCAGATGTCGGCGGCGATCTGGAGGGCGCGGCGGGTGATGGTCTCGGCGTCGAGATCGGTATCGGCCAATGCGCGGGCGGCGGCGAGCGCGTAATTCCCGCCCGAGCCGATCGCCATCACGCCGCCTTCCGGTTCGAGCACGTCGCCGGAGCCCGACAGCAGCAGCGAGACGTCTTTATCGGCCACCAGCATCATCGCTTCGAGCCGGCGCAGATAGCGGTCGGTGCGCCAATCCTTGGTGAGTTCGACGCAGGCGCGCAGGAGCTGGCCGGGATATTGTTCGAGCTTGCCTTCGAGCCGCTCGAACAGCGTGAAGGCATCCGCCGTCGCGCCGGCGAAACCGCCGATCACCGCGCCTTTGGCGAGGCGGCGCACCTTGCGGGCATTGCCCTTGACGATGGTGGGGCCGAGGCTGACCTGGCCGTCACCGCCGATCACCAGTTTGCCCTCCTTGCGCACCATCAGGATCGTCGTCGCATGCATGCTGGGAGGCCCGTTGCGGGCATCGTCTGTGGACAAGATCGTGCACTCCGTTGAAAACCGTCCACCCCCACTTAAGCCTTCCCGTTGCCATTTCCAACGCGTATGGCGTTTTGAAGCAAGCCTTGCTAGAACCCGCTCGCGCCCAGCTTCCGGCGCGCCGCCAAAGAGCCGTATCATGAGTCAGACATCGCGCAGCGCCCGTGTAGAGCGCAGTACCGCAGAAACCGATATCGATCTGAGGCTGGATCTCGACGGAACCGGCGCCATCACCATCGAAACCGGCATCGGTTTCTTCGATCACATGCTGGAGCTCTTCGCGCGCCATGCTTTGTTCGATCTGACGTTGAAGGCGAAGGGCGATCTGCATGTCGACGACCACCACACGGTGGAGGATGTCGGCATTGCGCTGGGGCAGGCCTTCCGTACGGCACTGGGCGATAAAAAAGGCATCGCCCGCTATGCCGATATGCACATGCCCATGGACGAGACGCTGACCCGTGTCGCGATCGACATTTCGGGCCGCGCCTTCCTCGTCTTCCGCACGCAGTTTCCTACCCAGAAGATCGGCAACTTCGATACCGAACTGGTGCGCGAGTTCTTCCAGGCCTTCAGCGCGAATGCCGGGGTGACGCTGCATGTGGAGACGCTCTACGGCGACAACAGCCACCATATCGCCGAGAGCTGCTTCAAGGGATTGGCGCGGGTCTTGCGACGCGCGGTTGCGACCGAACCGCGCGAGGCCGGGCGCGTTCCCTCCACCAAGGGGATGCTCTGAGGGTTGCCCCGTCCGCCCCCGGGCGGTTTCGCCGAGATTGACTGATCGATACTGGAGCCGCGTCCGGCATGCAGGTTTTTACCGTTCATTTGCCAGCCAATGCCCGCCCGGGTGATCCCGAGGCGTTCGACCGTGCCGTGCTGGTGCGCGACGGCTTCCATTTCTTCGCCTTTCTCTTCACCGTCCTGTGGTTTCTCTATCACCGGCTCTGGCTCGCGGCACTGGGCGTGTTCGTTGCGGTCGCCGTGTTCGGCGTCATCGTCGATCGCATGGCGCTCGCGCCCTGGGCCGGGCTCGGGGCGCATCTGCTCGTCTCCGCGCTGATCGGACTCGAAGCCTCGAGCCTCAAGCGCTGGACCTATCGCCGCAACGGCTACACCCTCGTCGACGTCGTGTCCGGTATCGACGAGGAGGAGGCCGAGGCCAAGGCCTGCGCCCGCTGGATCGCGCGCGGCGAGAGCAGCAAGGACGACCCACCGCCACCCCCCTCATCCTTCGACTGGCCCAAACCCGCCCGCAGCGACGCCACCCGGCGTGAGAGCGGCGTGATCGGCCTGTTTCCGGAGCGCTCGCGATGAGCATCGCCATCATCGATTACGGATCGGGTAACCTGCATTCTGCGCAGAAATCATTCGAGCGCGCCGCCCGCGAGGCCGGCATTGCGACGCCGATCATCGTCACCGATGATCCGCAGAAAGTGCGCGACGCCGAGCGTATCGTCCTGCCGGGCGTAGGCGCCTTCGCCGATTGCCGGCGCGGGCTCCATGCCGTGACCGGGATGACCGAGGCGCTCCATGAAGCGGTCCGTGTACGTGGCAAGCCTTTCCTCGGGATCTGCGTCGGCATGCAGCTTCTCGCCACGCGGGGGCTCGAACACGAGATCTCGCAGGGGCTCGACTGGATCCACGGCGACGTCACCGCGATCCGCCCGCGCGACGCGCATCTCAAGATCCCGCATATGGGCTGGAACGTGCTGCATCCGCAGCGCGAACACCCGCTGCTTTCCGATATCGCGACCGGCCCTAACGGGCTGCACGCTTACTTCGTGCATTCCTACGCGTTGACGCCGGATGATCCGCAAGACGTCGTCGCCGTCACCGATTACGGCGGTCCGGTCACCGCGATCGTGGCGCGCGACAACATGGCCGGCACGCAATTCCATCCCGAAAAGAGCCAGAAGCTGGGTCTGGCCCTGATTGCCAATTTCCTGAGGTGGCGCCCGTGATTCTCTTTCCCGCGATCGATCTGAAGGAAGGCCGTTGCGTGCGGCTCATCCAGGGCGACATGGAGCAGGCCACCGTCTTCAACGACGATCCGGCGGATCAGGCCGCCACCTTCGCGCGTCAGGGCTTCGAATGGCTCCACTGCGTCGATCTCGACGGCGCCTTCGCCGGCAAGCCGATGAACGGCGCGGCGGTGGATCGCATTCTGGAGGCGATCGACATTCCGGTTCAGCTCGGCGGCGGCATCCGCGACATGCGCACCCTCGAAGCCTGGCTCTCGAAAGGCGTCGCGCGCGTCGTCATCGGCACGGGCGCGGTGCGGGACCCGTCCTTCGTGCGTGAGGCGGCGCGGCTGCATCCGGGCAGGATCGCGGTGGGGATCGACGCCAAGGACGGGCGCGTCGCCGTGGAGGGCTGGGCCGAGACCTCCACGCTGACGGCGGAGGAGCTCGGACGGCGCTTCGAGGATGCCGGGGTCGCTGCCATCATCTATACCGACATCGCCCGCGACGGCATTCTCAAGGGGCTCAATATCGAGATGACGCTGGCTCTGGCCGAGGCGGTCTCGATCCCCGTCATCGCCTCCGGCGGTCTCGCCTCGATCGAAGACGTGGCCCGCCTGCTCCAGCCCGATTGCGCCGCGCTCGCCGGTGCGATTTCGGGCCGCGCGCTCTATGACGGGCGGATCGATCCGGCCCAGGCGCTGGCGATGATCCGGGACGCGCGCGACTGAGGCGCTCACGAATAGCGGAAGCCCGAGCGCATCCGCACGGCGATCACGATCAGATAGAAGGCGAAGAGGCTCGCCATGGCGATGGCGAAGCCGTGGGGGCGGTAGAGGTCGATGCCTGCGCCGCTCAGCGGTGGGCCGATGACCATGCCGGCATTGTAGAGGATGACGAAGGCGGCATTCGCCGCTGCGAGATCGCCGCCGGAGAAGCGTGCGCCCAGATGCGCGAGCCCGACCGTGTAGAACCCGCCGGCGACCCCGCCCCAGACCAGCAGCAACAGGCTGAATCCGATCACGCTCTGCGCCACGAAGGGCATGACGAGGGCGCCGACGAGACCCACCACGGCGATCATGAAGAGCACCATCCGCCGGTCGATACGGTCCGAAATCGCCCCGAGCGGGATCTGGAAGACGACGTTGCCGAGCGCCATCAGGCTCGCGAGCAAGGCTGCGCCCGCCGCCGCGTAACCGAGTTCGAGCCCGTAGATCGGCAGGATCGCGAAGCCCCCGCTCTCCACCGCGCCGAAGATCAGGGCGGCGAGCGTCGCGGCGGGGGCGGCGAGGATGAAGGAGAGGACGGTGCGCCCCGTGCCGCGATCGATGCGCGGCGAGATCCCGCGCGCGAGAAACAACGGTATCGCAGCCAGGAGGCAGAGCAAGGCTCCCGCGATATAGGGCGGCCAGCCCTGCGTCCCCGTCAGCGACAAAACCGCAGGCCCGGCGGCGAAGCCGAGCGCGAGCACGGTGGAATAGATCCCCATGACGAAACCGCGTCGTTCCGGCGGGGCGGCGGAATTCACCCAGTATTCCGACAGAACGAACAACGTGCCCAGCGCCATCGAGAAGACGAAGCGCAGCGGAAACCAAAGCAGGATGTCGTAGGTCAGCTTGAAGGCGATCAGGCTCGATGCGGCGAGGAACACGGCAGCGAGCAGCAGCGGCAACACGCCGGTGCGCGCGGCGATGCGGGGCACGAAGGGCACCGTCATGACCGCGGCGATGCCCGCGATCGCGGTATTGGCGCCGATCAGCGCGCCGGAAGCCCCCATACGCTCCATTTCGAGCGAGATCAGCGGCATCGACAGGCTCAGGCCGATGCCGATACAGGTCATGCAGCAGATGGCGGCGGCGATGGAAGCGTTGCGCGCGCGGATCAGCGCCCGATCGCGCAAAGCTTCGTCCTGCCCCTCGGCATCGTGCATGGGGAGCGATCCTCAGACATATTCACGCACGAAGGCGCCGCGCTTCTCGTAATAGAAGGGCACCGGCAGCATCGGATCGAACCCGGCATCGAGGCGCGCATCGAGTTCGTCGAGAACCACATGGGTGATCGTCGGCAGATCGAGCCCGCGCGCCTGCGAGAGCGGGATCCAGACGAGTTCGGTGAGTTCCGAATCGGGTCCGACGAAGCCCGGCTCCTCGCGCACCACCATCTCGCGATCCACGGCGAAGAAACGCGTATCGAAGCGCTTGGGCCGGCGCGGCGGGGTGATGGCGCGGGCGACGAATTGCAGCACGTCGAGTTCGGGATAGACCCCTGCATCGATGAAAGCCCGCCAC
Organism: Salinarimonadaceae bacterium; assembly: GCA_050485405.1. Classification (GTDB taxonomy): domain Bacteria; phylum Pseudomonadota; class Alphaproteobacteria; order Rhizobiales; family Beijerinckiaceae; genus Saliniramus. Next base: position 20,139 of record JBJHBI010000014.1, read on the forward strand.
GGCCCGTCGATCTCGATTTCGGGCGCGCCGTAATCGGCGGAGCCCAGCATCACGCCGGTCTCTTCGTAGGTCTCACGGATCGCAGCCAGCGCGAGCGCGCGGTTGCGGCTGGAAGTAGGGCGCACGACGCGGGCGGAGAGCGCGGCGTCGGTGCGGTCGTCGAGCATGCCGGCGGCGAGCATGCGCCGGTCGCCGGGCTCGATCCGCCCGCCGGGGAAGACGAACTTGCCGGGCATGAATTTATGCCCCTCATGGCGCTTGCCCATCAGGACGCTGGGTTCGGACCGGGTGCGATCGAGAACGATCAGCGTCGCGGCGTCGCGCGGACGGACATTCGGCCAGCGACGCTCGCGCTCGGCCCGCGTCAGGCGGTCGGTCATAGGGTTCGAAACGGGGTTGGAACCGGGGTTCGAATCGGGATTGCTGGTGGCGGTCACGCGGTCGTCCTCATTCATTCTCGTCGTTGCGGCTCGCCGAATCGGGCGCGCCGAATCCATGCATGCCGAGTGCGTATTGCAGCCCCACGACGGCGCCCTTCATCGGCTGCAGCACTGCCAGGGCGAGCACCACGGTCAGGAGTGGCCAGACGCTCATATGAAACCACAAAGCCGGTTCGTAGCGCATCTCGGAGATGTAGATACCGGTTCCGACGATCTTCCCCACCACGAAAATCGTGAGATATGGCGGAAAATCATCGGCGCGGTGATGGTGCAGTTCCTGACCGCAGGCATCGCATACGCCGCGCACCTTCAGATAGGAGGAAAACGCGCGCCCTTCGCCGCAGGCCGGGCAGCGGCAGCCGAGCCCGCGCATCACCGCGCGCATCCATTCACCGGAACCCGCCTCGAGGCTTTTGCCGATCCGATTGCCGCTCATGCGTCGATCCTCATTTGCGTCCTTTACCGCCCTTGCGCCGGGCGGTGGAGCCGATACGCACCTTCGTGCCGGCCCCCTTGCGCCCGCCCGGTTTTCCCCCACCCCCCTTGCCGCGCCGGCCATGCGGCAACGGCGCCGCGCCCTTGCGCCCCTCGGAGATGATCTCGAAGCGCAGGGCACCCTGGACGGGGGCGGCCTCGACGAGCTTGACCGTCACCCGGTCGCCGAGGCGGAAGGTCTCGCCTGTGCGATCGCCGACGAGGGCGTGGCCGTATTCCTCGTAGCGGAAATAATCGTCGCCGATGGTGGAGGCGGGGACGAAACCGTCGGCGCCGGTATGATCGAGCTTCACGAACAGGCCCGATTTGGTGACCCCGGATATCTGACCCTCGAAGGTCGCGCCGATCCTGTCGGCGAGGTGATGGGCGATCAGCCGGTCGATGGTCTCGCGCTCCGCCGCCATGGCACGCCGCTCCGCCGCCGAAATGCGGGCCGCGATCTCGGCGAGCTGGTCATGCGTGGTCTCGGGGTGCAGCCCGTCCTTGCCCAGACCATGGGCGGAGATCAGCGCGCGATGCACGATCAGATCGGCATAGCGGCGGATCGGCGAGGTGAAATGCGCGTAGCGGCGCAGATTGAGGCCGAAATGGCCGTAATTCTGCGATGTGTATTCCGCCTGCGCCTGGGTGCGCAGAATTACCTCGTTGATGAAGGTCTGGTGCTCCAGCCCCTCCACCGCCTTCAGGATGCGGTTGAAGATGGTGGGACGCAGCGCGCCCTGCTTGGGCAGTTTCATCGCCACGGAGGAGAGCACTTCGCCGAGCGCATGCATCTTGGTGAGCGAGGGCTCGTCATGAGCGCGATAGATGAAGGGGATCTTCGCTTTCTCGAGCGCCTCGGCGGCGGCGACGTTTGCCAGGATCATGCATTCCTCGATCAGCCGGTGCGCATCGAGCCGCTCGGGCACGAGCACCTGATCGACCATGCCTTCGGCATCGAGGATGATCTTGCGCTCGGGCAGGTCTAGGGCGAGCGGCTGGCGCTCGTCGCGGGCGCGCGCGAGACAGCGATAGCAGGCATAGAGCGGTTCGAGGACGGATCCGAGGATCGGCGCGGTGATCTCGTCGGTGCGCCCGTCGATCGCGGCCTGGGCCTGCTGATAGGACAGGCGCGCCGCCGAGCGGATCATCACGCGGTGGAAGGAGTGGCTCTTCTTCAGCCCGTCGGAGCCGATCACCATGCGCACGGCGAGCGCCGGACGGTCCTCGAGGGGGCGCAGCGAGCACAGATCGTTGGAGATGCGCTCGGGCAGCATCGGCACCACGCGGTCGGGGAAATAGACCGAGTTGCCGCGCTCCAGCGCCTCGCGGTCGAGCGCCGAGCCGGGGCGGATATAGGCCGCGACATCCGCGATGGCGACGGTGAGGACGAAGCCGCCCTCGTTCTTCGGATCATCGTCGGGAAGCGCATGCACCGCGTCGTCGTGATCCTTGGCATCGGCGGGATCGATGGTGATGATCGGCAAGTCGCGCCAATCCTCGCGGCCCGCGAGCCCGACATGCTCCGCCGCCTCGGCCTCCGCGACCACCTTGTCGGGAAAGACATGGGGAATGTTGTGGGCGTGCAGCGCGACGAGGCTCACGGCTTTTTCCGATTTCATCGAGCCGAGCCGCTCGCGGACCTTGGCCATGTCGAGCCCGTAGCGCTTTTGCGGCGCCACATGCACCGAGACGAGATCGCCATCCCCCGCGCCGCCCTCGTCGCCGGGGGCGATGGCGAGCTCCTTGCCGAGCATTTTTTTATCGACCGGGATCAGCCGACCCCCGCCCGTCGGCAGAGGCCGGAAAATTCCCAGAATCTGCGCCTTCTGCTTGGGCAGGATCTTGATCACGCGCCCGGTATAGGCCGGGCCTTCCTCGTCCTCGTCGTTGCGGGCGATGCGCAATAGCGCACGGTCATGAATACCCGGTGCGGGCAGGCCGGGCTTCGCGCGACGCGACAGGCTCACGAGGATGCGTGGCGCGGCTCCGTCATCCGCCTCGTCCCATTCGGCGGGCACGGCGATCAGTTCGCCGTCCTCGTCGCGCGCGACGATATCGGCGAGGACGACCGGCGGCAGCATGTCCTTGCCGGTGAGGCGCTTGCGCTTGCGATCTATGACGCCTTCGTCTTCCAGCTCCTTGACGAGATGCTTGAGGAAGATGCGGTCGCCGCCCTTGATGCCGAAGGCGCGCGCGATCTCGCGGCGCCCGACCTTGCCGGTCTGCTCCTTGATGAAGGCGACGATGTCCTCGCGCGAAGGCAGATCGGGACGATCACCGCCCTGTGCGTCAGCGGCGGCTTTCGCCTTGCGGCGACGGGTGGTGAGGCGTGTGGGCAAGAAAGTCTCGTGATGGTTGGCGCGATAACCGGCATGCGCCGGTCCGCACGGGCGAACCGTGATTTCGCCTTATCATATAGGGCTTGCGGCGCCCGAGCGAAAGCCCGCTCTCAGCGGGCGCTGCCGCGTGTCTGCCCGGCGGAAGGAGAAGCCGGCTTCTCGTCGCGGCCCTCGTCGTAGCGCAGGGCCGGCGGCGCCTCCTCGCGGGTGCGGCGATTGGCGAAGCGTGAGCCCATCAGCGCGCCCGACAGCGCGATCGCGGCGGGCAGGGCGAGGATGATCGAGAGGATCAGAAGGATCGGATAGGCCGCAGCCGGATCCGTCACCCCCGGCAGGATGGGCAGGAACGCCATGATCAGGCTCGAAATGATCGCGACCAGCGGCAGGAAGACGATCGCTGTGACGATGACACGGGCATTCATGGCGGCCTCCGGTATTCCGCTCGGGCGCGTGATGCGGCGGCTGCATCGCGATATGGGCCTCGCAGCACAATATCCGCCGGACGCGTTTCGCCCGGCGATCCGTTACGCTAACGCGCGCGCATCGATTCGGTTCAATCCGCCCCGGATCCGGCGAGCGCATGCAGCGCGGCGAGCCCCGCGCCGGCGGCGCCGGGAGGCGCGATCCGGGCGGTGAGGCCATGCGCCTCGCAAGCCTCCGCATAGCGGTCAGCGAGATCGCCTCGCCCGATGATTGTGCAAGCGCGGGCATCCGGCTCACCGCTCGCGCGGGCGAGGCTGCGCATCTGCGCGACCTCGCTGCCGATCAGCAGGCCGGACAGATAATCCTCGATTTCCTCCGCCGCGAGCCTCTCGCAGAGAACGAGCGAGCGCGCCGAGAAGAGTTTCGCGAGGAGATCGTCGCCGCGCGGTCCTGCCGTCGCGATGCCCTTCGCGAAGGCCTCCCGATCACGCGGCACTCCGCCACCCTCCGTTCCGCCACCCTCCGTTCCGCCACCCGCCGCTGCGTCATCGCCCCGCTTCGGCATCAGCGCGCCGAGGATCGAATGTTGCTTCAACGTGCCGTAGAGCTCACCCGTCAGGAGCGTGCGAAACCGCGCGATCCGCCCGTCTTCGATGCGTACCCATTTGGTGTGGGTGCCGGGCAGGATCAGCAGCGGCGCGGGCTCGTCGGCGCGCGGGCCCTGCTCCAGATAACCGATGATCTCGGTCTCCTCGCCGCGCATCACGTCCGGATAGGGGCCGTTCTCGTCGCGCAGCCCGGGCACGAAGGCGATGGTCCCGCCATCCGGGAGGCTTCGGCGCACGAGGGCACGTGCGAGCGCCTGCGCATCGGCTGGAAGCGGCAGATACGGCGTTTCGACCCAGCCGTTTCGGCTCGTGATCATGCCCGAGGCATAGACCGGCAGATCCGCATGCGCCCGACGCCACGGCGCGATCGCCTCGGCGAAGATCTCCGCGAAAGCGCCTTGCGCGCGGCGTATCCCGCGATCGCTGTCATGGCTCTCGATCAGCCGGCCCGCAGCATCGAGCAGCATCACGCGCAGGCTGGTCGTGCCCCAATCGAGGCCGATCAGCGCCGCCTTGCCCGTCGCATCGGCGGCCATCACGCGCTCTCCCGTTCCGACGCGCCGGCATCGAGCAGGCTGAACACGGCGAAGTCGCGCGCTATCGCGGCGGCGGTCGCCCGCAGATCGTCCCGGTAGCGACCGAGTTCGTCCAGCGAGGTGCGGTTCGTGGAGGAGGTGATCGAGATGCCGCCGAGAGGTCGGCTGCGGGCATCGAGGATGGGGGTGGCGATGCAGATGATCTGCGGTTCGTGCTCCTCGCGATCGAAGGCGATACCCGTCACGCGGACGTCTTCGAGATCGGCGCGCAGGGCGCGGGCATCGGTCAGCGTGTACTTCGTGTGGCCATAAAAGCTCTGTTGCGCGATGGCGCGCTCGCGTTCGGTATCGTCGAGAAAGGCGAGGATCGCCTTGCCGATGCCGGTGCAATAGGCCGGGCCGATCTTGCCCGCATCGGAAAACATCGGGATCGGGCGCGTCGCGTTGCGCTTGTCGACATAGAGCACCTGCGCGTTGTCGAGCTGCGCGAGGTGGATCGTCTCGCCGGTCAGGGCCGAGAGCGCATCGAGATGGCTGCGCGCGACGGGGGCCAGCGAGGCGCGCCGCCACGCCGCGTGAGCGAGGCGGATCAGGCGCGGGCCGAGCATGTAGCCCTGGCTCTTGGCATCGCTCGTCAACATCCGCTGGCTGACCAGCGTTTGCAATAGCCGGTAGAGCGTGGCCTTGGGCAGATCTGAATCCGCGAGCAATTCGGAAAACCGTACCGGGCGCTCATAGGCGGCGACCTTGTCGAGCAATGACAGGGCCTTCCCTACGGTTCCATCCGAAGGTGTATGTTCGTTCACGGCGCCTCGCAGTTCCGGTTTTGCACGCAAACCGGGTTTTTCTTTTTTCCATTGACAGAATTAGCACCGCGTTTCATCGTTTTCAATAAACGGAACAAGGTTTCACTATTTGGAACCGGTAATAAAGGGAGGAAACCAAAATGAAACTTGGTCATAAAGTCGAATCGAGCACGCGTTCCAAAGGCAAGACCCGTCGTGGCTGGTTGATGGCCAGCGCGGCTGCGATCGTGATCGGCGCCGTCGGCATGTCCGGCGCGGCACACGCCTATCCCGATCGTCCGATCACCATGATCGTGCCGTGGGGCGCCGGTGGTGGTACCGATGCGACGGCGCGTATCGTCGCTTCGCTGCTCGAGCGCGAGCTCGGCCAGCCGGTCAACGTCGTCAACCGCACGGGTGGTTCGGGCGTCGTCGGCCATGCCGCGATCGCCGATGCGGAGCCCGACGGCTACACGATCGGCATGGCGACGGTCGAGATCAACATGATGCACTGGCAGGGCCTCACCGAACTCACCTGGGAGGACTTCACCACGCTCGCGATGGTCAACGAAGACCCCGCCGCCGTGCATGTGCGCGCCGATTCCGAGTGGGAGACCCTCGAGGACATGCTCGACGCGATCCGCGAGAATCCGGGCCAGTATCGCGCTTCGGGCACGGGGCAGGGTGGCATCTGGCACCTCGCCATCGCCGGGCTCCTCTCCAATCTCGACATCGATCCCGGCTCCGTTCCGTGGGTGCCGAGCCAGGGTGCGGCTCCCGGTCTCCAGGATCTCGTCGCCGGTGGCGTCGACATCGTTCCCTCCTCGATCCCCGAGGCGCGCTCGCTGCTCGATGCCGGCCGCGTGAAATCGCTCGCGGTGATGTCGAGCGATCGCAACGACGCCTTCCCGGACGTGCCGACCACCGAGGAAATCGTGGGTGTGGCGTGGAATATCGGTGCATGGCGCGCGCTCTTCGGTCCGCAGGGCATGCCCGACGAAGCCGTCGAAGCGCTCACCGCCGCGCTCGAAGTCGTCTATAACAGCGACGACTATGCCGAGTTCATGTCGAGCCAGGGCTTCGGCATGCGCTGGGCCGTCGGCGACGATCTCGTCACTGTCCTCAGCGACAGCAACGACAATCTCGGCGAGGTGATGCGCGACGTCGGTCTCGCGCAGTAAACGGGTCGGCCTCGCGCAGACGAGGCCCTCCACGGATACCGGGTCAGACCCTCCAGGCCCGGTATCCGTTCTCCTTCGAGCGCCTGCCGACCGGACCCCGTCGCATCAGGCGCTCGCCTTTGTCGATCGACGCTTCATTTCGCATCCGCCCGGCCCGTCCCGCCGGGGTGACGCATGTGGCGTCGGACCTTGTTCGGGAGACGGTGATGCGGCTCAACGATGCCCTACTGGGTGTGTTGCTGTTGGGTGTGGCGATCACACTCTTTTTCGCCTCGCGCGGGTTTCCCTCGATTCCCGGCCAGCAGATCGGCGCAGGCGCCTTCCCGACGGTGCTCGCGCTCGGCTTCGCCCTGTGCGGGGGGATCCTCGTCATCTCCGGGATCCGCCACCGCGCGCCGGCGATCACCTGGGCCGACTGGACGCGCGAGCCGAACGGCATCCGTAACGTCCTCGTCGTCATCGGCCTCGTGATCTTCTACATGGCCTTCGCCAGACAGCTCGGTTTCATGCTGACCATGGCGCCGGTCCTCTTCGTCATGTTGCGCCTGTTCGGTGTCGGATGGCTGCTTTCGCTGGCGATCGCAATCATCGCCGTTCTGGGCATGCAATATCTCTTCGGTCGCGTCCTGCTCGTCCCGCTTTCCTGGGGCCTGCTCGCACCGATACGCTGGTGGTGAGACATGGGTGGTGCGATCGAACAGGCCGCAGGGCTGGTCTTTCAGTGGGACGTTCTCGTCACGATCTTTCTCGCCGCCGTGTTCGGCATGTTCGTGGGGGCGATACCGGGCCTCACCGCGACGATGGCGATCGCGTTGCTCGTTCCCGTCACATTCTTCATGGATCCGATCCCCGCCGTCGGCGCGATGGTGACCTGTGCGGCGATGGCGATCTTCGCCGGTGACATTCCCGGTACGCTCCTGCGCATTCCCGGCACCCCCGCCTCCGCCGCCTATACGGAGGAAGCCTATGCGATGACGCGCAAGGGCGAGGCTGAGACGGCGCTCGGGGCGAACCTGCTCTATTCGGCGCTGGGCGGGCTCGTCGGGACGGCGGTCCTGATCTTCGCCGCGCCGCATCTCGCGGAAGTCGCGCTGCGGTTCTCCTCGACCGAGTATTTCTGGATGGCGATGCTCGGGCTCACCTGCGCCGCCTTCATCAGTTCCGGCTCGCCCATCAAGGGGCTCGTGAGCCTGCTGATCGGCCTGAGCGTGGCGACGATCGGGCTCAACAATCCCGCCGGCCAGCCGCGCTTCACTTTCGGCCATACCGAGATGATGGGCGGGATCGACTTCATCGCGGCCATGATCGGCTTGTTCGCGGTCTCCGAGATCCTGCGCAATTCCGCCGGCGGCGCGCCGAACCTTCCCGTTCCGCAGGTGGCGATCCGCAATCCCTTGCGCGGCTGGGGCACGATGCTGCGCACCTACTGGCGCCAGCAGATTCGCGGCAATACGGTGGGGGTGGGCGTGGGCGCGCTGCCCGGTGCCGGGGCTGATCTCGCCGCCTGGATCGCCTATGCGGTGAGCCGACGCTTCTCGAAGAACAAGGAAAAATACGGCAAGGGCCATGTCGAGGGGATCGTCGAGGCGACCTCGGCCAACAATGCCGCCGTGGGTTCGGCCTGGGTGCCGGCGCTCGTCTTCGGCATTCCCGGCGATACCATCACGGCGATCGTGATCGGTGTGCTCTTCGTCAAGGGGCTCAATCCGGGGCCGACGCTGTTCGTCTTCAACCCGCAGAACATCTACGCCATCTTCCTGATCTTCATCCTGGCCAACCTGATCATGATCCCGCTCGGCTATCTCGCGATCAAGGCGGGCAAGCAGTTGCTGCGCATTCCGCGCCGCGTGGTCATGCCGGTGATCCTCGCCTTCTGCGTCGTCGGCGCCTTCGCCACGAACAACGCGCTGTTCAATGTCGGGATCATGCTGGCCTTCGGCATCCTCGGCTTCTTCATGGAGGATAACGGGATTCCGGTGGCGCCGTGTATTCTGGGCATCGTTTTGGGCGGCATGGTCGAGCAGCATTTCATCACCACGATGATCCGCAACGACGGCGAGTTGCTCGCCTTCTTCGGGCGTCCCATCGCGGCGGGGCTCGGGATCGTGACGCTGCTGATCTGGATCACGCCGCTGATCTTCTGGCTGCGTGGCCGCAATCGGCTCCAGCACGCGGCTCCGGGACCCACAGGCTCCGGAACCGCCTGACGGCGCGCCTCTGCTCAGGAGGCTCGACGAAGATCACGGTCCGCGTTGCGCTGCGCCGTCGCCGCGCGATCCGCCGAGCCGTCCTCGCCCTGACGCACCCGCCTCGCTACGCGACGATTCTCACCGGCACCCTCGCGCGCGACGAGACGCGCGGGATCGGAAGTTCCGGGCAGGCCCGCGCCGGGCGCGAGGTTCACGCGCAAAGTGGTGAGATTGCGACGGTCGGGGTCAGGGATCACGAGATCGGGTGCGTCGCGCAGACGTTCGAGCGCGCCGGCGAGGCGTCGGTGCAACTCATCCGCGGCATCCGCAAAAGCGGGATCCACCGCCTCGTGCCAGATCACCGCTCTGTCATGGGCGAGGAGGACGATCGCGGCTGCGCGCACCGTCTCGCCTTCGCTCAGGAGGGCGATGCGGCAGCTCTTTTCAGCGGCCATCGCCCGTGTCGCCGTGCGGATCGTGTTGACGATCCCGACATCGCGCAGGAGCGCCGTACGCCCCGTGACGGCGGCGTCGCGCGCATCACGATCGAGGAGGTGTTCCACGCCGGCACGCACGAAATCCGCCTCGCCGCTGAACCGGAACCGCAGACGCTCGGCACTCGCCGGTGCCGGAGCCGTCCGGTACGGTTTCTCCGTTCCCAGGGCCGTGCCGGCTGATACCGCGCCCGCCCGGGCGGCATCCGCGAGGATCGCATGTGCGCGCGTCGCATGGCGCCCCGTCATATGTGCCGAGGCGCTTTCGATGAAGGGGGCGGCGATGGGCGAGGCGTCGATGGCCAGCGTCGATGCGCGCGCAAACAGCACGCTTCGCGCTGCGGCGAACACGGCTTCGGCCTCCGTGCGCAGCAGGAACGGGGCGCCGCTCGCCGTGGCGGCGAGACGCGGCATGCGCCAGCTGCGCCGCAGCAGGCGGTTGTCGTGAATGATCGGAAACAGCCCGCACAGGGTCTCGCCGCGCCACAGCGTCAGCACTTGCAGATCGCGCAAGGCGTTTTCGTGACGCGCAGCCGCCGCGAGCCAGAGCGGATTGTGGAAAGGATCACACACGAGCGCATGCGCGGCGACCTTGCGCCAGACCGCGGCGAGGCACTCCGCGCGCCGTGCCGGCAGCATGCATGCCCGGTAGGCACCCGCCCGGACCGTGTCGAATTGTGCCGGATCGAAGGCTGTCCCGGTTCCGTTTTGCGACGCCATCCGCGCCGCCTGCGCCGCAGAATGCCCTGCACGTGCCCACATATCGACCTCCTCGTTCTGCTGCCGCCCTGTTCCGTTACGGAACGTTCGGGACAGGCTGATCCCCCGCAGGCGTTAACGGTTCAAAAACCATACCGGTTTGCGGGTGATGGACGAGGAGGAGGGCGGTAAGTGTTTGTTAGGGTTAACGAAAGGTAAATTTCTTGACGCTTTGAGGCCCGGAATCGGCGCGCGGGAACGGCTATCAGCCGCCCCAGGAGACACGCAAAGGGTTGTCGGCGAGCGCCTGCGCATCGGGGCGGTCGATCCCCGGCTGGCCGAGAAAGGCCTGCCACAGGGCATCGACATCCTCGCGGGTCAGGTCCTTGACGATGAAGACGAGGCGCGTGCGCCGGTCCGCATCATCCGGCCAGGCATCGAGGATGGCGGGCACGTGCACCACGTGCTGCACCCCGTGAAGCACCACCGGGCGCGCGGGGTCCTCGGCCAGACAGACGAGCCCCTTCACGCGCAGGAGCTTCGCACCGTGGCTCGCGCGCAGAAGATCGAGGAAAAGATCGAGACTGCGCTGGGGTACGGGCGCGTCGCTGGTCAGGCAGAAGGCGCGGATCGACGCGTCGTGACGGTTTACGTCATGATGATGATGGTGGTGGTGATGGCCGTGATCGTGATCGTGACCATGATCATGATCATCATGCCCATGGTCGTGATGATGATGGTCGTCACCATGCTGGCGGCGATGCGCCTCGGCCTCGGCTTCCGCGACCGCCTCCGCCGAGAGCCAGCCGGCGACGTCGCCGATCTTGCCCTGCGTGGTGAACAGTCCGGAGGTGACGAGGCTCTCCAGATCCAGAGCTGCGCCGGCATCGCGGATCTCGGCGCCGGGATTGAGCGCCTCGAGGCGGGCGGTGAGGGCTGCGACCGCCGTCATATCCGCGAGATCCGTTTTCGACAGCACCAGCCGATCGGCCATGGCCGCCTGCCGCACTGCCTCCTCATGCGCATCGAGCGTGGACGCGCCCGATACCGCATCGACGACGGTGACGAGGCCCTGTACGGCAAAGCGCATCGAGAGATAGGGGTGGTAGAGCACCGCATGCAGGATCGGCGCGGGATCGGCGAGCCCGGTCGTCTCGATGATCACGCGTTTGAAGGGAGTTATGCGGTCGTTGTCGCGCTTGCGCAGGAGATCCTCGAGGGTGTGGATCAGATCCCCGCGCACCGAGCAGCACAGGCAGCCGGCGGAGAGCAGGATCATGCCCTCGTCGACCGTCTCGACCAGCATGTGATCGAGCCCGATCTCGCCGAACTCGTTGACGATCACCACCGTATCGGCCATGGCGGGATCGTTGAGGATGCGGTTGAGCAAGGTGGTCTTCCCGGCACCGAGGAAACCGGTGAGGATCGTCAGCGGAAGAGGCTCCGGGCGTCGCGAGGCGGCGGGGGCCTGTGTATTCCGTTCGGTCATGCATCCTACTCCGTCAGGGCGCGGCGCGTGGCGAGCGCGCGGCTGCGCCGGTTTTCCATGAGCACATTGGTGGCGACGGCACCCACGACAAGGGCGCCACCGAGGAATTGCAGCGGGACGAGCCGCTCGCCGAGCAGGATCGCCGAAGCGGCGGTCGCCACCACCGGTTCGGCGCAGAAGGCGAGGCCCACGACCACCGCCGAAGCGCGCACCAGCGCGACGAGCTGGAAGAACAGCCCCGCCATGTAGGTCGCGATCAGGAGCGCCACCGCGCCCGGCGCCACGGCGAGAGCTGCGGGCGGATCGAGTGCACCGAGCACGCCACCGACGACGATGCAGGCCGGGATCGCGGCGAGGTTCACCCAGACGATCTTGGAGAGCGTCGTGGTTCTGGCGGCACGGGTGCCGGCGAAGAATTGCAGGGTCGCCGAGATGCTCGCGAGCCCCGACAGCGCGACGCCCCGCCAGTCGAGTTCACCGAGCCCGGGGCCGATAACCAAAGCGACGCCCGTGAAGGCGATGCCGGCGAGAACGAGCAGGGCGGGCCGCAGGCTCCCCCCATCCACCACCGGAGCGAGCAGGACGATCACGATGGGAAAGGTGAAGAAGATGACCACCGCCACCGAGACGGGGATGAAGGTCACCGCGCTCATATAGCCGATCCCGACGCCGACGCCCCCCAGCGCGAGCGCGATCATGGCCCGCCCTTCACCCTCGGCGATGCGCGGCAGGCGCCTCCAGACCAGGGCGATCAGCGCGGCGACGAGGAACATCGCCACGACGCGGTAGAGCGCGACGGATACGCCCGACAGCCCCGAATCGGCGGCCATGCGGGCGAAGACGATGCTCACGCCGTAGGCTGTCGCGCCGGCGCCCGCGAAAGCGAGGCCGAGGCCGGGTGCGGCTGACATGGATCCTCTTTGCGTCTCGAACCGGCGACGGGCGGATGCGCGTCCCGCCCCGCATCTAGCAAAGCCGGGCGCGAATGGCCATGGCGCGCGGCGCCGGTCACCCATGCGCGACGAGAGCATCGACGAGGTTCACTGCCAGTCGAAGACCTGGATCAGGGCCGGGGTCATGATCACGGCGAAGAGAACAGGCAGGAAGAAGAGGATCATCGGGACCGTCAGCTTCGGCGGCAGGGCCGCAGCTTTCTTCTCCGCCTCGTTCATGCGGTGGTCGCGGCTTTCCTGGGCGAGGACGCGCAGGGCCTGACCGATCGGCGTACCATAACGCTCCGCCTGGATCAGCGCCGTCGCAACGCTCTTGACCGGCTCGAGACCGGTGCGTGCGGCGAGGTTCTCGTAGGCCTGCTTGCGTTCGGGCAGATAGGACAATTCCGCCGTCGTGAGTGCTAGTTCCTCGGCGAGCGCGATGGAGGCGCGCCCGACCTCCGTACTGACCCTGCGAAAGGCCTGTTCGATGGAGCTGCCGGATTCGGCGCAGATCAGCAGCAGGTCGAGGGCGTCCGGCCAGGCGCGGCGGATGGATTGCTGGCGCTTCTGCGTGGCGTTGCGCAGGTAGATTTCCGGCGCCTTGATGCCGAGATAAGCGGCGAAGATCACCGCGCCGAGCTGGATGAACAGCCCATAGCCGAAATTCTCGATGAAGAAGAGATAGAACGCGGTGAACAGCGCAAAGCCGATCGGCAGCACCAGCCTGAAGACGAGGAAGGTGTATTCCGCCTTCTGGCCCCGGAATCCGGCTTGCGTGAGCTGGGTCTTGGCCGTTTCGGTTCCGAGCCAGTCGGAGAGCTTGAACTGCTCGACGAATTGCCGGATGCGCTCCGCCGGACGATGACGCAGGGAGCCGCGGTTCTGGCGCGACAGCCGTTCGCGTTCACGGGCGCGGAGCTGGTCGCGTTCGATGGCGACCGCCTTCATCCGCTTTTCGAGACTGTCGTTGGCGATGAGCGGCATGGCGAGGGTGAAGACCGTCGCAACGGCTGCGATCCCGGCGAGTATCATCGCCAGGAATTGCGGATCGGAAAGGGTCTGCATGATCATCGCCTGGCTCCGTTCCGGTCAGATATCGAAGGAAATCATGTTCTTCATGACCAGCACGCCGATCAGCATCCAGAAGGCGCACACGCCCAGGACGATCTTGCCGGCAAGCGTCAGCCAGAGCAGCTCGATATAGCTCGGGCTCGACAGATAGGTCAGCAGGGCGACGGTGAAGGGCAGGGCCGCGATGATCGCCGCCGAGGCCTTCGCCTCCATGCTCATCGCCTGGATCTTGCCCTTCATCTTCTTGCGCTCGCGCAGCACCCGCGACAGGTTCGAGATCGCTTCCGAGAGATTGCCGCCGGCCTTGGTCTGGATCGTGATCACGGTGGCAAAGAACGACGACTCGGTGACGGGCACACGCTCGGCCATTCGCTCGAGCGCCTCCGAAAGCGGCACGCCCATGGCCTGCGCTTCCGTGACGAGGCGGAACTCGCTGCGGATCGGATCCTCGGTCGACGAGGCGATTTCGCGGATGCAGTCGCCGAGAGGCAGGCCGGCGCGGATGCCGCGCACGATGATGTCCATGGCGTTGGGAAGCTCGGTGATGAACTTCTCGATGCGCTTCTTCGCCAGATAACCGATGAACCAGTTCGGCAGCCCGAGAAGGCCCACGAAGGCGCCGAGCCCTGCGATGATGAGGCTGCCGCCGGTGAGGACGAAAAGGAACAGCCCGATCAGCAGGCCGGAGACGACGCTCAGGATGTAGAACCGCGACTTCGGCCAGTCGAGACCCGCATGGGCGAGGCGTTGTTCGAGAGACTTGGAACTGCGCCCGCGCTTCTCTTCGATCTCGCGCAGGGTCTGGGCGATCTGGTCGCGGCGCTGCGCCGCGTCACGGGGAACGCGCTCGATACGCTGGTTCGGCGCCCTGGCGAGCAGTGCCTCCTGGCGCTTCTCGGCGCGCTTCTCTCCGGACAGGAGAGGATACAGGAAGACCTGCGCCACGCCGCCGAAGGCGATGGCGATCAGGATGACGAGTATGATGTCGCGCATGTCCATGGCGTTGTCCTGAATTCGCGACGTCCCTTCAGACCGGTTCGCCTGCCGTTTCCATCGCGTCGAGGGCGGCCGCGAGCTGCTCCTCCACGCCGTAATACCGGGCCCGTTCCCAGAAGCCCGGACGACCGACGCCGGTCGAACGATGCGCCCCGATGAGGCGTCCGTTCTGGTCTTCACCGAGAATGTCGTAGAGCACGATATCCTGTGTGATGATCACGTCGCCCTCCATGCCCAGCACCTCGGTGACATGGGTGATGCGGCGTGAACCGTCGCGCAGGCGCGCGGCCTGGACGATCACGTCGATGGAGGAAACGATCATCTCGCGGATGGTCTTCGACGGCAGGGCGAAGCCGCCCATCGTGATCATCGATTCGATACGCGACAGGCATTCGCGCGGCGAGTTGGCGTGCAGCGTACCCATCGACCCGTCATGGCCCGTATTCATCGCCTGGAGAAGATCGAAGGCCTCCGGGCCGCGGACCTCGCCGACGATGATGCGTTCGGGGCGCATACGCAGGCAGTTGCGCACGAGGTCGCGCATCGTCACCTGTCCCTGCCCCTCGAGATTGGGCGGACGCGTCTCGAGCCGTACCACATGCGGCTGCTGCAGCTGCAATTCCGCGGCGTCCTCGCAGGTGATGACGCGCTCGTCGTGCTCGATGTAGTTCGTCAGGCAATTCAAGAGCGTCGTCTTGCCCGAGCCCGTTCCCCCCGAGATGACGACGTTGGCGCGTACTTTGCCGATGATCTTGAGAACCTCGGCGCCCGGCGGCGAGATCGCGCCGAACTTCACCAACTGGTCGAGGGTGAGCTTGTCTTTCTTGAACTTGCGGATGGTCAGGGCCGGGCCGTCGATGGCGAGCGGCGGGGCGATCACGTTGACGCGTGAACCGTCGGGCAGGCGCGCGTCGCAGATCGGGCTCGATTCGTCGACGCGCCGGCCCACCTGGCTGACGATGCGCTGGCAGATGTTCATCAGCTGCTGCTCGTCGCGGAAGCGGATATTGGTCAGCTGGATCTTGCCGTCCACTTCGATATAGGTCTTGCGGGCGTTGTTGACCATGATGTCGGCGATGTCGTCGCGCGCGAGCAGCGGCTCCAGCGGACCATATCCCAGGACGTCGTTACAGATGTCGTCGAGCAGTTCTTCCTGCTCCGCGATGGAGAGCACGACGTTCTTGAGCGCGATGATCTCGTTGACGATGTCTCGGATTTCCTCACGGGCGGAATCCGCATCGAGGCGCGCGAGCTGAGCGAGGTCGATCGCCTCGATCAGGGCGCCGAAGATCATGCTCTTGGTCTGGTAATACTCGTCGGAGCGCTGACGTGTCTCGATCGCGATCGGCTTCTGTCGGGCCGGCTCCGGCGGGGGCAGGGGATCGGCGTTGAACCCGCCGGATCCGCGCGGGGGATCGACCGGCAGCACCGGAACCGGCGTTTCGGCCTCCACGGATTCCGCTCGCGGTTCCGGCGCGGCCACGGGCATGCGCGGCTGTACCGGCTGCTGGTTTCCGATCGAGGATCTCTTACCGAACATGTGGATCACTCTCTGCGCGATTGACGGTGGCCGGCTGCGCCCGATCGGGGCGCCGCCGTGAGGTTCAGGAAGCCGCTTTGCGCTTCAGGAATTTCGACAGGATCGGGTCGAGCAGGCCGGAACGCTTGGCCTTCATCTCCGAACGCCCGACGATGGTGGCCGCGAGCTCCGTGACGATCTCGGACGGGCGGCAGCCCGGCTGCAGTTCCGCGAGCATCTGCCCGTTATTCGCAGCCGACCCGAAGAGCTGGGCGTCGAAAGGCATCTCCGCGCTGAGTTCGTGCCCGACCGCCTTCGCGAAATCAGCGGATGCGATCTCGGGTCGCTTCGGCAGTCCGACGCGGTTGAGCATCAGGCGCGGCGGATGATCGTTGGGCCGCTGCTGGCGCATCAGGTCGGCGAGGTTCTTCGCGTTGCGCAACGAGGCGAGTTCCGGCTCCGCCACGATGACGATGTCGTCGGCAGCCAGGAGGACGCGCCTCGTCCAGGCGCTCCAGACATGGGGCACGTCCAGGATGATGCAGGGCACGGTCGCGCGCAGGAGATCGAGCAGCTGGTCGAAAGCGGTCTCGGTCAGGTCGCAGGTGCGGTCGAGCACCGCAGGTGCTGCGAGCAGTGAGAGCTTTTCCGAGCATTTCGACATCAGGCGGTCGACCACGTTGGAATCGAGCCTGTCGGGAGCGAAGATCGCCTCGGCGATACCCTGGGGCGGGTCCTGATTGAAATCGAGACCGGCGGTTCCGAAGGCGATGTCGAGATCGGCGACGACGGTCGCCGTGTCGAGATCGCGCGAGAACGACCAGGCGAGATTGTGAGCGATGGTGGAGGCGCCGACGCCGCCTTTCGCGCCGATGACCGCCACGATGCGGCCGACTGGATCGGCACCGGGCGTCGAGAACAGGCCCGAGATCGCCCGGACCACGTCGACCGGCGAGAGCGGCGCGATCAGATAGTCGCTGACGCCCCGTCGGATCAGGTCGCGATAGAGCAGGACGTCGTTGACGTGGCCGACCACCAGCACGCGCGTGCCGGTATCGCAGACCTCGGAGAGCTCGTCGAGATTTCTCAGGAACTGCGTCTGTTCGGTCTGGCCGACTTCGAGAACGATCACGTTTGGTGTCGGGGCATGGGCGAAGGCGGCCACCGCGCCGGGGGCACCGCCCGCCTGGACGCGCAGATGCGCCTTCTGCATGCGACGGTCCGTGGCCGCCGCCTCCAGCGCCGTCGCGATGTCGGGCGAATCGCAAAACGCCTGGATCGTGACGCGCGGGACCGGCGCGATCATGTCGTCTTCGCTGTGACTCATGACTTCATTGTCCTTCGTTCAAGACCGTGTCCTGCAGGGTTTCGCCGCCGCTCGTGCGTGATCAGTTGCCGACATTGCTGATGCCGCCGCGTCCATCTTGCCGGTAGTTGGTGGACGGATCGTTGCCTTCGCGCAGATTCTGGATATTGGCCGAGCGCCGCACCGCATCCGGGGCTCCGGGCGTGCGCCCGCGCACGAGATCGACCGGATCGGCGATCTGGGCGGCGATGTTGCTCTGGGTGGCGCAGCCGTGGTTCCAGTAGGGTTCGTTGCGCATGTTGAAGCCCGCATCGCTGACGCCGAGATCCTGCGGCCAGAGCCCGCAAGGCCCCTCGACCTGCGCTGCCATGTGGCGGAAGGTCAGGCGGATCGGCGCGGCGAGGCCCGATTGCGTCGGTGCGTAATGAGAGACCGAATAAGCATTGGCCGGTATGCCCGCATCACGAAGCCGCGCACGGAGCGAATCGAGCGTGCGCGCGGCACCCGGTTCCGATCGGGGCACCTGGATGGTGATGCGCCCTTTGCCTTCCTTGCGGTACTTTTCCACGAAGGTGTCGAGATCCTCGGCCTGGCGGTCGTCGAGCCGGCTGCCACGCACGAAGATGTCGAGGTGATGCGGCTTGTCGGCGAGAACGATCGGATGCCGGTCCCGGTAATCGTAAGGGTAGATCGAACCGGTCTGCACCACCCGGTCCTGCGAGCAGGCGGCGAGGGCGAGCGCCGACAACGCGACGAGCGCGATGCCGAGGCCACGTGAGCCTGTCCTGATGGTGCGATTGGGCTGCGTCATGGCGGCATTCCTCGGGCGGATGGTCATTGTCTCTTGCGCAGTCGGGGTCATGGTCTCGTGCTCCCTCAATCCGCGATGAAGCCGAAGCGGCCGGGCGTTCCGCGCGCGGGCTGCGAGCTGCCGACGGTGCCGTACATCTGGTTGAAGCGCCCCATCAGCACGGCCTGCGGATCGAAGGCCTCGATGAAGCCGTCATCCGGGCGCGCGGCCTCGGCCTGCTCCATCGGCTTGGCGATGTAGGGCGAGACGAGGATCATCAGCTCGGTTTCCTGGCGCTGATAGTCGCGCGAGCGGAACAGGGCGCCGAGGATCGGCAGGTTCATCAGCCCCGGCATGCCGGCTGCGGTCTGTGACGTGCGGGTCGAGATCAGGCCGGCAGTCATCATGGTCCCGCCGGAGGGCAATTCGATGCTGGTTTCGGACTTGCGCACCTTCATGCCGGGAATGCCGCCCAAACTGTTCTCGAAATCGAGTTCCGACACTTCAGTGGAAACCCGCAATGAAATTCGGTTCTCCCCGAGAACTACCGGCGTGAAACTCAGGTCGATACCGAAAGGCTTGAATTCAGTCGTAGGTATACAAGCCCCCCCCGGACCCGGCTGGCATGTAGTCGTGATCACCGGTATTTCTCCGCCGGCCATAAAGCTTGCCGATTCACCAGATACGGCTACGAGTGTTGGTTCTGCGAGGGTGCGCGAGACGCCGGCCCTTTCAAAGGCCTGTAGGGTCGCGGTAACGTCGAAACCACTGCCGCCGAAACTCGCGGTGTACCTGCCGCGGGCGCTGTCGAGCCCGGGATTCAGTGGGAAGAGCGAGGTCATATCGTCCTTCGTCAACGCGCTCCAGCCGACATTCGTCTGGATGCCGAACTGCTTCGCTACGGCGCGGGCGACTTCGACCACGGCGACGCGTAGCATCACCTGGTCCTGCTCCTCGATCGTGAGGGAGTTGATAACCGCGCCGCGACCGCCGAGATCGCCACCCTGGCGCCCGACGAAGGCTTCCGCGATGTCGACGGCGTGCTGCGCCTGCGTGGCGCTCGCGACGGAGCCGGTGAGGATGATCGAATCGCCTGCCGGCTGGACGTCGATGCGGGCGCGAGGGAAGGAGCGGCGCAACGTGTCGCGCAACTCCCCGAGTTCACGCCCAACCGAGACCTCGAGCGTCGCGAGCTGGCGGCCATCTGCATCGAAGATGAAGACCGAAGTCTCGCCGTCCTGCTGGCCGATGAGGAATATCTTGCGCGTCGAGCGCACCACCGCGTTGGCGACGGCGGGGTTGGCGACGAAGACTTCCTTGGCGTCGCGCGGCAGGTCGATGATGATCGACTTGCCGATGCCGAGGCCGATGCGCCGGGTCCGCTGGCCTTCATGGTCGCCGATTCGCACAACCGAATCGCCTCCGAAGGCCTGATCCGACCATTGCGAATCCTGCCAGGACGTCGTCTGACCCTTGCCGAAGCCGCCTTGTCCGCGCGCCTCGAAATCCTTCGCCTGCGCACCGACCGGGGCGAGATGCAGCGCGAGAGCCGCCGTTGCGCATAGCAGCGAGAGCCCGATGCCGCGCCTTGCCCTGATCTGACCGGATGCCGATCGAGGCGTCGCGCGCGGGCGGATCGGGGACGAGGTGGGCACTGCGGCTGTGCTTGCTGCGGTCATGGCTGCTCTCTCTCGCGTGGGGCGGGCGCTGTGGCCTGCCACCTGGACCGTCCGCTTCGACCGGTCTCGGTCGTGGATCGGGTTGCGCATGCAAAAACGGGGTTCGGACATGGCGGCCTCAGGGGGTCGTCGTCTGGCGTGGGACGCCGAAGCGCACGATTGTGAGACCGCGGCGCTCGTCATCGAGTTCGTCCTCGGCGAGCTCCGCGTCGGCGAGCGAGCGCAGGGCGAGCGAGACGTGCCCGGTGCGCTGCGCGAGCGTCACGAGTTCGGCCTGGGCCGGCGTGAGTTCGAGCGTCGCGGTTTCGCCATCCGCACTCGGATTGCCCTGCGAATCGTTCTGAACGTTCCGGCCGATGGCCAGAACGCGGATGTTGCGCAGGATGATCTCGGTGGTCTGCTGGTCGCCGCCATCGTCGGTGCGGAAAGTGCGCAGCACGTCGACCCTGTCGTTCGGCAGGATGAACCCGCCGGCTGTCGCGGAGCCGCGTGTGTCGATCGAGATGGCGAGTGCGCGCTTGCCCGCCGGCAGGATCGCCGACATGAAGCCGCCGTTTTCGGAATGGATCAGGCGTTCGCGGCGAATCGGCTCGCCGGCGAGGATCTGGCTGCGCGCGAGGGATCCGGCGATCTCGTCGAGGGCGTCAGGGCCGCCGGATCGAGTGATCATGCCGACCGGCACCGAATCGGCGGGCCAGGCCTGCCAGCGCAGATCGGCCCGGTTCAGGCGCCTGCCCATCGGGAGATCGGCCGCAGCGACGAGAACCTCCGTGGTGCTAATGGAGGGCTCCGAAACGGTCACGACCTCTCTCGGAGGCGGCGGCTCGTTGCCGCCGCGCATCAGGAACATGGCGCCGATACCGGCGGTTACGGCGATGCCGAGGACGACAATCTGGGCTCGTTTCATGGCTGCTTGAATCCACGCGTCGCTTGAGTTGACACCGGGATTCGAGCACGCAAACGTCAACTTATGGTTAATCAGACGTGTAGAAGCGGCCAGGGTCGAGAAAAAATACAATCAGGAATTTTTGGGGAGGCGCTGCAACGACCGTCTACCCGAGACTTCAGCATCCGCGAGTGAACGGACGCGATCAGCTTTGCTGCTGATCGGGGGCGATGTTGTCGACGATATATCCGAAGAGTTCGCGGACCGAATCACCGACAGTCTGCATGCTGGAAACGATCGCCACCGAGACGATCATCGCGATCAGCGCGTACTCGATTGCCGTCGCGCCGGATTGATCTGCGCCGAAACGCTGTAAAAACGTTATCATGACGCTATCCTCGGTGGGTGGGCTGACGCTCTAGCCGGTAAGGTCTTCCGCTCGCATCCGGACCAGAATACTCCAAACGGATCAAACGTCTTGGACGGCGCGCAGTGCGCACCGTCCGAAGGTCGTTCGGCACGATGCCGCAGATCAGTTACCAGCCTGGGTCAGTTCATCCGACACTTCGTTGAACGTCGCGGTCAGATTGTTGCCCAGCGTGGTGAGCGCGGTGATGATCACGACGGCGACGAGGGCGGCGATCAGGCCGTATTCGATGGCGGTCGCGCCGGATTCGTCATTCGCGAAGCGGGAAAAAAGATTCTTCATGGTGTTCTAAGCTCCTGTCACGGTTGCCTGTTGAGTTCCAGTGGCGTGCCGCTGCACGTCGTTGGAACGAGTTGGAAGTTAGACCGCCTCTGTTGCGATGAAGTTAATTTCATCGTCGAAACGAATTAATACTTGAAATGACGGTTTGATGGTTAACAAAGGGCTGTGTAATTATTTGATAGGCATGTTCATGCGCTCGGCTCATACGGGCGAATGCGGCGGGGCTCCAGCAATCGGATTCATCGGTATTCGTTCGATTGCTCTATGCTGCGGGAGGTATTGAAGCGGCGTGATCGTCATGCCCCTGTTCGCAGGCTCCTCGGGACGCTTCGACAGATTGCCACCTCTGCGCGAATTTCGCTGGCCCAAGCCGGGCGGTTAGCCATTCATTCACCATTCCTCGCTAGAAAGGGCGTGTGATTCCAAGTGACCGCGAAGTGAGCGAACCCATGGCGCCTCGGCTTAACCGTGTAACCCGCAACGCCCGCATGACCCGCCCCTTGGGTATCGCGGTGGTCGCAGCCACTGCGCTGGCGCTCTTCACCGTCGATCGTTCGCCATGGCAGGCGACGGCCCAGGAAAGCGCCGGACCGGATGCCCCGGGAGGGCAGGAGGTCCACGAGAGCGTTTCCCAGGTCGAGCCGGGCGCCAACGTGCCGGCTCCCGATGTCGATACGACGCAGGCGACGACCGCTGCTCCCGCACCCGCAGCCCCGCGCAACGTCAGCGAGGCGCCGCTCACCGGTGCCGGCGCCGGCGGAAACGGCGCGGAAGTCGCCGCACCCGCCGCGCAGACGATCGCCATTCCCGAAGGTGCCGCCGCGACTGCACCCGGTTCCGGCGTTGCCGTCGATAACGGCGCCTTCGTCGTGCATGTCGATCATGCCAAGGTGGTGCGGCTGCCCGAGCGCACCCAGACGGTGATCGTCGGAAATCCGATCATCGCGGACGTGACCGTTCAGCGTAACGGCATCCTCGTGGTGACGGGCAAGAGCTTCGGCTCGACCAACATGATCGCCCTCGACAGCAGCGGCGCCCTTCTGGCCGAATCCATGATCAGCGTCCAGGCGCCGCGCGATTCCGTCGTCACGGTGCAGCGTGGTCTCAACCGCGAATCCTATTCCTGCACGCCGACCTGCCAGCCCTCGCTCCAGCTCGGAGACAATCCCGGCTTCTTCGACGGGGTCGGCGCCCAAGCGACGCAGCGCAACGAACTCGCGACCCGCCGCTGAGGCGCCATTCTTTATCGAGGCCACATCGCCAACGCGCCGCGTATCCCGCATACGCGGCGTTTTTCTTTGCGCGTTTCCCCTCTGATACGAAGGCCATGGGATGCGAAGGTCTGGAAAAATGCGCAGGGCGCGGCGTATTCATGCTGCCGACATGCCAGAATTAGACAAACGTTAAGGTTAAAAAAGAATTGAGGCTTATCAACAAGTGCAAATTTCAATAAATTATTCGTGGTTATTCCCGATTTTCTGAATTTCGCATAACGCTCAGGCAATCATTTCACGCTATCCCGGGAAAGTTCTGCTGCGAGATCAGCGCGCGGCGCCGACCGCAGCCGGGATACGACGAGACGAGGATGCAAGCGATGCATTGTGCTCAAGATGATGATGCGCAAGACGTCCACCAGGCGGCACCAACTCCTGTCTCGGCTGCGAAGCCGCGCCGGGAATCCCTGCGCCGCCGGCTGATCCTGCGGCACTTCCTGAAGAACCGCGAAGGCGCGACAGCGGTCGAATTCGCCCTCGTCGCATTGCCGTTCTTCGCCATCATCTTCGCCATCATCGAAATCGCCCTGACCTTCTGGGCCACGCAGGTGCTGGAAAATGCCGTCGCCGACGCGGCGCGCCAGATCTATACCGGACAGTTCCAGAGCTCGGGCGCCCAAAGCGCCGACGCCTTCCGTGACGTGATCTGCAGCCGGGTGACCGCGCTGTTCAATTGCAACGAACTCGTGGAAGTCGACGTGCGCTCCTTCCCGACCTTCCCCGGCGCGGTACTGCCGCTCCCGATCACGGCGGATGGTGATTTCGACCCGTCCGAATTCGGCTACCAGAACACGGGGCCGGACCAGATCGTCGTGGTGCGTGCCGCCATGGCCTATCCCGCCTTCGTCGGTATTCTCGGTGCCCGCGAGAGCCAGCTGAACGGCGGTCGGCGCCTGATCATGGCGACGGCGGCTTTCCGCAACGAACCTTTCACGCAGTGAGGGCGGTGATGAGAATGTTCGCCAGCCGCACCACCAAAATAATCACCAAGAAGATCGCCGCTTCGGTCGGCGTATTTGCTTGCGCAATACGCTACCGTCTGCACGCGATTGCCGGCGAATGCCGCGGCATCGCGCGGAGGCTGCGCGGCTTCCCGCTCGCGACGGCGGGTATCGCCGCCGTCGAATTCGCCATGATCCTGCCGGTGATGCTGTTGCTCTTCCTCGGGATGTCCGAGGTGACGCAAGGGGTCAACATCAATCGCAAGGTGACGATCCTGTCGCGCACCATCGCCGACATCACCAGCCGCTCCTCCGACGGGATCGACAATGCCGCGATGGCGGGGATATTCGACGCCGCGCTCTCGGTGATGGCGCCTTACGACATCTCCCGCGTCACGATGCGGGTCTCGTCGGTAACCGTGCGCGATGATGACGGTTCGCCGGTGGGGCGGGTCTGCTGGAGCGACGGGCGCGGCATGGGTGCGCGCGCCCGAAACAGCACGGTGGAGGTGCCGGCCGGCTTCGCCATTCCCGGAACGAGCTTCATTCTCGCCGAAGTCGGCAACGTTTACACCCCGATGATCGGCTACGCGATTTCCGGCGACATCCAGCTCGGCGAAACGACCCCCTGGCCCGTGCGCAACGTCGACGAGATCGAGCGAATCGGCGTTGATCGCTGCTTGACGTGACTTCTGTGCCCGATACCGGGCAGAGCTGGTTCAGCGTGTCTCTATCAGGTGGCGTCGCAGGCGCTCGAGGCTGCGTCCGTCCCAATGTGGCGCGTCCGGCCATGCCGAGAAATCGATCAGCGCATGCCAGGCCGTGACGTAATGTTCGGGCGCATAGAAATGCCCGTGACCGAGCGGTGCCGCCCGCGCCGCCGTGATATCGGCAAACAGTTGCAGCATCGTCACGACTGGGATCCAGCGCAGTTCCGCGGACACGTCCGGCCCGCGCGGTTCCCGTAGCCAGTCGGGATGGCGCCAGGCGATGCGCGGGCTGAAGAACGTGATCGGATCGCTCGCATATTGAAGATAGACGATGCGCAGGGGCGCCCAGGGGGCGAAGTCCCGCTCGGGCAAGTCGGGATCGCCGAAGCCGTTCTGATTGGCGAAGCGGATGACGGACCCGTCACGAAAGCGCGGCAACCAGGCAGGTGAGCCCGGGCGACGTTCGCGCGTCGCGGTGTTCCAGGTCCTGCTCGGAAAAGGCGGGCCGCTCCAAAGCGCGCCCTGATAGGGATCGCCGATCACGTCGAACATATCCGCCGAGAGGTCCGAGTTCATCGCCCCGAGCGAGAGGCCGTGCAGATAGAGCTGCGGGCGCTCGTCCGGGGGCAGTTCACGCCAGTATTCGTAGATCGTCGAGAACACCGCCCGCGCCGAATCCTCGCCGTAATCGGGCTCGACCAGCAGGGTCAGCCAACTCGCCATGTAGGAGTACTGGACCGCGACCGTCGCGACGTTCCCCGCCGTCAGGAATTCGAGCGAACGGATCGCGTCAGGATCGATCATCCCGGTTCCCGTGGGGGTGACGATCACGAGGATCTCGCGCTCGAATGCGTCGGTGCGCAGCAGTTCCGCGAGGGCGAGGGCGGCGCGGTCCTCGATGGTTTCGCCGGCTGCGAGCCCGACATAAAGGCGAATGGGCGCCGTCGCCCCATCGGGATGATAGGCCGCGAGCGCATCGAACGGCGTCACCCCGCTGACGAAATTGCGTCCCGCGCGCCCCAGTTCCATCCAGTCGACATGCGATTGCGAGGATCCGGAGACCAGCGGCGTCGAGGGCGCGCTGAGTTCGTCGGGAATGAAGGCGTCGAGCTGCCGGAACGAGCCGTCGGCGAGGCGCAGCGCCCCCGAGAGCAGGAAGCCGTTGGTCAGGGTCCAGACCAGAAGCGCCACCATGGTGAAGCCGGTCAGCGCGGCGACCCGGGGCGGCATCATCCGGTTCATCAGCCGCGCGAGCGCGTGTCCGGCGAGCGTGAACAGGCGCGCGAGGCCGATACACAGGGCGAAGACGGCTAGTGCGATGGCGCTGATCTGGAAGGGATGGACGCCTTCGACGGGCTCCATGTTCATCGCGGCGCGCACGCCGTTCTGCCAGCCCGAAGCGAGCTGGAGGAAGATGATCGCGATGGCGAGGCAGATCACGGCGGCACTCGCCCGCGCCCATCGCACATTGCGCGCGGAGGCTTCCGGAAGAGCGAGAAAGCGCCAGAGCGCGCGCAGCACGACGCCCGTCAGATAACCGACGGCGAAGGCGGCGCCGCCGAGCACGCCCTGTACCATCGGGCTGCGCGGGATCAGGCTGGGTGTCAGCGAGGCGGCGAAGAAGAGCGTTCCGAGAACCAGGCCGGTGGTGCAGAAACTTCGCAGGAACGACGCGCCGAGCTTCAGGCTGCGTTGGCGAATCACTTCCGGCAGACGGTACCCCAGCATGTCTTCTCCTGAATGCGGGCCGGCGGAAAGCCGGACCCTTCATGATCGAGCGGCGCGTATCCGGCGTGTCGGCGCCTCTGCCACGGCGTGAGAGCGGCCCCGCATGGGGAGCCGGATGCACGTGCAGGTGCCCGGGAGGCGGACGTTCGTGATCGGGGACAATGTGGCATTCCTTTCCGTTCACGGCCAGTCCCGGGTGCGGGACGATAGCGAAAGCGGAGCCTCGATCAGGGCTCGCGACGCCTTCCACAGAACAGAGCGGGCCTCTGACGCGGGGGCAGTGCAAAAAATTCCGCAGCGGCAGGTCGGCGGAAAATGCATCTTAAAGGTTGCTATACGAATATCATGCATCTTAATATTGGAATCGCGTTCCGGTTGCGGCATGTCCACTGGCACGGCAGCATCTGCCTGCCTGTCCGGAGGAGCATGCGGACAATCGTCTCGCAAAGCCGGGCATTGCAATTTCCGGTATTTCTTGCGAGGAAGAATGCGCATGCGGGCAGGTGGTCTCCCGCAGGTGTGTTCGTCCGCGCAAAAGGTGATCTGGCAGGCGGTATCGAAGCAAGGGGGTTTCCGTGTCGTATATGGAAAATGTCACGACCATTCCGCAAGAGGCCTCGGGTTTCGCCGAGGACGGAAGCGTCGAAGGTAAGGAATACCTGATCAGCGATCTGTCGCGTGAATTCGGTGTGACGCTGCGTGCACTGCGCTTCTACGAAGACAGGGGCCTCCTCGCGCCGAAGCGTATCGGGACGATGCGCATCTATTCGAACCGCGACCGCGAACGCCTCTCGGTAATCCTCAAGGGCAAGCAGCTCGGTTTCACGCTGGCCGAGATCCAGGAGATGCTCACCCCGACCGAGCAGGGCGGCAAGGGCGGTATCGATCTCAAGCTCTCGCTCGCCAAGGTCGACGAGCAGATCGCGCATCTCGAAACCCAGCGCGAAGAGGTCGATGCGGCCATCGCCGCCCTGGTCGAGACCCGCAACCAGTTGCTCGAACAGGGCTGACCACCCCGCATTCCATCGAATCGACCCGTGATGGGGCTTGTCCGTGCCGCAATGGCGGTACGGCAGGCTCCGCGTGCGGCATGCCCTGAACATTTGCCCGCAAGGCCTTCGCGCCCCGCAAACGCGGCAGTCCGGGCTCGTCCGAAAGGCTGGTGGGGAATCTTGCCGATTGACAGCCATGGCGCAGCGTCCCTTGGATAGGGTATTGCATGCTATGCTTCACGAACGGCTGGAAGGAGAATGCGCGTGGCCTGGTATTCGAAGACTTGGACCTGGTATGCGGGAGACTGGCACGAGGGCAATCCGCCGATCATCGGCCCGCGCTCGCACGCCAGCTGGCTCGGTTCCACCGTATTCGACGGCGCGCGGATCTTCGACGGGCTCTCGCCGGATATCGACCTGCACATGGCGCGCGTCAACCGCTCCGCGAAGGCGATCGACCTGAACCCCACCATGTCCACCGAGGAAATGGTCGCGCTCGCCTTCGAAGGCGCGAAGAAATTCGCCTCGAGCGAAGCGATCTACGTCAAGCCGATGTATTGGGGCGAGGGCGAGGGGCCGGGCACGATCACGACCGACCCCGACGATGTCGGTTTCTGCCTGACCCTGTTCGAGGCCCCGATGTCGGAGCCCGCCGGCGCATCCGTGACGAAGGGAGCCTTCCGCAGGCCGACCCTCGAGACGATGCCCACTGACGCGAAGGCCGGTTGCCTCTATCCCAACAATGCCCGGATCCTGCGCGAAGCGCGCACGCGCGGTTTCGACAATGCCATCGTGCTCGACATGCTGGGCAGCGTCGCCGAAACCGCTACGTCGAACGTCTTCATGGCCAAGGACGGCGTCGTGCACACCCCGATCCCCAACGGCACCTTCCTGAACGGCATTACCCGCCAGCGGGTGATCGGGCTCCTGCGCGACAGCGGGGCCGAGGTGATCGAGCGCGTGCTGCGCTATGACGAGTTCCTCGACGCCGACGAGATCTTCTGCACCGGCAACTATTCGAAGGTTACCCCGGTGACGCGTATCGAGGATCGCGCGCTCCAGCCCGGGCCGATGTACAAGCGCGCCCGCGAGCTCTACTGGGCCTATGCGCGCGACACTGCAGCCTGAGGCCTCGCGACGAGAAAAAGGCGCATCCAGATGACTGGATGCGCCTTCGAGTTGCCGACCGATGGGGGCAGATTTAGGCCGGTTATCTCGGAAACGCGGTGCTGCGCCCGGGGTTCCGAACCGGCGACGATTTTTTTCGATCGGCGCGACTTTTCCGCCGATCGATCAAATGCAACCGATCCGATTGAGCGTGCCGTAAGGCGAAGGCTGGCACGCTCTCGCGCATGTCGGCCATATTCTCCATAGCCACGAGCGGCATGAACGCATCGGCGCTTCGCCTCGAAGCGAGTGCCTCGAACGTCGCGAACGCTCTCACCGAAGGCCCCGTCCCGCAGACGCCGCCCGATCGCCCGGTGCCGCGCAGCGACGATCCCCGCGGCGTCTATCAGGCGGTCGATGTCGTGCAGGTCGATACCGGGTCTGGTACCGTGGCGCGGATGACCGAGCGGCTTCCGGCCTACGAATTGCGCTATCGCCCCGATGCGCCTTTTGCCGATGCACGCGGCATGGTGGCGGCGCCGAATGTCGATTACGCGCGTGAGATCGCCGAGCAGATCACCTCGCTCGCGACGTTCCAGGCCAATGCGAAGGTCTTCTCGACCGCCTCGGACATGGCCCGCACCGTCATCGACATGAAGACCTGACGCGGCTTTCAGCCCGTCTCGACCCTCACCGCTTCCGCCGTATCAAGCAATTCGTCACCCGTGATGCGGGGCTGCGGCATGGTGGCGGGCCAGGGGCGGCCTCGCGAGACATAGGCGCCGCTCCACCCAGCTGATTGTGCGCCGAGCACATCCCAGGGATGGGTGGCCACGAGGCAGATATTCTGTGCCGCATACCCCGTAGCGGCCGCCACGTGATCATAGACCTCCCGCCTCGGCTTCGACCAACCCACATCGTCCACGCTGAACACGCTATCGAAACAGTGCGCGAGCCCGGTACGCTCGATCAGGATCTGCGTCGCCTGCCGGGCGCCGTTGCTCACGGCGACGATCCGCATATCCGCATCGCGCAGATGGGTGAGGGCGGCAAGCGCGTCGGGCTGGGCGTCGAGGGATCGGAAGCCGTCGAGGAAGGCCTCAATGCGATTTTCCATGACGGGCACGTTGTGGCGCTGGAGGGTGTCGGCGAGAGCATCCGCCATCACGGCGCGAAACGGCGCGAAACGGCCCGTCGCGGCGAGGGCGAAAGCGTCTCGCAGAGCACCGGCGAACCAGGCTTCGAGCGCCGATCCGGGCAATCCGAGCGGGATCAGCCCCGCGCGCAGGTTCTCCAGCGAGAACACGGTTTCGATCATGTCGAAGGCGACGACGCGGATCGGTTGCCGCATGGCAGGCCTCCCCTCGGCTCACGCGATGCGGCTGCACCGCCGGGACATCGTCGCGAGGGTAACCGAGCCTGACGACGCGTCAATCCGCCATCCGGCTCATCCGGTGACGCGGTCGACCTTCGCGATGATGCGTTTTGCGCGCAATTCGGCGATGATGCCGTTCAGGTGCTTGAGATCCCAGACCGAGAGACTGATCTGGATATCGGTGAAATCGGGTGTGCGGCGCTTCATCGCGAGATTGTCGATATTGCCGTCGTGATCGGCGATCGCCTGGGCGATCTGCGCGAGCGATCCCGGCTCGTTGATCGATTGCAGCGCGATTCGCGCCGGGAAACGCTGCGTCGCGACGGCTTCCACGTCCCAGCGCACATCGACCCAGCGATCGGGTTCGTTGTCGAAGGCGGCCAGCGCACCGGACTGGATCGGGTAGATGGTGATGCCCTCGCCCGGCGTGATGATGCCCACGATCCGGTCTCCCGGCACCGCTCCGCCCTCGGGGGCGAAGCGCACGGGCAGCTCGCCATCGAGGCCGCGGATCGGGATGGCGTATTCGTCTTCCGGGCCGTGCGGGATCTGGATCTTGACGAAGCTCTCGTCGGACGGCGTCTCACCCTGCGCAGCAGTACGCGCGGCGGGGGCGTTGCGGCGCTCGTCGGTATAATCGGGATAGACCGCGCGCACGACGTCGCCGGAGAACATCTCGCCGCGCCCGACGGCCGCCATCACGTCCTCGGTCGAGGCGCGCGCGAGGCGAGGCAGGGCGGCGGTGATCTTCTCGTGCGAGAAGGCCTTGCCGGCGCGTTCGAAGGCGCGCTCCAGAATCTGCGAGCCGAGCCCGGCATATTGCTTGCGCACGGCGGCGCGGGTGGCGCGGCGGATCGCGGCCCGGGCCTTGCCCGTCATCACCAGCGATTCCCAGGCCGCCGGCGGTGTCTGCGTCGTGGCGCGGACGATCTCGACCTCGTCGCCGTTGGCGAGTTCGGTGAGGAGCGGCGCCATCCGCCCGTTGATCTTGCAGCCGACCGCCGTGTTGCCGACATCCGTATGCACCGCATAGGCGAAATCGATCGGCGTGGCGCCGCGCGGCAGCGCGATCAGCCGGCCCTTCGGCGTGAAGCAGAAGACTTGGTCGTGGAAGAGCTCGAGCTTGGTGTGCTCCAGGAATTCTTCCGGATTGTCGCCCTCGGCCAGAAGATCGATGGTCCGGCGCAGCCATTGATAGGCCCGGCTCTCGGCGACGAAGCGCGAAATATCCGCGCCTTCCTTGTAGAGCGCATGCGCGGCGATACCGTATTCGGCGATCTCGTCCATGGCGCGGGTGCGGATCTGCAACTCGACGCGCTGCTTGCCCGGCCCGACCACCGTCGTATGCAGCGAGCGGTAATCATTCTGCTTGGGCGTGGACACGTAGTCCTTGTAGCGACCGGGCACCATCGGCCATGTGGTGTGGACGACGCCGAGCGCCCGGTAGCAATCGTCGATATCCTCGACGATGATCCGGAAGCCGAAAATATCCGACAATTGCTCGAAGGCGACGGATTTGCTCTCCATCTTCTTCCAGATGGAATAGGGCCGT
This sequence comes from Salinarimonadaceae bacterium, assembly GCA_050485405.1. Classification (GTDB taxonomy): domain Bacteria; phylum Pseudomonadota; class Alphaproteobacteria; order Rhizobiales; family Beijerinckiaceae; genus Saliniramus. The sequence continues at coordinate 51,369 of JBJHBI010000014.1, forward strand.
TTGCGGCGCCCGCGCACCCGCGCATCGAGCCCCTTGGCGGCGAGCAGCGAGCCGAGGATCCGCTCGATCTCCTCGACCAGCCGCTCGTTCTTCTGCGAGACGTCCTCGAGCCGCTTGCTGATCGTCAGCCATGCTTCCGGGCGCAGATGCTGGAAGGCGAGTTCCTCGAGCTCCTCGCGCAATTCCTGCATACCCATCCGGCCCGCGAGCGGGGCATAGATGTCGAGGGTCTCCTCGGCGATGCGCGGGCGCTTCGCTTCCGGCATGAAGCCCAGGGTGCGCATGTTGTGGAGGCGATCGGCGAGCTTGACGAGGAGCACGCGCACATCCGCCGCGATCGCGAGCAGCAGCTTGCGGAAATTCTCGCCCTGCGCCGCGCGCTTCGAGACGAGATCGAGCCGCTTGATCTTGGTGAGGCCGTCGACGAGCGCGCCGATTTCCGGGTTGAACAGCCGGGTGATCTCTTCCAGCGTCGCCTCGGTATCTTCGATCGTGTCGTGCAACACGGCGGCGATGATGGTGGCATCGTCCAGCCGCAGATCCGTCAGGATCGCCGCGACTTCGAGGGGATGGGCGAAGAACGGGTCGCCGGAGGCGCGCTTTTGGGAGCCATGCGCCTGCATGGCGTAGATGTAGGCCTTGTTGAGCAGAGCCTCGTCGGCTTGCGGGTTGTAGCGTTTGACCCGCTCGACGAGCTCGTATTGCCGCATCATGCGCAGCGCACTCCGTTACCCTTTCACCCACACACCCGTCGCGAGTGCGCGATTTCCTGCACGAGGATCGGTGACGCGCGAAGGCGGGCGCGGCACAGTTCCGTCCAATGGCTTAGTCATCATGCGGGCATCTTGCAATGCGCGCCATGGCCTCACGGGCTCGGGAGATGCAAAAACCGCTCCATGGTTTCCCATGAAGCGGTTTCGCAGATGTCGTGCGGGCCGGTGTGAGCCGCGTTCAGCCCTGGTCGTCGTCGTCGCGCTTGGCCGGCGGCTGGAGGCCTTCGAGGCCGCGCAGGAGGTCTTCCTCGCTCATGCGGTCGAAGGGGACTTCCGCGTCGTCACCGCCACCCGTCGCCTCGACACCGGCTTCGCCGGCCTGCGGGGCGTTGAGCATCGGCACGGTCTCGGCCTCGGGCTCGTCGACCTCGACATAGCGCTGCATCGAATGGATCAGCTGCTCGCGCAGGTCTTCGGGCGAAATCGTCTGATCGGCCACTTCGCGCAGGGCGACGACCGGGTTCTTGTCGCGATCGCGGTCCACGGTGAGCGGCGCTCCGGAGGAGATCATGCGAGCACGGTGCCCGGCCAGCAGGATCAGTTCGAAACGGTTCTCGACCTTGTCGACGCAATCTTCGACAGTCACGCGAGCCATGGGCGGCTCCTCTCATTCGGGGAAAGATCTTTCAACCCGGCTCCATACAGGCTCTCGCGCTGCGACACAAGAGGCTTGCCGGCGCGATTTGCGAGAAAGGCTCTCTCGCCCTGTGCCGGTCACTGTCCCGCGAGCACCTCGATATCGCGGTCGAGCCCTGTCACGACGGAGAAATCGCGTGTATAGACCGCGCCGTCATGACGGGCGATCACCACGTATTCGCCCTCCGCCAGCGTTACGCTGGGGAAGGCTCCGATCGCCTCGCGCACCACGTCGCCGCCCGGGGTGAGCACGCTGAAGGCGGTGCCGGCGAAAGCCTCGCCGCCGGCGTAACTGACGAGTTTCAGCGTCACGGTCGCCGCGCGGTGATTGAGCGTCGCCTCCGTGACCTGCCCGGTTTCGACCTCGACATCGGTGCGCATGATGGAATTGGCTTCGCCGAAGGTCGAGACGACGTGATAGCTGCCCTCGGGCAGGCGCACCATCTCGTCGCCGCGCACATTCGCCGCGACGAGCCGCCCCTCCTGATCGTCGCCGACGGGCACGAAGACCGAATAGCTGATCTGCGAGGCGGGGACCTGATTGTCGGAGACGATCCCGCGCACGGCGAGCGCACCGGCACTCACGCGCAGGATCTCGGCGACGTCGCTCCATTGCATGGTGATGCGCCGCGTCGCGGATGCATAGCCATAGGAGACGTGCACGATGTAATTGCCGGGGATGAGCTGGAATTCGGGGCGCGGTTCGTCGCTGCGCGCCACGAGCACGGGACGGTCCTCGCCGAATCGGTCCTCGAAGACGCGCCAGATCAGGCCCGAGGCGATCGGCGCGTTGGTCTGTCCGAACACGGCCTGCAGACGCATCGTCCCGGTCTGCGGCAGCAATTGCCGCTGCAGCGTGGGGTCGCCGCCGGGCTGGCCGAGCCCCTCGAACATGAAGCGCGTCCCGCTATCGCCGGTCTGGGCCTGTGCGGGGGCGGTCGCGCCGGGTGTGCCCGGATCGAGCAGAGCAGGCGCGATCAGGCCGAGGACGAGCGCCGTGATCACGATACCCATCATCCGCATCGCCCAAGACCCCGTCGCCCAAGACCCCGTCGCCCAAAACTTCATCGGTCGAGAACCCCTTCGATATCGTCCGCATGGAGCACCCGCTCCACCGCGCGCATCGCCACACGCGAACCGCGTCACGTGACCCACATCCTGTGCATGACGCCGTGCGTGCCGCAAATGCGGGACGAAAATGAGGCGGATCGATGCCGAGGGCAAGCCGTGTCGTGATGCCCGTTCATGCCGCGCGATCGCCTTGCGCGCCGACGCGCCTCTCTCTCCTGCCAAACCGGTTTCCGCCACGGCCACGATTGACGCGGGCGCGGGCACGGTCACAATCGCCGCGACAGTCGATCATATCAAAGGACGAGCACGATGGCGCCGCGCCGCTACTTCGAAGACTTCACCCCCGGCACCACGGAAGTTCACGGGCCGATCGGCGTCGATCGCGCGGCGATCATCGCCTTTGCCCGCGAATTCGATCCGCAGCCCTTTCATGTGGACGAAGCGGCGGCGCGCGAGAGCTTCGTCGGTGAACTGATCGCATCCGGCTGGCACAGTTGCGCACTGATGATGCGCCTCCTCGCCGACAACATCCTCCACGATGCGGCTTCCATGGGTGCGCCCGGCATCGAGGAGACGCGCTGGCAGCGCCCCCTGCGCCCGGGCGATTCCGTGCGCCTGCGCAGTACGATCCTGGAGGCCCGGCGCTCGGAGAAGCGCCCGGGCATGGGCCGGGTGCGCTTTCGTTTCGAGCTGATCGCCGAGGACGACGGGGTTCTCGTCGACCAGACCAACTGGATCATGTTCGGCACGCGTGACGGGCAGGCTGCGATGCTGCGCCATGGCGACGGACCGAGGGGAGGGGAGGCCGACACGGCCCGCTTGCCGGATCTGCCCGGCGGGGCCCATCCCCCGGCCGAGGCGACGCCGCCGATGCCGTTCTTCGACGAACTCGCCGACGATATGGAATCGGAGCTCGGCTCCTATGTCTTCACCGCCGACGCCATCGTGAGTTTCGCGCGCAAATTCGACCCGCAACCCTTTCATCTGGACGAAGCCGCGGCGCGCGAGAGTGCCTTCGGCGGGCTCTGCGCCTCCGGCTGGCACACGGCCGCCGCATGGATGAAATGCATGGTCGGGCATCGCGAGCGCGGGCGCGCTGCGGCGATGGCGGCGGGTCTGCCGGTGCCGGAACTCGGTCCCTCGCCCGGTTTTCGCAATCTCGTCTGGCGCCGCCCCGTCTATGCCGGAGACGTGATCACCTATCACAGCCGCGTCACCGACCGCCGGCCGTCACGCTCGCGCCCCGATTGGGGCCTCGTCTTCACGCGCAATACCGGGATTAACGGGGCGGGCGAGACCGTTTTCGCCTTCGACGGCTGTGTCTTCTGGAAGGCCCGCGCGTGAAGGCGATTGCGGGTCGCGCGGGCATGGACTACACACCCGGATCGGGCTAGAGACCCTCTGGGCTGGAAATCCGAGAAACCTGTTGCGCGACCGCTGCGGTGGCGCCTGTGGCGATATGGACGATAGCGTGAGCGAGAATCCCGAAAAGAAACCGGCCAATACCAAGGCGATCAAGGACGAGAACTCCCTCTACGAGACCGTGAAGGTCATCGTGCAGGCCCTTCTGATCGCGGTCGTGATCCGCACGCTCCTGTTTCAGCCCTTCAACATTCCCTCCGGCTCCCTCATCCCCACCCTGCTCGTGGGCGACTATCTGTTCGTCTCGAAATATTCCTACGGCTATTCGCGCCACTCGCTGCCGTTCAGCCCGCCGCTCTTCGAGGGCCGGATCTTCTCCTCCGATCCCGAGCGCGGCGATATCGCGGTGTTCAAGCTGCCGACGGACAATTCGACCGATTACATCAAACGGGTGATCGGCCTTCCCGGCGACACGGTGCAGATGATCGAGGGCCGCCTCCATATCAACGGCGAGATAGTCGACCGGGAGGAGGCTGGCTCCTACCTCTCGCGCGATGCGTTCGGGCGCACGATGGAAGCGCCGCGCTTTCGCGAGACGCTGCCCAACGGCGTGTCCTACTACATCATCGAGCGCGATGGCGATCGCGGGTTCTGGGACAATACCGAGCTCTACGAGGTGCCCGACGGCCACTTCTTCATGATGGGCGACAACCGGGACAATTCCACGGATTCGCGCGATCTGCGCGCGGTGGGTTATGTTCCGCTGGAGAATTTCGTCGGTCGGGCCGAGATCATCTTCTTCTCGCTCGAGGAAGGTGCGTCCGGCTGGCGTGTCTGGGAATGGCCGGTCACGGTGCGCTGGAGCCGGCTGTTCACCGGTATCCAGTGAGGATCGCCGCTTCCGTCCCGCAGCCGGGGCGTCAGACGAGGATGTCACCATGACGAGGCGTAGCGGCAAACCCGATCTCGCCGGGCTCGAGGACCGCATCGGCCATCATTTCGCCGATACCGCGCTGCTGGAAGAAGCCTTGACCCATACCAGCATGACGCGCCCTGCGGACGGGCGCACGTTGAACTACCAGCGCCTCGAATTCCTCGGTGACCGCGTGCTCGGCCTGATGGCGGCCGACATCCTCTTCCACCGCTTTCCGCAGAGCAAGGAAGGCGAGCTGTCGCGTCGGCTCTCCGAACTCGTGCGCCGCGAGACCTGCGCCCAGGTGGCGGAGAACTGGAACGTCGCGCCGCACATCATATTCGGCCCGGGCGTGGCGCGTACGGCGAACCGCGCGAACCGCTCGATCCTGGCCGATATCTGCGAATCGGTGATCGGGGCAGTCTATGTCGATGGCGGCTATGCGGCGGCGCGGGCCGTCGTCGAGGCCGGTTTCGCCGATGCGTTCGAGGGCTCGGCGCGCGCCCAGCGCGACCCCAAGACCGCGTTGCAGGAATGGATCCAGGCGCGCGGGGGAGAGCCGCCGCGCTATGCGCTGGTGGACCGCTCCGGCCCGGAACACGCACCGAGCTTCACCATCGAGGTCCTCGGCGACGGGCTCGACCCGGTCCGCGGCACCGGTACCAGCAAACGCGCCGCCGAACAGGACGCGGCGGAAAAAGCACTGATCTCGCTCGGTCTCAGAAAGGAAGAGGCGCGTGTCTGACACCCCCACCCGCGCCGGTTTCGTCGCGCTGATCGGCGCTCCGAATGCCGGCAAGTCGACGCTTCTGAACCAGCTCGTCGGCTCCAAGGTCTCGATCGTCTCGCGCAAGGTGCAGACGACGCGCGCGCTGGTGCGCGGCATCGCCATGGCGGAGGAGGCCCAGCTGATCTTCGTCGACACGCCGGGCATCTTCAAGCCGCGCCGGCGGCTCGACCGGGCCATGGTCACCTCGGCCTGGGGCGGCGCGGCGGATGCGGATGTGGTCTGCCTCCTGATCGATGCGCGGCGCGGGCTCGACGAGGAAGCCGAGGCGATCCTCGCGCGGCTCGTCGAGGTGCATCAGCCCAAGATCCTGATCCTGAACAAAATCGATCTCGTCCCCCGAGACAGCCTGCTCGCGCTTGCCGCCGCCGCGAACGAAAAGGCTGGCTTCGACCATACCTTCATGATCTCGGCCCTGCGCGGGGATGGCGTCGCCGACCTCACGCAGACCCTCGCCGCACTGATGCCGGAGGGGCCGTGGCTCTATCCGGAAGACCAGATTTCCGAGGCGCCGCTGCGCGTTCTGGCCGCGGAGATCACCCGCGAGAAGATCTACGACCGGCTGCATCAGGAATTGCCCTACGAGGCACATGTCGTGACCGAGAGCTGGCAGAACCGCAAGGACGGCTCGGTGCGCATCGAGCAGACGATCTTCGTCGCCCGCGAGAGCCAGCGCAAGATCGTGCTCGGCAAGGACGGACAGACCATCCGCGCCATCGGCCAGGCGGCGCGCGTCGAGATCGCCGAGGCGGCGGAATGCCCCGTGCATCTGTTTCTCTTCGTGAAGGTGCGCGAGAACTGGGCGGATGATCCCGAGCGCTATCGCGAAATGGGCCTAGAATTCCCCAAGGGCGGCTGAGGCGGCGTTCAGGCGAAGGTGCGTGCCGTGACGCGTCGCACCGCGCGCCAGCCGCCCCACAGGGCCTGATTCTGCTTGATGGCCCGCTTGCCGCCGCGCGATACGCGTAGCGCCTGGCCGTAGATGCGCCCGCGCAGGGTGATCGCGGCGCAGCTCTCGTAGAGAGGGATCCGCTCGCACCAGGCCTGCTTGTAGCGCTCGTCGCCCACACCGAGATCGAAGCCCGTCAGACCTTCCGCGCAGGCGTGCTCGATCAGGTCGTGCAGGGCGATGTCGCCGGGGCTGAAACTCTCGAAACGGCCATCGAACGAGTTGAGGAAGCAGCTGAAATTGCCGTTCAGGCCTGCGCCGAAATAGGTGGCGGCGACGGTATCGCCCGCGCGCAGGTAATATGCGCTCATGGGTGCTTCGCGCATGCTTTGCCCGCAGCTCTCTTCGAGCAGTTCGAGCATGAACCCCTCGGCACCGGGACGCTCGAAGAAATTCGGAATGCCGCAGGCCTTCTTGCGCGCCGCGCGCTGGGCTGCGGCAATGCGCAGAATCCGACGGCAATCCTCGGCATCCACGGCACGGTGCAGGCTGACCGGGCCGGCGGCATCCGCGAGCAAGGCGCGCTTTCGCCGCAACTGCTTCAACGCGCGTCCCGAGCGGCGCTCGCGCGCGAGGCTCGGGAAATCGGGATGCAGATCGAGGTGGTAGGACGCACTCGGGCTCGCCTCGGCATCGCCTGCGAGAAAGGGAATGTCGCGTCCAGCCCAACGCTGCGGCATGTTGGGATAGACGATCGTATCGGCGCCGATCGCGCCGCCTACGCGCCGCATCAGGCCGTCGAGCGTGTCGGCGTCGAGCAGGGCGGCGCGGGTCGGATCCCAGAGCGGAAACTGCCAGTTGAAATGCCGGGCGCCGACCGGGAGGGCTACCTTCATGCCGAACCGGCGGGCGACGACGAGGGGCATGACGGCGAGCGGCGCGCCGTCATGGAACACGCCGACGATCCGCAGACGACCAGGATTGCGCGTCTCGCAATGCCGCCACCAGGCCCGGGTCAGCGCATAGCCCTGATAGGGCGAGGCCATCGCGCCGGATTCGAGTTCGCGCCACCAGAGCGCGAGTTCGGCGAAATCACCGGCAAGGCGTATCTCGATCGGCTCCCTTGTCGTGGGGCTATTCATCAAGGCGCCGGTCCGTTGTCTCGTATCCGCATTACACTACGGGCGGCCCGCAGCAACGGGACAAAACACTAGACCATAAATATTGACGCTTCCTTTGCGTGTATCGAAGCGCCCTGCACAAGGTCTGCTGTCAGGAGGCCGAGTGCTTGATGATCTTGAGCAGTTCGCGCTGGATGGTCTCGTTGCCGCACAGGACCGAGCCCTTCGTCAGCATGTCGCCGCCGCCCTCGGTGTCGCTGACATAGCCACCGGCCTCGCGCACCAGGATGAGGCCCGCGGCGATGTCGTGGCTCGCGAGATGGCGCTCCCAGTAGCCGTCATAGCGGCCTGCCGCCACATAGGCGAGGTCGAGCGCCGCCGACCCCATGCGTCGCACACCGGAGGTGGCGGCCATGACGGCGCCGAGCTCCGCGAGGAATTGGGGATGGATGCCGCGCCCGATATGGGGGATGCCGCAGGCGATCACGGCCTCGATCATCTCCTGGCGCGCCGCGACGCGCAGGCGGCGGTTGTTCATGAAGGCGCCCTGGCCCTTCTCCGCGGCGAAGATCTCGTCCTTGATCGGATCATAGATCACCCCGGCCACGATCTGTCCCTCGCGCTCGAGGCCCACGGAGATCGCGAAATGCGGGATGCCGTGCAGGAAGTTCGTGGTGCCGTCGAGGGGATCGACATGCCAGACATGCGATTTGTCCGACCCCTCGATCACGCCGGCTTCCTCGAGCTTGAAGCCGTAGCCGGGGCGCGCCTTTTCGAGCGCCTCGCGCAGGGTCTTCTCGGCGCGGCGATCGGCGGTCGAGACGAAGTCGCCCGGCCCCTTGCGGGAAACCTGGAGATTCTCGACCTCGCCGAAATCGCGCTTCAGATTGCGCGAGGCCTTCATCACGGCGTCGAGCATCACGGTCATCAGGGGGGTACGGATCATGGCCGGGCTTTTCTTTCTCGGATGGTCGCCATGCCATGTCACGACGGTCTGGGCCGGGCGGCAGGCGCGAATTCAGAAAACACCCGTCGAAAACCACGCCGCGCCCGGCGCGTCAAGGGTTTCGCGTGCGCGCGGCGTTCACGGACGGCTCGGATGCGGATCGACGGCGCGGCTGTAGAAAGCCAGAGCGAGGGCGAGCGCGACGGCGAGCGCGATGAAGACCGCGTGATACGCCTCTCCCGGATAGCCGCCTCCGGGATCGACTGGAAACTGCGCCACCATCAGCCCCGTCAGCGCCTGCGAGACGAAGACGCCGCCCATCGTGGCGATGTTCATCAAGGTGATGCCGCGCCCGGTGAGCCGGTCGGGAAACAGCGCTCTTCCGTGCGACGTCACGATCGGGACATAGCCGAAGGCGAAACCGAAACAGACGAGCCATGCGATCAGATAGGCCCCTTCGAGGGGCACCAGCCCGCCGATCAGGAGCAGCGCGACGCACAGGGTCCCGGCGGTGAGCGCCTGGCGGCGATAGCTGCGAAACCAGCGATCAGCCGCGCCCCACGAGAAAATTCCCGTGATCTGCGCGGCGGCCGCGATCAGAATGAGATTGCCGCGTGTCTGGAGGTCGGCTCCATGCACGTCCGTGAGCCACGGCCCCGCCCAGAGCCCGACGATGCAGGCGAAGGCGGAATAGGTCGTCGCATGCAGGAAGAAGACCGGCCAGAACGAGCGCACCCGCAGCGCCTCGCCGACGCCCTTGATCGCCTCGCTCCAGCTCTCGCGCGATTCGGTGCGGCGCGAGCGCGCGGGCAGGGAGAACATTACCGCGAGGATGATCAGCGCCGTCAGGCCGGCCATCCCGAAGAATGCGCCGCGCCAGCCGATCCAGGCCGAGACGGCGGCGAGCGGGGCCGTTGCGACGAGCGTTCCCAGCGTGCCCGCGCCGAGCGTCAGGCTGGTTAGGATGGCGAAACGCTCGGGCGGGAAGCGCCGCGCATAGATCGCGAGCGGCGCCATGAAGAAACTCGCGCAGCCGAGCCCGATCAATGCACGTGCCGCGATCAGCCCGGTTCCCGTCTGCGCCGTGGCGAAGAGCAGCGTTCCCGCGAGCGCGATCGCCGCGCTGACGATCAGCGTGGCGCGTGCGCCGTAGCGGTCGATGGCGATCCCGACCGGGATCTGCGCGAGGGCGAAGCTCAGAAAGAAGGCCGAGGAGAGAAAGCCGAGGCGGCTCGCATCGAGGGCGAGTTCGCGGGCGAGGTCCGGCCCGAGCACGCCGATGGCGCTGCGCTGGAACTGGCTGATCATGTATGTCGCGATCAGCGCGGCGAGCACAGCCACGACACCGCCGCCGAAAGCCGCGGCGCGCCCGTCCGTCTGTCGTTCCTCACTCCTGATCATGCGCGCGCGATCCTCGTGTGTGGCAATCATGACTTTGTCTCGTTGTCGCGGGTCGGGCGGGCTTCGTGCAAGGGGCGTTCGCAAGAAGGGGAAAGCGGACTTGCCCGATCCGCTCCGGTTGGTAAAAGCGCACGATGTGGCATGTTCTCGCAGGGTCGTCGGAGACCGCGCGAGGCATCAATGAAGGGTAGTCGCCATGAGCCTGATCGAGTTCTCCAGCTTCGTGAACGATCTCGCGACCCATTCCGGGCGCGCGATCCTGCCCTTCTTCCGCACGGCGCTCTCGATCAGCGACAAATCGACCGGCAGCCGTTTCGATCCGGTCACCGAGGCGGATCGCGCCGGTGAATCCGTCATGCGACACATGATCAAGCAGCATTTCCCCGGTCACGGCATCGTCGGCGAGGAATTCGGTGCCGAGAACGGCGAGGCGGAATATGTCTGGATTCTCGATCCGATCGACGGCACCCGCGCCTTCATGTCGGGGCTGCCGCTCTGGGGAACGCTGATCGGGCTCACCCGCAACGGCAAACCCGGCTTCGGCATGATGCATCAGCCCTTCATCGGCGAGCGCTTCTTCGGCGATGGCGGCGCGGCTCAATATGAAGGCCCGCACGGCGCGCGCAGTCTCACCACCCGCGACTGCCCCGATCTCGCCGGGGCGACGCTGATGACGACGAGCCCCGATCTGTTCGAAGGAGAGGCCCATGCCGCCTTCGCCCGGGTGCAGGATGCCGCGCGGCTCACCCGTTTCGGCTGCGATTGCTACGCTTATTGCATGGTGGCCGCCGGCCATGTCGACCTCGTCATCGAGGACAACCTCAAACCCTACGACATCGTGCCCCTGATCCCGATCGTCGAAGGCGCGGGCGGCATCGTCACGAGCTGGGACGGCGGGGATCCCACGAAGGGCGGGGCGATCATCGCCGCCGGCGATCGTCGCGTGCACGAACAGGCGATGGCGTTGCTCGCCAAGCGGTGAGAATCAGGCCTCGCCCGCTTTCAGAGCAGGATCCGCGCCCGCCTCCTCACGCAGATGCGTGCCCGGGATGAAGGCGTCGAAGGCGGCGAAAAACTGCTCGCGGATCGCGTCGCTCTCCATCAGGATCTCATGGCGCGCCCCGGGAATGACAATCACGCCGCCGCCCTTCAGACCCTGACCGAAGCGCTCCGTGGCACGCGTATCGACGATCTCGTCGCTGCCTGCCGCGATGATCAGGGTCGGGATGCGGATATCGAGCGCCGTGCGCGGCTCCTGCAATTGCGTCATCAGCCGGAAGGCTGCGGAGACCCAGCCGATGGTCGGCTCGCCGATGGCGCCGTCGCCCAGAGCTGCAGCGAGATCGGCGTTGCGGGCGTAGCGCTTCGTATCGCCTGTCAGGAGATTTCCGTCGAAGGGGCGGGTCGATTGCGAGGTCGCGCCGCCGCCGGGGATCCACAGACGCCCCAGGCCCAGAAGCGACAGGGCACGAACCAGTATGGCCGTGCGCCGGGGCGCGCCGAGGCGTGCGAGGCCGATCATGGGTGCGCAGAGCACCATCCGCTCGAAGGGCGCGATTCCGCGCCGGGCGAGATCGAGCGCGATGGCCGCTCCCATCGAATGGGCGAGCGCGAAATGCGGGCGCGGGCACAGCCGCTCGAGCACACGCTCGCGGATCGCCTGCATGTCGCGGTGGAAATGGCGGAAACTGCCGATATGGCCCTTCTTGGCCTCGCGCAGCGCCCGATACGATCGCCCCTGGCCACGCCAGTCGAAGGCCACGACCGCGAATCCGCGTGCGAGCAGATCCTCCGCCGTCTCGCAATATTTCTCGATGAACTCGGCCCGGCCCTGCATGATGCAGACGGTGCCGAGCGGCTCCTCGCGCCGCGCCGGCCAGTAGACGACCCGCAGCGGCACCCCGTCGCGCGCGGTGATGCGCATCACCTGCCCGCCTTCCGGGATCGTGTTCGTCGCGGTCTCCACGAGCTGCATCGGGCGCCTCCTCACAACAGGCTTAAATGAGCCCGCCCGCGCGGTCCAGCGGCGAGGACGGGACGGGGCCGATCGCCCTCGGCTCGTGTCATACGGCTGTAGCAAAAGCACGATAGTTAGCCGGGAGATTGTCTCTGATTCAGGGAGCGAACCGCCATGGATGCGCAATCCCCGCAATTCTCGAGGGAGGCCGCCGAACCGGCACCGGAGCCTGCTCTGGAAGCCGCCGGCATCGGCAAGTCCTTCGACGACAACGCGATCCTGAAGGGCATCGACCTGCGGGTCGCACCGGGCGAGGTCGTCGCCCTGCTCGGGCCCTCCGGCTGCGGCAAGACGACGTTGCTGCGCATCGCAGCCGGGCTGCTCGGACCGTCCTCGGGACAGATGCGCATCGCCGGTCGCCTCGTCGCCGACGGCACGCGCCATACGCTGCCGCCGGAAGCGCGCGGGATCGGGATGGTCTTCCAGGATTACGCGCTCTGGCCGCATCTCACCACGCTCGCCAATGTCGCCTTCCCCCTGCGCATGCGCGGCGTGGCGCGCGCCGAGCGCGATGCCCGGGCCCGTGCCGCACTCGCGCGTGTCGGTCTCGCCGACAAGGCCGATCGCTTCCCGGGGACGCTCTCGGGTGGCCAGCAGCAGCGCGTGGCGCTCGCCCGCGCCATCGTCGCCGAGCCGCCGCTGGTGCTGTTCGACGAGCCATTGTCCAATCTCGATCGCGAATTGCGCGAGAGTCTCGCCCTCGAAATGGGTGCGCTCCTGCGTGAGCTGAACCTCTCGGCGATCTACGTCACGCACGACCAGGCCGAGGCCTTCACCATCGCCGACCGCGTCGCGGTGATGCTCGATGGCGAAATCGCCCAGATCGCGACGCCGGAGACGCTGTTTTCGGATCCGGCGAGCCCGGAGGTCGCGCAGTTCCTCAATATCGGCGCGCTCGTCGAGGGCGAGGTCAGCGCGCGGGAATTCCAGTGCAGCAGGCGCGTCGTGCGCGTCGCGGCGCCCGGTGAGGGCTGTGGCGAAGGGCCGGCGCGCCTGCTGATCCCGCGCACGGCTATCACGCGCAGCGATGACGGACCGCTACAGGCCCGCGTCGCGCGCTGCCAGTTCCAGGGAGACCGCTATCTCCTGCATCTCGATTTCGGTGAGGGCGGGCACAGCCTCGTCTGCCCCTCCGAGATGCCGGCAAAGCCCGGTGCGCAGATCAGCCTCGCCCTCAAGGCCGAGCGTCTGCGTCTCTTCGCGAATGCCTGACACGACCAACTCTCAAGAGGAAACATCCCCATGCTCCGCTCGATCGTGCTCGCCGCTTCGATCAGCCTCGGCGCCCATGCCGCCCAGGCCGATACGCTGACCTTCTACACCGCAGGCCCCGGCGATCTCGCCGATGCGCTGGCAGAGGCCTTCACCGCCGAGACCGGCATCGCCGTCAACGTCTTCCAGGGCACGACCGGGCAGGTCATGGCCCGCCTCGAGGCGGAGGAAGCCAATCCGCAGGCCGATGTCGTCGTGTCGGCGAGCTGGGGTTCGGCGCTCGATCTCCACGAGCGCGGCCTGCTGCTCGAATACGTCTCGCCCAATGCCGAGATGGTGCCCGATTTCCTCTCCCACACCCATTTCGTGGCGCAGGGCATTTCCGCGCTCGCCATCGCCTGGAACACCCAGAGCGACACGCCGCGCCCGAGCGAATGGGCCGATCTGACGGACGAAGCCTATTTCGACCTCGTCACCATGCCCGACCCGTCGCAATCCGGCTCGGCCTTCGATCTCGTCGCCGGTCTCGAAGCCGCGATGGGCGAAGAAGCCTGGACGTTGCTCGGTGATCTCGCCGAGAACGGGATGATCGTCCCCGGCCCGAATGCGGCTGCGCTGAACCCGGTGCTCCAGGGCGCCAAGGCCGTCGTCTTCGGCGCCGTCGACTATATCAGCTATGGGCGCGCCGCCGCCGGCGAGAGCGTCGAGGTGATCGTGCCGGAATCGGGCACCGTGATCGCGCCGCGTCCGATGATGATCCTCGAATCGACGCAGAACCCCGACGCCGCCAAGGCCTTCGTCGATTTCGTGCTCTCCGATGCCGGCCAGGCGCTCGTCGCCGAAACCTTCCTGATGCCCGCGCGTACCGATGTCGAAGGGCTGCGCCCGGGCATCGACGAGATCACCGTCATCGAGATCGACGAGGATGCCGTTGCGGCGCGTCGCGACGAGATCATCACGCGCTTCAACGAGACCGTGATGGCGCGCTGAGCCTCCTGCGCTCATGATCCGGTCCCCGGTGCACGGCGCCGGGGAACATTCTCCGTTGATGATCGAGCGACGGCATGAACAAGCCCACGCCACCCGTTTCGCGCGCAGCACCCGCCGTTTCGATAGCGGCGATGCTCGCGCGGAAATCCGCCTCGTTCGTCACTGTCGGGGCGGCGCTCGCGCTGATCCTGCTGGTCGGCGTGCCGGTGCTGTTCATCCTGCTGCAGGCGATCTTTCCCGAATTCGCGCGCGGTTCGCTGGCGGAGCCGTTCGCGCGGCTGATCATCATCACCGAGAACGACCGCCTGCTCATGCAGGCGCGCAACACGCTGCTCCTCGCCTTCACGGTGATCATCGGCTGCCTGATCTTCGGCCTGCCGATCGGCATCCTGCGCGGGCTCTACGACGTGCCCGGCGCGCGGATCTGGGATGTCGTCTTCCTCGTGCCGTTCCTGATCCCGCCCTTCATCGCGGCGATCGCCTGGATGATGACCCTGCAGCCGCGCGGCTATCTCGAGCAATTGACCGGCATCGATCTCGGGGGCTTTCTCTTCAGCTTCGTCGGCGTCGCCTTCGTGATGACGCTCAACCTGTTCCCGCTCGTCTATTTCGCGGTATCTCGCGCCTTCGAGGCGGTGGGCGGACGCTTCGCCGCCGCCGCGCGGGTGCACGGGGCGGGGCCGTGGCGGGCCTTCTTCATCATCACCCTGCCGTTGAGCATCCCTGCGATCGCCGCGAGCCTGCTCATCGTCTTCGCCTTGTCGATCGAGGAGTTCGGCACCCCCGCCGCACTCGCGGCACGCACGGGTTTCGAAGTGCTGGTGACGGGCATCTACACACGCCTGTCCGACTGGCCGATCGATCTCTCGGGGGCGGCACTCGGTTCGGTGATCCTGATGGCGCTGGTGCTCGCCGCCTTCGCCCTCCAGAACTGGATCGCGACGCGGCGTTCCTATATCAGCCAGACCGGCAAGCCGGCGGAGATCGAGAAGGCCGAGCTCGGGCGGTGGCGCTGGCCGGTCCTCGCCCTGTTCTGGCTCGTCGCCCTGATCGGCGTCGTCATCCCGCTCGCCGCCATCGTCGTGACCTCGCTGATGGGAACGATTTCCGGCGGGCTCGCCTGGGGCAATCTCGATCTGCGCCACTATGAACCCCTGTTCTCGCCGGGCTCGCGGGCCGCGCAGGCGCTCGTGACGAGCGGCTGGCTCGCGGTCTCGACTGCCTTCGCGACGGCCCTGATCGGCGGCGTCGTCGCCTATATCGTGGTGCGCGGAACGGGGCGCGGACGGGCCGTGATGGACGGGTTGTCGGTTCTGCCCAACGCCATCCCCGCAATCGTGCTCGCCGTCGGGGTGATCCTGGCCTGGAACAGCCCGTTCCTGCCGATCACGCTCTACGGTACGGCGGCAATCCTGCTCGTGGCCTATATCGGCATTCTCCTGCCTTACCCGATCCGCTATGCGGTGGCGCGGCTGCGCCAGATCAGCGGTTCGCTCGACGATGCGGCCCGTGTCGCGGGAGCGAGCCAGGGCAAGGCGATGCGCCATGTCACCCTGCCGCTGATGGCGCCGTCGCTGATCGCGGCGATGATGCTCGTCTTCGCCATCGCCTCGCGCGAACTCGTCGCCTCGATCATGCTCGCGCCGGCGGGCATGCGCACGGTGGGAACCTTCGTCTTCGCGCAATTCGAGCAAGGATCGGTGCAGACCGGCATGGCGATGAGCGTGGTCGCCATCACGCTCACCTCCGGCATCCTGCTCGCGGTCAATCTCTGGCTGGCCAGACGGGGCGGCAACGCCTTTACCGGCTGATGCCGCTCAGGGCGCGATGATCCGCGCGCGGCCCTCGTCATCGATGAGATCCGTCATGCCCTCGGGCGCGTCGTGCGGCGCGAGGGGGAGGGTGTAGGTGATGCTGCCCTGCCCGTCGAGCCGATGGATCTGCATGGCTGGTGCCTCGGGCGTATGGGCGTGCAGCACATCGGCGACGAGGCCCAGCACGAGGCTGTAGCCGAGCGGCGGCGCCGTGCTCACCGCGATTCCCCGATGCAACGCGGTCACGGGTCGGTGCGTGTGACCCGCGACGAGCCGCACCCGCCGCGCATGGGGTTCGAGCAGGCGCATCAGCGCCTCAGCACCGGGGAAGGGCGCATCGTCATAGCGCGGCATCCCGGTGGGGAAGGGCGGATGATGCATACCGAGGAGGACGGGGCGGGTATCCTCGGCGAGCCTGCGGGCGAGCCAGTCGAGCCGCGCATCGTCGAGGGCGGCGCTGCCGTTTGGGCCGTTGCTGTCGAGGCCGATCACGCGACCGGCGCCGCAATCATGCACGAAGCTCAGATGTTCTTCCGCGTAATCCACGCAATCCGCGAAGGCTTCGCGGAAGCGCCCGGCCTCGTCGTGATTGCCCGACAGCGGCAGAAGCGGCACCGTGAGCGGCGCGAGCAGGGCCGCGACCGCGCCATAGTCACGGGTGCTGCGATCGACGAGATCCCCGGAGAAGAGCACGCCGTCGGGGCGCGGACGCATGCGGTTGATCACGGCGACCGCCGTTTCGATCGCCATTGCGGGATCATGCCTCGGATAGCGGCCATCGGCCCGCAGATGCGCATCACTGAGCTGAACGATGATCAAGTACCCGCCCTTCCTGATTGGCCGCCCCGACGAGGCGCGTCGTCCCGCGATCCGGCATATCTGACAGCACGCCGTGAAGAGCACGTTTTCATGCAGCTTTCATGACGGTGAGGAAGGGCGGTGCGGGTGGCGCCCGGACGTGTCGATCGTGGTCTTGAAAACGCGCCGGGCACTTCCCACCTCGAAATCAGCGTCGGCCATGACGGCGGCGCTGACAACCGATCCGGCCATCGTGCGGATCATCCATATGCATGTTGCTCGAGGAGAATGTGCCATGAGACAGTTCGATCTGTCCCCGCTCTATCGTAACACCGTCGGTTTCGATCGCCTTTTCTCGGCGCTCGACCAGATCACCGGCGTCGACAGCGCTCCGACCTATCCGCCCTACAACATCGAACGCACCAGCGAGAACGATTACCGCATCAGCGTCGCTGTGGCAGGGTTCACGCAGGATGACCTGACCATCGAGGTCAAGGAACACGTCCTGTCGATCCGTGGTGCGAAGCAGGAGGGCGAGAGCACCCGCAAGGCCGAGATGCTCCATCAGGGCATCGCCGCGCGCTCCTTCGAACGCCGTTTCCAGCTCGCCGACGGCGTCCAGGTGCGTGGCGCGAGCCTCGAAAACGGGCTCCTGCACGTCGATCTCGTCCGCGAGATCCCCGAAGCCAAGAAGCCGCGTCTGATCCCGATCGGGGCTGAGACAGGCACGCGCACGATCGATGCGCGCAAGGAAGACGTCGCAGCCGCGTAACGCGCATCACTTTCGTTTCGAGACGCCCGGCCCGCACGATGCGGGCCGGGTTTTTCGTTTGGAAGCAAAGCAATCCGAGTCTCGAACTTTTCGCACGTTGCGCGGTTCTGATATGGCGGTTCGCGGATGCCTCCCGCCGGGAGGATTCTTGCCGAACGAACAGGTGCGCGCGGTATCGCCTCGGCTGCCGCCGCGCCGCAATGAAACGGATGGTCAAGACAGATGAAACGGCTACTCGCCCCCGCAGCACTCTTCTTCGCTTTCGCCCTTCCCCTTACGGCCCCGGCTTTCGCTGCCGGACCGCCATCCGGCGCGCTTCCCCTGTCGGAGATCATCCGCTCCTTCGAGGAGACCGGGGAGGTCGCGTATTTCGATGAGATCGAGTGGGATGACGACGGTTACTGGGAAATCGAGTACCGCCGCACGGATGGTGCGACGGTGGAGGTCAAGGTCGATCCGCTGACGGGCGAGCCGCGCCGCTGAGCCGGTCGGGTCGGAACCTGCGCTAATGCGCTCCGAGATGGAACACGCGGTGGGGGATGAATTCGCCGTTCTCCACGTCGCCCACCGCGACCAGCGTACCCGCCAGCGAGACGAAGACCTGGCCTTCGATGGGCGCGTCGCGCCCGCGCAGGATCACGGACTGGCCGCGCATGATCCGCGCGGCTGCGTCGCGTGAGACAGGAATTTCGTCGATCTCGTCGAGGGCGGATTGAACCGGCAGGACGAGATCGCCGAAATCGACCGGATCCGTGCCCGCCGTCGTCTCCGCCATCGCCTCGATCTCGACCGGTTCGACCGCGTCTTCCTCGGTGAACGGGCCGACGCGGGTGCGGCGAAGCGCGGTGATGTGGCCGAGGCAACCGAGCGCACGCCCCATATCGCGGGCGAGCGCGCGCACATAGGTGCCCTTGCCGCATTCGGCCTCGAACACGCTCTTGCCCTCCGCATGATGCAGAAGCGCGAGCCGGTCGATCTCGACCGGGCGCGGCTGGAGCGCGACCTGCTCGCCGTCGCGGGCGAGGTCGTAGGCGCGCTCGCCCTGGATCTTGATCGCCGAGAATTGCGGCGGCGTCTGCATGATCAGGCCGGTGAAGCGCGGCAGGAGCGCTTCGACATCGGCGCGCTCTGGCACCGTATCGGTGCGATCGACGACGTTGCCTTCCGCATCGTCCGTATCGGTTTCCGCGCCCCAGGTCACGGTGAAGACATAGGCCTTGCGCCCGTCCATGACGAAGGGGACGGTCTTGGTCGCCTCGCCCAGCGCGATCGGCAACAGGCCGGAAGCGAGGGGATCGAGGGTACCGGCATGCCCGGCCTTTTTCGCATTGAGGCAGCGCTTGACCATGCCGACCGCCTGGGTCGAGGTCATGCCGACGCCCTTGTCGAGGATAACCCAGCCGTTGACGTCACGCCGTTTCGGGCGATCGCCCTGACGTTGGCCGCGCCCGCCGCGACGCCCGCCGCCGTGTTTGCCACCGTTCTTGCTACCATTCTTGCCACCATTCTTGCCGCTGCGCGGGCGCGCGGGGGCATCGCCGCGCGGCGTGTCGGTCTGGGCGGAAGGGGAGCCGTGCGGGAGGGTCTCGTCGGACATGAGGGGTTCCTGTGCGGGAATTGTCGAGCTTGGCGGGGCAGGCGGATCAGTCGTTGCG
>JBJHBI010000015.1:0-69892 GCA_050485405.1 Salinarimonadaceae bacterium
CAATGCGTACCGAGAGCCCCCGCGCGATCCGCCTCGAGGAATACCGCCCGAGCGATTACCTGATCGACCGCGTCGATCTCGACATCTCGCTCGATGCGCATGCCACGAAGGTGCGGGCGCTGCTCGCGATCCGGCCCAATCCCGAGGGGACGCCCGGCGCGCCGCTGGTGCTCGACGGTGACGAACTCGTGCTCGATGCGATCGCGCTCGACGGCAAGCAGATGGCTGCGGGCGAATACGAAGCCGGCGCGTCCGCGCTGACCATCGCGAAGCCGCCGCAAGCGCCGTTCAGCCTGACCATCGAAACCACGATCGACCCCACCGCCAACACCAAGCTGATGGGGCTCTACCGCTCCAACGGCGTCTATTGCACGCAATGCGAGGCGGAGGGCTTTCGCCGCATCACCTATTTCCTCGACCGCCCCGACGTGATGGCAGTCTACACCACCCGCATCGAGGCCGCCCGCGACGAGGCGCCGATCCTGCTCGGCAACGGCAATCCGGTCGCGGCGGGCGAACTCCCCGGAGGCCGGCATTTTGCGGTGTGGGATGATCCGCACCCCAAGCCCTCCTATCTCTTCGCCCTCGTGGGCGGCGATCTGGGCAGCGTCGCGCGCGACTTCGTGACGAAGAGCGGACGCGCGGTCCGGCTCGCCGTTTACGTCGAACGCGGCAAGGAGAGCCGGGCTGATTACGCGCTCGAAGCGCTGGTGCGTTCGATGCGCTGGGACGAGGAGGTGTTCGGGCGCGAATATGATCTCGACGTGTTCAACATCGTCGCCGTGTCCGATTTCAACATGGGCGCGATGGAGAACAAAGGTCTCAACATCTTCAACGACAAATACGTCCTCGCCTCCCCGGAAACCGCGACGGATGCCGATTACGCACATATCGAGGCGATCATCGCGCATGAATATTTCCACAACTGGACCGGCAACCGCATCACCTGCCGCGACTGGTTCCAGCTCTGCCTGAAGGAGGGCCTCACCGTCTTCCGCGATCAGGAATTCTCCAGCGACGAGCGCTCGCGCGCGGTCGAGCGGATCAACGCGGTACGCACCCTGCGCGCGCGCCAATTCACCGAGGATGCCGGCCCGCTCGCCCATCCGGTGCGCCCGCGCGAATACCGCGAGATCAACAACTTCTACACGGCGACCGTCTACGAGAAAGGCGCCGAGATCATACGCATGCTGAAGATCCTGCTGGGCGATGCCGCCTTCGCGCGCGGGATGGATCTGTATTTCGATCGCCACGACAACGAGGCCACCACGGTCGAGGCCTTCCTCGCCTGCTTCGCGGAGGCTTCGGGACGGGATCTGGCCGATTTCGCGCTCTGGTACGAGCAGGCCGGCACGCCGCGCGTCGTCGTCTCCAGCCATTACGATGCCGACAAGCGGAAATATCGCCTCGATTTCGCGCAATCGACCCCGGGCACGCCTGGCCAGGCGCTGAAGGAGCCCGTCGTCATACCGATCGCGCTCGGCCTCGTCGCGCATGACGGAAGCGCGCTCGACAAACCCGCCGAAGGCCTCGAGGACGGCGTCTTCATCCTGCGCCATGCCAGCGACAGCCTTTCCTTCAAGGATGTCGACGCGCGTCCCGTGCCGAGCGTCCTGCGCGGTTTCTCCGCACCGGTGCGGCTCAGCCTCGATCTGAGCGACGACGACCTGCTGACGCTGGTGCGCCACGACAGCGACGCCTTCAACCGCTGGCAGGCGGGCCAGAGCGTGGCGACGCGGCTCCTGACGCGCGCGGCACGCGGCGAGACCGATGCGGCTGCTGAACGCGGGGCGCTTGCGCTCGCCGAGGCGCTCGGATCGTTCCTCGATGCGCAAGCCGGGCACGATCCCGCCTTCGCCGCCCTGATGCTCTCCTTGCCCCCGGAATCGGAGATCGCACAGGAAATCGGCAAGGATGTCGATCCCGACGCGGTTCATATCGCCCGCGACAACCTGCGCGCCGTGCTTGCGCGCGCGCTCGCACCGCGTCTCACGGCCTTGCGCGACGCGCCCGCCGCCGCCGGCCCCTACAGCCCCGATGCGGCTTCGGCGGGGGCGCGCGCCTTGCGCAACATCGCCCTCGACCTCCTGGTGAGAGCCGATGCCGAGGCCGTCGCGGATGCGCTCGCGGAGCAATACGACACGGCCGACAACATGACCGACCGCCTCGCGGCGCTGACCAGCGCCGTGCACGGGGCGGATGTTCACGACGCGCTGCGCGAGCGCCTGCTCGCCGATTTCCGCAGCCGCTTCGATCACGAACCCCTCGTCATCGACAAGTGGTTCGCCTTGCAGGCGAGCCGTGCGGAACCGGGAACGCTCGCCGCCGTCGAGGCGCTGATGCGTGACCCCGCTTTCTCCATCAACAATCCGAACCGGGTCCGCGCACTGATCGGCGCCTTCGTCATGAACAACCCGACCCAGTTCCACCGTGCGGACGGCGCCGGATACGCGTTCCTGGCCGATCAGGTGATCGCGCTCGACGGGCGCAATCCGCAGGTCGCCGCGCGCCTTCTGACGGCGTTCAACTCATGGCGGGTGATGGAGCCGCGCCGTCGCAGCCGCGCGAAGGCCGCACTCGAGCAGGTCGCGGCCCGTGACGGCCTGTCGGGAGACGTCGCCGACATCGTCCAGCGCACCCTCGACTGATCCGCTGATTTGCGCGGGTGATTTGCCCGGCGGTGGAAAACATGCCGGGCACAACCGCCATGCCGCACCGCAACATAGGGCAAACAGCCAAGCTCTCCGCACGAATCACCTGTGCGGCAAGCGCGACAGAATTCGCGGTCGTTGCGAATAGATTCGATATTCCAATGTCTTGAATCGGACCTTACGCGAACGCTCCGCGCAGCGATCGCGCGCGTTTCGCGAACCTTAAAAATTACTGAATGCAAGTCTGGACAATTTTTTTCTACAGGATTCTATTATGGGTGATTCGGGGGGGATGCGGCACATCTCCCGACACAAACAAACGAATTCGATGGGGGTCTGCGCATGATGGGCGCGGAGACAACGTGCGCTTCTGCGCGCGGCGGGAGCATATTGGGTGTCATCGGTGCGAGCGCGCATCCGACACTCGGAAGGCTCGAACGAGCCGATCCATGGCTCAAGCTCGCGGTCCCCGTTCTGCTCGTCATTTTTCTCCTCACCCTCGCCGCCACCGTTCTTCTCCAATCCCGCAGCGACCGCAACGCCGCCCTCACCCAGGCCGATATCGAAGCGTCGCTCATCGGGCAGCTCGCCGCGAGCCGCCTCGGCGACCAGCCCGCACACGCGGTTCAATCGGCCCTCGACGATTTCATGCGCAACTTGCCGGCGGAACTCGAACGCAGCGGCCGCTTCGTCGCCATCGCCGACCGTACGGGATCGCTCCTTGCGCAATCGGGCAACGCCCAGAGATATGCGGGCATCGAGACGCTGCACGCCCTGCTCGGCCAGGACCCGGCCCTGCATGCGCTGGGCGCCGATGCCGGCGCGATGTCCGTGACGCTCGCCGACGAAGCGGATGCCATCGCCACCCTGCACGCCCTGCGCGACGGGGCGCGGCTCGCGGTGATCCACACCACCGAGAGCATCCTCGCGGCGAGCCAGCAGCGCAGCCAGTCGCAATTCTCGCTGCTCGCCGCCACGGTCGTCGTGCTGATCGGCCTCGGCGCCGCCTATTTCCTCCAGGCATCGCGGGCACGCACCGCCGACCACATCTGCCAGAAGGTGGGGCGGCGCATCGATTCGGCGCTCAACCGCGGACGCTGCGGCCTCTGGGACTGGGACGTCGCGCGCGGGCGCATCTACTGGTCGGATTCGATGTACGCCATGCTCGGCTATACCCGCGAGGACGAGTTTCTCTCCTTCGGCGACGTGAACGAATTGATCCATCCCGACGATACCGATTTCTTCGCGCTCGCCGACGAGCTCGCCGCATCGCGTTCGAATATCGTCGATCACGAATTCCGCATCCGCGACACGCATGGCCGCTGGGTCTGGCTGCGGGCGCGCGCGGAACTCGTCGACGATCACGACGACGGCTCGCGCCATCTCATCGGCATCTGCGTCGACGTCACCGATCAGCGCCAGCTCGCCCAGCGCACCGCCGAAGCCGATCTGCGCCTGCGCGATGCCGTCGACGCGATCTCGGAAGCCTTCGTGCTGTGGGATTCCGAGAACCGCCTCGTCCTGTGCAATTCCAAATTCCGCGAGCTTCACGGGCTCGATCACGCGACGGCGGCGCCCGGCACGGCCTACGCGCTCGTGATGGAAGAAGCGCACCAGCCGATCGTCCAGCAGGAGCTGCCTCGCGATGCCTGCCGCGAGGCCGGGGCGCGCAGCTTCGAGGCCGAGTTGGCCGACGGGCGCTGGCTGCAGATCAACGAGCGCCGCACCGGTGACGGCGGGTATGTCTCCGTCGGGACGGACATCACCGCGCTCAAGCGGCAGGAGGAGCGTCTGCTCGATTCCGAGCGCCGCCTCAAGGCCACGATCAGCGACCTGCGCGTCTCGCGCCAGAAACTCGAAACCCAGACCCAGCAACTCGCCGATCTGGCCGAGCGCTATCTGGAGCAGAAGGCCGAGGCAGAGGGCGCGAGCCGGGCGAAATCCGAGTTCCTCGCCAATATGAGTCACGAGCTGCGCACACCGCTCAACGCCATCATCGGCTTCGCGGAGGTCATGGAGAGCGGCGTATTCGGCCCCCTCGGCAACGGCAAATACGGCGAGTATTGCCGCGATATCCGATCCTCGGGCGAGTATCTGCTCTCGGTGATCAACGACATTCTGGACATGTCGCGCATCGAGGCCGGGCGCATACGGCTGGAGAAGCAGGATTTCGCCGTCGACGACGTGATCGAGCGCACTTCGCGCATGATCGGCGAACTCGCCCGCGCCAAGGGCCTCGACTTCACGGTCGAGAAGGCACCGGATGTGCGCCTCTTCGCCGATGAGCGCGCAATCCAGCAGATCCTCGTCAATCTTCTCCAGAACGCGGTGAAGTTTACCGGCGAGAACGGGCGGATCGCCCTGCGGGCGCGCGTCGTCAACGACGCCCTCAACCTCTATGTCGAGGATGACGGTATCGGCATTCCGCATGAGGCGATGAAGAAGATCGGGCGGCCCTTCGAGCAGGTCGAGAGCGAGTTCTCACGCACCTATCAGGGCTCCGGGCTCGGCCTCGCCATCGCGAAATCGCTCGCGGAACTGCATGGCGGCAATCTGCGCATCCGCTCGCAGGTCGGCGTGGGCACGATCGTGCTGGTCCACCTGCCGCTCAACAGCTACCAGGCTCTCCCGCACGCTGCGTGAGCGGCATTAAGCAGCGCACTGCCGATCAGGCCTTGCGTTCGGGATAGGTCTGCTGCGGCGACGGGAAGCGGCGCTCACGCACTTCCTGCGCATATTCGGCGAGCGCCCGCTCGGCTTCGGCGCCGATCTCCGCATATCGCTTGACGAATTTCGGCGTACGCGGCGTCAGCCCCAGCATGTCGTCGAGGACGAGGATCTGCCCGTCGCATTGCGCCGAGGCGCCGATGCCGATCACCGGCACTTCCACGGCTTTCGTGATCTCCACCGCGAGCGGCTCGGCCACCGCTTCGACCACGACGGAGAATGCGCCCGCTTCGGCGATCGCCTGCGCATCCGCGATCATCTGCGGCCATTGCGCCCGCTCGCGCCCCTGCGCCCGGAAACTTCCCAGAGATGCGATGGATTGCGGCGTGAGGCCGGTATGGCCCATCACCGGAATGCCGCGTTGCGTGATGAACCGCACGGTCTGCGCCATATGCGCCCCGCCCTCGAGCTTGACCGCGCCGCAACCCGTCTCCTTCATGATCCGCGCCGCTGCCTCGAAGGCCTGGACGGGGCCGGCTTCATAGGCGGCGAAGGGCAGATCGACCACGACGAGCGCCCGCTGCGAGGCGCGCATCACTGCCTGCGCGTGCAGGATCATCATGTCGAGCGTCACGGGCAGGGTCGAATCGTAACCATGCACGACCATCCCGAGCGAATCGCCGACGAGAATGACGTCCGCCACCTGGTCGACGAGCCGCGCCATCGGCGCCGTATAGGCCGTCAGCGCGACGATGGGATCGCCGCCGGTGGAGCCCTTGCGCGCGGCGATATCCGGCGCCGTGAGGCGGCGGCTGGCCGATTGTGCGGACATGGCTTCCTCCTCAGACCGTGAAGACGGGTACGCCGATCAGCAGGTAATGCAGCCAGAAGGCGAAGGCGATATAGGCGACGACACCGATCACCAGCGCGATCACGTCATATTTCACTTGGGGCGCGGTGACCGGTGCGCTGATGGCGGAGGGCGGGTCCGTGCGGCGCTTGATCGAGATCCGCGCCACGACCGCCCAGCCGAGCAGCGAGCCGAAGAGAATGATCGAGCCGAGATCGCCATTGGCGAGGAGATGGGCGAGCGCCCAGATCTTCACCGCAGCGAGCATCGGATGCTTCGCCTTCGCCTTGATGAAACCCGGCATA
Organism: Salinarimonadaceae bacterium; assembly: GCA_050485405.1. Taxonomy (GTDB): domain Bacteria; phylum Pseudomonadota; class Alphaproteobacteria; order Rhizobiales; family Beijerinckiaceae; genus Saliniramus. The sequence continues at coordinate 6,474 of JBJHBI010000015.1, forward strand.
TAGGCGGCGGGCAGGAGGATGAAGGCGAAGAGCACGAACAGGGCGGCGAGATGCTGCGTCCAGATCGGCGGCCACCAGATCTGGATATAGCCGTCGGCGCGGTATTGCCCGAAGCCGATCCAGATCAGGACGAACCCGACGAGAACCACGAGCGAATAGATGCCCTTGAAGCCGTTCTCGCCGAATTTCGCGATCGCGGCCGCGCGATTGTCGCGCATCATCGTGAAGCTGTGGCCTCCGATGAAGAGCAGGAGCCCGAGAATCATCAACGCCATGTGTCCCTCCGTCTGCGCATTGCACCGTTTCTAACGTGGACGCCCCACGTTTGCGACCGCAAAAGTGGCGCATCCCGCCGCGATCCCCACGCGACCGGCCTGGTGGAAAATCCACAAACCCGCCGCGCATGGATGCGCTGGACTTCGAAGGCGCGCATGGGTTTGCCTGTGCGCGCCGCGTCTTGACGAAGATAACGATATGGGGAGGGAAACCATGGCAGGCCTGACGCCGATTGCGCCGGATGCACTACCGCCGCGCGAGGACTGCGTGCTGCGCGACATGCTCGAACACCGCGCGCAGGCCCATCCCGAACGCGACTGCATCCGCTTCTGGCACGCGCGCGATCGCGCGCCGGAGGTGTGGAGCTATGCCGAACTCCTCGACCGCGTGCGCCGGCGCGCCTGCGCCCTCTCCCGCGCCGGCGTGGGTCAGGGCGCGCATGTTCTGTGCTGGATGGGCAACGGGCCGGATCTCCTCGTCACCTGGTTTGCCATCAACTATCTCGGCGCGGTCTATATTCCGCTGAACACCGCCGCGCGCGGGCTCTCGCTGGCGCAGATCCTCGACAATGCCGATGCGCGCCTGATGATCGCCCACCCCGCTCTCGTCGAGCGCCTGCGCGACATCGAACGCGGCGCCCTGCGTGATGTCCTGACCGTCGCCGGTGATGGCGAACCCGCCGCCATTCCCGGCCTCACCATCGTACCGCTCGAAGATCCCGCCTCCATCGACGACGCCGCCCTCGCCCTCGATGCACCGATCCAGCCCTTCGACGTGCAGGCGATCATGTATACCTCGGGCACGACCGGTGCGGCCAAGGGCGTGCTCTTCACCTATGTGCAGCACTACACGATGGGGCCCGAGGCGATCGAGGCGATCGGGCCGGATGATTGCTGCATGATCGCCGGGCCGATCTTCCACTGCGGCAGCACGCTCTACGTCCATGCCAGCCTCGCCCGCAGCGCGACCATGGCGATGATCCCGGAATTTCGCACGGGGGATTTCTGGCAGGCGGTCCGCGATACCGGCTCGACGGTGGTGCTGTTGCTCGGCGTGATGGCGAACTTCCTGCTCAAGGCACCGCCCGATCCGCGCGATCGCGACCACCCGCTGGCGAAGGTCTATATCGTCCCCTTCGGCGAGGATGCGCCGCGTTTCCGCGAGCGCTTCGGATCCGCGCTCTACACCGTCTACAACATGACCGAGATCGCGAGCCCGCTGATCGCGGGGCCGGGAATCGGCGAGGACGGAAATGATGCGGGGCTCGCCGGCACGCCGCGCCCGCCCTTCGAGCTGCGCGTCGTCGACGGGAACGACATCCCCGTGGCACCGGGCAGCGTCGGTGAACTGGTGATCCGCTCGCACCGTCCCTGGGCCCTGTTCGCGGGTTATTACCGCAATCCGCAGGCCACCGCCGATTCCATGCGAAACGGCTGGTTCCACACGGGGGACGCGTTCCGCAAGGATGATCAGGGCCGGTTCTTCTTCGTCGATCGCATCAAGGACGTGATCCGCCGGCGCGGCGAGAACATTTCGTCATTCGCGCTGGAAGCGGAGATCACCGCCCATCCAGCCGTGCGCGAGGCGGTCGCCGTGGCGGTGCCGAGTGACGAGACCGAGGATGAGGTGCTCGCGATCGTCACCCCCGTCGAGGGCGAGACGATCGATCCGGCGCAGCTCGTCGCATTTCTCGCCGAGCGCGTGCCGCATTTCATGGTGCCGCGCTATATCCGCGTGACGCAGGATCTGCCCAAGACCGCGAGCGGCAAGCTCCAGAAACACGCCCTGCGCCATGACGGGGTGACGGAGGATACCTTCGATCGCGAAGCAGCCGGGATCAGGCTCAAGCGCGAACGCCTCTCCTGAACGAGGGTTCAGCGCGGGGCGCGTTTGGCGAGGATCCGCTGGAGCGTGCGCCGATGCATGTTGAGCCGGCGGGCCGTCTCGGAGACGTTGCGTCCGCACAATTCGTAGACGCGCTGGATATGCTCCCAGCGCACGCGATCGGCCGACATCGGATTTTCCGGCGGATCGGCGCGGCCTTCCGGACCGGCCTTGAGGGCCGCGTCGATCTCGTCGGCATCGGCGGGCTTGGCCAGATAATCGAAGGCACCGAGCTTCACCGCGGTGACGGCGGTGGCGATGTTGCCGTAGCCCGTGAGCACGACGCCGCGCGCTTCCGGACGGCGCTCCTTCAGCCGGGTGATCACGTCGAGCCCGTTGCCGTCGGACAGTCGCATGTCGATGATGGCGAAGGCGGGCGGCGCGGCATCGACCTGTGCGATCCCCTCGGCCACCGTCTCCGCCACGGTCACGCGGTAGCCCCGGCTCTCCATGGCCCGCGCCAGGCGGGTGGAGAACGGACGGTCGTCATCGACGATCAGCAGGGCATTGTCCCCCTCGGTGACGGGATCCCGCACGATTTCGGCCTCGATCATCAATCTGTCTCCTCGTCTCGTGGCGCGCTCTGCCGGCAATGATTGCGCGAGCGCAGCCGCATTGAGAATTACGTACGGGGATCGCGATCCGATGACCCGCGCGCGTCGAAAACATGTTCTGGTTCTAAAATAGGCACGCCCGGCGCGTTATCCAGTTCCTGCATGTCGAAAGCGGGATCGCGCCATTCGAAAGCCTCGCGCCGCCAGACGATCCGGGCGATGGCGCCGGGGCGTCCGTGGGCGGGCTTGTTGGTGAGGACGAGCTGCGCGCCGGTGCGTTCGATCAGCGTCTTGGCGATGAAGACGCCGAGCCCGTGCCCCTGCATGCGCTCGCCGCGCCCGCGCTTGTCCGATCCCCGGCTCGTCACATAAGGCTCGCCCAGCCGCAGCAGGATGTCGGGGCGGATGCCCGGCCCGTCATCGTGGATCTCGATACGCACATCGCGGGCATCCCAGCGCGCCACGACATGCACCGCCGTATCGGCGAAGTCGACGGCGTTGTCGATCAGGTTGGCCAGCCCGTAGATGAGGCCCGGATTGCGCTGGCAGTAGGGCTCGGCCCCCTCACCCTCGATATCCACGTGCAGGGGCACGCCGATGCCGCGCTGCGGACCGACCACCTCCTCGATGAGATGGCCGAGGCTGATCCGCTCGAGGAAGCCGCGCTTGTCCTCGGCGCTGAGCGAGGTAAGCTTGCCGAGGATGGCGCGGCAGCGCTCGGCTTGACTGTGAAGGAGCGCGAGATCCTCCGCCGTCTCCGAATCCGCCGGTGCGCGCCGGGCGAGTTCCTTGGCGACGAGGGTGATGGTGGCGAGCGGCGTTCCAAGCTCATGGGCCGCCGCAGCAGCGAGCCCGTCGATCTGGGAGAGGTGCTGTTCGCGCGCCAGCACGAGCTCCGTTGCCGCGAGCGCCTGCGCGAGCTGTCGCCCCTCCTCGGCGATACGCCAGGCATAGACACCGATGAAGGCGGTGCCGAGCAGGATCGCGAACCATTTGCCGCTGATATAGAGAAACGGCATCTGGAAGGTCTCGCCCGGAATCCAGGGCAGCGGCAGATGGGCGAGCGCGAGCAGCGTCGCGCAACCCACGGCGAGCAGGCCGAGGAACAGCGTGCGTAACGGCGGCAGCGCCGTCGCCGAAATCAGGACCGGGGCGAGGAAGAGCAGGCTGAACGGGTTCTGCAAGCCGCCCGTCAGAAAGAGCAGCAACGCGAGCTGGACGATGTCGAAGGCGAGCAGCCCCGTCGCCGTATCGTCGTGAAGACGATGGCTCGCCGGGTAGCGGATGCGGATCGCGATGTTGAGAAGCGCAGCCAGACCGATCAGCGTCAGGCAGGCGGCGAAGGGCAGCGTGTAGCCCAGCCCGAAATGCACACCGAACACCGCGAGACTCTGCCCCGTCACCGCGAGCCAGCGCAGACGCACCAGCGTTTCGAGACGCAGGCGTCGCGCGTTGAGACTGAGATCTTGCGGGTCGTAACTCATCATCGACGGAATCTAGCGCGCGTTCCGGCCAGGGGGATGACTGTCGGCGAAATTCAGCCCAGCCTCCCGAGCACGGGGAAAGTCTCCAGCATCCAGAAGGCCATCATCTCGATGCCCCCGGTGAGGAACGCGATACCCGTGAGCACGAGCAGGCCCCCCATCGCCTTCTCGACCATACCGAAACGGCTCTTCATGCGCTTGAGGAAATTGACGAAGGGCTTCATCGCGAAAGCGGCGAGGATGAAGGGAATGCCCATCCCGGCGGAATAGACCGCGAGCAGGAAGGCACCGCGCGCCACGCTCTGCTCGGTCCCCGCCACGGCGAGGATCGCGGCGAGGATCGGGCCGATACACGGCGTCCAGCCGAAGGCGAAGGCGAGGCCCATCACGTAGGCGCCCCACAGATTGACGTTCGAGCCGGCCTGGAAACGCGCCTCGCGATAGAGCATGGCGATGCGGAAGACCCCGAGAAAATGCAGCCCCATCAGGATGATGATCACCCCGGCAATGATGCCGAACACGTCCATGTACTGGCGCACCAGTTGACCCAGCGCCGAGGCCGTGGCGCCGAGCAGGGTGAAGACAGTGGTGAAGCCCAGGACGAAGACGATCGCCGTCGTGATCGCCCGCTTGCGCAGCTGGGGATCATCCGCATTCTCGATCCGGTCCAGCGAGGTCCCCGCCAGATAGGTCATGTAGGGCGGCACCAGGGGCAGCACGCAGGGCGACAGGAAGCTGATCAATCCGCCGGCGAGGGCGGCCAGTATCGAAATCTCCATCATGCCCCGCTTCTAGCTTCCGAACGCGCACAGGAAAAGCCGTCGCAACACGCTCTCGCGGCCTCGTGATGGCGCGTGATAGAACGTTTGCATCACGATTCCATTGGGAAAGATCAATTGGAGGCGCAGCACGATGACGCAGCACGGCGAAACCGGCACCGGGGCGAGCCTCACTGGCCCGACGAACAGCATCGCGGACGTTCCCGGCCTGCGGGTCGGGCAGGCCCACGACACCAATCTCGCCTCCGGAGTGAGCGTCGTGATCTTCGACGATCCGGCAACCGTCGGCGTCTCGGCGCTGGGCGGCGCGGCGGGAGGCCGCGATCACGCCATGCTCGCCCCTGATGCCATCGTCGAAGGCGTGCACGCGCTGGTTCTCTCCGGCGGATCGGCATATGGGCTCGACGCGGCGAGCGGGGTGCAGGCCTGGCTGCGCGAGCGCGAGATCGGCTTCCGGCTCGGCGCGGCGCTGATCCCGATCGTGCCGCAGGCGATCTGCTTCGATCTGCTCAATGGCGGCGACAAGGATTGGGGCCGCTACCCGCCCTATCGCGAACTCGCCTGGGACGCCTGCGACAATGCCGGCCCGGAAGTCGCGCTCGGCACGGTCGGCGCGGGATACGGCGCGACCACGGTCGATCTCAAGGGCGGCGTCGGCTCGGCCTCGGCCCGGCTCGCGAGCGGCCATATGGTGGCGGCGCTCGCGGTGGTGAACGCGGTCGGCTCGACGGTGATCGAAGGCGGGCCGCATTTCTGGGCGGCCGGGCTCGAGATCGGCGACGAATTCGGCGGGCTCGGCTGGCCGCAATCCCCTCCCGGCACCCGCCATCGCATGCGCTGGAAGGGCGGGCCGCAGCCGGGCACGACCATCGCCATTATTGCCACCGATGCCGCCCTGACCAAGGCGCAGGCCACCCGCGTCGCCATCGCGGCAAATGACGGGCTCGCCCGCGCACTCGACCTCGCCCATGCCCCCTTCGACGGCGATACGATCTTCGCCGCAGCGACCGGGGCTCGCCCGCTCGCCGATCCGGTAAACGATCTGACCTCGATCGGCGCCACGGCTGCGAATGTGCTCGCGCGGGCGATCGCGCGCGGCGTGCACACGGCGACGGCCCTGCCCTATGAGGGCGCCCTGCCCGCCTGGCGCGACCGCTTCGGCGGCTGAGCCGGCGCTCGGTTGTTCAGGCGCCGTTCTCCGCATGTGAACGGGCGCGGTCGAGCGCCCGCGCCTCGACATGATCGGCGCGCAGGCGCCAATCCGCCGTGCGCTCGGCATGCCGGAAGCGTCCCTGCGCCTCGTCGACGGCGCCTGCCTCGCAATCGGCATCGACATCGAACCAACGCTGGCAGATCAGGGTCTCGTGACCCGTGGCATCACTGACACGCTTGAGAAATCGTACCCGAAACAACGGCATGGCGCCTCTCCCTGCTGCGCCCCCGGGCCCGGTCGGCATCATGCGTGCCTTCACCGAGATTTTCAGATTGCCCCAACGGAAGGAGGCGATCAAGCGAAGTCGCACGCCGATAGAGCACGATCGGGGTTTTCATCGAAGCGCGAATCTGCGCTACAAGTCGAAGCATGAGCCAGCCCGCTTCCAACGCCGCCGAATTCACCGTCTCCGAGCTCTCCGGAGCGCTCAAGCGCACAATCGAGGACGCGTTCGGTCATGTGCGCCTGCGCGGTGAGATCTCCGGATTTCGCGGGCCGCATTCCTCGGGCCATTGCTATTTCTCGCTCAAGGACCAGAACGCGCGCATCGACGCGGTGATCTGGCGCGGCACCTATGGCCGCCTGCGCGTCAAGCCGCAGGAGGGGCTCGAAGTGATCGCGACGGGGCGGATCACGACGTTTCCGGGAAAATCCAGCTACCAGATCATCATCGACACGATCGAACCGGCGGGTGTCGGCGCGCTCATGGCGCTGCTGGAGGAGCGCAAACGCAAGCTCGAGGGGCAGGGCCTGTTCGCGCCGGAGCGCAAGCGCCCCCTGCCCTATCTGCCGCGCGTCATCGGCGTCGTCACCTCGCCGACCGGTGCCGTGATCCGCGACATCCTCCACCGTCTGCAGGACCGGTTTCCGCGTCATGTCCTGGTCTGGCCGGTGCGCGTCCAGGGCGAGACGAGCGGCGAGGAGGTCGCAGCCGGGGTGCGTGGCTTCAATGCGCTCGAACCGGGCGGCGTCATCCCGCGCCCCGATGTGATCATCGTCGCGCGCGGTGGCGGCTCGATCGAGGATCTGTGGGGGTTCAACGACGAGGATCTGGTGCATGCCGTTGCCGAAAGCGCCATCCCGGTCATCTCCGCCGTCGGCCACGAAACCGACTGGACACTGATCGACCTCGTCGCCGACCGCCGCGCGCCGACGCCGACGGGCGCGGCCGAGATGGTGGTGCCGGTGCGGCTCGATCTGCTCGCGACCGTGCACGATCTCGCCCATCGCCACGAGGATGCGATGCTGCGCCGGCTGGAGCGGCTTCGCGCGGATCTGCGCTCGGCGGCGCGCGCCCTGCCCACACCGGACGAGATCCTCTCCACCAAGCGCCAGCGGCTCGATCTCGCCGGCGCGCGGCTGCCTGCGGCTCTGCGGGCGAATGCGCGGGGGCTGGAGCGGCGGTTTTCGCAGATCGGACAGCGGCTGGAGCGCGCCTCCCCGCGCCTCGCCGCAGCCCGCGCCCGCGCCGCACTCGATGCGGTGGGCGAACGCCCGCGACAGGCGCTCTCCGCCCTGACGACGCGACTACGGCCCCGCCTCGACGATCTCGGCGCGCGGCTGCGCTATCTCCACGCGGCGGGCCTGCGCGAGCGCCGGGCACTGCTCGACAGCCGCGTTTCGCTTCTGCGCAGCTACAGCCATCGCGAGACACTCAAACGCGGCTTCGTGCTGGTGACGGATGGCGATGGCGCGCTCCTGCGCGACGGTGCCACGTTGCGTGCGGGCGATGCCGTCACGCTGACCTTTCATGACGCGGTGCGCGCCGCACAGATCACGGATGGCGAGGGTACGGGCTCAGGAGCGAAGGCATCGGCGCCGCGCGATGCGGAGCCGAAACCTGCATCGACCAAGCCCGCATCGACCAAGCCCGCAACCAAGCCCGCCGCGCGCAAAGCCGCATCCGGTCAGGGCTCGTTGTTCGATCTGTGACGATGGCCCCCGCACCGGCCCCGCTCGGTGATCCCGCGCAGCGCGAAGCCTTCATCCGTGCTCATACACGGCTGATGCCGGTGCCGCATACGCCCGAGATCAGCCTCCATGTGGCCGACGAGGCGACGGCGCTCTGGGAGAAGACCGAGGAAGAGCTCGGCGCGCTCGGCCTGCCGCCGCCCTTCTGGGCCTTCGCCTGGGCCGGCGGGCAGGCGCTCGCGCGCTACATTCTGGACAATCCGCAGATCGTACGCGGCAAGCATGTGCTCGATTTCGCCGCCGGCTCCGGCCTCGTCGGCATCGCCGCCGCGAAAGCGGGCGCGGCGCGGGTCGAGGCCGCCGATATCGACCCGTTCGCGCTGGCTGCGATGCCGCTCAATGCGCGAGTGAACGGTGTGACCCTCGAACCGCGCGGGGCGGATCTGATCGATACGGTTGAGGACTGGGACGTCGTTCTCGCCGGCGATATCTGCTACGAGCGCGACCTCGCCGCCCGCGTCATCACCTGGCTGGAGACGCTACACCGCGCCGGCACCACAGTGCTGATCGGCGACCCCGCCCGCGCCTATCTGCCCAAAACGCTGATAAAGCTGGCTGAATACAGCGTACCCACGACGCGCGTTCTGGAAGATGCGGAGATCAAACGCAGCGGGGTCTGGGGGTTCGCCGCGCGGGAATGAAGCCGCTACCCGCGAAAAGCTACTCACCCGCTCTCCGCCACCCGCGCCATCGGTTCCGGTGCCATCTCCGCATTGGCATCGCCCGCGCGGGTCTCCCAGCCGAGGTCGGGGAGTGCGACGATGCGGGCGCCGCGCAGATCGTTGCGGCAGACGATGTAGCCGCGCTGTTCCATATATTGCACCAGACGCCGGGCGCGACCGGGGGAGCGGCTGCCGCAGATGCGGGCGATCTCGCCGTCGGGCGGGCATGGCGCGCCTTCGAGCGCGGCGCGAGCAAAGAGCAGGTAGACGCCCTGGATGTCCTCGGGCAGGCCCTCGGCGCAGCGCAGGGCCTCGTCCCATTGCGGGTTTTCCGCCATCTGCGCATCCACCCCGGCGCGGGCGACGGTGAGACGGCGGCGGAATTCCGCGAGATCGGGCGGGCCTCCGGGCACGCGCCTGATCCGGCAACGCACCAGAAAATCCTGATAGAGCACCGCATGCGAACGGAACGACGCATCCGGATCGGAGAGAATTTCCCCCATCACCGCTTTGAGGCCAGCCTCGCGCGCCTGCGGATCGGCGGCGGGTTCGTCGGGCGCGGGCATGGCGGGGCGCTCGCGCACGACGCGGGCGAGGAGATCGTTGGTCGAGGGCAGCGGCGCGGGGGCGGGCCTGCGCTGGATCTGCTCGCGCTCGTGCTCACGTTCTTCCGCCGTGGGCGGGGCGAAGATCAGATCGCGGGCTTCTTCCGCAGGCTGCTCCGGCAGCGGCATCAGTTTGGGTGAGGTCGAGCGCGCCTGCGTTTCCACATCGCCGATACGAATCGAGATCGGGCGGCGCGACAAGGCGGGGCCGAGCGCGATGAAATGCCCGCGCGCGAGATCGCGGAACGCCTCCGCCTGACGCCGCTCCATGCCGAGCAGATCGGCGGCGCGCATCATGTCGATATCGAGAAAGGTGCGCCCCATCAGGAAGTTGGAGGCTTCCGCCGCGACGTTCTTGGCGAGTTTCGCCAGGCGCTGCGTGGCGATGACACCGGCGAGCCCGCGCTTGCGCCCGCGACACATCAGGTTGGTCATGGCGCCGAGCGAGACCTTGCGCGCATCGTCGGACACCTCCCCCGCAGCGGTGGGCGCGAAGAGCTGCGCCTCGTCGACGACGACGAGCATCGGATACCAGTAATCGCGCTCGGCATCGAACAGGCCACCGAGGAAGGCCGCCGCCGCGCGCATCTGCTGATCGGCTTCGAGCCCTTCGAGATTGAGCACGACGGAAACCCGGTGCTGGCGCACGCGCGCGGCGATGCGCTGCAGATCGCCCTCCCCGCGCTCGGCATCGACGACGATATGGCCGAATCGCTCGGCCAGCGTGACGAAATCGCCCTCCGGGTCGATCACCGCCTGCTGCACCCAGGGCGCGCTCTGTTCGAGAAGGCGGCGCAGGAGATGCGACTTGCCCGAGCCGGAATTACCCTGGACCAGCAGACGCGTGGCCAGAAGCTCCTCCAGATCCAGCACGGCCCGGCTCTCGCCCGGCCCCGTCACCCCCATATCCACACCGACCGTCATGCCCGCTCCCGTCGCATTGCACCGGATGCGGTGATAGCACAGGAGCCGCCCGTGAGGAGGCCGCGCGGGACGCCCTCCACAGCTTCGGGCCGATCGTGCATGAGGCTCAGGCCGGGCGGATGCGTCCGGGCGGCTCGCCGGGAACGAAGGGTGCGGCGGGGAGCAGGCCGCGCAGGAACGATTCGACCGCCCCGCTCAGGGCGCCCGCCCAGCCTGCGAGCAGCAGCAACGCCTGCATTCCGAACTGGTAGCTCAAGATCAGATTGACGAGCGCGACGGCGCCGATCAGCGCATATTGCGTCAAGGCGCCCACGGCCTCGTCGGAGGCCGGTCGCAGCACCCGCCAGCTGCAATAGGCCAGCGCGGCGATGGCTGGGGCGAAGGCGAAGGGGATGAGCGCCATCAGCCAGAGCGCCGCATAGCGCCTGCGCAGGAAGCCGATCACCGCCGCGCGCAGGCGGGTATCGAGCCGGGCGAATGTCCCGCGCAGCCGCGCATCGGTCGCTTCGACAGCGAGAATCACGCCGCAGGCGGGACACACCACGGCTCTTGCCGGCACGGGCGCGCCGCAGGACGGGCAATGGCGCTCCGGTGGCGGCGGAGGACGGGCGGGGAGCCGCGTCTCACCCGCAGCATCGCCGGGCGCGGTCATTGTCGCCACAAATGGGCGTTGGCGGCCACGTTGAGCCGCTTCGCGCCGTTATAGGCGTCGATCATGCTCCAGATCCAGGTGATCCAGCCGAGGAAGACGATCCAGAGCAGGATCGTCAGGATCAACATCACGATCCCCTTCGCAATCTGCCCGTTATAGAATTGCCCCAGCCCGGCGAAGAGAAACGAAAGGAAGAGCGCGAGGCCGGGGCTCTTGGGGCCGATATCGCCGGCGGCGGCGGCATAGGCGGCGATCGGCGGCGGGGCATGCTGATGGATCTGCACGATCGTGCCGCCGTTACCGGTGGAGACGGTTCCCGTCGTGAAGGCGGGCGCTCCCGGCATCGGCTGCTGCGGGCGCAGGAGATCGCGCAACACGCGGTCATCGGCGAGGCGCGTCCAGTCCTGCGAGCCGAGTTTGGCGACGCTCGTATCCGGGCCGATCCGCCCCTCCGCGAGGTAGCCCCTCAGCGCATGGCCGTCATACGGCCCCCAGCTCTGGCCATCGAGATGCAGGAACCATTGCCCGTCCAGAGGATGCGGCGGCTTCTGCGGCGCGGTCGTGGGGAGGCCGCGCGCATCGTCGGGACGATCGCCGGCCGGACCGGGCGCAGGCGCGCGCGGCGGGTCTTCGGGGGGTGTCGATGTCATGATTGCTTCCGCCTCCTCGGGCGATGCAGAAAAGACCGCATCAGACGCCGGTGCGTCCGTAGACGACGCGGGTACCTGCGATCAGATCGTGCAGCCCGGTCTTCTCACGAGTCAGGCCGATCATGAGGTAGCCGATCATGAAGATCAGTGCGGAGAGGATTTCTGCGAGGTGGCGCCAGACCGCACGCAGAAAGGAGACATCCTGACCATCCACACGCATCACGCGAAGACCCATCACCCGCTTACCAGGTGTCGCTTGCCAGGCGGAAGCGTGAAAGAGGGGAAAATACAACAGACTGACCAGCAACATGCATAAGAAAACCATACCGAAATAAGCGTCTCCAGCGCCCATACCCGCTCCTGCCAGCATGAGAAAGAGGCCAGCGAACGAAACCACCGTCAGCAGTACGTAGTCGACGACATACGCGGCGAATCTGATCCAGAACCCTCCATAGAAGAGGGGCGCGCCGTAGGCGCTCATCATGGCCGGATCCGGTCGCGCGAAACCCGTCGGTGGCGGCATCGGTGGTGTGTGCATGGGCCCCTCGTCAGCTAGAGACAATCAAAAATACAGTCGTCCCACGCAAGCAATAATAAATTGCTGACGGCTATGGTATACGCGAAACTGCGCAGGCGGCGAACCATCCGGCATCCTGCGGCGTTGGCTTTCTCCAATGGAGGAGATTGCCATGAGCCATACCGCGAATTCGCATGACCGGCCCTGGAGCTACGAAGATGTCCAGAATCTGCGTCAGCTCGTGAACGAGGGCGTTACCGACTCGGTCATCAGCCTGAAGATGAAGCGCTCCATCGCCGATATCCACGCCAAACTCTCGGAACTCGGCCTCGTCGCCAAAACCGGGTGACCGGTCGGACGCGACGGGTTGCGCCGGGTGCCGGGAAAAGGTCGCCCGGCGCGCGAAACGCCCTTGGCTTCGCCCCGTGTTTCCGGGCTAGATTAGCCGATCGGAATCACGGGGTTCGAAGACGATGGGATATATCGACAGCTGGTACGCGCGCACGCTCGCCGATGCGGCGGAATACCCGGCTCTGTCCGGTGAGAAGGAAGCGGATGTCTGTATCGTCGGCGGCGGGCTCGCCGGTCTGTCCGCCGCACGCGATCTCGCGCGCGCGGGCAAGCGTGTCGTCCTGCTGGAAGCCGAACGCGTGGGCTGGGGCGCCTCGGGGCGCAATGGCGGTTTCGTCTCACCCGGCTATGCCGCGAGCCTGTCGCTGATCTCGCTCTATGCGGGATCCGAGCGTGCGAAGGCGCTCTACAAGCTCTCCATCGAGGGCGCTCAGGCGGTGCGCGCGAATGTCGATGCGCTCGGCTTGGGCGAGGCCTGCAACCCGGTCGCCGGCAAGATCGGGGTGATGCGCTACCCCGCCCGCGACGCGCTGATGCAGCACCGCGACCAGATGGCGAAGGATTTCGGCTACGAGCTCGACTACATGCCCCGCGAGGCGGTGCGCGAGGTCCTGCTCTCCGGCAAGTATTTCGACGCATTGTATGACCCGCAGGCCTTTCATTTCCACCCGCTGAACTACGCCCGTGCGCTCGCGCGCGATATCGTCGCCCATGGCGGCGTGATCTGCGAGAACAGCCCCGCCATCGGCGCCGTGCTCGATACGCCGGAGAAACGCCTGCGCACGATCGGCGGTAGCGTGCGCGCCCGCGACGTCGTCCTCGCGGGGGGCGGCTATACGACGGGTCTCGTGCCGGAACTGCGCCGCGCCTATCTGCCGATCGCCACCTATGTGCTGCTCACGGAGCCGGCGCCGGAGCAGATCGCGCAGGCGGTGAAGAGCCCCTGCGCGATTTCCGACAACCGCCGCGCGAACGACTATTACCGTCTCGTCGATGGCGGCAAGCGGCTGCTCTGGGGCGGGCGCATCACCACGCGCCGGGCCGAGCCGCGCGACCTCGCCGCGCTTCTGCGCCGGACCATGATCTCGACCTACCCGCAATTGTCGGATTTGCGCGTGGAGATCGCATGGTCGGGGTTGATGTCCTATGCCCGCCATCTGATGCCGCAGATCGGGCGCCTGCGCGACGGCGTCTATTACTGCACAGCTTTCGGCGGCCATGGGCTCAACACCACCGCGATCGGCGGACGCGTCGTCGCAGAGGCGATCACCGGCGAGAGCGACCGTATCCGCCTGTACGAACCCTTCGGCCTCGCCTGGAATGGAGGCCCGTTCGGCACGGCGGCGGTGCAGCTCACCTACTGGACCTATCAGGCACAGGATTGGTGGAAGGAACGCAAGGCCGCGTGAGCCGCCATCTTCTCAGGCGGCTTTGCCGGGCTGCCGGTGCGCCGCCGCGTCCCAGCGTTTCGCGAGACCGGCATCGCGCCAGGCGAAATAGCGCATCGCGGCGCCGATGAACCAGGGGTGCCCGGTATAGAGTGGCATGGTCGGGAAGGCCATGCCGTCGAAGGCGCTGGGTGCGAGTTCCTCCCCGAGGATCCGGTCGGCGATGCGTTTGCCGAAGCGCAGGCCCAGCGCCACGCCGGCGAAATTGTAGCCGAGCGCGTAATGCAGCCGCCCGCGCCGCCCGACATGCGGCTTCATGTCGAAGGTGCCGGCGCAATAGCCGTCCCAGACATGCGACAGGCGCACATCACCCAGTTGCGGAAACACCTTGAGCATGATCTTGCGCATCCGCGCGGCGATCGCCTCCTCGTCGGCGAGATGCTCCGCCGTGGCGCCGCCGAAGACGAGGCGGGGCGCGTCGGGAGCATGGCGGAAGAAGTCGATATTCGTATTCGAATCGATGATGGTGCGCCCGTGCGGGATCAGTTGGTCGAGAAGCGCGGGATCGAGCGGCTCCGTCGTCGCCATGAAGGCGCGAAACGGCACGAGCCGGCGCTTGTACCAGCCCGGATGCTGCGTATAGCCGTTCGTAGCGAGCACCACCTCCCGCGCTGTGATCTCGCCCCGCGTGGTCACGAGACGCACCTGCCGATCGTCCTCGTGGATGGCGTCGACCCGCGTCTCGCCGATAACCGCGACGCCGGCCGCAACGGCGCGGTCGATCAGCCCCTGATGCAGAAGCCCCGGATGGATCGAGCCGCTATCGGGGATGACCGCGCCGCCATGATAGTGATCGCTGCCGATCGCTTCGCGTTGCCTTTCCGCGTGGAGGATCGCGTAATCATGGCCGAGCGCCGACTTCAGGCGAGCGAGATCGGCATCGAGCCAAGCCCTGTGCCCCGGCGCCGTCGCGGCGATGAAGCGCCCGCAGCGCGTGGCGTGGCAGGCGATGTCCTCGGCTTCCGCGAGGGCGAAGACACCTTCATAAGCCGCGTGGAGCTCCTGATAGGTCTTGCGAGCGTAGGCCTCGTCCTTTGCATCGACGAGATCACCGAAACTCTTCTTCATCACCCGCCCGATGAAGCCTGCACTGCGGCGGGAGGCGCCGGCGCCGATACGCTCGGCATCGAGCAGCGCGACGTTGCGCCCGCCGCGCGCGAGATGAAGCGCGGCGCTGACGCCGGTGAATCCGCTGCCGATGACGATGTGATCATAGGCGGGCTCGGGCGCTTCCCCCCGCGATTCCGGCGGCGGAGCGGCTTCCCACCACCAGGGCGCGAACCGGAAATCCTGCGTCACGTGAGCATTCATCGCCCTCTCCCGCTCCTCCCTCTCGACGGCGAGCGCGCCCCCCGCGCATATCGCCGTATCCGTGAAAATACACGTTTACGCAACCGTAAGGCGAAGCTAACGTAGCGTCAATTCCGGCATTGATCGGATCGGGGAAAGCATTCGTACGGGGGAGACAAAGCAATGCGTCAGACTATCGGCAAGATCGCCGTGCTCGGCAACGGGCTGATGGGAACCGGCATTTCCGCCGTCTTCGCCATGGCGGGCAAGGATGTCGTCATGATCGGGCGCGATGCCGGGCGTGCACATGCCGCGCTCGACGGGGTCGGCCAGCAGATCGACGCCTTCGCGGCACGTGGCCTGATCGCGGGTGATGCGGCTGCCGCCGCCCGCGGACGCGTCACCGCTTCCGCCGATCCTGCGGACGCGGCTGAATGCGATTTCGTCATGGAGGCCGTTACCGAGGATCTCGCGATCAAGACGGAGCTTTTCGCGCGCCTCGACGAAATCTGTGCGCCGGACGTCGTCCTCGCCTCATCCAGCGGTCAGCCGGCCTCGGCGCTCACCACCAGAGTGAAACGCGCTGAGCGCGTGCTGGCTGCGCATTTCTGGTTTCCTGCGACGCTGATCCCCGTGGTCGAGGTCTGCCCCTCCCCCGTCACGGACGAGGCGGCGACCGCGCGCACGATGGCTTTGTTGCGTGAGGCCGGCAAGGAGCCGGTGCTGATGCAGCGGGAGACGCCGGGCATGATCGGCAACCGCATCCAGTTCGCCATCCTGCGCGAAGCATGGGCGATGTGGGCGGAAGGCATCGCTTCGGCAGAAGCGATCGACACGGTGGTGCGCCAGACGCTCGGGCGGCGGCTCGGCATTACCGGGCCGATCGAGTCGGCGGAACTCGGCGGGCTCGACACGCTGCACGCCTTCGCCGTCTCGCTGCTGCCGCATCTCGACGCGTCGCCGAAACCCGCGCCGGAAGTCACGAAACTGGTCGAGAGCGGCGCGCGCGGCTTCGCCAACAAACAGGGCATCTACGATTGGTCGAACCGCGACGGCGATGCGCTGAAGGCCGCGCGGGTCGACGAGTTGTTCCGCTGGCTGAAGAAGGATGCCGGTCAGTAAGGGCCGGCAAGCAAGCATCCCCAAACGCGCTTACTGCGCGCTCTCCAGCATGGCGCGCCGGCGCCGCTCCAGCCACCAGCCGGATTGCTCAGGCCAGTTCCGGTAGCTCTCCGGCGCCATCGCATCGAGATCGCTGAGCGCCTGGAGCGGCCAGTTCGGATTGGCCAGAGCTTCGCGTCCGATGGCGATGATGTCGGCCTGGCCGGCGGCGAGGATCGCCTCGGCCTGGGCCGCCTCGGTGATCAGCCCCACCGCCATGGTGGGGATCTCCGCCTCGCGGCGCACGGCCTCGGCGAAGGGCACCTGGAAGCCCGGTCCGCGCTTGACGCGCGCGGCGGTGGCCGAGCCCGCGAGGCCCCCCGACGAGCTGTCGATCACATCGATGCCGATTTCCTTCAATTGCTTCGCGAGCCAGATCGTATCGGCGATTTCGAGCCCGCCCTCGATCCCGTCCACGCAGGAAAGACGGGCGAATAACGGCAGATGCGCCGGCCAGGTGTCGCGCAGGGCCCGCGCCACGGCGAGCGGGAACCGCGCACGCCCGGCGAGATCGCCGCCATAGGCGTCGTTGCGACGATTCGAGAGCGGCGAGAGGAAGGAATGCAGGAGATAGCCGTGCGCGGCATGAAGCTCGATCACCTCGAACCCGGCCTGCAAGGCGCGCTCCGCCGCTTCGCACCACGCGGCAATCAGGGCATCCATATCGGCCTGTTCCATGGCGCGGGGCGTAAGCCAGCCCTCATCCATGGGGATGGCGCTCGGTGCGATGATCTCCCAGGGGTGATCGCCGCGCGCTGCATCCTCCGCGTTCAGGGGACCATTGCCGTACCAGGGGCGCTGCATGCTGGCCTTGCGCCCGGCATGGCCGAGCTGGATCGCGGGCACGGATCCTTGCGCCTTGATGAAGCCGGCAATCCGCGCCATCGGTGCGATCTGCGCATCCTCCCACAGACCCGGACAGCCATGGGTGATCCGCCCCTGTGCCGTCACCGCCGTCGCCTCCACCATGACGAGCCCCGCGCCCCCGAGCGCGAAGCGGGCCAGATGGGCGAAATGGTAATCCCCCACCATCCCGTCGATGGCGGAATACTGGCACATCGGCGAAATCGCGATGCGGTTCTTCATGGTGACGTCGCGCAAGGTGAGCGCGGAGCCGAGCAGATGAGCCATGGATGATCCCCTTCAAACGCCCCCATCGTGACCGCCCCCCGCCCGCAGGCCAAGCCCGCAGGACGTTCATCGAAGCGATCACCGGATGGGCCGGGGGCGTATGTGGGGAGAGGATGGGATCATCAGACCGAACGTCCGCCGTCGATACATATGCTCTGACCGGTAACGAATCCGGCAAGTGGGGAAGCGAGGTAACCGCACAGGGCACCGACTTCGTCCGGGGTCCCCAGTCGCGCTGCCGGCAGATCCTCGACGAGGGCAGCGCGCGCTGCGGCGGCACCGCCCGCCTCCGCCTCCCGTGCAGCGAGGTATTCCTCCGTGCGTCCGGTCGCGATGGGGCCGGGGAGGACGTGGTTGATGGTGACCCCGTCCCGGGCCGCCTCGCGTGCTGGTCCCCGTAGGGCAGCGATCACGGCAGCGCGCGCCCCGGCGGATGCATCCAGCCCCGGCATGGGCCTGATCGCGGCACTCGACAGGATCGTCACGACCCTTCCGAAACCGCGCGCCCGCATACCCGGAAGGCATATGCGAACCAGATCCAGCATGGCGATTGCATTGGTTTCGAAAGCGACCCGGAATGCATCCGGATCGAGCTCCGCAAAACCGGCGGGGGCCGGGCCGCCCGCATTGGCGACGAGAATATCCACCTCGCCCGATGCGAGGCGCGCGCGAAGAGCAGGCTCGCCGACATCGCCCGCGACCGGCGTCGCGGCAACACCGTATCCCGCAAGCGCCTCCGCCGCTTCCGCCAAAGCCTTTGCGTTGCGCCCGTTGATGACTAGCGCTGCGCCGCGCAGCGCCAGCGCCTCGGCGCAGGCACGACCGAGCCCGCGCGAGGCCCCCGTAATCAGGGCCGTCCGACCGGCAAGCTCCGGCTTCATGGGTTTCGTGCCCGTCCAGGCCATCCGAAGGTGGCAAGGGCGACACCGCACAGGGCAAGGGCCCCTCCGACAATCTGTTGCGGGGTCGGTGTGTGGCCGAGCATGATCGCGGCCAGAATGACGGCGAGTGGTGGCATCAGGAACGTGAAGATCCCGGTCCGCGCAGAGCCTATGCGCCTGACGGCATCGTTCCACCACAGATATGGCAGGACGGTCGCAAACACGACGAGATACGCGATCGAGAGCCAGAATGACGCGGTTGCATCGCCCAGTGCAATCGCCTCACCCATCAGAACAGGCATTGGCAGGAGAAAAACCGTGCCGAATACGAAAGAGATCGTCGTATTCTCTGTCGCGCTGAGGGATGCGGGGGCGAATTTGGCGGCGATTGCATAGCACGAGAACGACAAAGCAGCAGCGACGATGACGAGATTGCCGGTGAGAACCGTGTCGTCACGCAGCGACAGGCCGCCAAAAATGACGAGGCCCGCTCCGAGCAGACCGAGTGCGAGGCCGACGACGAGCGCCGAGGTGATCGCGTCACGAAAAGCGAGGCGACCGAGTATCGCGGTGAAGATCGGTTGCGTCGTGGGGATGAGCAATGCGGCATATGCCGCCGTCGAAGCGGCAAGCCCGAGATGCAGGAGCAGCGTGTAGAGCGCGACACCGAAGAACCCCATTGCCGCAAGCGCCAGCCAGGCGCCACGCCCGATCTCCGTCAGGCGGGAGCGCAAAGGTGCTGCATGCAGATCCCGCAACATGACGCACATGGCCATGTAGATGGCCGTAGTCAGGATGAACCGCACGACGGCGGTGAGGGCGGGCGGCTGATCATGCAGTGCGATTTCACTCGCGACGAAAGTCCCGGCCCAGAAGATCTGAACCAGAACCATCCGCGTGTAGACACCCCCGTTCGCTGCACGTGCTCCAATTGTAGTCTCCATATGCGCTCCTCGGATTCCATGGTGCCGGATCAAGTCAGAAATCCGCCATCGACGGTCAGGCAGGCCCCGGTGGTGAAGCCGCTTTCCTCTGCGGCCAAAAAAGGATTGCGTTCGCAATTTCCTGCGGTCTTGCGAGCCGACCGAGCGGATGCAGAGCCTCCCGCCGCGCCAGCCCGGCAGCGCGATCGGCCTCCTTGTCGAGCGACCGCTCAGTCATGGACGTATCTACGATGGCGGGTGCGACGGAATTCACTCTGATTCCGAAAGGCACCAGATCTGCCGCAAATGCCTTTGTAAGCGCCAGCACAGCGGCTTTGCTAGCACTGTAAGCCCCGCCTCCCGGCCAAGTTTTGAACGAAGCAACCGATGCTAAATTTACTATTGCCCCCCGTCGCATAGGGATCATTCGCTGCGCAGCGGCCCTGCTACAAAGAAATACACTATGCGCATTTACGGAAAATAATTTTTCATAATTCTTGACCGAAAGGTCATACATATTGCCTGTTATTTCGATCCCTGCGTTATTTACAAGATGCGTGGGCGGGCCGTAAAATCTATCTATTCTTTCGAACAAATCAATCACATCAACCTCTCTTGATACGTCAGCCTTTATCGCAACCGCATTTGCTCCGCCATCACATAGCGAAGAAGCTAGCGCACAAGCAGACTCTTCATTTATGTCTACTATTACAACCTTTGTCCCTGATAAAGCGAAAGATATTGCCGTCTCTTTGCCTATCCCGGATCCTGCACCAGTCACGATTACGACTGCGTCTTCACCGAATCGCATCAGATTTCTCTTTTATTGTTTTCCGCACACGTTTTGGCAGCAGATTCCATCGCGGCGGAATAAAAATATTCAACGACGTTGCAGGTTTATCTGTATCGTTGTGCCCCATATGTGGAATATGATCGGGAGCGAAATAAACACAGTTTCCCGAAAATCGTTGCGTTTCGTCTCCGACGTCCATGCGATACTCGCCTTCGAGACCGATCCCGATCTGTACACCACGATGCGCATGGCGCGGCATGAGCGCATCTGGCTCCAACACGGAGAGCATGATCTCGAACCAAGGGCCGACGAAAAAATTGAGATTCAATCCACCCTTGATACTTCGCGCGGGAGTCATGTCGAGAAATCGCACCTCTGGCGCACATGGAGTTGATTGCCCTTCCTGCTCCGGCTTCGGGAATCGCTTGATATCGAGGGTAATGGCCGTGGTGCTTCCGATATTCATTGCCCCGTGAGTTTCGCCGCCCGGCACCCAGTATGCGCCCTTTAGCGCCTTGAGATCACGCTGCTCATCACCAACGCGCATGCGGTAGGCCCCAGAAAGACACATCCCGATCTGGTGCTCGGCATGCTCATGAGGCGGGGCCTCAGCCCCTGGAGGCATTCGCGAAATCATTACTACCGTTCGCGCATCGTCACCGAGCTCAAAGACATCGGCCTCGATATCTCCGAAGAGCCTAATGCGCTCAGGCTTTGGAAAGTACGACTGGCTCATGCGACCACATCCGCTTCTGGTGATCTTTCATTAGACGACACCCCGTCATCGCCAAGCAAGAAGAGGTTCCATGTCATTGCAATCGCTATACCTTTTGGGTGATGAGCCATATGCTGTGCATGGATCGTTTCCAGATTGCACAATGCAACATCGGCTTCGCCCACGAGAGCGGCATTGGCCGCGGCTACCGTGGATGGGCAGGATGAAACCTCGTAGCGGACGCCGGCGGGAACCAGTTGCGGCAGCAGAGTAATCGGCGCAGGGTGCGTGGCCACACGAATCGTAGCATTTGGCGACAGCGGGTCGATTTGCGACGCTGACCAAGCAAGGTGGTAGGGTGGAGTGTCGAAGCAAAAACACCCGACCAGACGCGTATGCTGGCTCATGAAAAAACGATCAATCCCTGCATATGCACTAGGCACCAAGGCAAGGTGCGCGCCAGATTCTTCAGATATGAGACTGGAAATCGAGTCCAGTATCATTTCAAATTGTGAATACAGCTTTATCTCAATATCCTCGCGTATATTGTACAGTAATGCTTGAGCAGCGATATGACTGCTTGTATTTTCCGGCCCTAGGGTGTGTATTGCATCAACAAAGAAATCTGCAGCACCGAAAAAGCTTGGCGCGGTTGCAACTTTCAGCTTTTCGCTTTCGAGCAATCTCGCAACATCAGCGCGCGAAGATTTCGGTCGGCAATTCCCATGAAATACGTCTGCTTCCAATGCCATATCATTAAATCCTATGATTGCCTTACTAGAACATATGTTACTAAAAGTAGTGCACCTGACAAGCCCAAATTTTGTTCATGTGCGGAACTTTTAGCCACACAAATATTGAGATTTATTATAGATAATTCTTTTCTTAATAAAATTTAATAAAAGAATGCAGTGTATAGCTTCAAAATTTCAGTATTTGGTCCAATGCCCTGTTTGAGAACAATCTCGAATAGATAGTCACGCCGCGTAGCTAGTGCATAATGGACTTGCGGCAGGGCGGATGGAAGAGAGTTATCCACATTGACTCCCGCCTCACCCCGCCACGCGGCTGACGCGGGGTCTCGCGCCGTCTATGGCGGTGACTTCGACGAGTTCGCCTTCCTTGACGAGGTCGTCGCTGACGACGGCGAAGCTGGTATCGGCGACGCGGATGCGACCGCGCCCGGCTTCGAAATCGGCGATCGCCACGTAGCGGCGCCCGATCATGGCCTGCAGATCCTGATTGATCATCGGCGCGCCGTCGCGCTTGCTGCGGCGCTGGATGGCGAAGCCGAGGCCGATCGAGGAGAGCATCGCCACGGCGAAGATCAGCATCTGCCAGGCCAGCGGCAGTTCCGGCGCGAGGGTGAGGATGAGGCCGACGGCGAGCGCGCCGAAGCCGATCCAGAGGAGGAACACCCCCGGCATAACGATTTCGAGACCGGCGATCAGCGCACCGGCGATGATCCAGATCCAGGGCGAATCGAACAGCGTTTCCATGGGCTGACGGGCTTCCTCGTATCGGACCCCGGCGGTGGATGCCCGCCGGGGCGTGTCACGCAATGTCTCACGATTTGGACGGATTGCCGACGGTCTTGAGCAATTCGCCGATCCCCGCCACGGCGCCGGTCACGCCGCCGGCCTCGAGCGGCATCAGCACCAGCTTGGAATTGTCGGAAGAGCCGATCTGGCCGAGCGCCTCGACGTATTTCTGGCCGAGGAAGAACTGCACGGCCTGGATATCACCCTCGGCGATGGCTTTCGAGACCATCTGCGTCGCCTTGGCATCGGCTTCCGCCGCACGCTCGCGGGCTTCCGCCTCGAGGAAGGCGGCTTCGCGCAGCCCCTGTGCGCGCAGGATCTCGGCCTCGCGCTCGCCCTGCGCCTTGAGGATTTCCGCCTCGCGCAGACCGTTCGCCTCCGTGACCGAAGCGCGACGCCGGCGCTCGGCGGTCATCTGCAGGTTCATCGCAGCCTGGAGATCTTCCGACATGCGCAGGTCGCGGATCTCGATGCGCATGATCTTGACGCCCCAGGGATTGGTCGCCTCGTCGATGATCGCCATCAGGATCTCGTTGATCTCGGCGCGCTTGGAGAGCGTGTCGTCGAGATCCATCGAACCGATCACCGAACGCAGATTGGTGGTGGTGAGGTTGACGATGGCCTCTTCCAGGTTCTGCACCTGATAGGCCGCACGGGCGGTATCCTGCACGCGGAAGAAGACGACGCCGTCGGCGATCACGGCGGCGTTGTCCTTGGTGATCACGGTCTGGGCCGGCACGTCGAGCACCTGCTCCATGACGCTGAGCCTGCGCCCGATCCGATCGATGAAGGGCACGATCAGGCACAGGCCCGATTGCAGGGTGCGGGTGTAGCGCCCGAAGCGCTCGACGGTCCATTCCTCGCCCTGCGGCACCGTCTTGATGCCGGAATAGAGGACGAGAATCGCCACGGCGACGATGCTCAGGGCGAAAAGCGTAATCGGTTCGAGGGTCATGGTCGGTCCTTCGATGGCGTTCAGGCGGGGGGAAATGCCGATAGGGGTTTGCAGCGATATCGCATTGCCGAGTTAATTTTTCCCGCTTCACGGCTACGGATGACGCGGCAAGCGGAAAGCCGCCCCGTCATGGGTGGAATTGCGGCTGGTCATGAACCCCGTGAGGCGTGATCATGGCGCGGCGCGCAGGCCGGACAAACTGACGCGGGATGAGGCGAAAAGATGAAGACGATCGTGGATCTCAATTGCGACATGGGCGAAGGCTTCGGGCATTGGCGCTACGGCGACGCGCCGGATGCCGCGCTGATGCCACTCGTCAGCTCGGCCAATGTCGCGACGGGTTATCATGCGGGCGACCCCAATCTGATGAACGAGGCGGCGGCGCTCGCGAAGGCGCACGGCGTGGGGCTCGGCGCCCATCCCGGCTACAAGGACCTTCAGGGCTTCGGGCGACGCATGATCCGCAGCAGCGACGAGGAACTCGTCAACGACATCCTCTACCAGACCGGCGCCCTGCGCGAATTCGCGCGTCGCCACGGCATCTGCCTCCAGCATCTCAAGCTGCATGGCGCGCTCTACATGGAGGCCGCCGCGAATGTGAGCCTGTCGCGGCACCTCGTCGAGACCCTGCGCGCGAGTGCGCCCGATCTCCTCGTCTTCTGCATGCATGTGTCGGAAACGCATGAAGCCGCGCTGCGCGCCGATCAGCCGGTGATCCGCGAGCTCTACGCCGATCGCGATTACGACGATAGCGGCTCCATCGTCTTCACGCGCAAGGCCGGCGGCTACGAGCCCCAAGCCATCGCGGCGAAAGTCCTGCGCGCCTGCCGCGAGGGGGTGGTCGAAACCGTGACGGGACGCGACGTCGCGATCACCTTCGAATCGATCTGCTTCCATTCCGACACGCCCGGCGCGCTGGCCATCGGCGAAGCGATCCGCAAGACGCTCACCGATAACGGCATCACCATCGCGCCGGCGGCGAGGGTCCGCGAGGCCATGGGCGGCTGAGGCGCAAGGGCAATACGCGTCAGCGGTCGAATGCCCGCTCCCGTGCCCGGATCAGCGCGACGAGCGTCGTATTGACCGGTGCCGGCACACCGACTTCGGCCCCCACCCGGGGCACCGCGCCGTTGATCACGTCGATCTCGCAGCGTTTGCCGGCCATGTGGTCGAGCAGCATCGAGGGGCGTGCGCCGGGGATCTTCTCGCCGAAGGCCCGCACATAGGCGGCGGGATCGGCGATATCGACGGCGATCCCCTTGGCGCGGGCGACGGCGAAGGCCTCGCTCGCGCAGGCGGCGGCGACGGAGAAGGCATCCGGGTCCGCGAGCACCTCCCCGATGGTGCGGCCGGTCAGGGTGCAGGTGCCGCTGAAGGCGACGTTGCAGATGAATTTCTCCCAGACGAGCTGGTGGATATCCTCGAAGAGCAGCACCTTGAAGCCGCCCTTGCGCCAGATTTCAGCGATGTGCTCCATCCGCGCGCTGGTGCCGCCGCGATACTCGCCGATCCTGACGAATTCCCAGCCGTTATGGTGGACATGCCCCGGCTGCGGGATCGAGGCGCCGAAGCCGCCGACCACGCCGATCATGGTCCGCTCCTCGCCGAGGATCGCCGCGACTTTGTCGGCCGAGCCGAGCCCGTTCTGGATCGTCAGCACGACGCCGCCATCTGCCAGGATCTCGCGCGCCGCCCGCGCCGCGGCCTCGACGCCATCGGCTTTCGTCGCGATGATGACGAGATCGGCCGGGCCGGCCTCGCGCGCATCGGTGGTAGCCGTGATCCGCGCCACGCGCTCCCCGCTCGCCCCCGAGACCCGCAACCCGTCGCGGCGGATCGCGTCGATATGGGCCGCCCAGGTATCGACGGCGACGATGTCGAGCCCGGCATCACCGAGCAGGCCGGCATAGACCGAGCCCATGGCGCCGGTGCCGATGATGACGATACGCATGGCTTGTCTCCGTATGGCTCTCAGCCGGGCTTTGCGACGCCGAGATCGTGCACGCCGT
Source organism: Salinarimonadaceae bacterium (assembly GCA_050485405.1). Lineage (GTDB taxonomy): Bacteria > Pseudomonadota > Alphaproteobacteria > Rhizobiales > Beijerinckiaceae > Saliniramus. Next base: position 31,843 of record JBJHBI010000015.1, read on the forward strand.
GTTTCTCGATCAGCGCTGCGACGAGACCGCCATCACGCGCGGCGGTGACGAACCGCGCCACGAGCGGCAGTGCCTCGGCCTTTGCGATCGGCACACCGATCGCCTGCTGCACGGCCATGAATCGCCCCGGCAGGATCCGGGTCCCCGGCATGGCGCGCTCGTCGGTGACGAGGCGCGAGCGCAGCCCCGCGAGGGCGTCGAGTCCCTCGTCGCGAAACAGCGCGAGCGCCTCGTCGAAATTGCCGGCATAGACGAGTTCGGCGTGGCGCAGGTTGTTCTCGAGCCACAGGGCGTAGGCCGTGCGCCCGGTCACGGCGATGCGTTTGCCAGGCAGATCGACCGCCTGCGGCGTGTCGAAGGGTGCATCGTCGCGCACGAGATAGCTCGCTTCGATCTCCACATAGGATTCGCTGAAGGCGATCATGCGCGCGCGCTGCGGTTCGGCGCCGATCAGCCCGATATCCCAGGCATCCTCCGCCGCCGCATCCGCGAGCGGGCCGGGCGAAGGATAGGTCACGTAGGTGACGTCGACACCGAGGCAATCGGCGAATGAGCGCGCCATATCGGGCGACACGCCGACCGGATCGCCGGCATCGGTCTTGCCGGTGACGAGCAGGAAATTCGAAAGGTTCGTTCCCGATCGCAGGACGCCGCCGGGCGCGAGCAGGTCGCGCAGCCTCGGCTCGACGGGTCCGATATCGATATTGGCGGCCATCTGCATCCCCTCCCCGGCGAAACCATCAGTCAAATGCCGGGGAGAAAGCTAACACGGCCCGTAATGACGGGTCAGGCTGCGATGCCCTTCACGAACGCGGTTCCCGGTTTGCCGGAGCGCGCATTCTCGCAATGCGGGAGGGCTTTTCCATAGCGCAAAGCGCCTTGATATTTGCTGGTACGATGGCTATGCTCACCATCCTAGGATGCTTTCTTGAGGGAAAACGACCATGCCCCGGAAATACACTCTCTGAGCAACTTACTTCAACGGCTTATATATCACGGCCTGCCCTGCGGCAGGCCGTTTTTGTTCGTCTGGGCGCAGGCCGCCCTCACACCGCGACCTTGAACGCGGCTTGCGTCTTCGCCTTGATCTCGTCGACGCTGACGCCGTCGGCGAGTTCGATCAGGGTCATGCCGCCATCGCCTTCCTTGTCGATGGTGAAGACGCCGAGATCGGTGATCACCATGTCGACGACGCGGGTGCCGGTCAGCGGCAGGTCGCAGCCCTTGAGCAGCTTGGGCGATTCCGAGCCGTCCTTGCCCTTGGCGACGTGCTCCATCACCACCACGACCTTCTTCACGCCGGCAACGAGATCCATCGCGCCGCCCATGCCCTTGACCATCTTGCCGGGGATCATCCAGTTGGCGAGATCGCCGTTCTCGGCCACCTGCATGGCGCCGAGGATCGAGAGGTCGATATGGCCACCGCGCACCATGGCGAAGCTGTCGGCGGAGGAGAAGAAGCTCGTCGTCGGCAGCTCCGTCACCGTCTGCTTGCCGGCATTGATGAGATCGGGATCCTCCTCGCCCTCATAGGGAAAGGGCCCCATGCCGAGCATGCCGTTCTCGCTCTGCAGCTGCACGCTCATGCCGTCGGGGATGTAGTTCGAGACCAGCGTCGGGATGCCGATGCCGAGATTGACGTAGAAACCGTCGCGCAATTCCTTCGCGGCGCGCGCGGCCATCTGTTCACGGGTCCAGGCCATGATTGTTCTCCTTCACGCGGGCTTTCAGGCGGCGGGACGTTCGCGGGTGGTGCGCTTCTCGATCATCTTCTCGACATCCGGCACATGGATCATGCGTTTCACGAAGATGCCGGGCGTGATGATGTGATCGGGATCGAGCGAACCCGGCTCGACCAGATGCTCCACCTGCGCGATCGTCATGCGCGAGGCCGTGGCCATCATCGGATTGAAGTTGCGCGCGGTCTTGCGGTAGATCAGATTGCCTTCCGTGTCGCCCTTCCACGCATGCACGAGCGAGACGTCGGCGAAGAGCCCCGTCTCCATCACGTAGTCATGCCCGTCGAAATTGCGCACTTCCTTGCCCTCGGCGATGAGCGTGCCCACGCCCGTCTTGGTGAAGAAGGCGGGAATGCCCGCACCGCCGGCGCGGATGCGCTCGGCCAGGGTACCCTGCGGGTTGAATTCGAGCTCGAGCTCGCCGGCGAGATATTGCTGCGCGAACAGCTTGTTCTCACCCACATAGGACGAAATCATCTTGCGGATCTGGCGCGTTTCCAGCAGCAGGCCGAGCCCCGCACCATCGATACCGGCATTGTTCGAGACGACCGTCAGATCCTTGACGCCCGATTCCTTCACCGCTTCGATCAGCACGCTCGGAATCCCGCAAAGGCCGAACCCGCCCGCCATGATGGTCATGCCGTCGCGCAGAACGCCGGCCAGCGCTTCCTTGGCGCTCGCATGCACTTTCTTCATCGCCAGTCCTCTCCCCTCATGCATTCACGATCAGCCGAAACCGGCTGTGGATGCCGTCTTGATGTGCACCGCACTCAAAGGCTTGCCGCCGGGATAGTCAAGCCGCGCGGACGTGATTGCCGCTTCGCTTTAAGCGACGATGCCGTGATGCCCATATCCGCGTGAGCCGGGGCGCCTTGATTCCCGCCCGCCCGCGCCCGATCATCGCGATCAATGCGGATTACGCCGGGAGGCATAGCCGGCGAGAGGGCGGGAGAGGTCATGAGCAGCGCACACGAATCGGGCGAGAACGGGCGGCCCGCCCATCCGGCCAATCTTTCGATGCTCGAAAAGCGGCGTATCGAGGCCGAGATCCTCAAACACGTCTACGATGTACTGAAGGAGCGCGGCGACATGGCGCTCGCGCAGGAGACGATCCGCGACGCGGTCCGCCGGTCCTCGATCGAGCAGGCTGAGCGTTTCGCCCGCGAGGCACCCGAGGGCACTTCCCTCGACAGTTTCGTTGAAGCGACGAAGCTTTGGGAGAAGGAGGATGCGCTGCGTATCCGCGTCAAGGAGCGCACCGCGACGACCTATGTCTTCGACGTCGAACGCTGCCGCTATGCAGAGATGTACAAGGAGATGGGACTGGGCGAGATCGGCCACCTGCTCTCCTGCCAGCGCGACGCCACCTTCTGCCAGGGCTACGATCCCCGCCTGAAATTCACCCGCAGCCAGACCATCATGCAGGGCGCCTCCCATTGCGATTTCCGCTACGATTTCCTCACCGACGAGGAAAAGGCGCGGGCTCGTTGATTTCCCTCCCCCCGGGGAGGGACTAAAGGTGGGATGACCCCGGGTGCAGATTCACGAGCGAAGATCATTGGAATCCGCAGCTCTCCCCATCCTCGCCCCCTGCCCGCTGGGGCTATCCGCAGAAATCCAAAGTCGTTGTAAAATCAACAAAAATCACGTCGCCTCCCCTATTTGTGCGCCTCCGCATTGAGTGCCTAAAATGCGTGAGACGGGTTGAGACTGAATGCGACAACGGTAGAAGCGCAATTGAGACTCGGTGTCTAATCGCTGATGGGGGAAACTACCCGTGGCGAGTCAGGATAGGCAAATTTCTGACGAACGGTATCACGCAGCTTGGGGGCGCCGAATGGATATCGAAGACCTCCGGACATTCGTGGAAGTTGCCGATGCCGGGGGTGTCTCGGCTGCCGCCCGCCGGCTCGGCATGTCCAAGTCGATCGTCAGCCGTCGCCTTTTTCGCCTCGAAGCCGAGCTTGGCGTCCAGCTTCTGGCGCGTACGACCCGCGGTGCCGCATTGACGGAAGCCGGCGTCTCGTTTCGAGCGCACGCAGTGAGCGTCATTGCGGAGATCGATGCGGCGAGAGAAATCATCAAGCCATCAGGTGATCTGACCGGTCGCCTTCGCGTCGCATTGCCGCTCACCTTCGGCCCCACTCATCTCGCGCCGGTATTGGCGAATCTGGCGCGCCGCCACCCGAAACTCCACATCCACTCCTCCTATAGCGACCGCTTCATCGATTTCATCGCCGAGGGTTTCGACTGCGCGATCCGGGCAGGCTACCTCAATGATTCCAGCCTTCTCGCAAGGCGTGTGGGTGCCATGTACGGAAAGCTCCTCGCGAGCCCCGCCTACATCGACATGCATGGAGCGCCTGAGACACCCGATGAAATCTTGCGGCATCAGGCACTGATGCAGGGCACCGAAGCGTGGCAGTTCATGGATGGCGACAAGGTCGTCACCGTCAACCCGCAGGGGCGTTACAAGGCCGATAACGGCATCGCTTTGGCTGCCGCCGCTGCCGCGGGTCTGGGCATCGTACGGCTCCCCGATTGCGTCACCGATGCTTATGTCGAATCGGGTGCGCTCGTCGCGATCATGACGCGCTTCCCCGTGCCTTCGGCCGGCATCTATGTCGTGCGACCACCCGGCCAGCACTTGTCGCGGAAGGTGCAGGTCCTGACCGAAATGCTGATCGAATGTCTCGCGGAGGATCCACGCCTCGCGACCATCGACCGTTGACGGGGTAGAGCACTTTCGATCGGTAGCGTTCCAGTTTTCGCGACACAGCTCGGCGTCGCGCGCGGCTAGCTGCAATCACGGACCGTGGTTACGACTCGTATCGAGACCGCATCCGGCGGTCTGGCGGGAGGGGATGACGGGCATGAGCTGGAACCCATCGATCGAACCGGGATGTCCCGATGATGTCGGCCTGGACGCAATCGAGACCCTGATCGTTCCGCGCTCACGGGACCTCGGTGCTTTCGAGGTGCGGCGCGCCCTGCCGGCGCCGAAGCGGCAGATGGTCGGCCCGTTCATCTTCTTCGATCAGGCCGGACCGGCAGAGTTTCTGACCGGTCAGGGTGTCGACGTGCGTCCGCATCCGCATATCGGCCTCGGAACGGTCACCTACCTGTTCCGGGGTGATTTCCACCACCGCGACAGCACCGGCGCCGACCAGATCATCAGGCCCGGTGCGCTCAACTGGATGGTTGCCGGGCGCGGCGTCACGCATTCCGAGAGAACTTCCGCGACCGCAAGGAGCGGCCCGAACAGCCTGTTCGGGATACAGACCTGGCTGGCCTTGCCGGACGACCACGAAGACGATGTCCCCAGTTTCGAGCATCACGGCAAGGACACCTTGCCCGTCATCGAGGATAACGGCGTCTCGGTGCGGCTCATCCTCGGAAACGCTTATGGAAAATCGGCGCCGGCAACGATGCTCTCGGAGACGTTCTATGCTGATGTGAGGCTCGAGCCGGGAAGTCGCCTGCCCATGCCGGACAATCACGAGGATCGCGGCATCTACATCGTCGAAGGGTCGATCTCGGTCGCCGGCCAGGAATTCGGGGCTGGCCAGATGATGGTTTTCCGACCGGGTGACCGCATCACGATCGCCGCGGGGCCACCGGGTGCGCGACTCATGATCCTGGGCGGCGCGACCTTCAACGGGCCGCGCTACATCTGGTGGAACTTCGTGGCGTCCTCGCAGGAGCGCATCGAGCGCGCCAAGGCGGAATGGCGCTCCGCGAATTGGGGCGAGGGCCGCTTCGACCTGCCCGTCGACGATCGAAACGAGCACATTCCGCTTCCGGATTGAACGGAACCAGCCTGGAGAAAGCACAATGAACAAGTGGCCCTTACTTGACTATCTCGGCTGGCGCGAAACGTGTTCAGCGCTGCATCTCTACCTGCAGATCGCAGGCAAGTACCGGCTGGCGCATACGCCTTGGCTCAACCATTCATGGAACGCGACCTTCTACGTCACCCCGCAAGGGCTCGCCTCCTCACCCATACCCGACGGACCCGGCATCGAGATTCTGTTCGACCTGCGTGAGCACAAGGTCGTCGGCACCTGCGGCAACGGTCGCAAAAAATCGTTTGATCTCGCCCCGATGACCGTCGCCAAATTCCATGAGAACTTCGTGAGCCTGATTTCGGAACTTGGCGGCGACCCGACCTTCAACGGCAGCCCGAACGAGGTGCCATTTCCGGTCCCCTTCGCCGAGGACGACCGAGACCGGCCCTACGATGCCGAAGCCGTTCAACGCTTGCATCAGGCCCTGATCGCCATCGACAAGGTCTTCAACCGGTTTCGTACGTCGTTTCTGGGCAAGTCCAGCCCGGTGCACCTCTTCTGGGGCAGCTTCGATCTCGCCCTCACACGATTTTCAGGACGGCGCGCACCGCTTCATCCCGGGGGCGTCCCGTCATTGCCCGACAACGTGGCGCAGGAGGCCTACGATCGAGAGGTCTCGTCGGCGGGCTTCTGGCCGGGTGGCAACGGGATCGATTACCCAGCCTTCTATGCCTACGCATATCCCGCGCCTCACGGCTACCGCGCCGCGACCGTTCAGCCTGATGCCGCGTTCTGGCACGAAGATCTGGCGGAATTCGTGCTGCCCTATGATGCCGTGCAAGCCGCTGCCGATCCGGACGATGCGCTGATGGCATTCCTCATCTCGACTTATGATGCGGCGGCCGATCTGGGCGGATGGGATCGGGATCTTCTCGAATGTGCGCAGGGCCGGCCGCGTCAGGTCCGTCCGCCGGATGGAGCGCTGCCAGCAAACGCGCCGCCTGTGGAGGATGCGGCAGTGGAACGGGAGGATGGCCCGTCGAAGGGACGCTACCGCCTGGTTGTCGATGGCGTGGAGGCGGAAATGACCTACAGTCGGGCCGGCGATGGCTTGATCATCATCGACCATACGGAAGTGCCCACGGCTTTGCGCGGACGCAAGGTCGGCGAGCGATTGGTGCGCCAGGCGATCGAGGATGCGCGACGCGACGGGATTGAGATCATTCCGCTCTGCCCCTTCGCAAAAGCGCAGATCAATCGCCATCCGGAATGGCAGGACGTGCTGCGCCGCTCATGAGAGTATGCGCGGCCCGTTTCATGCCGCTTCGGCGCGTCTCGCGTGCCGAGCCGGACGTGGCCGGCACGATGTCTGGACGCTCAGCTTTTCCGCTCCCACGATGATAGACGGCGGGAGCCTCGACTGACGACGGTTTCGCGAAACCACCGGTCGTGGAACATAACCGTCCGGAAGCCGTTGAAGTCCCAGCGTCACGCGAGGGCGAGATCATGGATTTCTTGGCATTCATCTTTGTCGGTATCGCTGTATTTGCGATATATTCTATAGTTCATTATAAATATAAAGGCAGAAGACAATAGAAAAATAATTTCATTTTCAATAATCTGGAGGCGTGCTATTTGATTATTTCCCAAATATTACCTTTCGGATCGGCTCTGGATCGCCGATTGATATTCCTTCGTGACCTTTGCCGACTGAGCCCGATACCAGCCTCTCTTACAATTCGAAACCCAGTGGCCACACCGCCCGTGGAAGATCGGCTCCTCGGCAGCCTACAGAACCCGTCCGCACGGCTGCGGTCGCCTCATGAATCGCGACGCGGCAGAACGGATCGATATCATCGAAAACGCAGCGTCTGGAGTTCGCCTAATGAGTATTGATCTCGGAAAAATCTCAGCGCTGCGAGTTTTTATGATGGTTCTGCTTCTGGCGACATCTCCTGCGGTAGCCGTTTTTGCTGAAGAGGCGACGGACGTACCGAACCGACTCCCACCGCCGAGACCGGATTTCAGCGCAACGACACCTTCCGATTCCGATACCGCTGAGGAGGAAGAAGAAAGCGACGCGACGGCAAGCGACGACGCCCCGAGTGACGACAGCTCGAGCGACGAGGAAGCTCTCGAAGCGGCCGCTGCGCTGCGCCGTCCAAGCTTCGACGACGCGGAAACGCGCCAATGCGAGCAAGAGCTGCAGGCGATGGGTGCGCAGTTCGAGGTGGTCGAGCCGGTTGGCGAAGGTGAAGCTCATTGCGGCGCGGAACGGGCGATCACCCTTTCCTCGATTGCCGGAATTACCATCGAACCCGCCGTGATCGCCCGGTGCGGCATGGCCCTCGGGTTTGCGGAATGGGCGCAGAATGTCGTGGCGCCGATGGCCGAACTGTATCTCGACGACGAGGCGACGACCATCGGGACATCAGGCAGCTATACGTGCCGCTTCCGGCGCGGCGGCGAAAACTCCGCCACGTTCAGCCAGCATGCATTCGCCAACGCAATCGACGTCGCGAGCGTTTCCTTCCAGGAGCGAAGCCCGATGCTGATCCGGCCCCCGGATGAGAATGCCGAAGACGAACGGCTGTTCCAGGCGGCGATCCGGGGCGGCGGCTGCGCATACTTCACCACCGTCCTCGGGCCGATGACGAATGCCGCCCATGCCGATCACCTCCACTTCGACATGGCCGAAAGGCGAGGCGGGTTTCGCTTATGCCAGTAGCTCACACCCGTGGCGGCTTTATCTGACGGGCGGCCAGCGAATAAATCCGGTCGCCGGTGCAAACCGTTGAGCTACTTCCAATCCGGCTGATCATATCGGTCTGACCGAGGCGGCACCGATCCGCAGAATTGCCGGCTTCATGAGGGAACTCTCGCGGGCCGTGTCGTCATCCGTTTGCTGATTCGCGCACTGCGCATCAAGGACCGAAGATCACCGATACAATTCAATCGATCCGTCTGATGCATTGGCCCGCTTCTGGCACCCATCGCGTCCCCGGGTCCGGACGCGGGAGATCGACGCGCACGCAGGATCGCGAGATGGTACAATACCACCGTCACCGTCGATCACCGGCTGCCCGCCTTATCGACCGGATCGGGAAAACAGGTGACGATCGCCTGTCCCGAACCCCGGTCCGGCAGGCAGCCTGATGCCGCCCGGTGAATTTTGCGCACTCACCGGGATTCCGGCTGTGGACGAAATTCGTCCGTGGCCCCTTCGTGTGCGCTATTCGACCACGATATCGACGCGAGCGGCGCGCCCCACCGCATCGATCACGGTCAAGGTGGCGTGCCCGCGCCCGTCAGGCTCCCATTGCCCGGTCCGGCTGCGCGAGAGCCCGGGGATAGGGCTGCCGTTCGCCAGCCACCGAAACGGGGCGCGGCCACCGTGAAGCTTGAGAACCAGTGGCTCGCGAACGCCGTGCGAGCCGTCGGTCAGTTCGATCCTGGCGCCGTCGGGCGGGAAGACGATTTCCGGAGCGGGCTCGACGGCTCTGCCGCGTCCCGAAGCTCCCGTACCATGCGTTTCCGTCAAGCCTGCGAAACGGCGCAGCGTAACGGGCAGCGCTTCGCGTGACTGCCTTACGACGCCTGCTGGCGCGCGTGGAAGCGGTACAGCGGCCATACCGGAGCGTTGGAAGGCCTCGAACAAGATCGGCGCTGCCGTCACATAGCCAGAGATTCCGGGTACCGGGGCGGCATCGGCACGTCCGACCCAGACCCCGATCACGTGCCGCCCGTCATAGCCCACCGACCAGGCGTCGCGGTAGCCGTAGGAGGTGCCGGTCTTGTAGGCGATGCCGCGCCGCGATGCGCCCTCCGGGGGGTTCACGCCTGCCAGCATGTCCGCCACATGCCACGCCGCACGCGGATTCAGAATCTCCCTGCCCTCGAATTCCTTGCCGGACGTATCCGGCACAACGGGCTGCATCGACAGCGAAACCGACTGCCCGCGATTGGCGAGCCCCGCATAGAGCTGGACCAGTTCCCGCAGGCTCACACCCGCGCCGCCGAGCGCGAGGGCGAGCCCGGGCGCCTCGCCCCGGGGCAATGCCGGCGTCACGCCACCCCGGCGCAGGCGCGATGCGAGGCGCGCGGGTCCGACCGCGTCGAGGAGGCGCACGGCGGGTACGTTGAGCGAGAGCTGCAACGCCGTGCGCAAGCTGACATCGCCCTGATAGGCCATGTCGAAATTCCGTGGCCGGTAGCCGGCGAAATTCGCGGGCCGGTCACTGATGATGGTCTCCTGCGCCACCACGCCTTCCTCGATCGCCAGGCCGTAGATGAACGGTTTCAGCGCCGATCCCGGCGAGCGCACGGCCCGGGTCATGTCGAGCCAGCCGGCGCGGCCATCGTCGAGGAAATCAGGCGAGCCGACGCTGGCGAGGATCTCCCCGGTATGCGCATCCGCCATCAGGACGGCGACCGAGACCCGCGGGCCCAGCTTCTGCGCCGCATCGCCCGCGACCCGTTCGAGGTTTTGCTGGATATCGCGTCTGATGGTGAGGCGAGGACGCGGATCCTCGGGGAGATCGCGGATCACGACATCTGCGGCATGGGCGGCGAGCATGGGCATCGTCCGGCGCTGCGTCGGCACCGGCAATGCGGCGGCGCGCTCTGCTTCGTCGCGCGGCAACAGCCCGGCATCGACCATGCGGCTCAATACCCGGTCGCGCGCCGCCTCGGCTGCGGCGTTGTTGCGATCAGGACGCCGGCGTTCGGGAAGTTGGGGCAGCGCCACGAGCAACGCCGCCTCGCCGGTTTCCAGCCGATCCGGTTCCTTGCCGAACCAGGCCAGCGAAGCCGCGCGCACGCCTTCCAGATTGCCGCCATAGGGTGCCAGCGCGAGATAGAGCGACAGTATCTCATCCTTCGACAGCCGCCGTTCGATCTGCAGCGCCCGCGCCATCTGTCGCAGCTTTGCACCGAGGGAACGCGCTTCCCGCGGTTCGATCAACCGCGCCACCTGCATGGTGATGGTGGAGCCGCCGGACACGATCCGCCCGTTGCCCAGAAACTGGCCTGCCGCCCGCATCAGCGCCACGGGATCGACGCCGGCATGGCTATGGAAACGCCGGTCCTCGAAGGCCAGAAGCATCTCGATGAAAGCGGGATCGACATCTGCCGGATCGACAGCGAGCCGCCAGCGCCCGTCATCGACCGGATAGGCGCGCAGCAGTCGCCCGTCGCGATCGTTCACCTCGACGGAGCGCGCCACATGTGCATCCAGCGGCGGCGGAAAGGCGCGGTCGAGGATCACCAGCGCAACGATGCCGATGGCCGCCAAGGCGGACAAGCCTGCGGCGGCGAGAACGGGGATGCGCCATCGCGCGGTCCTCCTCATCAGCGTGGCGCCGCCACCTCCATCACGCCCGTCGCGGTGCGTGCGGAGAATTGTGGCCTGTACATGTCTTCGACGATCGCGGCGGGATGGACGTAGATGCCCGGCGTGACGGCGCGCACCACATAGGCCGCCACCTGCTCGCGCGGGCTGTCCTCGTTGCGCTCGAATGCCGCCGTGAAGCGATCGTAGCGGAATTCGACATGGGCGGGATCGACCTCGTCGAGCCAGTCGAATGCTGCGAGATCGGCCGAACCGACGAGGCGCGGATTGTCGATCACCAGCCCCGCTGGCAGCAGATCCGTCATCACCACCTGCGAGGGCCAACGATTGTCCTCGACGAAGCGCAGCACCACCACGTAACGTTCGTTCTGCTGCACAGCGGAAATGTTCACCGGTTCGCCTTGGAGCGTATAGTACGAGCGTTCGATCGCAAAACCCTCGCCTCCGGCCGGCAATGGCTGCGCCGGGGCGGCGACGGTGGTGACGACGACGTCCACCCGCTCGTCGGAACGGTTCACCAGAGTGAGCGGATCCGTGATCACCGTCTCGCCGGACATGCGCCGCGCGAAGCTGCCCTGATGGGGCTCACCGTCGATTTCGAGCGCGATATCCGTATCCGCCATGCGCATGGCCCGCGCCGCGAGCAGCATCCAGGCCTGTTCCTGGGTACTGGTATGACTGCGTGCGTCCCGCGCATCGGCGACGAGATCCATCATGGCGGGAATTGCGGAGGGCATGGGCGAAGTTTCCGCCGCAAGGGCGAGCATCGCGGCGCCGTCACGCAGGGGTGAACCGAAATCCGCGCGGGCCCGCCGGTCGCTCCCGATACCGGCGCCGGCCTTGCGCAGGGCCGAGGCGAAGGCGCGCTCGGCGCGTTCGCCGTCGCCATAGAGCGCGAGTGCCGCACCGAGCTGGGCGCGCGCCATCGGGCTCTCGAATGCGCCGATGCGGGTATCGGCATAGTAGCGCAGATCACCGACAGAGGCGCGGCTGTTGCGCGCGAGAACGTAGAGCGCATAAGCGATCTGCGTGCCCTGCGCCTCGACGTCGGTGGTATAGGACAGAGCGTTTTGCAGGTTCTCGAGCATCCGCGCCATGGCCCGGGCGGGGACGGCATGACCGTTCTCGGATGCGCGGGTGAGGAACTCCCCGACATACGCGTCGAGCCACAGATCCCCACCGCCGCGCGGGCCCCAGAGGCCAAATCCGCCGGTTGAGGTCTGGAAATCGAGCACCCGGTCGATTGCCTTCGCGATGCGCTCATCGAGCGCCGGATCGATGTCCAGCCCGGAGAGCCGCGACAATTCGGCGGCATAGATCAGCGGCATGGCGCGGCTGGTGATCTGCTCGACGCAGCCATAGGGGTAGCGGTCGAGCGTCATCAGCACCGAGGGGATGTCGAATGCCGCGCGCGGCGACACGCCGATGCTGACGAAGGCGCCGTCGAGCAGGCTCTCGCCGAGAAGCCCTTCATCCACCCGCAAAGCGCCACCATCGGCGCGGAGTGTGACGATGCGCTGCTGCGTCACCGGCATGGCGGCGGGCCTGACGGTCAGACCGGTGGTGCGCGTGATCGCGATCGGGTCCGCATCCTCGCTTTCTGCAGTTTCGAGATTGACCGTGACGACGCTCTCACCGGTGGCCGTGGCGCGCATCGGCAAGGTCAGCGCCTGCGCGCCTCCCGCTCCCAGCCAGATCGTTTCAGGCACCACGCCGAGCTCGATCCCGGCATCTCCCCGGACGTCGATGGAGAGCCTGTATTCGCCCTCGGGCGCATCGGTATTGGCGATGTCGAGCCGCATCAGCGTGCTGTCGCCCGGTGCGAGAAAACGCGGGGCGCTCGCCGTGACGACCAGCGGATCGCGCACGATCACCTCGGCCTCGGCCTCTCCCACACCCTCCGCCGTCCAGGCCACCGCCGTAATCCGGGCGGTACCGTTGAATTCCGGCAGATCGAACGTCACCGTGCCGCGGCCCCGCGCGTCGAGCGCCACCGGCCCCGAGGAGAAAGCGAGCAGCTCGTCGCTCGGCGGACTGCCCTCGATCAGGATACCGCCGTCGCCGCCGGTGCGCAGACGTCCCGCCATGCCCAGTGAGCCGTCGATCAGACGTCCGTAGAGATCGCGGATCTCGAGGCCGAGGCCACGCTGACCGAAATACCAGCCTTCCGGATCCGGCGCTGCGTGGTTGGTGAGATTGAGAATGCCGACATCGACAGCGGCAATGCTCACATAGGCCCGCGCGCCGGCGGGCAGGTTTTCCACGGTGACGGGAATGCTCAGCGTTTCTCGCGGCGGGGCCGTCTCCGGCAGATCCAGCGCAACCTGAAGCTTGCGCTCGCCCGGATCGACGGGGAGCCAGGTCACGCCGATGGCGCGCGCGGGCATGCGGCTCTCGGCGGCGTCGCCGGGACGGTACAGCGTCGCCGTGACATAGGCGCCGGCGCCCCAATCGTCGCTGACCGGGATGGCGATCTCGCCCCCCTCCTGCGGGATCGAGGCGGTGAAGGTCTCGTGCAGGCGGTCACTGCCTACGGTCACCAGCGCCTCGCCGGCAAAGCGCGGCGTGATCTTGAGTCGGGCGGTGTCGCCGGGGGCGTAGCGATCACGATCGAGGGCGATCTCGAGCGCATCGGGCGTCTCGGTCGCCGTCGCCTCGACGAACCAGCCCGCCTCGAAGGCGAAGCTGGTGGCCGGCCCCATCAAATCGTCGGTTTCCACCTCCAGCCGGTAGCGCCCCCATTCGACCGGCAGGGCGATGCGCCCCGGATCCTCGCGACCCGCATCGACAAGCCCGCTCGCGACTTCGCTGGTATGGGTCACCGGCTCGTAGTTCCAGCCGGATTGCGTGCGATACCAATGATGGCTGCGCTCGATCTTCTTCAGCGACCAGCGCAGCCCCTCTTGCGTGCGGCGCTCGCCGGTCGCGTCGGCCATGATCACGGAGAACGACGCGGTCGTATTTTCGGGAACGGATCCGTCGGTGAAATCCGGGCGGATCCCGATCATCTCGGTCTCGGGCATGACCGGCAACGTCAGCCGGCGCTCGACCGCACGTCCGCCGGCCTCGCGCATCCGCAGGATCACGGTGGCATCGAGCAGGCGCGTGGTTGCCGGCAAGGCTCCCAGCGCGACATCGAAGGATGCGCGGCCATCCGCGTCGGTTTCGGGCAGGCCGGTCAGCGGCTCGACAGTTGCGCCGAAATCCTCTTCGTCATCCAGCCCGAACCGATAGCCGGGGAATCTCGCCCATTCGCGCGTGGTGCGCACGGCGGTTTCGCCTTCGAGTTCGAGGCCCCGGGCCGGCGCGCCATAGAGGTAGCGCCCCTCCACTTCGATCCGTGCCGTCTCGTCGATCGCGATGGTGTCGACATCAGCCTCCATCTCGAAGGCGATCCGGTCGGGTACGAAATCCTCGACGAGGAAGCTCGTACGTGCCAGCGCCGGTCGCTCCGGATCGACATGCAGGGCAGCCGACCAGACGCCGCGCATGGCTTCGTCGGACATGGTGAGCGCGAATCCATGGCCGCCGAGCGCATGGTCATGGCTGATCGTACGCCTGTCTTCCACGCCGTCCGGGCGCGACAGGATCACGGTCAGCGGAAGATGCTCGACGGCGACCCCGGCATCATCGCGGACGAGGGCGTTCAGATGCACGGTTTCGCCGGCGCGGTAGACCCCGCGTTCGGTCCAGGTGAGGATATCGAGGGCGCCCGGCGCATCGCGCCCCGAGACGCCGCGATCGGAGAGATCGAATCCCGCACGGGTCAGGTCGAGAAAAACGAAATCGCCATCGTCACCGCTCGCCATCAGCACGGTGGGCGCCATTCCGGCCGTGCCACGCATCAAGCCGGCATCGAAGCGCGCGACACCGTCGGAATCGGTCGTGGCCGTTCCCAGAATCTCGTTGTTGCGGGCGACGAGCTGCATCTGCGTATCGGGCAACGGCGTCGCGGAAGCGAGGCTGCGCGCATGGACGGAGAGCCCGTCCGCGCCGGCAAATGTCGACAGCCCGATATCGGAGACCACGAACCATTGAGTCGCGCGCGCCTGCCAGGGTTCGCTGGTATCGCCCTCGGGCACGGCCACGAGCACGTAGACGCCGGGTTCGCGCTCCGGCAGAGCCTCATCGACCGGGAAGGCCGTCACGACATCGCGGTTGAGTTCGGTGGCGATGTCGAGCGTGCCCTCCCAGACCGGCTGTCCGAGATCCTCGGCGATGCTCCCGATCTCCCAGCCACCGAGCCGGCGCAGGAAGCGCTGTTCGGCCATCACCCGGGCAAGCGCGCGATCGCCGATACGGTAGAGGCTGATATCGGCGCTGCCGGCATTCACGCTGACGAGCGGGATGCCGCGCCGCATGGTCGAGGGCAGGACGAAGTTCTCGCCGGAAAAGCGCAAGGACGGCGTACGGTCGCGCACGTAAACGGAGATGTTCACATCGTTCAGCAGCGCCTCGCCGATGGCTGCCGGAAGCCCCTGACGCAGGGTCATGCGGTAGTGTCGGCCATGTTGCAGGCCTTCGACGCAGACCTGCTGCCCCGATGCGTCGATCGCAGGCGCCGGCTCCCCGTCGAGGGTGACGAAGGAGGCGAAATCGACGCCCGAGCGCGGAAGATCCTCGGAGAGCTGGACGCAGATACGCGGTTCGGCCGCCTCGGTATCAACGCTATGATCCACTACCCGGAAGCCTCGCCGCGCGCGCAATTGCTCCCGTTCCTCCCTGACCGAAGCGATATCCACGAGGGCGAGGCTCGCATCATAGGCCTCCAAGGCCGGGCGATAGAGATCGCGGCGATCCAGCGCGCGAGCGAGTTCACGCAGGGCGCCGGCCCTGTCCAGAGCGGTGCGGCTCGAAAGATAAGCGTTGATCGCCGCCGCCGACGCGTCGCGCGGCAGATCGCTGCGCTCGCGCCAATCCTGCGGCTCCGCCCGGAGCAAGGCTGCGGACAATCCCTGCCACAGGCCCGATTCGTCCGGTGCGAGAGCCAGCGCCGACCGGAAAGCCTCGATCGCACCGCGCGCATTGCCGGCTTCGAGCCTGTCCCCGGCTGCGGATGCCAGAAAGGCGCCGCCGCTTTCAGACTGAGGCGTCTCGGCAAGGATCGCCCCGCGATATTGCCGCGCCTCGTCGCGCAGGCCCGCCGACAGGAATTCGAGCGGCGGCGGCGAACCGAGATCGGGGGCGCCGCCATCCTCCACGATCCGCCCGGCTATAGCACCCTCGAACGGGTTGAGGCGGCCCCAGTCGGATTTCAGGAAACACCACTGGGCCCGCGAGTTGTAAGTGAAGGCGCGGCAGTTTTCGTCAGCCAGACAAGCCGCCTCGCACTGCGCGAGGCTGACATCGCGTTCGGTGCGCAGATCGAAACCGTAGTAGTCGGCATCCTGTGTCGTGATTACCCCATGCCCCTGCTGGGCATGGGGTATCGTCGGCAGGATAACGAGCAAAGCGGCCAGAGTGCCGGCTAACGCGAGCAGACGCGATCTCATGGGGCGCGATCTCATGGAACTCGATCTCACGGGACTCGATCTCATGGCACGCTCCGCAAATCGATTTCACCGGAGAGTGCTGCCCTCCGCGCACGGGTGTCAATCGGAATGCCACGTATGCATCCGGTGGACATCTTGTGCGCGCTACTTCATTTGAATGCCGAAGAGGTTCGAGGCGGCGGGGCCGATGGCGATCGCGCCACGCACCACGCCCGGTCCCGGCGCCGCGAGCCGGGCGGTTTCGATCCGGATATCGTTCTGGCCGTGCAGGCGGCGCCCACGGGTCTTTACGGGTATTGTTTACGGAGCAAGGACCGACGGCAGCCAGGTGGCCAGCGGCGGGAAGAACGAGACTGCCAGCAGCACGAGAATGTTGGTCAAAAGGAAAGGCAGGATAGCCACGACCACGGGCGAGAGCGGCACGCGCGCGATGCCGGCGCAGACGAAGAGGCAGACCCCGACCGGTGGGGTCGTCAGTCCGATCATGAGATTGAGGACCGCGAAGGTGGCGAAGTGCAGCGGATCGATCCCCACGGCAGTGGCGAGCGACAGGAGCGGCACGAACAGAATGATCAGCGCGGCAATGGTCTCCATGAACATCCCGACGAAGAGCAGCAGCAGGTTGATCAGCAGGATGATCACCAAACGGTTGTCGGTGATCGAGAGAACACCGCCCGCGATCGCCTGGGGGATGCGTTCGGAAACCAGGATCCAGCCGAAAACATTGGCAAATCCGACGAGGACCAGAATACCCGCCGCCGAGATGGCGCTGTCGATCAGAATGCCCGGCACGGCGCGTAGCGGCAATTCGCGATAGATGAAGGCGCCGACGACGAAAGCGTAGACACTCGCGACGACGGCGGTCTCGGTCGGTGTCGCAATGCCCGAAAGCAGACCATAGATGATGAGGAAAGTCATCGCGAGCGCCCAGATCGCGCCGCCGAAGGAGCGGGCGACCTCTCGCATGCCCTGCCATGGCTGATGCGGATAACCCTTGCGGACCGAGATCACATAGCAGGTCACCATCATGGCAAGTCCCATCAGGATGCCGGGAACGGCACCTGCGAGAAACATCTTGCCCACCGAAATACCCGACAGCGCGCCCACGATGATCATCGGGACGGAAGGCGGGATGATCGGCCCGACGGTCGATGAAGCCGCGGTGACCGCAGCGGAGAATTCGGCCGGGTAGCCCGCCTTCTTCATGCCGGGTATCATCACTCCGCCGATGGAGGCCGCATCGGCGACCGCCGTACCGGTTATGCCGCCGAACAGCATCGAGGCCGAAATATTCGTCAGCCCAAGCCCACCGCGGATCCAGCCGACCAATGCGTTCGCGAAGCGGATGATGCGATGGGTGATGCCGCCACGATTCATCAGGTTGCCGGCAAGGATGAATCCCGGAATGGACAACAGCACGAAGATGTCCATGCCCGCATACATTTTCTGCGGCATCACCACGACCGGCATGCCGGCATAGAGCAGGTAGGCCATCGAGGAGAGGCCGAGCGTGATCGCCACCGGAATGCCGAGGACGAGCCCCAGCACGAAGACCGAGAACAGGATCGCGAGGTCCAACGCGGCTACTCCTCTTCGGGCTTTTGCGGCTTGCCGTCCTCGGTACCCGACAGCATCCCGAGAATGCGCAGGACGGCGAACAGGGCAAAGCCCGCCAGCATCAGCCAGACTGTGAAATGAACGAAATCCATGCGCAGGCTGAGCGCCGGCGAGGTCTGCAACCGCCCGATCGTCACGAAGCGCCAGGCCGGTCCCAGCAGATACAGGGCAAGACCCGCAGTCGCCACGGCGGAGAGAAGTCGCAGCAGCCACGGCCCGCGACCAGGCAGCGACTCGCAGATCACGTCGACATTGACGAGATCGCCACTGCGGAAAGCCAGCCCTGCCCCGAATGCGATGAGATAGAGCAGCGCGAAGCGGGTCAATTCCTCAGTCCAGACGGGACCGACGCCGATCAGCCGACCGACGACCTGAACCAGGACCGCGACGATCAGAACGGCGAACGCGACTCCGGCCCCGGCTCGGGCAAGAAAGATGACGAACCGGATGATCCGTTCCGCACGGTGCATGGCTTGCCTCCCGCAGGCTGCGCGTGTCGGGCGGGCACGATCGATCATGCCCGCCCGAAGTCGCGCAGCGCATCAATCGGCGAAAAGCTGTTCGACGATCGGCCTGATCTCGTCGCTGACATTCGCGAGCACGGCGTCTTTTGCGGCAGCGGCGAAGGCGGCGTTGTCGACCTCCACGAAGGTCATGCCCTGTTCCTCGAGGAAGGCGCGGTCCGCCGCGATGCTCTCCTCGAAAAGCTCACGCTCATATTCCTGGGCGCGGGCAGCGGCTTCCATCACGGCCTCCTGGTCCTCGGCGCTGAGCTCCTGCCAGGTGCTTTCGGCGATGGTCAGGTAGATCCATGAACGCACGTGCTCCGTCATGTTCACGTGGCTCTGTACTTCGTAGAAGCTCGCCGAGCGGATCAGCGCCAGCGGATTTTCCTGCGCTTCGATGGTGTTGTTCTGCAACGAGGTGAAGACTTCGGAGAAGGCCATCGGGCCGGGGCTCGCGCCGAGCGCGCTCCAGACGTCGATGAAGAGGGGAACGTTCGGTACGCGCATCCTCAGCCCGTTGAGCTCTTCCGGCGTCGTGATCGCCCGGTTCGCCGTCAGTTCACGCGATCCGCGGGCGAAATAGGCGATCGGACGAATCTGGGCGTTCTGGATGATCTGCGCCTCGATCTGGTCACCGATCTCGCCCGAAGCCACTTCATCCATGTGTTCGATCGACTGATAGCCGTAGGGCACGGCCAGAAGCGCGGCCATGGGAGCCCAGTTCTGCAGGCTTTCCCCGGTGATGGTCATGTCGACCGTTCCGAGCTGCATTCCGTTGATGAGATCGATCTCCCGGCCGAGGGACTCGTTGGGGAAGACCTCGACGGCGATGCGGCCATCGGTCAGCGCGGAGAGCTCTTCGCCGAATTTGACGGCGGCGAGGTGCCAGGAATTATCCTCGTTGGCGAGATGGCCGAGTTGCAGGGTACGCTCCTGCGCGAACGCAGCCGTCGAGAGCAACGTCGCCAGAAATACGCCGCCTGCCAGTTTTCTGGTCATTGTCATGGGTGGTCTCCTCCTTGGATTGGTACATTGGCCGACCGTGGAAGCCCCTCGGCCGGCAGGTCGAAGAAATCGGGCGCGCCCGCCGCGATCGTCGGCAGATCGTTCAGGACTTCGCGGAGATGCCTTCGAATGGCGATCTCGGCCCCCTCAAAGTCACCGTCAGCGATATGCTCGACGATCGCCTCATGCTGCTCGATCAGGTTGCGCACGGGGAAATGTCCCAGTGCCAGGAACCGTACCCGGTCCATCTGCGACTTGAGCCCTTCGATCAGCCGCCATGCGCCCCGCTTTCCGGCTGCACCGGCAAGGGTCCGGTGAAACCGGTCGTCGAGCGCGAAGAAGTCTTCCGGCCGGCCCTGCAACGACGCGCGCTGCGCCGCGATCTGATCGCGCAGATCGCGGACCCAGCCCGGTTTCGGGTCGGTCGAAAGAATCCGGACGATGTCGGTTTCGATCGCCTCGCGCAGAAAGCGGGCGTCGAGGACCGCGTCGTAGCTGATCTTGCGCACGACCGTGCCGCGCTGCGGGAGGATCGCAAGAAGGTCTTCCCCCGCCAGCTTGATGAAGGCCTCGCGCACGGGCTGCCGGCTGATGCCGAACTCCTGTGCGATCTCGGTTTCGGAAATACGACTTCCGGGGGGAAGGTCATTGTGGATGATCCGATGGCGCAAAGCCTGGAAGAGCTGCGGCGCGATTGGCAGCAGCGGATCCAGCGCGTTTGCACCTTTCGACTCCCCGGACATGATTTTTCCTCCCGAAAAACTCGTTACCATACTTCCATACTAGTAGACAATAGGCTTCCTTGCTGTAAGGGTTCCGTCAGGTGCGTGCCGCAGGCGCTAGAGGAGGTGCAGCATGAAACAGACGTGGCGGTGGTTCGGCCCCGGAGACCTCGTATCGATCGACGACGTCAGGCAGGCCGGCGCCGAGGGTGTCGTGACCGCGCTTCACCACGTCGCGACCGGACGGGTCTGGACGGTGGAGGAAATCGCCCGGCGTCAGGATCAGGTCGCACGGATGAAGGACGGCACGCCTTCGGGACTTGCCTGGGACGTGGTCGAAAGCCTCCCCGTCTCCGAGGATATCAAGCGCCAGACCGGCGACTGGAAAGCCCACATCGCCGCCTACAAGGAAAGCCTCGCCAATCTGGCATCGGCCGGGATCACGGTGGTCTGCTACAATTTCATGCCCGTGCTCGACTGGACACGCACCGATCTCGCCTGGAAGCTGCCGACCGGCGCGACCTGCATGCGGTTCGATCTCGTCGATTTCGCAGCTTTCGACCTCTGCATTCTCGAACGAACCGGTGCTGCCGAGGACTATGACGAGGCATTGTGCGAGGCCGCAGACGAGCGGTTTCGGGCGATGTCCGAATCGGAACACGCAGCGCTCGCGGGCAATATCGCCTTCGGGCTGCCCGGCGCGGCGGAGCGGCTCACGCTCGACGACGTGCGCACCCATATCGCCGAATACGCGGCCATGAGCGAAGAGGTGCTGCGCAGCCATCTCGTCGATTTCCTGGCCGAGGTCGTGCCCATCGCGGAGAGGCTCGGAATCCGGCTCTGCTGCCATCCCGATGACCCGCCCTTTCCCCTGCTCGGATTGCCCCGGATCATGTCGACCGAGGCGGATTACAAAGCCGTCATGGATGCCGTGAACAGCCCCGCCAACGGCATCACGCTCTGTTCGGGATCGCTCGGCGCGCGCCCGGACAACGACCTTCCGGGCATGATGGAGCGTCTCGGGGACCGGGTGCATTTCCTGCATCTGCGCAATGTTCGCCGCGAGACCGCGCAGATCCGCGGGTCTTTCTACGAGGCTGAGCATCTGGGCGGCGACACGGACATGGTCGCGCTCGTCGAGGTGATCCTGCACGAAGAGGCGCGTCGCAAGACCGAGGGACGCGAAGACTGGTCGATCCCGTTCAGACCCGATCACGGGCAGGACATCCTCGACGATCTCTCGCGCACTGCCCAACCCGGCTATCCCTCCATTGGGCGCCTGAAGGGCCTGGCTGAGCTGCGCGGGGTCATCGCTGCGCTCTCGCCGAGGGTCTCACAAAGGAACGAGCCACCGGGCAAGACATGACCAAGCGCTCGCGAGGCGAGACGCGCTGGCGGCATCGGGCAGAGACCGGCACATCATCGGCGTGAGCCTGCGCAACGGCGCAGCGATCGCGATACTTCCCGTGACCGAACCAGGCTATGGGGTCGACAGGTCCACTGGAGGCATCGATCTCGCACACCGGGTCATCGCCGCCGATCTCGCCCGACCCGATCATGCTGTCGGCGTCGCCGGGCTATTGGTATGGCGCGCCGACATAATCTTCCTGCCGATGTGGCGTGGCTTTCTACATCTGTTGGCGATTATGGACAGGTTCACCCGCAAGGTGCCGCCCCGGCGCATCTCGAACACGCAGGAAACGAACTCTTGTGTCCATACTCTGAACAAGGCGATCCAATGCTCAGGGCTCGCAGTTCACGCCCTTCGCATGGGCCGACCGGCCGAAGCGGGTTGGGGGGCCCCGGAAATCCATAGATGGAAATGGCCGCCGCCTCGACAACATCTTCATTGAGCGTCTCCGGCGATTGCCGAAATATGAATGCGTCTACCAGCGCGCCCGGGAGATTGGGTCTCAGGCCACGACAGGGATAGGTCGTGGATGCCCTTCTAGAACCACCAGCGGCCACACGCGCCCATGGCGGACGGCCACCCGGCGTGGTCTGCTTCACAAACATCGAAACCGATCAGCAGGTGCGGGCAGTAGCTTAAGTCACCCCGAAATCTGTGAAAGAATCGGGGAGTAGCTCAGGTCGTCACCACGATCAATGAGGAAGTAAATTTCGCATTTTCATTTCCTCTGTAGCCGGTATCAGGGAGGATGCGGGTCATCGAGGCGGCGTCTGCACGGTTTCGGCAGTTCTCAGGGACCAGGAAATGGTCGTAAACGAAAAACCCTTTTGCAGCTTGTCAAAAAGGCATCCCTCACTTTTTGAGGTACCGGTACCTCAAGTGATCAACGAGTACCGTGATTCGCTGCGAGACAGGGGGCAACAAGGTACGACAGGATCAAACAGGAGAATCCCTCCCCGCTGGGGAGGGAGGCCTGTTTCGACAATAATATAATCGGGGAGGACAGAGATGAACCAGATCGACGTGAAAGGCCGCAAGGCCGTAGTGACCGGCGGGGCGCAGGGGATCGGGCGCGCGGTGGTGGAGCGGCTGGTCGCAGGCGGTGCGCAGGTCGAGATCTGGGATCGCGACGGCGCGCTCGCACAGGAAACCGCGCAGGCGATCGGCGCAGGTGTCGGCGCGCGGGCGGTCGACGTGACCGACAACGCCTCGGTCGGGGCTGCGGCGCAGGCGGTGCAGGCAGACGGGCCGGTCGCGATCCTCGTCACTTCGGCGGGCATTGCCGGAGCCAATGCGCCGAGCTGGGAATATCCGCTCGACGAATGGGACCGGGTGATGCGCATCAATGTCGACGGGACCTGGCTGTGCTGCCGCGCGCTGATCCCGGGCATGATCGAGGCCGGATACGGACGCATCGTGACCATCGCCTCCGTCGCGGGCAAGGAGGGCAATCCCAATGCCTCGGCCTATTCGGCGTCGAAGGCCGCAGTGATCGCGCTCACCAAATCCATGGGCAAGGAACTCGCGGGCTACGACATCGCCGTGAACACGGTCACGCCGGCTGCCGCGCGCACGCGCATCTTCGAGCAGATGAGCGAGGAGCACATCAATTTCATGCTCTCGAAGATCCCGCGCGGGCGCTTCGTGCAAACCGAGGAAGTCGCGGCGATGGTGGCCTGGCTCGCATCGCAGGACAATTCCTTCACCACCGGCGCCGTGTTCGATCTGTCGGGCGGTCGCGCCACCTATTGAGCGCGCAACATGCGAAAACGGGTGTCCCGCTGCGCCGATCGGCGCTAGAGGAGACCCGTCACGCGCCCACTCTGCCGATCCGCACCGAAAGCCCTCAGCATGAACCTCGCCCGCAGCCCGCTCTGGCTTCCCGGTTTGCTGGCCGTGCTGGTTGGGGTGGGGCTCGGACGTTTCGCCTACACGCCGCTCCTGCCGGCGCTCGTCGCGCAGGACTGGCTGACCGAATCGCAGGCCGCCTATGCGGGGGCGGCCAATCTCGCGGGCTATCTCGCCGGCGCGCTCGCCGGTCAGGCGCTGGCCGCGCGCCCGGAGCGCATCGCAATCCTCAACACCGCCCTGCTCGCGGCGGCGATCAGTCTGGTCGCCTGCGCATGGCCGCTCGGTTTCTACTGGATTGCGCCGTGGCGCTTCGTGGCCGGCATGGCGGGGGCCGTCATCATGGTGCTGGGGCCGGCCATGATCCTCGCCGCGACACCGGTCGAAGCCCGCGCCCGCGTCTCGGGCATGATCTTCGTCGGCGTCGGCCTCGGCATTATCGTCTCGGGAACGGTCCTGCCCGGCATCGCCGCGTCGGGGCTCGTCGTGGCCTGGCTGACGCTCGGCCTCGCGGCATTCGCGCTGACCGCAATGACTTGGCGGCTATGGCCGCAGACGGCGCTGCATGCCACTCCGTCCACCGCCCCCCTGCCCGGCCGGATCACGGTCCTCCTGATCATCGTCGCCTATGCTTCGGACGGGATCGGCTTCGTGCCGCATACGCTGTTTCTGTCGGATTTCGTGGCGCGCGGGCTCGGACAGGGAGAGTTCGCCGGGGGATTCTACTGGGCGATATTCGGCGCCGGCGCCGTCGTCGGGGCGCCGATCTGCGGGCTGATCGCCGGGCGCTTCGGCCTGATGCCGAGTTTCATCGGCGCATTGCTCGTCAAGTCGCTCGCGGTGGCGCTGCCGCTCATCGCGACCCAGGCACCGGTGCTCGCCCTCTCGGCCTTTCTCGTGGGCGCGCTGACGCCGGGCATGGTCGCCCTCGCGGCGGGGCTCACGGCGATGCTCGCCCATGGGCCCGCACAGGCGCGGCTGTTCGGCGCGATGACCATCGCCTTTGCCCTCGCCCAGGCGGGCGGCGGCTACATCATGAGCTGGCTGTTCGGCTGGACGCAGAGCCACATGCCGCTCTTCGCGCTCGGTGCGGCGATGCTCGCAGCCGGCGCCGTCGCCGCGAGCCTCGCGGCCATGCGGCTGCGCCGCCGCTGAAGCGCGTTCACTCTTTCCGATCGGCTTTGCGAGGCTGGCGATTCCCCTTCTGCGCCCCCTTGGGCGGTCCGGTCTTGCGCGCGCCGGTCTTGCGCGGTCCGGCCTTGCGGCAATAGAGCTCCATGCGGTGATGCACGAGCTCGAAACCGTGTTCCGCCGCGATCTCCGCCTGAAGGCGCTCGATGCGCTCGGAATAGAACTCGATCACGTCGCCGGTCTCCAGATCGATGATGTGATCGTGATGCGGCGCATCCGCCGTCTCGAAGCGCGAGGGCGCGCCCTCGAAGGCATGGCGCTGGACGACGCTCTGGCCTTCGAGCAGGCTCAGCGTGCGATAAACCGTCGAGAGCGAGACCGAGGCGTCTATCTCGCGGGCGCGGCGGTGGAGCTCGGTCGCGTCGGGATGATCCTCGGCGGCGGCGAGCACGCTGAGGAGCGCCGCACGCTGGCGGGTGATGCGCACGCCCTTGCCGCGCAGGGCGCGCTCGAGCTCGACGACCTTCTCCGCCTGATCACCGCCCCCGCCCGTATGCTCCGCCGCCTGTTCAGCCAAAGCCTACTCCCCCGTCCTTGCCGATTGCCGGCCAGCCTAGCCATTTGCGGCGCACGTTCAAGAAGCGAGTGCCCGGCGATTACGGCGCAAGCGCCAGCAAGATCGTTCCTGCAGCGAAACTGAGCGCAAAGACCGGCACCGACCAATAATGGAACTCCCGCCACAGGCCGGGCTGGCGGGCGAGCCGCAGCGCGATCAGATTGGCGAGCGAGCCGATGGCGAGGCCGAACCCGCCGACATTCACGCCCCAGGCGAGCGCCTGCCAATCCTGTGTGAAGGGCGCGAGGAAGATCGCCGCCGGCACGTTCGACATGACCTGCGAGATCAGCGCCCCGAGCGCGAAGGCCCCGCCCGGCATGTCCATCGCCACCGGCACCGCATCGGCGATGGCGGGCAGACGGCCAAGAAGCCCGAGATTGACGAACATCAGGACGAAGACGAGCAGAAGCGGCCAATCGACGAGACGCAGGACGCTACGATGAAAGATCGCGCACAAGCCGGTCACGATCGCGGCAGCGGGCACCGCGAGCCCGGCATTCACGAGGAGCAGAAACAGCGGGTAAGCGCATATAGCCGTGATCATGAGGCCGCGCTGAAGCGGCAGCGCGGCGGGAGGCTCCCCGAGCTTCAGGCTGCGCCGGGCGAAGGCGAAAGGAATGAGCACGAGCAGGATCGCGAGCATGGCGGCACAGACCGGCAGCATCACCATCACGAATGCGCCGAAACCGGTTTCCGAGAGCTGCCACAGATAAAGGTTCTGCGGATTGCCCACCGGCGAGACGGCCGACCCCGCATTCACCGCGAGCGCCTGGAAGATCACGAGCCTCCCGACCGGCAGCGGGGCGAGCCGCGCGAGGGCGAGCGTGAGCGGCACGGTCACGAAGAGCGCGACATCGTTCGTCACGATCGCCGAGAGGATGGCGGCGAAAACCACCATCGCCATCGCGAGAACGCGCTCGCCCCGCAGCCGCACGACGACGTAGCGCCCGGCCCTGTCGATGAGGCCGCTCGCTTCCAGCGCACGGCTGAGCACCATCAACCCGGCGAGGGCGCCGATCGTCTTCCAGTCGACGAGTTCCGCGAGCGCCGCCGGCGAGCTCGGAACGAGCACGAGCATGAGCGGGAAGAGAAGCATGAGCAGGACGAGCAGCCATTCGGTCCGCAACCAACGACCGAGAAGCCGCGCCTGCGCGTTCACAACAGCCCGAGCTCGGCGAGTTCGCGGCGCATGTCCTCAGGCATGGCGGCCAGCCCCTGCGCCGCCTCGCGGGTGAGATCGGCGGGCGCGTCCTTCGCGGCGAGATAGCGCCAGCCCTGGAAGGGCCGACAGGGCCGTGGCTCGACCGGGATCACCTTCGGTTCGAGCACGAGGTGGCAGCGCCCGATCCCGGCCGCATCCTTGAACGGGCGGATCGCCTGGAGCGTCTGGCGCGCGCTGATCTGGCCCTTGATCACCCAGTAGAGCGAGCCGCCACCGATGATCTCGTCGGCGCGCTTGGGCACCATGCGGGTGGTATGCGCCTGCTCGAAGGGGCGGCCGAGGCGCTTTGCGAGAATACGGTTCTCCTCGATCCACGCCTCGAGATCGCGGATCGACTCGGCGCCGACACAGAGCTTGAGCAGGTTGAGAGCCACGAAACGCATTTCCTCCCGGTCGGACATCCTAGCTTAGTTCCTAGCGCGAATTGCGCGCCTGGCGAGAGTGGA
This sequence comes from Salinarimonadaceae bacterium, assembly GCA_050485405.1. Classification (GTDB taxonomy): domain Bacteria; phylum Pseudomonadota; class Alphaproteobacteria; order Rhizobiales; family Beijerinckiaceae; genus Saliniramus. Next base: position 58,736 of record JBJHBI010000015.1, read on the forward strand.
GACGGGCGATCGCCACCACTTTCCACAAGCGCGCGACACCAGTCCGGGGCAAGCTCCGCTACAGTCCGGAGCAAGCTGTGTATGCAATTCGTTTCAGTGCCGCTTAACGAATGCATGCGATGAAGGAGCTCGGGATCTGTACCAAGTCGAGAAAGTCGACTATAAGACCTAGATGTACCGAAACAGGACATTCACGGTTCATTAGGGGACGGTTTTCGAGCAATTTTGATACATATTGTGTCTTCAGTAGAAAACCTGTCTGAACCGTAGAGAAAATTACTAACGGAAATTAAGATCTTTCCGTTTGCCTTCCTCCCCCCGATGACTACCAATACAACCACCAACAAAGAAGGGGGTAGTCGATGTACGTTATTGTCGATGAAAGGGACCTCGTGACGACCGGATACCGAACCGGCTTCGATCGCGAGGGTGTCGCCGCGATGGGTTTCAAGCCCGGCGATTTTTGCGACTGGATCAGCGCAGCCGATGATCCGGACGTCTCCGCGATCGAAGCCATCCTGCTGGGTGACTGCGACGAACGCGAACGTTATCCGCGCCTCGCCAAGAGCCGCTGCCAGGCGCCGGTGATCGCCATGAACGACACCAATTCGCTGGAGCAGACACTCGGCCTCTTCGCCGCCGGCGTCGACGACGTGGTGCGCAAGCCGATCCACGTGAAGGAGATCATGGCCCGTGTCGGCGCGTTCAACCGCCGGGCACTCGAGCGCACGGATATGTGCGAAATCGACGACATGCGGATCTATTTCGACGGGCGCGACCCCGAGATCCGTGGCGAAACAATGATGCTGCCGCGTCGCGAGCGCCGCATCCTCGAATACATGGTGCGCAACCGCGGAAAACGCGTTCAGCGCGCGCAGATCTTCAACGCGATCTACGGCGTCTTCAACGAGAACGTCGACGAATGCGTGGTCGAGAGCCACATCAGCAAGTTGCGCAAGAAATTGCGGACCGAGCTGGGGTACGACCCCATCGATTCCAAGCGCTATCTCGGCTACATGTTCCGCTGAGCTGGACGAAGCCATCCGCAATTTTCGCGGATCGGTTACTGCCTTTGATCTTCTGATTGTGTATCGCTGTTGGTTTCGCACATCCTGTGCTTTCTTTTCCGGCCATGGGCGCTGGAATCTACCAGACCGAAGAGGCAGCCGTTTTCGAGCGGCGCGCAATTGCGGGCAATTCGTGCAAAAGGCACGATGTGCACTGCGACAAAAGTGGGCTGGACTTTACGTCACGGCTCGCCAACGATCGTGCGACAAATTTCTGCACGCATGATCGGATTCCACGATGACACTCGCCAATGGCCGTGAACTTCTTTCGATTCCCGGACCCACCACGGTCCCCGACCGTGTCCTCTCCGCGATGCATCGCCCGGCCATCGACATCTATGCCGGCGATCTTCTCGACACCACGAGCGACTGCCTGAGCGGGCTTTCGCGGATCTTCGGCATCAGCGAGGGCCAGAGCTACATCTATGCCGCGAACGGCCACGGCGCATGGGAAGCGGCGCTGACGAACGTGCTTTCGCGCGGCGACAAGGTCCTCGTCCTGCAAAGCGGGCGATTCGCCGTCGGCTGGGGCGAGATGGGCGGGCTGCTCGGGCTCGATGTGGAAATCCTGCCGCAATCCTGGCGCCTGCCGGTGGATCCGCAAGCCGTCGAGGCGCGTCTGCGCGCCGACAAGGCGCACGAGATCAAGGCCGTACTCGTGGTGCAGATCGACACCGCAGCCGGCGTCGTCAACGACATCCCCGCCATCCGCAAGGCCATCGACGCTGCCGGCCACCCGGCGCTCTATATGGTGGATACCATCGCATCGCTCGGCACCATGCCGTTCTCGATGGACGAATGGGGCATCGATATCGCGCTTTCCGGCTCGCAGAAGGGCCTCATGACACCGCCGGGCCTGAGCTTCGTCGCGCGCAACGAACGGGCATTCGAAGCGCATGCCCGCGCCGATCTGCGCACGCGCTACTGGGACTGGACCGAACGCCACGGCCCGCAGCATTATCAGAAATATTGCGGCACGCCGCCCGAGCATCTGCTCTTCGGCCTGCGCGAGGCGCTCTCCATGCTGTTCGAGGAAGGGCTCGACGCGGTATTTCGCCGCCATCGTCTCCTCGCCGAGGCGACGCGCGCAGCGGTCGGCGTCTGGTCACGCGGCGGGGCCCTCGATTTCAACATCGAGGCGCCGGAGGCGCGCGCCGATTCGGTCACCTGCGTGCTGATGGGCGACGGCTATACGCCCGAGCCGATCCTCGAATATTGCAAGACCCATTGCGGCGTCGTCGTCGGTGTCGGGATCGGCGAGCTCTCGGGCAAGGCTCTGCGGCTCGCCCATATGGGCCACACCAACGCACCGATGGTGCTGGGCACGCTTGGCGCCGTCGAGATGGCGCTGCAAGCGCTCGACGTGCCGCATGAGCGCGGCGGCGTGCAGGCAGCGATCGATCACCTCGCCGGTGCCGTCAAGGCCTGAGCGGAAAGCGAGGGCGCCGGGTGTGGATCGACACCGGCGCCCGTCCCATCAGCCCTGCAGGGCGGCCCACATCTCGCGATCGCGCTCCGCCGTCCAGATCACCGGATGGTCGATGCCCGACGCCTCGTCGAAGGCGCGCGCGACGTTGAAGGGCTGGCAATGCTCGTAGATGGCGAAATCGGCGAATTTCGGATCCATCACCGCCCGCGCTTCCTTGTAGGTCTCCTTCAGGCTACGCCCGCGTGCGACGGAGAGCTCCGCCGTGGTGTAGAGCGTCGAGACGAAATCACGCGTCATCGCGATCGCTTCATGCACGGTGGCGCGGTTCGTCAGCGCATCGCCGCGCCCGGGGACGAGCGCTTTGGGGTCGAAGCCACGGATCATGTCGAGGGTGCCCGGCCAGTCGCGCAGATGCGCGTCGCCGCAATAGCAGGCCGAGTGGAACTCCACGAGATCGCCGGAGAACATCACTTCCGCATCCGGCACCCAGGCGACGATATCCCCCGCCGTGTGGCCCGCGCCCAGATGATACAGTTTCACCTCGCGCTTGCCGAGGAAGACGGTCATCTCCTCGCCGAAGACGAGATTGGGCCAGGTCAGACCGGGAACGCTCTCGGCATCGCGAAACAGACGCGGGAAGCGCCCGAATTCCGATTCCCAATCCTGCTGCCCGCGCTCCTCGATCAGCCGATAGGTCGCATCCGAGGCGATCACCCCGTGCGCGTCATAGGCCGAGGCGCCCAGAACCCGCACCGCGTGGTAATGCGTGAGCACGACATAGCGGATCGGCTTGTCGGTGATCTTCGCCACCCGCGCGATCACGTCGCTCGCCATGGCGGGTGTGGCCTGCGCATCGATCACCATGCAGCAATCATCGCCCACGATGACGCCTGAATTGGGATCGCCCTCGGCGGTATAGGCGTAGAGATCGGGCCCGATCTCGGCGAAGGTGACGGTCTTCTCGCTCATGTCGCCGGTCGAGGCGAAGCTCTTGCTCATGGTGGTTTCTCCCCTTTTTGCTCTTTCCTCGGCCTCGTCACGGCCAGCGCACCGTCGGCGGCATCGACGACAGAATGGAATTGACGTTGCCGCCGGTCTTCAGACCGAAGATCGTGCCGCGATCGTAGAGCAGATTGTACTCCACGTAACGCCCCCGCCGCACCTGCTGCTCATGCCGGTCGGCCTCGGTCCAGGGCGTGCTCATATTGGCGCGCAGGATGTCGGGATAGGTGGCGAGGAAAGCTTCGCCGACATCGCGGGTGAAGGTGAAATCGGCCTGGGGATCGCCCGACCAGTGGTAATCGTAGAATATGCCGCCGATACCGCGCGGCTCGTTGCGGTGCTTGAGGAAGAAATACTCGTCGCACCATTCCTTGTAGCGCTGGTAATCGGCCACCGCCGCGTGCTTTTCGCAGACCGCGCGCATCGCCCCGTGAAAGGCCTGCGCATCGCGATCCTCCTGGACGCGCCTGCGGTCGAGGAGCGGTGTGAGATCGGCCCCGCCGCCGAACCAGGGCTTCGTGGTGACGACGAAGCGGGTATTCATGTGCACCGTCGGCGCATGCGGGTTCCAGGGATGGGCGATCAGCGAGATGCCCGAGGCCCAGAAGCGGGGATCCTTGTCGGAGCCCGGGATCTGGCCGCGGAATTCCGGGGCGAATTCGCCGTGTACGGTGGAGATGTGGACGCCGACCTTCTCGAAGACGCGGCCCTTCATCATCGACATGACCCCACCGCCACCCTTGGCGCCGGAATGATCCTTGCGCTCCCAGGGCGTGCGCTCGAAGCGACCGGGTCCCTCGGCTTCCGGAAAGAACGGCCCCTCGGCCTCCGCCTCGATCGCCTCGAATGCGGCGCAGATGCGATCGCGCAGGGCCGCGCACCAGGCGGGCATGTCCTGCTTGAGCGCCGCGACCGTGTCTTCGTCCTGCATGATGAGCCCTTCCTCTCGCATTCCCCTTCTGCCTACAGGACGCGGCGCCCGCGTGACAAGCCGGCGCGCATGACGGCACGAGCAACGAATTGGCAGTGGAGAAGCCATGCGTCGCGCTGGTCGTGCGACGCCCGGCGCGCTATCGAGAAGGGTGATGCGCGCGTTTGCCTCGCGGGCGACGCGCGCGCTACAAGCGAAACGCACAGGCGCGAGGCGCGAATCACGCACATCCGGAGCGCGATCGGCATTCCGGGCGGGCGAGCGAGCAAGGGCGAGAGCGAGAGCGAGAGCGAGCGGGTATGAGCAAGGCGGATCTGTTCGGCGGCGCGGCGGTTAAGGCACAGGACGACGAGACGGATGCGCCCGCACCCGCCGCGACCACGCGCACCACGAAGAAGCGCGCTGCACTGGATAACGCCCCGCAGACCACCTCCCCGGAAACGACGATGGGCGAAGCCGGCTACACCGCCGCCACCATCGAGGTTCTCGAAGGGCTCGAACCCGTGCGCCGGCGCCCGGGCATGTATATCGGCGGCACCGACGAGAAGGCGCTGCACCATCTCTTCGCCGAAGTCATCGACAACGCGATGGACGAGGCCGTGGCCGGCCATGCGAGCTTCATCGACGTCACGCTCGAGGCCGACGGCTTTCTCACCGTCACGGATAACGGGCGTGGCATTCCCGTCGATCCGCATCCGAAATTCCCGGACAAATCCGCCCTGGAAGTGATTCTCACCACACTCCATGCGGGCGGAAAATTCGATTCGAAGGTCTACGAGACCTCCGGCGGCCTCCACGGTGTCGGTGTCTCGGTGGTCAACGCGCTGTCGGAGCGGCTCGAAGTCGAGGTGGCGCGCGGTCAGGTGCTCTATCGGCAATGCTTCGAGCGCGGCCACGCGGTGACGCCGCTCGAAACCCTCGGCAAGGTGCATAACCGCCGCGGCACGCGGGTGCGCTTCAAACCGGATGCGCAGATTTTCGGCGCTCACGGCGCGACCTTCTCGCCGGCGCGGCTCTACCGCATGGCGCGCTCGAAGGCCTATCTGTTCGGCGGCGTCGAGATCCGCTGGCATTGCGCGCCGGAACTCGCCGGCGACAGCGTGGCGCCGGAGGCGGTTTTCAAGTTTCCCGACGGGCTGAAGGATTATCTCGCCGCCGAGATCACCGGAAAGGAACTCGTCGCCGATCAGATCTTCGCGGGCAAGATCAAGAAGCCCGGCGGCCACGGCTCGCTCGAATGGGCGATCGCCTGGCTCGGCGGTGTCGAGGACGGCTTCTCCTCCTCCTATTGCAACACCATCCCCACCCCCGAGGGCGGGACGCATGAGAGCGGCATGCGCATGGCGCTTTTGCGCGGCCTGCGCGACCATGCCGAGCGGGTCAATCAGTCAAAGCGCATGGCGCAGGTCAATGCCGACGACGTGATGACCAGCTGCGCGGCCATGCTCTCGGTCTTCATCCGCGAGCCGGAATTTCAGGGCCAGACCAAGGACAAGCTCGCCACGCTCGAAGCCTCGCGCATCGTCGAGAACGCGATCCGCGACGCCTTCGACCATTGGCTCGCCGCCTCCCCCAACCAGGCCGCGCGCCTGCTCGACTGGGTGGTCGACCGGGCCGAGGAGCGGTTGCGCCGGCGTCAGGAGAAGGAAGTCGCGCGCAAGACGGCGACGCGCAAGCTGCGCCTGCCCGGCAAACTCGCCGATTGCACCAATGCGGGTGCGGCCGGATCCGAACTCTTCATCGTCGAGGGCGATTCCGCCGGCGGCTCGGCCAAACAGGGCCGCGACCGCGCCTATCAGGCGATCCTGCCGCTGCGCGGAAAGATCCTCAACGTCGCCTCGGCGGGGCGCGACAAGCTCGCCGCGAACCAGCAGCTCGCCGATATCGTCCAGGCGCTGGGCTGCGGCACCGGCGCGCAATATCGCGACGAGGACCTGCGCTACGACAAGGTCATCATCATGACCGATGCCGATGTCGACGGCGCGCATATCGCGTCACTGCTGATCACGTTCTTCTACCGGCAGATGCCGAAGATGATCGACAAAGGGCATCTCTACCTGGCCGTCCCGCCGCTCTACAAGCTCACCCACGGCGCGAAGACCGTCTATGCCCATGACGACGCGCACAAGGAAGAGTTGATCAAGCGCGAGTTCAAGCCCAACGCCAAAGTCGAGGTCAGCCGGTTCAAGGGTCTGGGCGAGATGATGCCGGCGCAGCTCAAGGAAACCACCATGCACCCGCAAAAGCGCACGATCCTGCGCGTCGCCGTGCATGCCGATGACCGTGAGGCGACGGGCGACACGATCGACCGTCTGATGGGCAACAAGCCCGAGGCGCGCTTCACCTTCATCCAGGAACGCGCTGCCTTCGCCACCGATCTCGATCTGGATATCTGAGCGGGGAAAGCGGGGCCCGAGGGCGCCGCGCCTCCCCTCCCCCGAGCCTTCAGGCCAGCCCGCGCTTTTCCAGCAATGGCCCGACATCGGGCAGGCGGTCGCGGAAGGCGCGATAGGCGTCTTCCGGGTCGCGCAGATTGCCCGCCGCATAGATGTAGTCGTGCAGCCGCTGCGCGATCTGCGGGTCGAACGGATCGCCCGCCTCGGTGAAGGCAGCGAAGGCGTCGGCATCGAGCACTTCCGACCACAGATACGAATAATATCCGGCGGAATAGCCGTCGCCCGAGAAGATGTGCTGGAAATGCGGGCTGCGGTGGCGCATCTCGATCGCATCGGGCATGCCGATGCGTGAGAGAGCCTCACGCTCGAAGGCGATCGGGTCGGCGGCGGCCTCCCCGGCTTGGGCGTGCATGTCGAGATCGACGAGCGCGCTCGCGCAATATTCGACCGTTGCGAAGCCCTGGTTGAAGTTGCGGGCCGCCGCGAGCCGCTCGCGCAATTCCTTCGGCATCGGCGCGCCGGTCTGCGCATGCAGAGCGAAACGCTCCAGGATTTCCGGCACTTCCAGCCAGTGCTCGTAGAGCTGCGAGGGCAGTTCCACGAAATCGCGCGACACATTCGTGCCTGCGAGCGAGGGATAGGTTACGTCCGATAAAAGCCCGTGCAGCGCGTGGCCGAATTCGTGGAACAGCGTGCGCGCATCGTCGAAGGAGAGAAGCGCCGGTTCGCCATCAGCGGGGGCAGAGAAATTCATCACGTTGACGATGATCGGGCGCACGCGCTCATCGAGATTGCGCTGGCCGCGATAGCTCGAAGCCCAGGCGCCGGAGCGCTTCGAGGGGCGCGCGAAATAATCGCCGTAGAACAGCCCCATATGCGCGCCTTTCGCATCGCGCACCTCCCAGGCCCGGACATCCGGATGGTAGACGGGCACGTCGTCGCGCGGCGAAAATTGCAGGCCGAACAGGCGCTGCGCCACGTGAAAGGCGGCTTCGATGATGTTGTCGAGCTGGAAATACGGCTTGATCTCCGCCTCGTCGAGCGCATGGGCGCGCTGGCGCTCCTTCTCGGCGTAGTAGCGCCAGTCCCAGGGCGCGATGGCGTCGTTCGCCCCCTCTGCACGGGCCAGTGCGGCGAGCGCGTCGCGCTCCGCATCGGCGCGGGCCACCGCCGGCTGCCAGACCCGCTGCAGCAGATCCGAGACCGCCTGCGGCGTCTTCGCCATGGTGTCGTCGAGCTTGTAGGCGGCGTAATCGGCGTAGCCGAGCAGCTTTGCCCGCTCGTCGCGCAGGCTCAGGGTCTCGCTGATGATGGCGGCATTGTCGTGCGCCGTGCCGTCACCGCGCATGATCCAGCCGCGCCACGCCTTTTCGCGCAGATCGCGGCGCGACGAGAATTGCAGGAACGGCTCGATCGAGGAGCGCGCCAGCGTGATCACGTATTGGCCCTGCGGGAGGTCGCGATCGCGCGCGGCGCGGGCTGCGGCCTTGACGAGAAAATCGGGCAGACCGGCGAGATCCTCCTCGCCTTCGAGCACGAGCGTGAAGCCGCTCTCGTCTGCCAGCACGTTTTGCGAGAACGCAGTGCCGAGTTCGGCCAGCCGCTGGCCGATCGCCGCGAGCCGCTCGCGCTCCGCGTCACCGAGATGCGCGCCCGCCCGCGTGAAGCCCAGATGATAGCGCTCGACGAGGCGGATCTGCTCGGCGTTCAGGCCCGCGCTCTCGCGCGCCTCGTATATCGCCGCAATCCGCGCAAACAGCTTCGGATCCAGATGGATGGCGCTCGCATGGCGGGAGAGCTTCGGCGCGATCTCGCGCTCGATCTTCTGGATATCGGGATTGGTATGCGCGCCCGAGAGGTTGAAGAACACGCCGGCGACGCGCTTCAGGCGCTCCCCCGCACGCTCCATCGCCGCGATGGTATTCGCGAAATCCGGTTCAGCCGCCTGATCGCGGATCGCGTCGACCTCGCCACGATGTTCGGCCAGAGCCGCGTCGAAGGCGGACGGGAAATGTTCGGGACGGATCTGCGCGAAGGGCGGTGCGGCGAAGGGCGTTTCCCAGCCGGCGAGCAACGGATTGGCGGCTTTGTCCTGCATCGAGCGTGTCTCCTTCGACGATCACGCCTCGTGCATAGCATGTTTGCGCCACGACCAAAGCCCCGGCATCGTCGCAGCCGCAACGAGCGACCGGCGATCGCGCCGGGACGGCTACTCGAAAGCAGTCAGATCATTCGTGGAGATTGGTGGGTGTACTAGGGCTCGAACCTAGGACCCGCTGATTAAGAGTCAGCTGCTCTACCAACTGAGCTATACACCCGTTCGCGCGAAGCGAAGCCCGCAGAGGCAGCACCGCTGCGGAAGAAGCGCCCGTGTAGCAGAGCATATCGACGCTGGCAAGCGTGAATTGATGCGCCCCACGCGGGGAATGGCCGCGCGGCGTGCAATGCCGTGCGTCGTGTCCCACTCACGCCTCACCTGCATCGATTACGCCCCCGGAGAAAAACCGAGAAGCCCAAAATATGCAATTCCAGGTCTTGAACAAACCGCCGAAACCACCCATCTTCGGCCTTACAACTTATCACCATGATATGTCATTGTCTGAAAAGGAGACCGAATGGCGAAGCCACAACCCTGGAGCCCTCCGGATGCAACAACAACGATTCGTCAAATTGCCAATCATGCGGAGCTGTCGATAACGTATACACGCCATGCCAGAGAGCAACTGGTAGCGCGCGATCTGATAATAGGTGATGTGAACTATGTCTTGAAGAATGGATTTTTCCATAGTGAACCGTAACCGTCGACACGAGAAGGTCTATACAAGTACCGAATCGAAAGCCGATCACCGAACTCGAATAACAGATCGGTCCACATTGTCGTCGTACCATGTGCAAAACACGATGGATCAAGATAATTACAGTGATTTGGGTTGACGAATGAGAATAGACCCGCAGTGAACAGGATGGAGAGAAAAATGGCTGAGTATCGTTACACGGAATGCGGCCTCGACAATGTCCTGATCGTCGGCGTAAGCTTCATTTCCGACGATGCAGGCGAAGAATGCATCGATATTCCGAACGTGCACGGCCTGCACCGCGCCATCGCGGAAGGGATCACCAAAAAGCGATCCAGCATGACCGGCAAGGAGCTGCGCTTCCTGCGTACGGAAATGGGTATGACGCAGGCCGAACTCGCCCGGCTGGTTCATCGCGAGCCTCTCGCGATCAGCCGCTGGGAACGCGGCGAGGTCGAGGCGATCGACAGCAATGCCGAGGCCCTGATCCGGCTGCATGCCATACAGGCGCTGGAACTCGACAACCCGCGCATAGCGGACCTGTCGAGCTGGTGCACCCCGACTGCCGAAACGCCGCAGATCGTCATAGACGGCTCGCAAGTGGGTTCGTACCGCGTCGCCGCCTGAAGCCCGAAGTCAAACGAATCGTCCGGGGCACTATATTGCCCCGGACCGCATACTCGCCACGCCCGCTCAGGGAGCGCCGGCCTCCTCAGGGCGCAGATCAATACAAATCACTAACGCCCTCAAATCTCCCCGTCGCCGCGCAGGAAGTCGAAGTCGCAGCCTTTTCCGGCCTGGTTGACCTGAGCGAGGTAGAGGCCGCGATAGCCGCGTTGCGGGTTCGCCATATGGGGGGGCGGGGAGAATTCTGCGCGGCGGCGGGCGAGTTCCTCTTCGGCGACGTCGAGATCGATCCGGCGCGCCTCGACGTCGAGCTTGATTGTGTCGCCGTCGCGCACCAGGCCGAGCGGGCCGCCGATCGCGGCTTCCGGGGCGACATGGAGCACGATCGTGCCGAAGGCGGTGCCGCTCATGCGCGCATCGGAAATCCGCACCATGTCCTTCACGCCTTCCCGGGCGAGCTTGCGCGGGATCGGGAGGTAGCCCGCCTCCGGCATGCCCGGCGCCCCCTTGGGTCCAGCATTGCGCAGGACGAGAACGTCGTCGGCGCGCACGTCGAGATCGGGATCGTCGATGCGGTTGGTCATGTCCACCACCGAATCGAACACCACTGCGCGCCCGGTATGGCGCAAGAGCTCGGGCGAGGCCGCCGATTGCTTGATGATGGCGCCGTCGGGGGCGAGATTGCCGCGCAGGACCGCCGTCGCTCCACCACTCTTCAAGGGGTTCGCGCGGGTGCGGATGATGCTCTGGCCGGGGACGTCCTCGGCCCGGTCGATCACCTCGCCCAGGCTCACGCCGTCGACGGTGGGCGTATCGAGCATCAGATGGTCGCGCAATTCGCGAAGGAGCGCGGGCATACCGCCGGCCCAGTGGAAATGCTCCATGTAATGCGCGCCGGAGGGCTTGAGAT
>JBJHBI010000016.1:0-68281 GCA_050485405.1 Salinarimonadaceae bacterium
CGTCGCGCATGCGCGGAATCGTGCCCTTGTCGCCGCGTCCGGGATAGATCAGCGCGAAGACCGGGCCGGCGCTCACCATCACGAAGAAGATGCGGATGATGTGGTGGGCGGCCACGAAGGCGACCTCGGTATGCACCGCGATCGCGACGAGGCTCATCTCGGCCAGGCCTCCGGGAGAGTAAGCCAGCATCAGGGGCAGGACGCCGTAATCGGAAAAGCGCGAGACGATGATCGCGAAGCCCAGCGTCATCGCGAGGAGGATCAGCGTGGAGCCGAAGGAGAGTGCGAGAATGCGCAGGATCACCCGCGGCGCGGTCCCCAGAAAGCGGCAGCCGATGGTGACGCCGAGCACGATCTGCGCGCCCTGGACGATCTCCGCCGGCGGCTGGAAATCGGTGATGCCGGTCGCGTGCACGAAGGCGGAGACGAGCATCGGACCGAGCAGATATTTCGCCGGAAGCCGCAGCAGGTGGCCGAGCACCGCGCCGCCCAGCCCGCAGCCGATGATCCACAATTCGGCCGTGAGCGGCGCCTCGGTGACCGAGGGCCCCATCATCGAACGCCCGCCGAGCGAGACACCCTCGACGAGCTCGATCAGGAAGGGCAGCGTCATCACCACGAGCAGGATGCGCGCCGAATGCACCAGCGCGATCGTACGCCCGTCTCCGCCGCGCTCCTCGCCCACGACGACCATCTCGACGAGACCGCCCGGCATGCCGGAGAAATAGGCCGTCGTCATGTCCATCCGCCCGATCATGCGGAAATACAGGACACAGGCGAATCCCGACACGGCGACGAAGAAGGCGAGCCCGATTATCGTCGGCAACCAGCCGATGAGGCTGCCGAAGATCGCCGGCGTGAAGGCCGCGCCCAGCATCACGCCGATCACCGCCGACATGGGTGGCCGCACCACCGCCGGTGCCGCGATCGGCGCGCGCATGATCGCGGCGACCGTGCAGAAGGTCATCGGCCCCAGCATCCAGGGCAGCGGCAATTCGAGCGCGTTGAAGATCGCCCCGCCGATGAAGCCGAGGACGAGAGCGGCGGCGAATTTGGCATAGGGGAAGCGGCTCGGATGCATCGCGGCGAAACCGCCGCGCATTTCGTCCCAGAGCGCTCTCATGCCGCAATCACCTCTCACCAGACATTCGGGATCATGCGGGACGGGTGCCGCCGCGCGAGGCGCCACCCCGCGAGACGATGCTCATGAAGGCCTCGCATGACGCGAAGCACAATCTACCCGCGCCAAGCCGACCCCGCCATGGCGCGGGGGCGCATATGCGATGGGCAGCGCCCCGATCACTCCGGCAGATTGAGCCGGATATGCAATTCGCGCAGCTGCTTGGCGCTGACCTCGGAAGGCGCGCTCATCAGGAGGTCTTCCGCGCGCTGGTTCATCGGGAAGAGCACGACCTCGCGCAGGTTCTGCTCGCCGCACAGCAGCATGACGATGCGGTCGATGCCCGGTGCGATGCCGCCATGCGGGGGCGCGCCGAGCGAGAGCGCGCGCAGCATGCCGCCGAATTTCGCTTCGAGCACGTCTTCGCCATATCCCGCGAGCCCGAAGGCCTTGCGCATCACGTCCGGGCGGTGGTTACGGATCGCGCCGGAGGAGAGCTCCACGCCGTTGCAGACGATGTCGTACTGGAAGGCGGTGATGCCGAGGATCTCGTCGGCATCCGCCGGATTGAGGGCGAGGAACTTGTCGAGATCGTAATTGGGCATCGAGAACGGGTTGTGCGAGAACTCGATCTTCTTCTCGTCCTCGTCCCATTCGTACATCGGGAAATCGGTGATCCAGCAGAAGGCGAATTCGCCATCGGGGATCAGGTCGAGTTCCTCGGCGATGCGCGTGCGCGCCTTGCCGGCGAGCGCCACGGCCTTCGCCTTCTCGCCGGCGGAGAAGAACACCGCATCGCCGGCAGCGATACCCGCCTTGGCCGCGATCAGCTTCTGCACCTCTGCGGGAATGAATTTCGCGATCGGCCCCTTGCCGACGAGTTCGCCGCCGTCATCCTCGAAGACGATGTAGCCGAGCCCCGCCGCACCCTCGCCGCGCGCCCAGTCGTTGAGCTTGTCGAAGAAGGAGCGCGACTGGCCTGCCGCACCCGTCGCCGGAATCGCACGTACGATGCCGCCCGCCTTGATGACGTTCTTGAAAGCGTTGAAGGTGACCTCCTCGCGGGAGAACTCCTCCGTCACGTCGCAGATGATCAGCGGATTGCGCAGATCGGGCTTGTCGACACCGTATTTCAGCATCGCTTCGGCATAGGGAATGCGCGGGAAGACCGGCGTGACCTTGCGCCCTTCGGCGAATTCCTCGAACACGCCGCGCAGAACCGGCTCCACCGCCTGGAAGACGTCTTCCTGGGTGACGAAGCTCATCTCCACGTCGAGCTGGTAAAACTCGCCGGGCGAGCGGTCGGCGCGGGCGTCTTCGTCGCGAAAGCACGGCGCGATCTGGAAATAGCGATCGAAGCCCGACATCATGACGAGCTGCTTGAACTGCTGGGGCGCCTGCGGCAGGGCGTAGAACTTGCCGGGATGCAAGCGCGAGGGCACGAGGAAGTCGCGCGCGCCTTCAGGCGAGGAAGCGGTGAGGATCGGCGTCTGGAATTCGAAGAAACCGCCCTCCTTCATGCGCCGGCGGATCGAATCGATGATCTGGCCGCGCTTCATGATGTTGGCGTGCAGCTTCTCGCGACGCAGGTCGAGGAAGCGATACTTCAGGCGGATGTCTTCCGGATAATCATGCTCGCCGAAGACCGGCATCGGCAATTCGTCGGCGGCGCCGAGCACTTCCAGATCCGTGATGAACACTTCGATCATGCCGGTGGGCAGATCGGGGTTCTCGGTGCCTTGCGGGCGCCGGCGCACCTTGCCGTCGAGCCGCACCACCCATTCCGAACGCAGCGTTTCCGCCAGCTTGAAGGCGGGCGAATCGGGGTCCACCACACATTGCGTGATGCCGTAATGATCGCGCAGGTCGATAAACAGCACGCCGCCATGGTCGCGGATGCGGTGGCACCAGCCGGACAGGCGGGCCTGACCGTCGATGTCGGTTTCGCGAAGAGCGGCGCAGGTATGGGTGCGATAGCGATGCATGGAACCGGTTTTCTTCGAGGAATGGGACCAGCGTGGACTGCACATTGTTCGCCAGACTTGTCAAGCCCATCGATTCGCGCAATCATTGTATTACCAAGCTTTAAACAATTGGGGGATGGGGCATGTCAATCTGGTTCAAGGATTTACGGCAGCTGCTGGGCGCTGCTTTGATGGAAGTTGCAGCCGCGAGTACCAATCCGGCACGATTGCGGGCCGCACGGAAAAAAATCCGGGATGGCTATACCGGGCCGATCATTCTGGCGGAAGGCGATTCCTGGTTCTGTTATCCGAAGCAGGTCGGGCCGCACCGGATATCCGATGCGCCGACCGATCTCATCGCGCAGCTTGCGGAACGGTATGCCGTTTTTACCGAGGCGAAGCCGGGAGACGTTGCGATAACGATGCGTGGCTTCATCAATGATGAGAACAGCCTTCTCACGGAACTGGGAAGGGTCAACGCCGATATCCTGCTGTTGAGCGCCGGCGGGAACGACCTGCTCGGCAACGGGAAGCTCAAGCAATTTCTCGAGGCCGGGGATCGGGATATCGCCGACTACACGCGCACGATCCCCTATTCCGACACGTTCTGGGCGGCAGTCGATGCAATCGAGGTGATGATCCGGCAGAGCTTGCGCCGCTATCCCGCGCTCAAGGCCGTCATCCACGGATACGATTACGCCATTCCGACGGGAGAGGGTCCCTGGCTTCAGGCACCGATGGATGCCCTCGGGATCCCGCGTGCGAAGCATGCCGACATATCGCGTCGGATAACCGACCAGTTCAACAGGGCTCTCAACGAGCTGGCCGATGCGATCAATACGGATATCGGCGCGGAACGGGTTCACTATGTCGACTTGCGGAACACGATTTCGAATCCTTCGCATTGGCGCGACGAGTTGCACCCGACGACGGAAGGTTTCGCCGCGCTCGCCGCACGACTTGCCGACAGGATCGACGCAATCCATTCGGCCTGACGAGTAGATGAGACCGTGAAAGCCACAGAACCCGTGCGTTCTGTGGCTTTCACCCTTGCACATCGCGCT
Source organism: Salinarimonadaceae bacterium (assembly GCA_050485405.1). Lineage (GTDB taxonomy): Bacteria > Pseudomonadota > Alphaproteobacteria > Rhizobiales > Beijerinckiaceae > Saliniramus. Next base: position 4,149 of record JBJHBI010000016.1, read on the forward strand.
CGCACGCGGCAAAGCAATCTCATGAAACTGATTACCGACAACGCCGAACTCTCGGCGACCTGCACACGTCTCGCCGCGCATCCCTTCGTGACGGTCGATACGGAGTTCATGCGCGAGACGACGTATTACTCCAGGCTCTGCCTTATCCAGATCGCATCACCGGACGAAGCCGTACTGATCGATCCGCTGGCGGACGGGATCGATCTCGCACCGTTCTTCGCGCTGATGGCGGATGAAGGCACCGTCAAGGTGTTCCATTCCGCGCGCCAGGACGTCGAGATCATCTGGACCATGGGCCGCGTCATTCCCACGCCGCTCTTCGACACGCAGGTCGCGGCCATGGTCTGCGGCTATGGTGATTCGGTTTCCTACGAACAACTCGCCAACGATCTCGCAAAGGCGCGCATCGACAAGTCGTCGCGCTTCACCGACTGGTCGCGCCGTCCGTTGAGCGAGGCGCAGCGCGCCTATGCGCTCTCCGACGTGACCCATCTCGTCGCGATCTACGAGATCCTCGCCGCGCGGCTCGAAGAGACCGGACGCAGCGCCTGGCTCGACGAGGAGATGGCGGTTCTGATCGACCCCGCGACCTATGAGGGCGATCCCTACCGCGCCCATCGCCGCCTGATCGGGCGCATTCGCAAGGTCAAGGAACTCGCCGTGCTGATCGAAGTAGCAGCCTGGCGCGAGCGCGAGGCGCAGAAACGCGACGTGCCGCGCAACCGCGTCCTCAAGGACGATGCGGTGGTCGAACTCGCGATCTCGCAGCCGCGCGATATCGAAGCGATGACCCGTCTGCGCTCGGTGCCCAACGGTTTCGAGCGCTCACGCAACGGCGCCGGCGCCCTCGCCGCCATCGAGGCGGGGCTCGCCCGTGATCTCTCCGAGTTGAAGCTGCCGGAGCGGCCGCGCGGGCGCAACAACGTGGGCGCCACGGTGGATCTGCTCAAGGTGCTCCTGAAGGCCGTCTGCGAGCAGAACGACGTCGCCCCCAAGATCGTGGCCAATGTCGACGATCTCGAAGCGATCGCCGATGACGACGAGGCCGATGTCGCCGCGCTGAAAGGCTGGCGCCGAGGCCTGTTCGGCGAGAAGGCGCTCGCGCTCAAACATGGCGGGCTCTCCCTCGCCATCGAGAACGGCACGGTCGTGATGATCCCCCGCGAAGGCGGCGACGCGTCCTGAGGCGCGCCGTCAGGCCTTGCCTGCAGGGTCGTTCTTGCCCTGCGCCTCACCGGCGAGGATACGCTCCAGCTCCGCACGCTCTTCCGGCGTCAGATCGGCAGTGACCGTCGGCGCGACGTCGCGGCGCCGGCGCAGGGCGATGACGAGACCAAGCGCGCCGGCACCGAGCACCAGCACGGGCGAGCCCCAGAGCAACACGGTGCTGGCGTTGAACGGAGGCGTGAAGAGCACGAACTCCCCGTAGCGGGCCACGACGAAATCCTCGATCTCCTGATCGGAATACCCGTCGACCAGCCGCTCACGCACCAGAACGCGCAGGTCGCGCGCGAGCGGGGCGTCGGAATCGTCGATCGACTGGTTCTGGCAGACGAGGCAGCGCAGATTCGCCGACAGCGCCCGCGCCCGGCGCTCCAGTTCCGGATCGTCGAGAATCTCGTCGGGTTGCGGCGCCGCGAGCGCCGGCGTCGCGGTGATGGGCGCGCCCGACAGCATCATCGCGGCGGCGAGGCACAGCGCCATTGCAGAGACTCTGGCCAAGGCAGACGCCCCGTCGAAGATCGAAGTTCCGGCGAAAACTCTCGTGAAGGCCGTCATATCGGCACCCTCCTCATTCCGCCGGTGCCGGCGTCGCCCCGGGCACGCGCTCCTCGCGACGCGCACGCACGGGCGCACCGACACGGAAGCGCCTGTCCGTCATCGCGATCCCGGCCCCGAGCGCCGTGATCACGGTGCCGATCCAGATCAGCAGGATCAGGGGCTTGTAATAGAGCCGCAGACCGAGCGAGCCGTCTGGCTGGGGCTCGCCGAAGCTCAGATAGACCTGCGAGAAGCCCACGGTGTGCAGGCCGGCCTGGGTCGTCGGCATGTTGCGGGCGGGGAAGAAGCGCTTCGAGGTCTCGCTCTGGCCGATCTCCCGGTCGCCGTGGAACACGGTCATGCGCGCCACGTCTTCCTGGAAATTCGGCCCCGTACGCGGGAATACCGCATCGAGCCGCACCGAATAGGCTCCGCCCACATGCTGCACGTCACCGGGACGCATGGTCACGATACGCTCCGTCGACCAGGCGGTGGCGGCGATGCCGATCACGGTGACGCCGACACCCGCATGGGCGACCACGGTGCCCCAGGTCGAGCGCGGCAGGCCGCGCGCCTTGCGCATGGCCTCGCTCAGGCCGGCCCCGCCGTTGAAGGAACGTGTGACGATCTCGTTGAAGGCGCCGACGATCAGGAAAATGCCGAGCCCGACGCCGAGCGGCGCCGCGACGGGACCGCCGAAGGTGAAGGCGTAGACGATCACCGTGAGGACCACCGAGATCAGGATCGCCCCGGCCAGCCGTTGCGCCACGCCGGAGAGGTCGCCGCGCTTCCAGGCCATGACCTGGCCGAAGGGCAGCAGCAGCAAGAGCGGCACCATCAGCGGCACGAAAGTGGCATTGAAGAAGGGCGGCCCGACCGAGATCTTCGCCCCCGTCACCGCCTCGAGCGCGAGCGGATAGAGGGTCCCGATCAGCACCGTCGCGCAGGCGGTGGCGAGGAAGAGATTGTTCACGACGAGCGTGCCCTCGCGCGAGACCGGCGCGAAGATGCCGCCCTGGCGCAGCAACGGCGCGCGCCAAGCGAAGAGCGCGAGCGAGCCGCCGATGAAGAAGACGAGGATCCCCAGAATATACAGCCCGCGATCGGGGTCGACGGCGAAGGCATGCACGGAGGTCAGCACGCCCGAGCGCACCAGGAAGGTGCCCATGAGCGAGAGCGAGAAGGTCAGGATCGCGAGCAGGATCGTCCAGATCTTGAGCGCGTCGCGCTTCTCCATCACCACGGTGGAATGGATCAGTGCGGTGCCGAGGATCCAGGGCAGCAGCGAAGCGTTCTCCACCGGGTCCCAGAACCACCAGCCGCCCCAGCCGAGCTCGTAATAGGCCCAGTAGGAGCCCATCGAGATACCCAGCGTCAGGAACAGCCATGCGCCCAGCGTCCAGGGGCGCACCGCGCGCGCCCAGACCGCGTCGATCTTGCCCTCGATCAAGGCCGCCATGGCGAAGGCGAAGGTGATCGAAAAGCCGACATAGCCGATATAGAGGAGCGGCGGATGGATCGCGAGGCCGATATCCTGGAGGATGGGATTGAGGTCACGCCCCTCGAACGGCGCCTGCGGGATGCGCTCGAACGGGTTCGAGGTGAGCAGCAGAAACAGCAGGAACGCGATCGTGACGGAGGCCTGCACCGCGATCGTGTTGGCGCGCAGCTTCGGCGGCACGGAATTGCGCGCGATCGCCACCAGCGCGCCGAACAGGGCGAGGATCACGATCCAGAGCAGCATCGAGCCCTCGTGATTGCCCCAGACGCCGGTCACCTTGTAGAGCATCGGCTTCTGCGAATGCGAATTCGCGTAGACGTTCGTCACCGAGAAGTCGGAGGTGACATAGGCGTAGGTCAGGACGCCGAAGGAGAACAGTACCAGCAGGAAGACGCCGATCGCCGCCGGCGCGCCGACCCCCATCAGCACCGGATCGTTGCTGCGCGCCCCCCAGAAGGGGACGACCATCTGGATCACCGACAGGCCGAGCGCCAGCGCCAGTGCGAAATGTCCCGCCTCGATCAGCAATTCACCACCCCTTCGACTTCGCGCCCCTGAACCTCGATGACGACCCGGCCGGCCCTCATTGCGTGCCGGGCGCCGGATCCCCGTGCTGCCAGACGCCCTGCGCCTTGAGCGCATCGGCGACTTCGCGCGGCATGTAGTTCTCGTCGTGACGTGCGAGCACCGTGTCGGCCCGGAACAGGCCCGAACCGTCGATCGCGCCCTCGGTTACCACACCCTGCCCTTCGCGGAACAGGTCCGGCAAGAGCCCCTGATACCGCACCTCGATCGATGCGCCGCCGTCGGTGACCCGGAAATAATGGATCTGCCCGGTCTCGCGGCGGATCGAGCCGTCCTCGACGAGGCCGCCGAGGCGGAAACGCACACCCTCGTCGAAGCCCTGGGCCGCGATTTCGCTCGGCGCGCGGAAGAAGACGATGGTGTCGCGCATGGCGAAGAGCACGAGGCCCAGCGACAGGCCGAGCACCGCGCCCGAGACACCGATCAGGACCAGACGGCGTTGTTTGCGTGTCATCTTTCTCACTCTCGATCGATACCGGCTTCGCGCGCCACGTCCTCGACATGCGCGATCGCCTCGCTGTCGCCGGCCAGCGCGCGCCGCGCTTCCGCCAGCGCTTCCGCCGCCCGGTTTTCCTGCCCGAGCACCGCGTAGGAGCGCACGAGCCGGCCCCATTCCTCGGCATTGCCGCCCTCGGTGGCGAGCCGCTCCGCGAGCCCCGAGACCATACCGGCGATCGCACCGCTGCCGACCGCCTCGCCCGCGTCGCTGGCGGCGGCGCCCTCGCCTTCCAGAGCCGCGATACGCTGGCGCACCACCGGCACCCAGGGGGCATCTGGCGCGGAATCGGCGAGCAGGCTGCCGTAGCGCTCCAGGGCGATATCCTCGTCGCCGTCCTGATGCGCCGCCGTCGCGAGGAAGAAGCGGGCCTTGGGATGGCGGGCGTCATGGGTGAGCGCCTGCTCGAAAGCCTCGCGCGCCGAGGAGGAGACGATGCCCTCCGACGCCATGACCAGCGCCTCGCCGAAATTCGCCAGCCGCTCGGCATCCTCGCCCAGATGGCGCAATGCGCGCTGATAGGCGAGCGCGGCATCGTCGAAACGGCCCATGCGCAGGTAGACCGGCGCGATCACCTCCCAGCCCTGCCCGTCTTCGGGGTTGCGCTGGAGATGGGACTCGATCTGCGCCACCGCCTGATTCATGTCGATGTCACCATCCGGCGAGACGGGTTGTATCCGCGCGCTCAGCGGCTGACCCGGCATTTCCGGAGAACCATGCGCGCCGTAGATCGCGAGTGCCACGAGCGGGATCGCCGAGAGAGCGAGCGCCGAGGTCGCACGGCGCCGGCGCAGGGCCGGTTCATCGAGGGACTTGTCGCCGGCCTCGCGCCGCGCATCGGCGCGGATCAGCCGCCGCGCCGCCTCGGCCTTCGCCGCTGCGGCCTCCTCGGGCGTGAACATGCCGCGCGCGAGATCACGGTCGATCTCGTGCAGTTGCTCCTCGTAGAACAGACGCTCCCCTTCCGCAGCCGAGGCGGGTCCGAACGCCCTGCGCGGACGCGACAGCGGCCAGAGGACCGCCATGATCGTGGCCGCGGTCATCGCGATGAAGAGTATCCAGATCGACATGGCACCTATCTACAGTGAAGCGCTTCGCCTGACGATGTAATGTCCCGGCGACACGGTGTCACGCAAGGGATGTTACTGAATAGGCAAAAACATGGCCGGATGCGCCCCTGCGGCCGCTCAGCGCAACATATGCGCCTGAAGGCCGAGATAGACGTCGTTGCGACCGCCCTCGGGCATGGAGATGCCACCGGCAAACCGCAGCCGGACCGGTCCGACGCGCCATCCGGTCACATGTGCGCCGACGCGCCATTCGCGATAGCCCGGCTCGGCATATCCGGTCAGTTCGGGGCCGGCGAAGACACCGTCGGCGATTTCGATCCCGCCGGCGACCCTCCCCCAGACCGAGGGCAAGGCGGAGCCGGCCATCAAGGTCGCATGGAGGAGATAGCTGCGGCCCGACGACCCCGCCCTGCCCGGCATCGGAGCCTCGCGCCACAATTCCCCGAGAAACGCCGCGCCGAGCCGGGTCGCCTGCCAGCGCGGCAGGGCATCCTCCCCGAGCGTCTGGGCGCGGATCATCTCGGGACCGGCGACGAGCGTCAGGAAGCCGATCCGCGTATTGGCCTGTCGGCCGAAATAGACCCGCGTGATCTGCGTCAGGCGCGGGACGTGAGCGACGAAACCGTCGGGCCCGTCCCAGCGCTGCCGGGTCGCGCCGAGATTGGTCATGAAGAGCGCGACCGGTCCCGGTGCTTCGATATCCCCCGACAGGCTGTGCTTCATCCCGCTGCCGGCGAAGATGGAGATTTCTGCGAGTTCGACGGACGAAAACAGCACCCGGTCGTAACGCCGCGTGACCTTCCGTGCGCCGACCGGGTCCCGATCGCCATCCTCCGCCTCACGCGCCTCGCCGGAAGCTCGTCCACCCGGCGCTTGCGTCGCCGATGCTTGTGCGATGTCGATGGCGGGCAACAAGGTGAGTATGGGCAACAAGGTGAGGAAGCAGCCGAGGCATGCGGCACGAATCAGGTGACGGATCGCGGCTGCCCCCGCTCCATGCGGTGCGCTCGATCGGTGATGACGCCTGGAGCCGGCGGCGGGGGTCGGGCGGGCGAAACGCAAGACGGGCGCCACCTGAAATCTGAAATTGCCTTAACGCATCATTAACAATCTATCTGCAACCGCACAACGCGAACAAGCCGGAAACGGTTGTGCTTATGAGCGCCGGATCCGCCCCCTCAAACGAGATACGGCGCGGAATATCTCCCGCGCCGTATCCATGAGTTTCGCCGATGATGCGCCGTCAGGCCGGGCTCGCCGCCCGCGCAGCCGCACGCGCCTCGCGCTTCTCTCGCTGGATGCGCCAATCGGTACGGTAGTTCCATACGATGATGGCGATCACACCCACCGCGCCGATGGCCTCGGCGATCGGCGTGTTCGGCCACAACAGCGCGACGCCGAAGCCGAACAGCGCGATCCGCACCGGCCAGTTCAACGGCGCCTCCATATGCCCTTCGATCGCGGAGCCGAGCGCGTAGACGCCGATTACCGCGATCACGAAGATATGGATCACCTCCCAGGTGCCGCCGCCGATGAAGTTCGTATAGGCGAACAGCACCGGCAGCAGATACAGGCCCTTCGCGACCTTCCATGCTTCGAGGCCGGTGCGCATTGGAGGCGTCTTGGCGATCGCCGCCGCCGCGAAGGCGGTGATGCAGACGGGCGGTGTGACGTTCGAATCGAGCGACAGCCAGAAGATGATCAGATGCGCCGAGAGCAGCGCCATCGTGATCACATGCGCGTCGAGCACCTGCGGATAGACCTGCGAGAGGATTTCCGGCGGCGCGGCATTGACGAGCGCGAGTGCCGAATCGCGACTCATCGGCTCCGCCAGAGCCGCCAGCGCGGCTGGATCGACCAGCGAGAAGATCACCCGCGTCGCCTCCGGAATCTGCCCGGCGACCATCGCGTCGATCAGCGCGTTGTTCTGGATCAAGAGATGCAAAGCCGGCGCCGACAATGTCGCGAGGACGATGTAGGAGGCCGTCACGGGCAGCCCCATGCCGAGCACGAGCGAGGCCAGGGCCACCAGCACGAGCGCGATCAGCAGATTGTTGCCCGACCATTGCGCGATCATCAGCGAGATCGTGTTGCCGATGCCCGTCATGGCGACGACGTTGATGATCAGCCCCACCGCGACGAGCAGCACGGCGGTCATGATCATGTTGGTCGAACCGAGGGCGAATGCGTCGAGGATCGCCTTGGGTCCCATTTTGTTCGGCGTGAACCAGGAGGCGACGACGCAGGCCGCGATGGCGAAGCCCGCCGCATAGGTCGGCGTATAGCCGACGACGAGCAGGCCGATCAGCGTGAAGATCGGGATGAGGAAGGACGGACCGCCTTTCTTGAGCACCTCCCACGCGGTCGGCGCATCGTCGTCCATGGCCTTGAGATTGTATTTCTTGGCGTTGATACGCACGAAGAAGGCGACGGAGAGGAAGTAGACGATCGCCGGCAGGAAGCTCACCGCGACGATGGTCAGATAGGAGATCTGGGTGAAGGTCGCCATCACGAAGGCGCCCGCCCCCATGATCGGCGGCATGATCATGCCACCCGTCGAAGCAGCCGATTCCACTGCTGCCGCAAAGCGTGGCGGAAAGCCGGCCCGCTTCATCAGCGGAATGGTGATGACCCCGGTCGATACCGTATTGGCCACCGCCGAGCCGCTCGTCGTGCCGGTCAATGCCGACGCGAACACGGAAACGAAGCCCGGCCCGCCGACGAACCGTCCGGCCATGGCGCGGGCGAGGTCGACGATGAACACGCCCGCTCCCGAGCGCACGAGAAAGGCGCCGAAGATGATGAAGAGATAGACGTAAGTCGCCGAGATCAGCGCGATCGAGCCGAACATGCCCTCATCGGCCAGGATCGAGCGGAAGATCAGCGTGTCGACCGACAAGCCGCTGAAGCGCAGCACGCCCCTGACGGCGGGCCCCCACCAGACGACGTAGGTCAGCGCGACGAGGATGAGGATGGGGATGATGAGCCCCGTGGCGCGCCGGGTGAACTCGATCGCACCCGCCATCACGATCAAGGCCAGCACGGTCTGGATGCCCTGCATGCGCCCGCGATCGAAGATACTCTGCACATCCGAGAGCAGCCATAAGGTTGCGCCCGCGACGATCAGGCCGATCATCATGTCGATCGCGAGCACGATCTTCTCGCCGGCCTCGGTCTTGGCTTTGTAGAGCGGGTAACGCAGGGCGCAGAGAAAGCCGAAACCGGCAAAGTGGACACCGGTCAGCCAGAGCGTGTCGAGCCGTCCGAACGTGCTTATCCAGATGTGATACAGAGCCAGCGCGACACCCACCGCATAGGCGATCTTGCCGATCAGGTTGTCGGTATCGAAGGAGCGTACATAGGCCTCGTATTCGGCTTCGGCCTCCTGCGCATCCTTGCGAAGCTCTTCCGGCGAGACCGCGAGGGTGCCGGGTTGCGGCGTGTCGCCGGGCTGCGGATGCGTCGTTTCGGCGTCACGGTCCTTGTTGGGATCACTCATGCTCTGATCTCACAGCTCGTCGCATGCGCCGCAAACCGGCGCCCTCATGAGGCAAAAGAGGGCGCGACCGTGGTCACGCCCTCCTCGAATGTCAGCGGTCCAGGATCATGCGATCAGGGACGCAGATTGTCCGGAATCTCGAGGCCCGCTTCCTCGTAGAAGCGAATCGCACCCGGATGCAGCGGCACCGGCAGACCGTTCAGGGCAACGTCCAGCGACATCTCGTTGGTCGCCGGGTGGATCGCCTGCAGGAATCCGAGGTTCTCGAACATCGCCTTGGTGATCTCGTAGACGACGTCTTCCGGCACCGTGTCGTTCACGGCGAGGAAGTTCGGCTGACCGATCGTGGTGACGTCCTCGTCCTGACCGGGATAGGTGCCGGCGGGAATGTGGAAGGCAGTCCAAAGCGTGCCGAAATCACCATTGGCCTGGACGATCTGTTCTTCGGTGAAACCGAGCAGCGTCAGCTCGCCGGGCATCGCGGCGAAGGCGCGCGTTACGCCACCCACCGGAACGCCGGCAGGCATGGAGGCGGCGGCGATCTGGTTGTTCTGCAGCGCGTCTGCGGAGGGGTTGTAGCCCATATAGACCAGGTCGAACTCCTCGAGCGGCATGCCGAGATTGCCCATGATCACGCGGTTGGAATCGAGGGTACCCGAACCCTGCGCGCCCATCGACACGGCCTGCCCCAGGATGTTGCCCATGTCGGAGATCGTGCCGGTATCGGCATCCGAGGAGCGGATGACGAAGTGTTCGGTATTCTGCCACAGGCTCGTGATCGAACGGATGTTCTCCTGAGGGCCGGCATCGGCCAGCGCGCCCGTTCCCGTTGCGGCGTAAGCGCCGAACAGGCCCTGAAGAATGGCGAAATCGACCTCGCCCTCACGCATGAGGCGCACGTTCTCACCCGAACCGGCGGAACTGATGGCGGAGAGATCGATGCCCATCGTCGGCTGGAGGCGGGTCTTGACGAGCGTCGCGATCGCCACGCCGACCGGATAGTAGGTACCACCGGTCGAAGCGGTGGCGAGCAGGAAGCTCTGCTCGTCGGCCTGCGCGGTGGTCGCGGGCATGGTGAATGCCAGCGCGCCGACCAGCGCGGTTGCGATCAAGGAACGACGCATGATATCATTGGTTTTCATTGAGAAACCCCTCCCATTGGTGTTTGGCACGGCGCTTTGCCACGCTTTGAACAAATCTTTACGGATGTCCACCGGGAGGGTCAACAGCCGATACGAAGGCAATCATGCCCAACTTTTGGGCAACCTCGATGCTGCAATGCAACAAATACGCTTCGGTAAATGTTGCCCTTCTTTACCGGGCTGATCGGCTGCGAAAAAACGTTTGCACCTTCCATGCGTAGACAGCACAACTCCAAAAAAGGTACTCGCAAAGGGATGCTCAGGGTGGAAACGATTACGATCACGGGCGGCGGCGGTCTGTCGTTGCAGGCGCGACGCTACGGCAAGCAGGGGACGAAACCCGTCATTTTCCTGCATGGCTGGTCGCAACACCATCTGGCATTCGCCCAACAATTCGAGGGTTCGCTCGCCGAGGAATTCGATCTGATCGGGCTCGACCTGCGCGGACACGGCGCTTCCGACGCCCCGGACGGTGCCGGACATTACGCCGACGGCGATCTGTGGGCCGATGATCTGCACAGGCTGATCACGCAGCTGGAACTCACCGCACCGATCGTCGTGGCCTGGTCCTATGGCGGCCTCGTCATCGCAGATTATCTGCGCAAATACGGCAATGCGGCCATCGGCGGCGTGAATTTCGTCGGCGCCGCGCTCGTCATCGGCAAGGATTACATCGGCCCCTATACCGGCGAGACCTTCGTCAAATATGCCGCCAAGGGCATGTCGAAGGATCCGGTGAAGGCGCTCTATGGCATGATCGATTTCGTGCATGCCTGCGCCGTTAAACCGGTGCCGCAGGCCGCCATCGAGCGCTTCATCGCCTTCAACATGCTGGTGCGCCCCGACATCCGCCGCGCCGTCAGCGCCCGCGACGCCGATTACCGGCCCGTTCTCGCCGGCCTCAGCAAGCCCGCTCTCTTTTCCCATGGCGAAGCCGATACCGTGATCATGCCGCAAATGACGCGGGAAGCGGCGGAGATCGCCCCGCAGGCGCGCATCTCCTGGTACGAGGGCTGCGGGCACATGCCGTTCCTCGAGGATCAGCCACGTTTCGACGCGGAACTCGCGGCATTCGCCCGGAGCTGCTGAGCGCGCGGTGCGACCTTCGTCGCAACGCGCGCCTGATCCAGATCAAGGCGGCCTCCATCACGTCGTCATAATTGGCCTTCAGCTTGCATGAGCAGCGGCGGCGCAATCATGACGAGGAGGAAACGATGCCCAACCGGAAGAAGACCGAGACCGAGTTCGATCCGATGGGGATCGCCCCCGCAATGATGAATTGCTGGCGCGTCGCCATGTTCGACATGCCCATGGCCTACGCCCTCGAGATGAATGCCTGCATGAGCCGCTGGATCGCGCATCAGCAGGAATTCATGCGCAACCTCGCCCAGTCGCGCGATCTCGACGATGTCGCGAGCGCCCAGAAGAAGCTCGTCGAGGAGGCGATCGACGACGCCGAAGCCAACACCGTCGCCTTCCAGCGCGACATGCGCGCCACCCTCGAATCGACCCGGCTCAACTGAGCCGGGGCTCGCCCCTGCCCTGATGGTGTGAGAGGCGCATCTGTCGCGGCGGCGGCCCCGCATGCCGGGCAGAGGCGGGATTTGCCCGTGGCAGAGGATGCCGCGGAGGAAAACGGCTTCATCAACGCGCGGGCACGTCGTAAAGGAAGTGCCCGCGGCATCTTCACGCCCTCCCCGCGTTCCGCTGCTCCCGACCTTGACAGGCGGCGCCGAAGCGGTACCTCGCTTTCGAGGCGCGCCGTCGGTTTCCCCGGGCAGGGCGCGCGTGGAGGAGGAGGTTTGATGATGGTGGTTGCGGTGTCTCGATCCCGTCGCTTGCAGATCTCGCGCTATACCGGAACTGCTGCGCTCGCGCTTTCGCTCGGCACCCTCGTCGGGCTGGCCGGGCCGGCCTTCATCCCGGGCGCATCCGCCCAGGCTGCCGCCACGCACGAGCGCGTCACGACGCAGGATTACGAGCTCCTCGTCGAGACCGTGGCATCGGGGCTCGAACATCCCTGGAGCCTCGCTTTCCTGCCCGATCGCGCGATGCTCGTGACCGAACGCACCGGCGCGATCCGCCTCGTCACGCCGGATGGCCGCGTCTCCGGGCCGCTCGCGGGAACGCCGCCCGTCGCAGCCGAGGGCCAGGCGGGCATGCTCGACATCGCGCTCGATCCGGATTTCGAGACGAACGGCCTCGTCTACATGGCCTATGCCGAGGAGCGCGACGGCGGGATCGGCCTCACCGTGGCGCGGACCGTGTTCGACCGGGAGGCCGAGGCCTTTGCCGAACCGGAGGTGATCTTCCGGCAGAACCCCGCCGTCTCGGGCGGGCGCCATCTCGGCTCGCGGCTCGTCTTCCATCCCGACGGTACGCTCTTCGTCACCGCAGGTGATCGCGGCAATCATTCCGATGAATCACAGGAGCCGGGCAACCATATCGGCGCGATCATGCGCATCAATCCCGACGGCTCGATCCCGGCCGGCAATCCCCACGAGACGATGGAAGGCTGGGCGCCGGAAATCTGGTCGATCGGCCATCGCAACGTCCAGGGCGCGACCATCCGCCCGGGAACGGAGCAGCTCTGGGCGCATGAGCACGGCGCGCGGGGCGGCGACGAGGTCAACCTGATCGAACCGGGGCTCAATTACGGCTGGCCGGTAATCGCCTTCGGCACGCATTATTCGGGCGGGCGCATCGGCGTCGGCACGCATCGTGAGGGAATGGAGCAGCCGGTTTTCTATTGGGATCCGGCACTGGCCCCCTCGGGCATGACCTTCTATGATGGCGAGGCCTTTCCGCAATGGCAGGGCGATCTGTTCATCGGCGGGCTCGTCAGCCGGGTCGTGTCGCGCCTCACCATGTCGGGAGATGCGGTGATTGCGGAGGAGCGCATTCTGGGTGAGCTCGGTGAGCGTTTCCGCGATGTGCGCAGCGGGCCGGACGGCGCGCTCTATCTGCTTACCGATGCCGCGAACGGGCGTATCCTGCGCGTCGTCCCCGCCCCCTGAGGCTGTCCCTGCGCGCTCCCGGCGCGAGCAAGAGAGATCATGGATCCAGTCACGCATATGGCGCTCGGCGCCGCTGTCGGTCATCTCGTCGGCGGGCGCCGGCTCGGTTGGGTCGCACCTCTGGCGGGTGCGGCGGCGGCGATCATCCCCGATCTCGACGTCTTCTGGCCGTTGCCGGAGCGCTCGGTGGAATATTTCACCGTGCATCGGGGCGTCTCGCATTCGCTGTTCTTCGGGCCGGTCGTCGGGGGCCTGATCGGCTATGGCGCGGGGCGGCTGCATCGTGCCCTGCGCAGCCGGCGCGGCCAGCCGTTCTCCGATGCGGACGGGCGCGCGGTGACCCGGACCTGGATCGCCATCGTCGTGCTCGCGATGGTGACGCATGTGCTCAACGACTTCTTCACGATCTACGGCACCCAGCTCTTCGCGCCCTTCAGCGACCGGCAATTCGGCCTGCCCGCCGTGCCGGTGATCGACCCGGTCTACACGCTGATCCTGATCGCCGGGCTGTTCCTCGCCTGGCGACGCGGCTGGGCCCGACCCGCGGCGCGCGGCATGACGCTCGGCGCGCTCGTCCTTTCCACGGGCTACCTCCTCCTCGCGCTCGCCCAGAACGATCGCGCCCGCGATCTCGTGCATGCCGATCCGGGCGCGCAGGAGCGCATCGTCACCGATTACGAGGTGACGACGACGATGTTCTCGCCCTGGCTGCGCCGGATCGTGACGCAGGAAACCGACAGCCTGCATATCGGCTATGTCTCGACCGTGCGACCCCGCGAGATCACCTGGACCCGCATCGACCGCGAGCCGGAAGCCGAGGCGCTGGCCGATGCGGCTCTCGCCACGCCCGAAGGCGAAATCTATCGCCGTTTCGCGCGCGGCATCATCCATCCGCATATCGTCGAGGGGGATGAAGGCGGGCTCTATCTGCGCATCGGCGACATGCGCTACGCCTCGCCCGGTGAGGCGATCCGGGGTATGTGGGGCGTGGAATGGCCGCTCGCACAAGGCTCCGACGGGCTCGAAATCGCCGGTGAGGGCTTGCGCTTCATGCAGCGCATGCGAGCCGATGCCCATGTGCTGCGCGCGCTCTTCCAGGCCAAGGCGGGGCAGGAGAACGGCGTGTTCTGAGCCGTTGATCGACGCCTCAGCCCGGTTCGCGCGCGATCGCCTGCGCGACCTTGTCCTCGAGCTCCTGCGCCACGGCCAGCGCCACCGGATCCTGCGGATCGGCATCCGGGCGGATCGCGGCGCGCAGGGCGGAGATATGGGCCTCGAGCAGCGCGGCGGGCGGCTTCGCGAGGAAACCGATCAGACGCGAGAGCGAGCCGGCGATCCTGCCGACCAGCGGCTGGCCGAGATCGGCGGCGCTGCCGCGCAAATCGTGGGCGGCACGCAGCACCTTGTCGCGCGCGGCCTGCGCCTGCGGGCGCGCCTGCCAGGTCGCGTGATGATCGGCGAGCCGCGCGACGAGAGCCGGCAGTTCCGCGCGATGCCGGCGGCGCACCTGTTCCAGCGCGCGCTCCGCCCGGCTGATCGCGGGTTCGGCTGCCCGATCGTAATCGCTGTCCATAACCAGCGCCTTGCGCGCGAGCCGGTTGGGGTTGGGGACGATCTCGACCGCGTTCTGCGCATCAGCTGCCTTGCGGGGCGGGGGGATGATCTTCACGGCTCCCCTCCCGTGCGCCCGTCGCCATCGCTATCGCCATCGCCACGCCGCCGCGCCGCGGCCGTATCAGGGCGTTGCGGGCCGAAATAGCCGGGTGACGCGACGAAGGGGCGCTGGTCGACGGCGAGGCCGAGAAGCTTGTCGTAGAGCACGCGCGGCATCACGGGCTTGACGAGGTAATCGCTGATCCCCGCATCGCGCGCCACGAGCACGCGCGCCCGCTCGGCATGGGCCGATATCATCAGGATCGGCACGAAGGGGTCGGGGCTGGTCTCGCGATCACGCATCAGGCGCGTGACGGCGAGGCCGTCGAGGGCGGGCATCTCCCAATCGAGCAGGACGATATCGGGGCGCTCCTCGCGAAACAGGGTGAGCGCGGTCTCGCCGTCCCCCGCCTGATGGATCGCCTGCGCGCCGAAAGCCTCCAGCATCGCCACGAGGGCAGCGCGCATATAGGCGTCGTCCTCGGCGACGAGAATGGAGAGACGATCGAATTCGAGGCGCATGGCAGCCTCCCCTCAGACGCCGAACTGCTCACGCAGGATGCGTTCGTCCAGAGAGTGACCGGGATCGTGCAGCATGACCAGATCGAGGGAGCGATCCATGGAGATTTCCACATGGGTGACGTCGCGAAACTCGGTATGGTCTGCGACCGCCGCCACGGCGCGATGGCGCGGTTCGATGATCTCGACGGCGACCCTCGCCTGATTGGGCAGGAGCGCGCCGCGCCAGCGTCGCGGACGAAAGGCGGAGATCGGCATGAGCGTCAGGAGCGGCGCGTTCAAGGGCAGGATCGGCCCGCCCACGGATAGGTTGTAGGCGGTCGAGCCGGCGGGCGTGGCGACGAGCAGGCCGTCTGCGACGAGTTCCCCGAGCCGCTCCTTGCCGTCGATGGTGATGGAGAGCTTCGCCGCCTGGTGCGTCTCGCGCAGCATCGACACTTCGTTGATGGCGCGCGCCGTATGCGCGTTGCCGTGAATGTCGCGCACGTTGAGGAGCAGCGGATGCACCACGGAGCGTTCGGCGGCGGCGAGACGCTCCATCAGATCGTTCTCGCTGAAATCGTTCATCAGAAAGCCGACCGAGCCGCGATTCATGCCGTAGATCGGCTTGGCGGTACCCATGAACTGGTGCAGCGTCTGCAGCATCAGCCCGTCGCCCCCCAGAGCGACGATGATGTCGGCCTCCTCCGGCGAGACATGCGGGTAGCGCTCGCCGAGACGCGACAATGCGAGTTCGGCCTCCTTGGAGGAACTCGCCATGAAGGCGATGGTGGCGTCGCGCTGCATTCTGTTTCCCCATCGCCCCTCCCGGTCTTGCTCCGGGTTCGCAGGCCTGTTTTCATCGCCGCGCAGCCCTTGCGGCTGCTTCACGCACCAATCCGGTCCGGCCTCCCGGGCCGACGATTCGCCGAAGGCTTTTCAAGAGGCATCATATGGATCAGCCGCTCTTCGTCTATACCACCTTTCCGGATGCGCAGACCGCCGAACGGATCGCGGGTGCCCTCGTCGGCGAGAGCCTGTGTGCCTGCGTCAACCTGCTGCCGGGCATGCGCGCGGTCTATCGCTATGAGGGCGCGGTCGCGCAGGACGAGGAGGTCGCGGCGATCGTGAAGACGCGCGCTGCCCTCGCCGATGCGGTCGAGGCGCGGATCCGGGAGGAGCATCCCTACGACACGCCGGTTCTGTTTCGCATTGAGGTCGGCGTGGCGGATGCGGCGACCCGGGCCTGGCTCATGGCCGAGACGGGTGGCGCGTAACGCCATTGCCGGGCTCAGCGCGCGCTCTCGAAGCCCGTGAGGAAGGCTGCGAGATTGTCCGGCAGCGCGTCGCAGAGATAGCCGCCTTCCTGGACGATCGCCGTCGGCAGGCCGGCGGAGGCGATCAGCCCGCCCGCCCGCTCGAAGCCCGGGGTCGTCACCTTGAGCGCACCGATCGGATCATGCTCGGACGCATCGAGCCCCAGAGCGACCACCAGCGCATCGGGGGCGTATTGCGCAATGCGCGAAAGCCCCTGCTCGATCGCGCGGTGAAACGCGCCGTCGCCCTGGCCGTGCGGGAGGGGGAGGTTGAGGTTGTATCCAATCCCGGCGCCGGCCCCGGTTTCCTCTGCGTAACCCGCATAATACGGGAAATAGTCCGCCGGATCGGCATGGATCGAGATCGTGAGCACGTCGTCGGCCTCGTAGAAGATGCCCTGCGTGCCGTTGCCGTGATGCACGTCGACATCGAGGATCGCGACCCTGGCCGGACGTCCCTCACGGGCGGCGACCTGCGCCTGCATCCGCCGCGCGGCGATGCCGGAATTGTTGAGAAAGCAGAAGCCGCCCGCGGAATCGGCATAGGCGTGGTGGCCGGGCGGGCGACACAGGGCGTAGGCGAAGCCCTCCGCAAGTGCCGCATCAAGCGCCGCATCGGCGGTATCCACGGCGGCCTGCGCGCCGCCATGGATCGCAGCCCAGGTCCCGGCGCGGATCGGGGTGGAGGTGTCGGCGGTGTAGTATCCGAGCAGGCCGAGCAGGCCTTCGGGACGCGTATGCATGTGCGGGCGCGCGAAATGGCCCGAAAGCACTTCGTCCGTAACGCCGGGCAATTCGTCGCGACGGCCCCAGGTCTCGCGCAGGAACGCGACGTAACCGGCATCATGCACCGCGAGAATCGGCTCCAGACCATGATCTCCGGCCTCGGCGACGCGATGTGCGCTGCGGACGGCATCGAGCAGGATCGCATAGCGATCGGCCTGTTCGGGATGCGTGACCATCGTACCGCGACGGAAATAGCGGTCGGGATCGTGGCGGACGGAGGCGGGGCTGTGGAAGACGCGCATGGCTGTTGGGCACCGTTTCTCTGGGCGGGGTGACGCTCACCGGATCAGGCGCCGGATCGCGAGGAATGTGGCCAAAAAAAAGATCGCCGGGTGTGGCCCGGCGATCAATCGGTATTTGTGCAAGATTGCAGGGGCTCGTCCGAGTGGTCTACCCGTAGGCGACGGCGCCGGCCGGCGCCGCTCGTCGCAGGGTGAACCGCCCGCTCAATTCGAGCGCTCAATCCGCACGTTTGGACATGCTCTCGGCGGACTCGGTGCTCGCGAAGGTCTCCGCGATCTGCGCGAGGTTATCGAGCAGCTTGCGCGACTTGATCTTCGAAGCCGAGACGATGAGGCGCTGCACGCCGTCATCCGCGAGAATGTCCTGACGCCCGGTCTCGCGGGGCTCGACATCGTCGGAGAAGCTGAAGAAGAACTCGATCGGCTGGTCGGTCGAGAGCGAGACCTGGTGCAGGCGGCCTGCGCCGATGCGGTCCGTGCCGTTCTCGTACTTCTGGATCTGCTGATACGTCACGCCGATCATCTCGCCGAGCTTCTGTTGGCTCATCTTGGCGATCCGTCGTGCCAGACGCACCCGTTGTCCGACGAAGCGGTCGATATCTGTGGGGCAACGCGTTGTCATGTTTGCATCATCTTCTGGTTGAGAGTGGTGTTGTATACATAAGCCTGAAACTCACGAATGTAAATGCGCCATGCATACATTTTGATGCAATGCACGGAAACGCTGGATTGACCGATCGGCGAACCGACCCTTTAAATTTATATCACAACCGGATAGCGAACGGTAATTTTTCCTGCAACATCAGTCGGATATCAGACATTGGGAGAATTCGATAAAACGAAAGTTTACGAAAATTGAAACCAGGGGTTCGGGGGATTGCGATATTGCATGTGCGCTTTTTCACATGATTTCTGCGGGTTATTTCGAGCGTAATCGAAGTTTTCGTCCAAAAGAATCGCCGAATCACGACTTGCGCGTGAGTCGCGCCTCCTTGACCACGACCAGAACCGACCATGAAGCCGCATCCGGGGAATCACTTATTACGTTAGGGAATGTATGTAGGCGACCGGTTCACTACTCGAAAACGATCGCCGGCGCCTCGCGCCGGAAACCGCCGCTCTCCAGATTTTCCCACAGCGATTGCGCGATTCCACGATAGACGGTTGCGAACGGACTGGTCGGCTCGACCGCCGTGACCGGTCTTCCGGCATCCGAGGTTTCGCGGATCGCCATGTTGAGCGGCACTTCGCCGAGGAACGGCACACCGAGCTTCTCCGCCTCCGCCCGCGCGCCGCCATGGCCAAAGATGTGCTCCACATGTCCGCAGGCGGGGCAGATATAGGTCGCCATGTTCTCGACGATGCCGAGGACCGGGATTTCGGTGCGTTGGAACATGGCGACGCCGCGCCGTGCATCGAGTAGGGCGAGATCCTGCGGCGTCGACACGATGACGGCGCCTGCGAGCGGCGTCGCTTGCGCCATTGTGAGTTGCGCGTCCCCCGTGCCGGGCGGCATATCGACGATCATCACGTCGAGTTCGCCCCAATTCACTTCGCGCAGCATCTGGGTAATCGCCGACATCACCATCGGCCCGCGCCAGATCATCGGGGTCTCCTCGTCGACCATGAAGCCGATCGACATGACCTTCACCCCGTAATTCTCCAGCGGCACGATCTTGCGATCGGGGCCAGCCTTGGGCTTGCCGGCCAAACCGAACAGCTTGGGCATGGAGGGACCGTAGATGTCGGCATCCATCACCCCGACCTTCAAACCGAGCGCAGCGAGACCCAGCGCGATGTTGCAGGCGGTGGTGGACTTGCCGACGCCGCCCTTGCCGGAAGCCACCGCGACGACGTGCTTCACCCCGTCGATCTTCTGTGCCCGCGCATTCGGTGACGGGGTCTTGCGGTTTCCCGGTTCGCGCAACGGTTGGGCCGGCGCGGGGCCACCGCTCTCGCCCGCCGGACGATCGGCCGTGAGGCTGACGAGCGCCCGGCTCACCCCGGGAAGCGCCTCGACGCATTGCTGCGCCGCCTCGCGCACGGGGGCCATGGCCTGTGCCTCGGTCGGATCGATCGCGATCGCGAAGGCGACGCGCTCGCCCTCGATCACGATCTGCGAGAGGCGCCCGGAAGCGGGCAGGCTCTGGCCGCCGGCGGGCAGGCGAATGGTTTCGAGGGCTTCGCGGATTTCCTCAACGGTGACCGGCACGGATGGCTCCCTTTATCGTTCCTGCCCTGATCTAGCGCCGGATGGCCGGGCTCGTAAGGCTCCGCCCTCCGTTTTTTCCAGGGCCTGATTTATCCCGCCGCCCATCACGGCGCATCGGGGTCGCGCGCGACCTTCTGCCCGCGAAAGAAGATGAACAGGCCCGCCCCCACGATGATCAGCGCGCCGACGAGCATGGCGAGGCGCGGCACGTCGCCGAACACGAAGTAGCCGAAGATCACCGCCCAGAACAGCAGCGTATATTGAAACGGCGCCACCGTCGCGGCATCGGCGAGCTTCAGCGCCCGGTTGATGCACATATGCGCGAACATCGCCACGACGCCGAGAAGCGCGAGCAGCCCGAAATCGAACCCGTCCGGTGTGACCCAGGTGAACGGCGCGAGGACGAGGCCGAGCAGCAGCGCGCCGATCGTCTGCCAGAAGACGAGGGTGACGTCGGGCGTGGCGCGCAGCGAGCGCCCCGTCAGCATCATGAAGGCGAAGGCGAAGCTCCCCGCGATCGCGACGAAGGCGGGCATGGTCAGCGTCGCCGCCGAGGGCTGGAGCGCGACGATCACGCCGACGAAGCCGATCGCGATCGCGGTCCAGCGTCGCCAGCCGACATGCTCGCCGAGAAAGAACGGCGAGAGCGCTGCGACATAGATCGGCGCGGCGAGCCAGAAGGTCATCACATCGGCGAGCGGCAGGTAGATCACCGCCGTGTAGAAGCAGAAGACCTCGAAGGTCGAGAAACCGACGCGCGTCGCCTGCATGCGCGGCTGCTCCACGCGAAACAGCGGCGCGAGCCCCGTGCGCCAGATCATCGGCACGAGGATGACGAGCGCGGCGGCCGAGCGGATCAGCAGAACCTGGCCGACGGAATAGGTCGCGACCAGCCATTTGCCGAGCGTGTCGTTGACGACGAAGAGAAAGATGCCAAACAGCATCACCGCGATGCCCAGCGCCGCGCTCGGCGTCGCCAGCGCCGTCGTGAACCGCGCCAATGCCCCCGTCATCACCCGTTTCCTCGCTCACGGCCCGGATCGATGCCGGGGCCCGTTTTTTGCCGACTGTGCCGGGAATCGGGCGGGAAGGGAATGGGGATCGCGCGCAACGCCGGATGCGGGGCCGCGCGCCTCATGCCAAGGGCTGTAGCCTCAGGCAGAGCCTTCGATCAGCGTTTTGGCCAGCATGCAATGAACGCCCTTGTTGCCGTTCACCACCTGGGTGATGCGCAGATCCGCCGCGAGGCTGCACAATGTATAGGCGTCTTCTCGCGACAGGCGGGTGCGCGCGGTGATCTCGTCGATCATCTGGCGCAGGGCGATGACGACGCAATCGTCGAGATCGGGATCGAAGGCCATGGTGATCAGATGCGTGGGCGTCTCCGCCATCGGCCATTCGAGCCGCATGTCGGTGCGGGCCGTCAGCGTGAACTGCCCGATCAGGCCGGTCTCGATCGCCGTGATGCAGACTTCGCCGTCACCCTGCGCGCCATGGCCGTCTCCGACGGAGAAATGCCCCCCATCGACGAAGGTGGGCAGGTAGAGCGTGGTTCCCGCCACGAGTTCCTTGTTGTCGAGATTGCCGCCGTTGCGCCGGGGCGGCAGGGTCGAGATCGCCCCCCAGGCCGGCGGAGGCGCCACGGCCATCACGCCGAAGAACGGGGCGAGCGGCAAGTCGAGCCCCCAGGGCAGGCGCCCGACCATGCGCTCGCGATCGAGCGGAATATGCATCAGGCGGTTCTCGGAGAAATCATCCGGCAACGCGCCCTTCAGGGGGCCGATCGTGTTGTAGCCCCAGTCGTAATGCAGATCGATCGCGTCGATGCGCACTTCGAGCACATCGCCCGCGCGCAGGCCCTCCACCGCGACGGGGCCGGTGCAGATATGACCGGGCAGGCGCGGCGACATCGCGGCATGGATCGCCGGCAGCGCGGGAGGGATGGTGAAGCCCGGGCCGGGCATCACCTCGGGCGGGCCGGACACGGTGGAGATCGTGACGCTGTCGCCGCTCGCGATGGTGAGACGGGGCGCGACCTGCGCGTCGAAAAAGCCCCAATGCACGCTCTGCGGTGCCGCGTCCAGGCGATGTTGCGTCATGATCCTGCCTCGCTCGTATCCGCCGCGCATGTTCTCGCCGAACGAGGCGCGGCTCAATCGCGCGGGGCGCCTTCCGCGATGGCGGCCAATGCCTGCGCCCCGGATATCGGGCGGGCAGGCAGGGCATGCCAGTCGCCATCCTCGGTGAGCGCATCCGCCAGCATGACCTTGTAGGCCCTGCGCGGCACCTCGTGAGCCCCGAATTGTGCCAGATGCGGTGTGACGAATTGCGTATCGAGCAGCTTGTAGCGCCCCTTGATCAGCCGGGCGACGAGATGGACGAGCGCCACCTTGGAGGCGTCGCGCATGCGGTGGAACATGCTCTCGCCGAAGAACGCGCCACCGAGATCGACCCCGTAGAGACCGCCGACGAGATCCTCCCCGTGATACACCTCGATCGTGTGGCAATAGCCTTGCCGGAACAATTCGCGGAAGAGATCGCGGATGCGGTGGTTGATCCAGGTCTTCTCGCGATCGGGTGCGGGCTCGGCACAGCCGGCGATCACCGCGTCGAAATCGTGATCGACGCGCACGGTGAAGATATCCGCACGCACCGTGCGGGCCAGCCTGCGGGAGACTTTGAAATCGTCGAGCGGGATCACACCGCGCTCATGCGGCTCCACCCAGAACAGGCCGGGATCGTCGGCGCCCTCGGCCATCGGGAAGATGCCCGCGGCATAGGCCTGAAGAACGATCTCCGGCGTGATCTCGACGATGCCGCTCATACCCGGCCTGCTCCCACTGGGCTATTCGGCGTCCAGCCCGACCCGTTCGAGGAACTGCTCCAGCCAGTGAATATCATAAATGCCGTTCTGGACATCCTGATTGCGCACCAGCGTGCGAAACAGCGGCAATGTGGTGTCGACGCCCTCGACGACGAACTCGTCCAGCGCCCGGCGCAGACGCATCAGACATTCGTTGCGCGTGCGCCCGTGCACGATCAGCTTGCCGACGAGCGAATCGTAGTGCGGCGGAATGCGGTAGCCCTGATAGGCGGCCGAATCGACGCGCACACCGAGCCCGCCCGGCGTGTGGAACTGGCTGATCGTCCCCGGCGAGGGCCGGAAAGTCGCGGGATGCTCGGCATTGACGCGGCATTCGATGGCATGCCCGAACAGGTTGACCTCGTCCTGCGTCACCGAGAGATCGGCGCCCGCCGCGATCCGGATCTGCTCGTTGACGAGATCGACCCCAGTGATCATCTCGGTCACGGGATGCTCGACCTGGATGCGGGTGTTCATCTCGATGAAGTAAAATTCCCCGTTCTCGTAGAGGAACTCGATCGTGCCGGCGCCGCGATATTGCAGGTCCTGCATCGCCTTGGCGCAGATATCGCCGATGCGCGAGCGTTCCGCGTCGTCGAGTGCGGGAGAGGGGCTCTCCTCCCAGACCTTCTGGTGACGACGCTGCAAGGAGCAGTCGCGCTCGCCGAGATGGATGGCGCCGCCCTTGCCGTCGCCGAGGATCTGGATCTCGATATGGCGCGGCTTCTCGAGATATTTCTCCATATAGACCGCGTCGTCGCCGAAGGCGGCGGCGGCTTCCGTGCGCGCCGTCGTATAGGCGTGTTCGAGCTCGGTCTCGTCGCGCGCCACCTTCATGCCGCGCCCGCCGCCGCCGGAAGCGGCCTTGATCAGAACGGGATAGCCGATCTCGGCGGCGATCCGCAGCGCGTCATCCGCCGTCTCGATGCCACCATCGGAGCCGGGCACGCAGGGAATGCCGAGGCGTTTTGCCGTGCGCTTGGCCTCGATCTTGTCGCCCATGATGCGGATATGCTCCGCCTTGGGGCCGATGAAGGCGATGTTGTGGTCCGAGAGCACTTCGGCGAAGGCGGCATTCTCGGAGAGGAAGCCGTAGCCGGGATGCACCGCATCCGCACCGGTGATCTCGCAGGCGGCGATCAGGGCGGGGATGTTGAGATAGGAATCGCGCGCGGCGGGCGGGCCGATGCACACGCTCTCGTCGGCGAGGCGCACATGCATGGCATCCGCATCCGCCGTGGAATGCACCGCCACCGTGGAGATGCCGAGTTCCTTGGCCGCGCGCAGGATGCGCAGTGCGATTTCACCGCGATTGGCGATCAGGATCTTGTCGAACATGTCGCCTCACTCGATGATGAGCAGGGGTTCGCCGTATTCGACCGGCTGCCCGTCCTCGAACAGGATGGCCGTGACGGTGCCGGCATGGGGAGCGACGATGTCGTTGAAGGTCTTCATCGCCTCCACGAGCAGAAGCTTGTCGCCGGTCTCGACGCGGGTGCCGATCTCGATGAAGGGCTTGGCGTCCGGCGAGGCGCGGCGATAGGCCGTGCCGACCATCGGCGAGGGCACCATGCCCGGATGATCCTTGGGATTGAGCGCCGCGACCGGGGCGGGCTCGGCCCTGGTTTCGGCGGGCGCGCTCGCCGCCGGTGCGGGCGCATGCGCCGCAGCCGGCGCGGGGACATGGACCATCTGCGTGATCTGGCGCGCCACGCGGATGCGCAGATCCCCTTTCTCGACCTCGATCTCGGTCAAATCCGTTTCCGAAATCAATCCGGCGAGCTCTCGCACGAGTTCGGGATCGAAGGGGTTTTTCGTGGCCATTCTCTTGAAACTCCAGTCGGACCGCGTGGTGTCTGTTCAGTTCTGCGCCGTGGCGGCAATGGGGGCGAGCGTGACGAGTGCGTCGAAGCCCAGAATGTATCCGGTCTTGCCGAAGCCGCAGATCACGCCTGCACAAACGGGCGCGATGAGGGATTTATGGCGGAAGTCCTCGCGGGCGTAGACGTTCGACAGGTGGATTTCCACCACTTTCGCACCGCTGCCGCTGATCGCGTCGCGCAGGGCGACCGAGGTATGGGTATAGGCGCCGGCATTCAGGAGCACGCCCGCGCCCGCCATACCCGCTTCCTGTACCCAGCTCACGAGATCGCCTTCGTGATTGGACTGCCGGCAGGTGAGCGCGACCCCGTGCTGCGCCGCGCGAGCCTGCATCATCGCCTCGATATCGGCCAGCGTGTCCGCACCATAGATCTGCGGCTCGCGCTTGCCGAGCAGGTTGAGGTTGGGGCCGTTGATGAGGAAAATCGACGTCATGCTCAGCGCTACGGGCTCCGGGGACGGCTGCGCGCGCTCGGGTGGCGCAACCTGCGCGCTCTCCATAACCGCAGAAGCGCTTCGCGAAAAGGGTTTTTCGCCCCATCGACCCGCAATAGCACCGCCATCCCCCCGATTTCCGGGGAGGGCGCATTGCCGCGCACCCGCCGATGACGGTCGCCGCGACGATCGCGCTCAGCGCTTGATTTCGATCTCGACGAAGACGATCGGCGCGTTCGTATTGTTCACGATGTTGTGTTCGATGCCGCAGGCGCGGGCATAGCTCTCGCCTGTGCGGATCTCGTAATCGCGCTCGCCTTCGCTGTCGACAACGGTCAGCATGCCGCCCTGTACGGGCACGACGGCATAGGGATAGGCGTGGCGATGCCAGCCTGTTTCCGTTGCCGGCTCGAAGGTCCAGCGCGTGATGCGCATCCTGTCGTCCTCGGCCTGCAATTCCGAAATCGCCTTGCGCATGGGTCTTCCTCCACGATCCGTTCCGCCGGAATCGCCCGGCGCGATCCGCCCCCGCGCCCCCGTGAACGACCGATGGAGATTACCAAAAGTTCATGTGCCGGTGAAACCCGCGTAAGCCGCCATACGTAGATTGCGGAAAAGCCACATTCACCAGATCGACCGAAACGGAGACGAACCGTATGCAGATCAGGACATTCACCCGCAGGGGCGCCGGTATGGTCGGCGCGGTGGCACTCGGTGCCCTGTTGGCAGGATCGGGGCTCGGCCTCGTCGGCACCTATCCGCAGGCCGGAGCCGAACCCCTGCGCCTCGAACAGCCCGTCCAGATGCCCTCCTTCGCCGATGTCGTCGAGCGCGTGAGCCCCGCCGTGGTCTCCGTGCGCGTGACCATCGAACGCGAACAGGCCGAGCGCACCGAGACCCGGGAGCGCGGCCCCGGCGGGCCGGGCCAGCAATTCGGCATGCCCGATATCGATCCGGGCCACCCGCTCTACGAGTTCTTCCGCCGTTTCGAGGAATTCGGCTTCGGCTTCGGCCCCGGCCCGCGTGGCGAGGAGCCCGCTCCGCAGCGTCCGCCGCGCCGTGCTGCGTCGCAGGGCTCGGGCTTCTTCATCTCCGCCGACGGCTACGTCGTCACCAACGACCACGTCGTGCGCAACGCCACGAGCGTCGAGGTCAGCCTTGGTGACGGCACGACCTTCGAGGCGGAAGTGGTCGGCAACGATCCGCGTACGGATCTCGCCCTCCTCAAGATCGACGCGCCCGATCACGAATTCCCCTATGTGGCGCTCGCCGACCAGCGCAGCCGCATCGGCGACTGGGTCGTGGCGATCGGCAACCCGTTCGGGCTCGGCGGTACCGTGACGGCGGGGATCGTCTCCGCGGAATCGCGCGATATCGGCGCCGGCCCCTATGACGAGTTCCTCCAGATCGACGCGCCGATCAACCGGGGCAATTCCGGTGGCCCGACCTTCAACCTCTCCGGCGAGGTGGTCGGCGTCAACACGGCGATCTTCTCGCCGTCGGGCGGCAATGTCGGCATCGCCTTCGCCATTCCCGCCCACGTGACGAGCAACGTCGTCTCCGCTCTCATGGAACAAGGTGAGGTGATCAGGGGTTTTCTCGGCGTACAGATTCAGCCGGTGACCGAGGAGATCGCCGAGGCCATGGGCCGCGACGACACGCAGGGTGCGCTCGTCGCGCAGCCCCAGCCCGGAAGCCCCGCAGAGGATGCGGGCCTCGAATCCGGCGACATCATCCTTTCGGTGGATGGCTCGACCATCGCCGATCACAGGGCATTGTCGCGGAGGATCGCCGATATCGATCCGGGCACGACCATCCTTCTGGAGATCGTGCGCCGCGGCGAGGTACGCGAAATCTCCGTCGAGATCGGGCGTCTTACCGACACCTGATCCGAAGGGGGTCGGGTCGCAATCCGGGGTAACGCCCCCCGTGCCCTGGTGCGCGACCCGGCCCTTCCTTCCACGCCTCGCTGGACGTCATCCGACGGAATGATGCGCAAACGGCTGCGCTTGGGTTAGTATGCCCCCATGAAGATTCTGATCATCGAAGACGATCGCGAGGCGGCGGCCTATCTCGCCAAGGGCCTGCGTGAAGCGGGCCACGGCGTCGACGTCGCCCATGACGGGCTCGACGGCTACGCCCTGGCACAGGCCGGCGGCCACGACGTGCTGATCGTCGACCGCATGCTGCCCAAGCTCGACGGGCTCTCCCTGATCCGCTCCCTGCGCGAGCAGGAGATCACCACGCCGGTCCTGATCCTCTCCGCCCTCGGCCAGGTCGACGACCGGGTGAAGGGATTGCGGGCGGGCGGCGACGATTACCTTCCCAAGCCCTATGCCTTCTCGGAGATGCTGGCCCGGATCGAGGTGCTCGCGCGGCGTGGTACCGGCAAGCCCGAGGCCGAGCCGACGCGCTACGAGGTGGGCGATCTCGTTCTCGACCGGCTCTCGCGTTCCGTCACCCGGGCTGGGCGGGTGATCGATCTGCAGCCGCGTGAGTTCCGGTTGCTCGAATATCTGATGCGCCATGCCGGGCAGGTGGTGACGCGCACAATGCTCCTGGAAAACGTCTGGGACTATCATTTCGACCCGCAGACCAACGTCATCGACGTGCATGTCTCGCGCCTGCGCGGCAAGGTCGATCGCGGTTTCGACCACCCCATGATCCAGACGATACGCGGCGCGGGCTACATGCTGCGCGATCCGGCGAGGGACGGGTGAGTGCGCGGCTTTCTCGACAGTCCCGCCAAGCTCCTGCGCACGACGGCCTTCAAGCTCTCGGCCTTCTATCTCGTGATGTTCGCGGTGACGATCTTCTTCACCCTGGGCTACGTCACCTGGAACGCGCAGCGTCTCGTCAACCAGCAGATGCTCTCCACGATCGAGGCGGAAATCACCGGTCTCGCCGAGCAGTTCGAGCGGGGCGGGCTGCCGCAACTGGTGCGTACCGTCAACCGGCGCTCGCGCAGCCCCTCGGCCTCCCTCTACCTGATCACGACCCGTACCGGGCGCCCCGTCGCCGGCAATGTCGAGGCGCTCTCGCCGCGGCTGATGGCGGAGCCCGGAGAACATCGCATCAGTTACGAGCGGGTGCGTGGAGACGACGATGTGCAGATCCATCCGGCATTGGTGCGGGTCTATCATCTGCCCGGCGGTAACCGGCTGCTGGTGGGGCGCGACATCGAAGAGAACGAACGCATGCGCGACGTGGTGCGGCGCGCTTTCGTCTGGTCGCTGTTCTGGGTGTTTCTCTTCGGTGGCGTCGGCGGCTGGATCGTCGCCAAGCGCCTGCTCGGGCGCGTCGAGGCGATGACGCTCACCACCCGTTCGATCATGGCCGGCGATCTCGGTGGACGCCTCGCCATCGCCGGCACCGGTGACGAGATCGACCGGCTGGCCGAGAGCCTCAACACCATGCTGGGGCGGATCGAGGAGCTGATGGCGGGGATGCGGCAGGTCTCCGACAACATCGCCCATGATCTCAAGACCCCGCTCACCCGCCTGCGCAACCGCGCCGACGACGCCCTGCGCGAGGCGCGCACGCCGGAAGAACTGCGCGCCGCGCTCGAAGGCGCGATCGAGGAGAGCGACAACCTGATCCGCGTGTTCAACGCGCTCCTGATGATCGCGCGGCTCGAAGCCGGCAATGCCGAGGAACTCGTGCGCGATTTCGACGCGGCGGCGATCGTCACCGACGTCGCCGAACTCTACGACGCGGTCGCGGAGGAAGCCGGCATGCGGCTCGAAGCCGAGATCGCGCCGGACCTGCCCGTGCGCGGCTCACCGGAATTGCTCGCGCAGGCGCTGAGCAATCTCATCGACAACGCCCTCAAATACGCCGCACCGGAGGCCGATAATGATGCACGCAAGGCCATCCGCCTCACGGCCCGGCGGGTGGGCGAGCGCGTGCAGGTCAGTCTGCGCGATCACGGCCCGGGGATCCCGCAAGACGCACGCGAGCGGGTCGTCCGGCGTTTCGTGCGCCTCGAGGATTCGCGCAACCGCCCCGGCTTCGGCCTCGGCCTCTCCCTCGTCACGGCGATAGCCCACCTCCACGGCGGGTCGCTGCGCCTCGAAGACGGCGCACCCGGCCTCGTCGCGATTCTGGACCTGCCGGCGGCAAAGCCGGGCGAAACACGTTGATGCGGACATCGGACGGTGACGTCGCCGCAGCCCTTGCCATGACGAGATCGAACCGGGAGACCCGACCATGTCGACCACCGACGCAAAACGCCCGCTCACGCCCTCCGACAGGCGGATCCTGCGCGTGATCCAGGATGAGGGACGGATCACCAATGCGGCGCTCGCGGAGAAGGTGGGGCTCGCCGCTTCGCCGTGTCTGCGGCGCCTCAAGGCGCTGGAGGAAGACGGGATCGTCGCGGGCTATCGCGCCGTGCTCGACCGCAAGGCGCTGGGTTTCGCGATCGAGGCCTTCGTGCTGGTCAAGCTCGAGCAATCCGAGCCCGGCTGGCGCACGCGGCTGATCGAGCGGCTCAACGCTTTCGAGGAAGTGCTCGCCTGCTATGCCATGGCCGGCGAGATCGATCTACTGATCCACGTGGTCGCGCCCGACATGGACGCGTTCGGCGAGTTCAGCATGAACCGGCTCCTCACGCTGCCCGGCGTCGCCGATGTGCGCTCGAGCTTCGTCCTCGCGGCGATCACACCGCCGCGAGGCCTGCCGATTCCCGATTGACGCGAGGAGCCCGCGTCACGGGTTGCGGGTCTTTTCCTTGCGCCACTGCACCGAATAGAGATCGAAGCGACGGTCGCGCAGGTTCTGCACCGTCCCGGTCATGCGGGCCTGGCGCAGGGTGTCGAGATTGAGATCGGCGATGGCGACCATCTCGACATTGGGCGTCGTATCCGCCGCGATGCCGTCCCGGTCGAAGGGGAAGTCGCAGGGCGTGACGATGCAGCTCTGGGCGTACTGGATATCCATGTTGGGCACGCCGGGCAGATTGCCGACATTGCCCGCGAGCGCGACATAGACCTGGTTCTCCACCGCCCGCGCCTGACAGCAATAGCGCACCCGCAGATAGCTCTTGCGCTCATCGGTGCAGAACGGGACGAACAGGATCTGCGCGCCCTGATCGACCAGATGCCGGGCGAGCTCGGGGAATTCCGAATCGTAGCAGATCATCACCCCGATCGGCCCGCAATCGGTCTCGATCGTACCGACGTCGTCGGCCCCGACGATCGACCACCAATAGGCCTCGTTCGGCGTGGGGTGGATCTTGGCCTGGGCGTGGATCGAGCCGTCGCGCAGGCAGACGTAACACACGTTGACGATGTCGCCGTCCTCGTCGAGCGTGGGATGCGAACCGCCGATGATGTTGATGTTGTAATGCACCGCGAGCCGCGAGAGCAGCTCCTTCAGCCGGTCGGTGTATTTCGTCAGCGTGGCGATGGCCTGATCGGGCGGGATCGGCTCGTTCTCGATCGAGAGCAGCTGCAGCGTGAACAGCTCGGGGAAGACCGCGAAATCGGATTTGTAATCGGCGACGACGTCGACGAAATATTCGACGTTCTCGGCGAATTCCTCGAAGGAGCGCACGCGCCGCTGCTGATACTGGATACAGGCGACGCGCACCGTATGGGCGAGGCGTCCGCGCTGGGTCTTCGTCTTGGTGCGCCCGGCCTGCGCCTCGACGACGGCGGGGTTCCACCAGACGAGATGCACGGCGTGGCCCATGCTCTCCTTGTCGCCGGGCAGGTAGTTGCGCAGGATGCCGATCGGCTCGAATCCGTTGCGCATCTGGAAGGAGACGACCCGATCGCGCAGGGTCTGTTCCTTGACCTGTTCGAGGAAATCCTCGGGGCTCTCGACTTCCTTGCGGCGGACTTTTTGGGCGAGGCTGGGCATGCGCCCGGCAAAGACGATGCCCTTGAGCTGGTAATCCTGCGCGACCCGCTTGCGCTCGTTATAGAGGCGCTGGCCGATGCGCAGCCCCCGGAAGCGCGGATCGACCATCACCTCCATGCCGTAGAGCATGTCGCCTTCCTCGTCGTGGCGGGAGGCGTAGCCGTTGCCGGTGATCGTCACCCAGTCATGCGGCTTGAGCGCGGTCTTCTCGTCGATCAGGAAGGTGGCGGCGAAGCCGACGAGGTTGTCGTCGTAGATGGCGACGAACTGGCCCTCGGGAAAGTTCTGGATCTGGCCGCGCAACTGCGCCTGCGAATAGACCTGCATGTCGGGATAGGCGCGCCGGCACAGGGCCTGGATCGCGCGCACGTCCTTGATCTTGGCCTGCCGGACCTCGAGGCGCGGCTTGGTCTCCTTGGACTTTTCGGGCTTCGTGCGCGCAGGAGTCTTCGCCATCTGTCTCGTCATCCTTTTCGAATTGGGTCGCGATACGGGGAGTGTATCACACGGGTCAAGCTTAACGTTTCTGACGCCGATTCGTTCGTCATCGGGCACTCACAGCGGCCAGACGGTGAGAATCATCGGCACGGCGACGATGATGATGATGATCTGCAAGGGCATGCCGAGGCGCCAGTAATCGCCGAAACGGAATCCTCCCGGCCCCAGGATGAGCGTGTTGTTCTGGTGCCCGATCGGCGTCAGGAAAGCGCAGGAAGCCCCCACCGCGACGGCCATGAGCAGAGGATCGGGGCTCACATTCAGCGTCTCCGCCGCCCCGAGCGCCACCGGCGCCATCACCGCAGCCGTAGCGGCGTTGTTCATGAAATCCGTAATCCACATGGTGAGGATCAGCATCACCACCACGGCGAAGACCGCGTTTCCGCCGCCCAGATCCTCGAAGAGCAACCCGGCCACCGCGGCGGCGGCACCCGTCATCTGCACCGCCCCCGCGACGGGTATGAGCGCGCCGAGCAGCACGATCACCGACCAGTCGATCGATTCGTAGACCCGCCGCACCGGCACGATGTCGAGGACCACATAGGCGAGCGCCGCCATCGCGAAGGCGACCTCGACCCGCAGCAACCCGGTGGCCGTCGCAGCCACCGCCGCGAGCATCAGGAGCCCCGCGAGCAGGCCCTCGCGCTTGCCCGGGAAGTGAAGCGCGCGCTCGGCCAGGGGAACGCATTCGTATTGCGTGACGAATTCGTTCAGCGTCTCGGTCGGCCCTTGGAGCAGGAGCACGTCGCCCGGCGAGAGCCGCGTGCTGCGCAGCCGCGTCAGCGACCGCCGTCCCTGCCGGGAGATCGCCAGCAGATTGATGCCGAGACGCCGGCGCAGGCGCAGATGCTGGGCGGTGCGACCGGCGAGCGGTGAACCGGGGCGCACGGCCACTTCGAGCAACACTGTGCGCCCGGCGGTGACGACCTTGGGCATCGCATCCGTACGGTCCTCCTCGAGCTTCAGGCCGAGCTTCGTGAGGGCGCCGCCGAGCGCCTTCGAATCGGCCTCGATCACGAGGATGTCGCCGGCCTCGACGACATGCTCGGGATGGGGCGCGGGTATCCGCGTCTGATCGCGCACCAGCCCGACGACCTGCGCATCGACCTGTTCGAGCTGGATCTCGACCTCGCGCAGGCTCATGCCGACGGCGGAGGCCGCGTCGGTCACGCGCGCCTCGGTCAGATAGGCGCCGATGTTGAAATCGGGAGCGGTGGCGCGGCCGCGCTGCGGCACGAGGAACCGCGCGGCGATCACGATGAAGGTGATCCCCGCGACCGCGACGGCGATGCCGACCGGGGCGAAATCGAACATGCCGAATGCCGGCAGATCCTCGTAGGTGCGGAAGGTCGCGACGATCAGGTTGGGCGGCGTGCCGATCAACGTCGTCATCCCGCCGAGAATGGAGGCGAAGGAGAGCGGCATCAGCATCTGGCCCGGCGCGATGTCGAGCCGGCGCGCCGCATCGAGGGCGATCGGCATCAGGAGCGCGAGCGCGCCGATATTGTTCATGAAGGCCGAGAAGAACGCAGCCATCACGCACAAGCCGACCATCACCATGCCCGGCCCTGCATCCGGGGGCATCGCCTTGTGCGCGATCCAGTCGACGGCACCGCTCGTCGACAAACCACGGCTGAGGATCAGGACGCAGGCGACGGTGATCACCGCCGGATGGCCGAACCCGGCAAAGGCGGCCTCGCCCGGCACCAGACCGAGCAGGATGCAGGCGAGCAAAGCTGCGAGCGCGACGAGATCGTGCCGCCATCGCCCCCAGATGAAGACGGCCATCGCCACGGCGATGACAGCCAGAATCAGCCATTGCTGCCCCGTCATGACACGATCCTACCGTGACAATCCGGAATTGCTGCAAGCAATCGTCGCAACAAGCTTGTTTCGCAAAGGGTCCGACCTCGCATCCGCTGCGTCGCGGACAGTCTTAGCAGCGAGTGCGGGGACCTGTCTTCCCGAAATCCGGAGCAGCTTGCCTTCTTTTCAGGCAGCGCGCGGTCCCGCCCCGAGGCTCCCCGCCCGAGACTTCCCGCCAACGAAGAAAAGCCCCGCCGGAGCGGGGCTGATCTGCCGTATCGGGCGAAGCGGGTTTCTCCCGCAGCCGGTTCAGGCCGCGACGCGGGCGAGGAAGTGATCCACCGTCTCGCGCATGCGGCGGGCCTCCGCGGCGACTTCGCCCGACGCACCGTTGACGTCGGCGACCGCCTGCTCCGTCTGTGAGACCCCCTGCTCGACCTCACCGAGATCGGAGGCGACTTCCATGGTCGAAGCATTCGCGCCAGCCACGCTGCTCGCGATTTCCCCCACGGCCACCGCCTGTTGCTCGATGGAGCTCGCCACGGCACCGGCGAAGGCCTCGATCCCCGTCATGCGCTCGGCGATCCCGTCGATCTCGCCGACCATGCGATCGGTCGCCGCGAGGATGGCCTGGACCTGGTCCACGATGCGGTCCGTGGCGGAAGCCGTCTGCCCCGCGAGCGCCTTGACCTCGGAAGCGACGACGGCGAAACCCTTGCCGGCCTCACCGGCGCGCGCCGCCTCGATCGTGGCGTTGAGGGCGAGCAGGTTGGTCTGCTCGGCGATATCCTGGATGAGCTTGACCACTTCCTGGATGTTCGCCGCCGTACCGGCGAGATCCTTCATGCCCGTGGCGGTTTCGCGCGAGGCGCCCGCCGCACCGACGATATCGCCGCGAATCTTGACGACCTGGCTCTCGACCTCGTTGATCGCCGCACTCATCTCCTCGGTGGCCTGCGCCGCATTGCCCACGGCGGAGGACGCCGCGTTGGACGAACCCGCGGCGCTGCGGGTCTTGCTGGCCGTCGCCGCGGCGACGTCCGACAGGGTCGCGGAGACCGCGTCGAGGCGGCCGGCATTGCTTTCGAAGGATGCGAGCGCCGCCGTCACGTCGGCCCGGAAGCCGGCGATTGCCTCGTCGACCGATTGCTGACGCTGCGCCTTCTCTTCCTCGTCGCGGGCGCGCTGTGCCTGGAGCGTTTCGCGATCGGCGAGATTCTCGCGGAAGACTTTCAGCGCATTGGCGATCGCACCGATCTCGTCGCGCCGCCCCTGCCCCGGAATTTCGGTATCGAGCCGGCCTTCCGACAGGCCGACCACCGCTCCCGTGATGGGACGCAGCGGCGCCATCATCCGCGCGAGCGCGAACCACAATACGAGGGCGACACCGCCCAGCACTGCGAGCCCGCCGGCGATGATCGCCCCGGTTTCAGCCGCGACCCGGGTAGCGAGGCGCGCACGCGAGAACTCCATCGCCACATAACCGACGAGCCGCTGATCCGCACCGATATGCAGCGCCCGGATCTGCAGGATGCTGTTGCCGCGATCGATCGTATGGACCGGATTGTCAGCGACGAAGTCGAAGGGCATCTCGCCGATCACCGCCTCGATCACCTGCGGATTGAAATCCGAGCTGCGCTCGCCGTCCGAGCCGATGCTGGTGAGCGGGAAGAAGTCGTTGGCCACGAGCCCGTGCATGAAGTCGGGATCGCGCGATACGGAGGCGAGCATGTTGCTGAGCGTCGTCGTATCGTTGCCCATGACCAGGATCGGGGCGGCATTGGCGATCATCGCCGTCAGATCATCCGTCTTGTGGACGAATTCCGATCTTGCCGTCTGCGAATTGTAGATCGTCAGCCCCGCGATCGCCGCACTCAACGTCACCGCCACGACCGCCACCGCGACGAGTACGATCCGAATGCTGAGGGAGTTGAAAAGATTCTTCACTTTCGAGAGCATGGATGCCGCTTTCCTAGCCGGAGTTGCGTCATTCATGGGTTATCGCCCCTTAAATGCCGGTTAATTGCCGTAATTCACGTAGAGGCAACTCTGCAATGTTCCGATTATTTTGCGATTTTTGGTTGTTTTAGAAGCGACAGATACATTCAAAGACGGCGTAAAAATCGTTCCATCGCCCGAGATTTCCGGTTGCACCGGGCGGGTACATCTTTTTTTGCACTGCACATGCGCAGAATCGCATTCCGCCTTGCGCGACGCCCTGCGCACTGGTTCTTTCGCCGCGAACCGCTATCTTCGCCGCCCACGACAGACGCATCACGGGACCCGGAAGGGCATCATGAACGATCAGCCGACAGCAGCGACGATGCAGGGAAACGGCGGCTCCTGGAGAGACCGATTCGCCGGACGACTGGGCTTGCCGGTAATCGGCGCACCGATGTTCATCGTCTCGGGCCCCGAACTCGTGATCGCCCAGTGCAAGGCGGGAATCGTCGGCTCGTTTCCGGCGCTGAACGCGCGCCCAGCAGCCCTGCTCGACGAATGGATCGCGCAGGTGAAGGAAGCGCTCGCCGCCCATGACGCGGCACATCCCGACACGCCCGCCGCACCCTTCGCCGTGAACCAGATCGTGCACCGCTCCAACGATCGGCTCGATCACGACATGGCGATCTGCGAGAAGCACGCCGTGCCGATCGTGATCACCTCGCTCGGCGCGCGTCCGGAGGTGAACGAAGCGGTGCACGGCTGGGGCGGGATCACCTTCCACGACGTGATCAATCTGCGTTTCGCCCGCAAGGCGATCGAGAAGGGCGCCGACGGGCTGATCGCCGTCGCGGCGGGGGCCGGCGGTCATGCCGGAACGCTCTCACCCTTCGCGCTGATCAGCGAGATCCGCGCCTTCTTCGACGGGCCGCTCGCCCTGTCGGGCGCCATCGCCACCGGCGGCGGAATCCGCGCGGCGGAGATGATGGGTGCCGATTTCGCCTATATCGGCTCGCCCTTCATCGCCACGCGCGAGGCCAGCGCGGCAGATGCCTACAAGCAGATGATCGTGGATTCCTGCGCCGACGACATTCTCTACACCAACTATTTCTCCGGCATTCACGGGAATTACCTCAAGCCCTCGATCCGCGCAGCCGGGCACGATCCCGACACGCTCGGCGATGCCGATCCCTCGAAGATGAATTTCGGCGCGAGCGGCTCGGGCGGCGACAAGAAGGTCTGGCGCGACGTCTGGGGTTCGGGCCAGGGCATCGGCGCGGTGACGGCGGTGGAGAGCGTCGCGGATCGCGTGGCACGCCTTCGCGCGGAATATGAAGGCGCCCTCGCGGCCGAGCGACGCTTCCCCCTGTGGGGTGCACGATGAAGAGCCAGCGCGCGCAGGAAGCGCAGATCACGCGCTGGTGGTGGGTGCGGCACGCACCGGTCGTCGGCGATGGCGGGCGCATCTACGGCCAGGCGGATCTCGATTGCGATTGTTCGGATACGGCCCTGTTTTCGGCTTTGGCCGGGATGCTGCCGAAAGATCCCGTCTGGCTCACCTCGAATCTGGTGCGGACCCATCAGACTGCGGAGGCGATACGAAGGCAACTTGAGGGCGAGTTCACACCTTCGACGATTATCGATAATTTCGCTGAACAGTTTTTAGGCGATTGGCAAGGGCAGCCACGTGAGGCTTTCTTCGCCGCGCGGCGCCCTCGGGCGGCCAGCTATTGGTTCGGTCCGGCCGATGAGCGGGCGCCCGGCGGCGAGAGCTTCGGCGATCTGTGCGAGCGCGTCGAGCCCGCAATAATGGAGCTCAATGACGAGTATTGCGGGCGCGACATCGTCAGCGTTGCCCATGGCGGCACCATACGCGCCGCATTGCGGCTCGCTCTCGGGGTCGAGGCACAGACGGCTCTGGCCTTCGCGATCCGGAATTGCTCGGTGACGCGCATCGACCACGTGACGCTGGCCGACGAGGCGGGCTGGCGCGTGGCCTTCGTTAACCATTACCCGTTGGCCTGACCGAGCGGCGCACAAAAGCTGTGCTGCCGTAATTTTCTGCAACAATTTCGCGAGCATGCTCGAAAGGTAAGCAAAGCTGTCGCAAAAAGCGCTTGCCATACAAAGCCCTATGGTGGTTGCATAGCGGTGATGGGGCTGCCTCATATGTGGCAAACACCGCCGGGGCGGTCCTCTCATCGCTTTCCGGCATGCACGGCTGCTGGGCATATCGATCGATGCGTTCAGGGCTGTTCATTCGAGAAAGTTAATGGCGAAGGGGTGGGTACAAGCCCTTCGCCATCAAAAAATATCCAGAAGGGGATCCTCAATGTTGAAGAAGATCGTACCGGTTGCTGCAACCCTCGCGGCAGCTCTGTCCTATACTACAGCCGCGAGCGCGCAACAGACCCTGCAAACTGTGCAGGATCGCGGCTTCCTGAACTGCCAGGTCGGCCTGCCGACCCCCGGCTTCTACGGCCTCGACGCAGACGGCGTCTGGTCGGGCATCGACGTGGACGTCTGCCGCGCCGTCGCCGCGGCCATCTTCGATGATCCGGACGCGGTCGAGTACCAGTCGGTCACTTCGGCGGTGCGCTTCACCTCGCTCGCCAACGGCGAGTCCGACATGCTCAGCCGCACCACGACCTGGACCGCCGTGCGCGACACCCAGCTCGGCCTGAACTTCACCACGATCAACTTCTATGACGGTCAGGGCTTCCTGGTTCCGATCGATTCCGGCATCTCGTCGGCTCTCGAGCTCGACGGCGCGACGGTCTGCGTGCTGACGGGCACCACCACCGAACTCAACCTCGCCGACTATTTCCGCGCCAACGGCATGGAATACACCCCGGTCACCAACGAGAACGTCAACGTCCTCGTCGAGACCTATCTCGGCGGCGGTTGCGACGCCTACACCAACGACAAATCCGGCCTTGCCGCGCGTCGTTCGGCCTTCCCGGATCCGGATGAGCACGTCATCCTGCCCGAGACGATCTCCAAGGAGCCGCTCGGTCCGGTCGTTCGTGCCGACGACAGTAACTGGGCCGACATCGTGCGCTGGACCGTGTTCGGCATGATCGAAGCCGAAGAGCTCGGCGTCTCCTCGGAGAATGTCGAGGAAATGCTCGAATCCGATTCGCCCGCGATCCGTCGCCTCCTCGGCGTCGAGGGCAATATCGGTGAAGGCATGGGCCTGCCGGACGACTTCATGGTCCGCGTGCTGACGCATGTCGGCAATTACGGCGAGATCTACGAGGCCAATGTCGGCGAAGACACGCCGATCGGCATCCCCCGCGCCGGCACGCAGAACGATCTGTGGACCCGCGGCGGCCTGATCTACGCGATGCCTTTCCGTTGATCGGTCTCTGAACCAGGACCCGGCTCCCACTCGGAGCCGGGTCTTTTGGCGATAGTTCAGTCGTCCCCTGTGCGGAGTGCCCGATGGCCATTACCGAATCGACCTCGATGCGAGGCTCGAAACCCTCGTCCTCTATCCTGAACAACGAGACGTTTCGCTCAATCGTCTTCCAGTTCGTCACAGTCGTCTGCATCTTCGGGCTCGGCTGGTATTTCGTCACGAACACCATCGACAACATGGCCCAGCGCGGCATGTCGGCGGGTTTCGGCTTTCTCAACGTCTCCGCGGGTTTCGGCATCAGCTTCACGCTGATCCCCTATCGCGAAGGCGACAGTTACTTCCGCGTCTTCCAGGTCGGTATCGCCAACACCCTGCTCGTCGCCGTGATCAGCATCTTCGGCGCGACGGTGCTCGGTCTCATAGTCGGCCTGATGCGGATGTCGAAGAACTGGCTCGTGCGCAACATCGCGCGCTGGTACATCGAAGTGCTGCGCAACACGCCGCTGCTCTTGCAGATCATCGCCTGGTATTTCGGTGTCTTCAACCTGCTGCCCCGGCCGCGAGACAGCCTCGATTGGGGCGAGCTCTTCTTCCTCAACAATCGCGGGTTCTACTTCCCCGGCGCCGTTCCGGGTGAGGGCTTCGGCATGACCGTGACCGCCTTCGTCATCGCAGTCGCCATCGCCGTCGGCCTGCGCTGGTGGGCGAAGAGACGCCAGGAGGCGACCGGCAAGTACTTCCCCGCCGTGAGCACCGGCCTCGCGGTGATCGTGGCGCTGCCGCTCGCGATCTTCCTGATCTCCGGGTCCCCCCTGACCTGGGACGTGCCCGAACTTCAGGGCTTCAACTATCGCGGTGGTGTGAACGTCCCGCCTGCGCTTTGCGCATTGGTGATCGCGCTCGCGATCTATACGTCCTGCTTCATCGCCGAGATCGTCCGCTCGGGCGTCCAGTCGGTCAGCCACGGCCAGACGGAAGCCGCGCGCGCGCTCGGTGTGAAGCCCTCCTGGACGATGCGCCTCGTCATCCTGCCGCAGGCGCTGCGGGTGATCATCCCGCCGCTGATCAGCCAGTATCTCAACATCACCAAGAATTCCTCGCTCGCCATCGCGATCGGCTTCCCCGACCTCGTCAGCGTCTGGATGAACACCTCGCTGAACCAGTCCGGGCGTGCCATACCGATCGTCGCGATGACGATGGCGTTCTACTGTGCCGTGAGCCTGTTCGTGTCCCTCATCATGAACGTCTACAACCGCCGCATTCTCTTGAAGGAGCGCTGAGAGATGAGCGACTCCACCATGACCACCAAGCCGCAGCCGCTCGTCTTCCAGCCGAAGCCGGAGCGGGCTGCCCCGCCCAGCACCGTCGGTGTGATCGGCTGGATGCGCGAGAACCTGTTCTCGAGCGTTTCCAACACGCTGATGACGATCGTCGGCGCCTATATCATCTACACGTTCACAGCCGCAGTGCTGAACTGGGCCGTGTTCAACGCAGTCTGGGAGGCGGAATCGCGGCGTGAATGCCTCGATCTCGTCGGACGCTCCGGCGCCTGCTGGCCGGGTGTCGCGCAATGGTTCGACAACCTGATCTACGGGCTCTATCCCAAGGACCAGGTCTGGCGCATCAATCTGGGCTTCCTCGCCCTGATCCTCTGGGTCGCGCCGCTGTGGTTCCGGAATGTCCAGTCCAAGGTCGCGATCGGCATCACCGCCGTGATGCTCTACCCCTTCCTCGCCTCGTATTTCTTCCTCGGCGGCGACAAGGGCCTCGTCTGGACGCTGCTGATCTCGGCGGGCCTGACCGGGTTCATCTGGGTGTGGCTGACGGTCTTTACCGAGGTACAGTTCGGCAAGAGCTTCGTGAAGCTGATGGGCGGCATTCTCGGTGCGACCGGCAAATCCGAGGAAGAGCAACTCAAATACGGGCGCCTGTCGCTG
Organism: Salinarimonadaceae bacterium; assembly: GCA_050485405.1. GTDB lineage: Bacteria > Pseudomonadota > Alphaproteobacteria > Rhizobiales > Beijerinckiaceae > Saliniramus. The sequence continues at coordinate 44,514 of JBJHBI010000016.1, forward strand.
ATCGGCGTCTTCGCGATCTCGGTGTTGCTGGTTTCGCAATGGGAGCTGTCCTTCGTCTCCACCAGACAATGGGGCGGGTTGTTCCTGACGCTCGTGATTTCCGGCATCGGCATCACCTTCTCGATGCCCTCCGGCATCCTCCTCGCACTCGGGCGCCGCTCGACCATGCCGCTGATCCGGCTCCTTTGCACGGCTTTCATCGAGCTGTTCCGTTCGGTACCGCTGATCACCATCCTGTTCATGTTCAACACCATGCTGCCGCTCTTCCTGCCGGTGGGCGTAGAGGTGAACCAGCTGCTGCGCGCCATCGTCGCGGTCTGTCTCTTTGCCGCCGCCTATATGGCCGAGGTGATCCGTGGCGGCTTGCAGGCCATTCCGAAGGGGCAGTACGAAGCCGCTGCCGCGATGGGGCTCGGTTATTGGCAGGCGACGACGCTGATCATCATGCCGCAGGCGTTGAAGATCATGATCCCGACGATCGTGGGCAACTTCATCGGCCTGTTCAAGGATACGACGCTCGTCTCCATCATCGGCCTGTTCGACCTGCTCAACATGGCCCGGTCGGTGGGTGAGGATAGCCGTTGGCTCGGCCTGTTCATCGAGCCGTTCTTCTTCATCACGCTGATCTACTTCTTCTTCTGCTTCCTGATGTCGCAGTATTCGATCAATCTCGAGCGCAAGCTCGAAGCCGGCGCACGGCGCTGAGGGAGGATGTCATGAGCATAGATACGCTCGAAAGCACCGTCGCCAGCGCCAAGCAATCCGGTCGCTCCGTGATCGAACTGGTCGGCATGAACAAGTGGTACGGCAATTTTCAGGTGCTGAAGGATATCGACCTGACGGTCTACGAGGGGGAGCGGATCGTCGTCTGCGGCCCCTCCGGATCCGGCAAGTCGACCATGATCCGCTGCATCAACCAGTTGGAGCTGCACCAGGAAGGCGACGTCATCGTCAACGGCAAGGCCTATAGCAAGGACGAGAAGCAGAATGACCTGATACGCCGCGACATCGGCATGGTCTTCCAGAACTTCAATCTGTTTCCGCATCTCACCGTGCTCGAGAACTGCACGCTGGCGCAGATCTGGGTGAAGGAGACGCCGAAAGCGGAAGCGGAAGCCATGGCGATGCACTTCCTGGAACGGGTGCGCATTCCCGAACAAGCGCGCAAATACCCGCTCCAGCTTTCCGGCGGCCAGCAACAGCGCGTCGCCATCGCCCGGGCGCTGTGCATGAACCCGAAGATCATGCTGTTCGACGAACCCACCTCCGCGCTCGACCCCGAGATGATCAACGAGGTGCTGGAAGCGATGATCGAGCTGGCGCAATCCGGCATGACCATGATCGTCGTCACCCACGAAATGAACTTCGCCCGCAAGGTCGCCGACCGGGTGATCTTCATGGATCAGGGCGAGATCGTCGAGCAGGCGCCGCCGCATGAATTTTTCGACAACCCGCGTTACGATCGAACGCAGCTTTTCCTGAGCCAGATCCTGCATCATTAGTAGTGCGAGGTTCACCAGCCGCCGGCCGCGGCCCCTTCAGGAGACGTCATGGCTCTCGACATTGATCAGGTGCGCGCGCAGTTTCCTGCGCTCGCGGACGGCTTCGCCTATTTCGACAATGCCGGGGGCTCCCTGGTCCTGAAGCCCGTGGCCGAGCGGATCGCCGAATACCTGCTCACGACGAGCGTGCAGACCGGCGCGTCCTACGGCCACTCGCAACGTGCCTCGGCGCGGGTCCACGAGGCCCGCACCGCGATCGCGCGCTTCATGAACGCCCGGCGCGCGGAGGAAATCGTTCTCGGCCCCTCCGCCACGATGATGATGCGCACGCTCGCCCAGGCCATGGCCGGTCAGTTCGAACCGGGCGACGAGATCATCGTGACGAATTTCGACCACGAGACCAATATCGGCCCCTGGCTGACGTTGAAGGAGCGCGGCGTCGTCTTCAGGTTCTGGGAGATCGACAGCACAACGGCGACCATCGATCTCGCGGATCTCGATGCGCTTCTCGGCCCGAAGACGAAGCTCGTCTGCGTCACGCATGTCTCCAATATTCTCGGCACCATCAATCCTGTCCGCGCAATTGCCGACAAGGTGCATGCGGCGGGAGCGAAGCTGGTCGTCGACGGCGTCGCCTATGCGCCGCATCGCGCCGTCGACGTGCAGACGCTGGATGTCGATTACTACGTATTCAGTTTCTACAAGACCTACGGCCCGCATTTCGCGGTGCTCTATGGCCGCTACGATCTGCTGCGCGAGCTGGATAATCTCTACCATTACTTCTACGACAAAGACAAAGTCCCCGCCAAGCTGGAGCCAGGCAATACCAATTACGAACTCGCCTGGGGCTGTGCCGGTATCGTCGACTACTTCGATGCGCTCGGCGGCGGTACGGGCGACCATGCTGCGATCGTGCGCGCCTTCGCGGACGTGACCGCCCACGAAGCGGCGATCGGCGAGCAGTTTCTCGCCTGGCTGCGCTCGCGCAACGATGTGCGCATCATCGGTCCGCGCGGGGCGGATGCGGCGCTGCGGGTGCCGACGATCTCCTTCAAGGTGGATGGCCATGACAGCGCGGCGGTCGTGCGCGCGCTCGACGACCGGCAGATCGGCATCCGCTTCGGTGATTTCCACTCACGCCGTCTCGTCGAGGTGCTCGGTCTGAGCGAAGGCAACGGCGTGATCCGCGTCTCCATGGTGCATTACAACACGCATGACGAGGTCGCCCGCCTCATCGGCGCGCTGGAGGAGGCGCTGGGCTGATTTCTGTTCACGGGTGGTTGCAGCCCGTGTTTCGTTGCGCGAATCATGCTATCCAGAATAGCTTTTTACGGCTCGGGGATAGCGCAATGCTCGACAAGCTGACTTTCGACGATTTCAAGGATCACCGCGGCAACACGTTCACACTGGAAGGGGTCGGAGGCCAGGTGGAGATGCGCCTGCTCGACGTGCGGCTCTCGCCCTATTCCGGCCTGCCGACCCAGCGCCAGCCCTTCGCGATCCTGTTCGCAGCCCCCACCCATCCACCGCTGGAAGGCAAGATGTACAACATCCGCCATCCGGGGCGCGGGTTGGTGGAAGGCATGTTCATCAGCCCCGTCCTGCCGCCGGTGCAATTCATCCAGGAAACCCGCGACGTCCGCTTCTACGAGGCGATCTTCAACTGAGTACGACGCCGCTCAGAGGCGGAAATCCTCGCCCAAATAAAGTTTGCGCACATCCGGATTGGCGACGATCTCCTGCGGCGTCCCCTCGGTCAGGACCCGGCCCGAATGGATGATATAGGCCCGGTCGATCAGGCCGAGCGTCTCGCGCACGTTGTGATCGGTGATCAGGACGCCGATCCCGCGCCGTGTCAGATGGCGCACGAGATTCTGGATGTCGCCGACGGCGATGGGGTCGATGCCGGCAAAAGGCTCATCGAGGAGCATGAAGGCGGGATCGCTCGCGAGCGCGCGGGCGATCTCGCAGCGGCGACGCTCACCGCCGGAAAGTGCGATCGAGGGTGTCTTGCGCAGCCGTTCGATGTGGAATTCCGCCAGCAGGGCGTCGAGTTTCTCCGCCCGCTTGCGGCGATCGGGTTCGACCACTTCCAGCACGGCGCGGATATTGTCTTCGACGTTCAGCCCCCGGAAAATCGAGGCTTCCTGCGGCAGGTAGCCGATCCCGAGCCGCGCCCGCCGGTACATGGGCAAAGCCGTGACATCGGCGCCCTCTAGGCTGATGACGCCGCGATCGGCGCCCACGAGACCGGTGATCATGTAGAAGATCGTCGTCTTGCCCGCACCGTTGGGGCCGAGCAGGCCGACCGCCTCCCCGCGCCGCACGGTGAGGCCGGCATCCTGCACCACGGTGCGATCGCCGTAGCGCTTCTGCAACCCCTTCACGGCGAGCACGCCCGGCCCGCCGAAGCTCTCTTCGACGGGATGGGTGGCGAAATCACCAGGGGTGGCGTCTGGCCTCGTGGAATAGTCGAATTGATCGTTCACGGTAGCGGGATCATCCCCCGGATCTGGACTGCGCCTGCTGTAATCGAGCCGGGCTTTGCATGCAACCGCCGGGTCAGCGTTGCTCGCCGCCGCCGGGCACGAAGAGCCCGCGCACGCGCTGTGTACCACCGGCCTCGACATTGGCCACACCGCGATCGACGTCGTAGACCAGCCGCTCGCCGCGCGTGACGTTCTGCCCCTGGCTGAGCGCGACGTTGCCGCTGATCACCATCTGGCCGCTCGCGCGATCATAGGTCGCCTGATTGCCGGTGGCCACCTGGTCCTGGGAAAGGATGGTGACGGGTCCCTCGCATTCGATCCTCCGGATCGCATCACCGGCATCGTCGCCGCTGCTCCCGGTCGGATTACGGTCGAAATAGATGGTGAGCTGCGAGCAGCGGATGGTGGTGTCACCCTGCACCGCGACGACATTCCCCGCATAGACGGCGCGGTTCTCGCGATCGAAGACGTCGAGCCTGTCGGCATCGATGCGGATCGGAGCCGTCGAATCGGAGCCCAGCCCACCGAAGGCGCGATCGGGGTTCTGGGCCTCTGCCGGCACGGCGAGCGGAGGCGCGCCGGCAAGGGCGAGGCCGAGCACCAATGCGCTGAGGAGCGACGCCAACCGCACCGGCTGCAGGGCCGGAAAACGGAACCGGCCCGGCGCGGGCGAACGAGAAGAGGAATACGCGATCATTGGCTCTGCGTCTTTCAGCGGTTGGATGTGTCACCCGGCGGATCGCCCGGTGCGGGTGCTGCGTTGCCGGCATCGCTTCCCAGCCGCGGGGCTGCGAGGACGCTCTCGACCCCGCCCTCGAAGCTGATGACGGCGCCGCCATCGGTGATGCGCATGCTGCGCGCGCGGATCGTTCCGTCGTCGAACTGAAGCGAAACGGGAGCATCGGATACGACGGTGCCGGCCCCGAAATCGATATCGGCGGTGCTCATGTCGAGGATGTAGCCCGTCGACGAGACGACGCGCACGTCGCGTTCGAGCACGAGGAATTCGCTCTGCGTGTCGAAGCGCCCGGTCGCCGCCTCGATCCGCGCGGTCTGGCCCGCATCGTCGACGGTGATGTTGGCGCGCAATTCGCGCAGATCGATGAGATGCGGCTCGCGCACGTCCTGCGAAGCATCCTCCGCCGTCACCTCGTAGGGCCGCGTCTCGTTCTGGAAACCACGCAGACGCGGCGCATCCATCACCACGCGCGTGCCGGAGACGCTGATCGGGCCGATGGTGATCCCGCCATAACGCGAGAACGGATTGAACCAGGTCAGCCCCACGAGCATCACCACGGCGAGAAAAGCGGTGACCGGAATGGCGCGGCGCAGGAAGCGCACGCGGCGCGAGTGACGCATGGCGCGGGCATGCTCGCGCTGATGCTTGTCGTGCCACTGCGCGGACGCGCCGGGCATGGCGACCTGCGCGGACGATCCGCCCGCGGCGAAGACCGCCTGTCCCCCATGATCATCGCCCGTCGCTGCGTTCACGTCCTGCCGCCTCGTCACCATGCGGAATGCGCCTCGATCGCGCATCCCCGGATTGTCCGTGAACGCGCGCCATGGCGAAGTTATGTCGCTTTCGCGAAAAGGAAAAGAGCGGGCGCGACGAAGCGCGCGCTCAGCTATGGGCGAAGATGTCGGTCTCGGGCCATCCGGCGAGGTCGAGACGGGCGCGGACGGGCAGGAAATCGAAGCAGGCCTGCGCCAGATCCGCGCGCTCCTCGCGGGCGAGCATGATGTCGAGCCGCTCCTTGAGCTTGTGCAGATGCAGGACGTCCGAGGCCGCGTAGTCGAGCTGCGCCTGGCTGAGCGTTTCCGCAGCCCAATCGGACGATTGCTGCTGCTTGGAGATCTCCACCTGCAGCAATTCGCGCAGCAAATCCTTCAGGCCGTGGCGGTCGGTATAGGTGCGCACCAGCCTGGAGGCGATCTTGGTGCAGTAGACCGGCCCCGTCATGGCGCCGAGCGCGTGCTGGAGCACGGCGAGATCGAAGCGGGCGAAATGAAAGATCTTGAGCGTGTCGGGGCGCGTCAGCACCCGCGCGAGATTGGGTGCACCACCCTGCGGACGGGCGAGCTGCTCGCGGGTGATCTGGACGACATCGGCCTCCCCGTCCCCCTTGGAGATCTGCACGACGCAGAGCCGGTCGCGCAACGGATTGAGCCCCAGCGTCTCCGTATCGACGGCGATAGCGGGACCGGGATCGTAATCGGCGGGGAGATCCCCCAGATGGTGACGCACGCTCATGCGTTGACTTCCTCGCTTGACCGGTAGAACGCGCAGGTGATTTCACTTCCCCCCGCATCTGTCAAATCACGTATCGATGCGGTGGTGAGGTGGTTTGAATTTCGTTTCTTGCAGGGCCCGCGCGGGCCGAGCTTCGGAGCACGGGCATCAATAAGCCCTACGATCCATTCCATTTGATGCAGGGTATCAGTCTGACGCAACCCGCCCCACAGAACTAGCGAGCAATCGCGCTCAACTCCATAGCGTCAGGAATTAAAGGCGGAACGGCTTTGGTTCGCAGAAATTCACTCCGTGCCGCCTTCAACCGGTGGGAGAGGGTAGCGGACGATTGGTAGCAAGGCGGCCCGATCATCGATGCGGGAACTTCGAGACCGGTCGAGAAGTTGAGATCGCTAGGCCACCACAGCGGAAGCTGAAGTGGGCCGCATACACGTCGACCGCCTCAACGGGAGAAGGTGCGCCGCTTTTGATTGACGATGTAACTGCCCAATTCGCAGTCGTTGTAACGGCGGCACTGATTGTCCAGCTTGGTTTCGAGCGCAGGCGGCTCCCTGGCATCATCGGACTTCTGATTCTTGGTATGTTAATTGGTCCGGGCGGGCTCGGTGTTCTCCCGAGAGAGCCTGTGGTAGAGTTGTTCGGTTCTATCGGTCTGCTCTACATCATGTTCGTCGCTGGCGTAGAAATCGATCTTGGCACGGTTCGAGATCATAAGAACGAGAGTGCGACCTTCGGCATTTTCGCCTTCGTGACAACCTTTGCACCTGCCACTGCTGTTGGACTCGTGATGGGGCTCGACCCAGCTGGTGCGGTTCTGCTCGGCGCTGCCCTTTCCTCCCACACGCTTGTATCCTATCCGACCATAAACCAATTGGGACTCGCCAAGCATCGGCCGATCGTGGCCGCAACCGGCGGCACGCTGCTGACCGACACCGCCGCGCTAATCGTTCTCGTCATGGTGATCCAGCTTGCCGACGGCGAGGGCGGACTACTCGTCGCGCTGGGGCCCCTTCTGCTACTTGGCATATTGGCTGCGCTCTCTCTAGTCGTCATACCAAGAGTGGCGGATCGGTTGATGATCTCAAAGACAAACACGCCAGCTGAAAAGGTTCTGGCGGCGCTTGTCATCCTGCTGCTGCTGTCCCTGATCGCAGATTTGATCGGGACAGAAGACATACTTGGTGCCTTTCTCGCCGGTCTCTGTCTCAATGCTGCACTTCACCGTCACGTCAGAGTCCGAGAACAGGTGGAGTTTGTCGGACGCCTGCTCTTCATCCCTTTCTTCTTCGTTGATACGGGAATGCGGCTTGATCTCAACGTTTTTGTCGAAGGGACGGATGTCTGGTTTCTCGCATTCGCCCTCTTGGGCGTCATTATCGTGGGCAAGATGGCAGCAGCCTGGGGTGCAGGATGGATGTACGGCTACGCCATGCGAGATAGGATTGTCATGGCGGGATTGTCATTTCCCCAAGCCGCCGCCACACTTGCCGTTATCGTTGTGGGAATGGAACTCGGCCTTGTCGATGCGACCACCGCCGATGCGGTCATTATCGTAATCTTCGCCACTTGTCTGATTGGTCCGCTCGTCACCGGCGCGAGCGCGCGGCGTATCCTCATCGCGAGACAGCAAAAAAGCAAAGACATCGGCAGCAGGCCATGACCCACCACCATCGCTGCGCCCCCGCTTGACACCTCTCCACACCGCCCCCATCCCGGTCCGATGACCACGCACGACCCTGCCCTCCTCGCCCGCCTGACGCCGATCACCGATCCGGAGGATCCGCGCATCGCGGATTATCGCGACGTGCGCGATCGTGATCTGAAAGGGCGGGGCGGGTTATTCATGGCGGAGGGCGCGGTGGTCCTTCGGGAAATGGCGCGCGGCGCGCGGTTTGGCTTCGAATCCGTGCTGATCGCGGAAAACCGCGTCGACGCCATGGCGGACTGGCTCGTGGCTCTGCCCGGGCAGGTCCCGGTCTTCGTGGCGGAAGGCGCCGTCATGGATGCGATTGCGGGGTTTCCGATCCATCGCGGTATTCTCGCGCTCGCCCGGCGCGGTGAGCCGATCGCCGCGCAAACGCTTCTGGAAAGCGCTCAGGCGCAGGGGCTGGTGGTGGCCTGTTTCGGCATCGCAAATCACGACAATCTCGGCGGCATCTTCCGCAACGCCGCCGCGTTCGGCGCCCACGGCATCCTGCTCGATGCCGCCTGCTGCGATCCGCTCTATCGCAAGGCGTTGCGCGTCTCGGTCGGAGCTGCGGCGCGGGTCCCCTTCGCGCGGCTCGATACCGCCCCGGGCTCGTCCGGAGATCCCTGCACGCTGCTGCGCGCCCACGGGTTCAAACCGCTCGCCCTGTCGCCGCGCGGGACGCTCACCCTCGCGGAAGCGGCGGCGCGCCATACGGGACGGCGCGCGCTTTTGCTCGGGAGCGAGGGGCCCGGCCTCGCTCCGTCCGTGATCGATACGGCAACGAGCGTGCGCATCGCCATGCAGGGTGATTTCGACAGCCTGAACGTCGCCACGACCTCGGGCATCGCGCTCTATGCGCTGACGCGCGAGACTGCGTGACGAGTGGCGCGGGAGCCCCGGCCCGGGAGCCCCGTCCCGCTCCACTCATTTCATTCCATGGGAAGCTTGCCGGACATGCGCGGGCCATGTGGCGTCGCGGGCGCGTTGGGGCGCACCTCGGTGCCGTAGGCCTTGATGCCGCCGCTGCCCATGTCGAGCTCGCGCTTGATCACGGCCTGGAAACGCTGGTTGGGGCCGAAACCGCCGAGCGGCCCGTCCTCCAGCTTGGCCAGGGCATGGCCGCATTCGTGGATGAGCAGGTCGAGCAGGTTCCCCTGATCGAGATTGATATAGATCTTCTCGTCGCGCGCGCCGATCGTGGACCGGCTGTTGCCGCCGCCATGGCCGATCGTGATCCACAGCGTGTCGTAATCGCCGAGCGCCTTGTTGAGCACACCGCGAAAGGTCGGGCTCAGCCGCACCAGCCGGTGGAGATAGGACATGCATTCGCGCGCGCGCTCGCCGGAAATGATGATCTGGTCGTCGAAGCCGCGCGCCACCCGCGCCTCGGCGGCCTCGGTATCGTGATGAGCGAGGTATTCGCGCCGCAGGGCCGCCTGGAATTCACGCGATTTCTCCTGAAGATCGCTCTCGCTGCGCGAGGGCGTGACCGGAGTGATCTCCGGTGAACCTTGCAAGCGTCTCGGACCCTTGACCATGATCACGCCTCACACGGTTCACGCCTCACGCGGCATGAGCGCTTCCCGGCCTGGCCGGGTACCGCTGCGGCACGCAACCAGTGCACATCAGTGCGCCCGCAAAACACTACAATTTAAAATTATAAATACATCCAGTATTATTTCAAGAGTGGCACCGCGCCGGCGGCGCGATGCGCATCCTTGCCCGCCTCGCCGATTGATCAGGCGCGGTGATGAACGGCGGCCTCGCCGGCCTGGACGATACCCTGCTTCATCACCAGCGAGAGACGCTGCGGCAGCCCCGACATGACGGCGATGTCGCGCAGCGGATCGCCCGCAAAGGCGATCAGATCGGCGCTGTATCCCGGGGCGATGCGACCGATGCGATCCTCCATGTTCAAGAGACGCGCACCATTCACCGTGGCACAGCGCAGGATCTCCGCCGCCGGCATGACCTCCGCACGCAGGACGAACTCGTCGAGCTGGCGGCGATGCATCACGCCGAGGAGATCGGTGCCGTAGGCCATCGGCACACCGAGGCGATAGGCGGCCTCGACGGCACGGATACCGGCATCGAGAACGATGTCGATCTTCGCCGCGAGGCTCTCCGGCAGCCCGGCCGCCACCCCCTCGTCCGCGAGTGCGCGATAGGTGGAGAGCGTGGGCACGAGGAAGGCGCCCCGCTCCTTCATCAGGGTGAGGCTCGCCTCGTCGGCGAGGTTGCCGTGTTCGATGGAGCGCACGCCGTTGCGCACGCAGCGCTCGATCGCCCGCGCCGTATAGGCATGAGCGACGACGTAGCGATTGGCCATCAGCGCCTCGTCGACGACGGCGGCGATCTCGGCCTCGGAATACTGGTCGGAGTCGATACGGTCGGTCGGTGACGAGACCCCGCCATTGGCCATGATCTTGACGTGATGCGCGCCCCTGCGCAATTCGTCGCGGGCGGCGGCGCGAACGGCATCGACACCGTCGCAGCGGCGCCCGAGACTGGGAACGGTATAGGCCTCGTCACGCAGATCCTCGCCCGGGCCGCGCATGTCGCCGTGGCCTCCCGTCGGGGTCAGCGCCTTGCCGCCGAAAGCGATGCGCGGTCCGACGAACAGCCCGTCCTCGACCGCCTTCGCCAGACCGAAATCACACCCGCCGACATCGCGCACGGTGGTGAAACCGCGCTGCGTCATCTCGCGCAGGGTCCGCGAGGCCCGCGCGGCGACCTCGAAAGGCGATTGCCGTTCGATGGCCGAGAAATCCGCCGTATGGGCGATCACATGCACGTGGGAATCGATCAGCCCCGGCATCACGGTGGCTCCGGCCACGTCGATCCGCCGTGCATCGGCCAGAGCAGGCGGCGTGCGCGCGAGTTCGCGAATGGTGCCGTCCTCGATCACGATATGCGCCTCGTCGATATAAGCACCCGCGTCGACATCGAGGATATTCGCGTTCGAGATGATCGTGAGCATGCGGCCCTTCCTTCCTACGGCGCGCCTTCTCGCGGCGCATTCACAAAGCCGATTACCCGGCCAGGCCAAGGATAGGATGCGACACAAAAACCGTCAATCTTGTTGGCAAACAACTGCTTATTTCATCACAGCAATTATTTCACGCAATATAAAAACAGTCAGGCTTGACGGTGAATGGCGAGTGCGCATAGGCTCTGTTCCAGCGCGGGGAAACGGGCTACCGCTGCGGTAGACCGAGCGCAGACCGGAGCGCCGGCGGCCCTCGGGGACGTCCCGCGCCGCCGGATACGCCATCGAAAGACGGCATTCGAAGAAAGAGGGAGCAGGCTGATGACGGGGAACGAGCTTATGAAGGCCGCGATCGGGGGCGTCGCCCTCGCCGCACTCACACTGGGAAGCGCAACACTGGGAAGCGCACAGGCCCAGACGACATTCACCACCACCGCGTTCTACGACCAGAACCACCCGCTGTCCCATTACGGCTATGTGGAATGGGGCGACATGCTGGTCGAATTGTCGGACGGCGCGTTGCAGCCGGAATTCTTCGCCGGCACGGTGCTCCTGGCTCCGCGCGCCGCGCTGCAGGGGATCCGCGACGGCGTCGTGCAGGTCGCCCACCACGCCGCCGTGTTCACCCCCTCGGAACTGCCCGTCGCCAACGCGGTGCAGGAACTCGGTTTCAACTTCTCCGATCCGATCGTCGGCATCTTCGCGGTGGCCGATTTCTCGATCAACAACCCGACCCAGCAGGCGGAATGGGAGGAGAGCGGCGTCGTCTATCTCGGCGCCTACAACACCCCCGCCTACATCATCTTCTGCCGCGAGCCGGTGCGTAATCTCGAAGAGATGCAGGGCAAGCGTATCCGCACCGCCGGCTCCACGGTTTCGCGCTGGGTCGAGAGCGTCGGCGGCGTGCCGGTGAACGTGCCTTCGAGCGAGATGTATACGGGTCTCGAACGCGGCACGCTGGATTGCGCCTCGAATGCGCCGAACGATCTCGTCGACCGTTCGCTCTACGAGGTCGCCGATCACACCACGCTCGTCCCGACGGGTATGTACTGGGCCGGTCCGCATTGGGGCGCCAACCCGGAATTCTGGGCGGGGCTTTCCGTCGATGAGCGGCGCTGGATGATGGAAGCGACTGCCCGTTCCATGGCGCGGATGAATATCGGCTACATCGCCGCGAGCGAGCGCGCCCTGGAGGAAGCAGCGGCACGTGGCCATGAGATCCACGAACCCGAAGCCGACATGATGGCCTCCATCGACGAGTTCCGGGAGCGGGCGCTCACCAGCGTCTACGAGACCGCCGAGACCACCTATGGCCTCTCGAACGGCCCCGAGGTGATCGACGACTTCATCGCCACCGTGGCGAAGTGGGAGGAACTCCTCGCCGATGTCGATCGCACCGACGAGAACGCGCTGACGGCCATCGCCCTGCGCGAGATCTACGACAAGCTGGACCCGGAGACATACGGCGTTTACTGATGCCGCGGGTGCCGCGTTGCGAGGCCCGCATCGCGGCACCCCTTTCCGGAAATCGAACGGGATCTCAGGTGATGCAGCACAAGGTCGGCGGCACTGCGAGCGGGCGAGGCGAGCGGCGGAAACCGGCGCGTACGAGGGCGCCACGCACCCAGGCCGAGCGTTCGGCGAGCACGCGCGAGAAGATCCTCACCGTCACCATCGACCTTCTGTACGAACAAGGCCTGCGCGACACTTCCACGGTGGATATCGCCAATGCGGCGGGTGTCTCGCGCGGGGCGCTGCTGCACCATTATCCGACCAAGGAAGAGCTCCTGAAGGAGGCCTTGCGCTATCTGCTTCATGCGGAGATCGACAGCATCCGCGCGATGGCGCTGGAGATCGACGACGGGCGCCTCGACACGGACGGGCTGTTCGAGGCGCTGTGGGAGAAGTTTTCCGGGCGGCTGTTCATGGTGACGCTCGAATACGTCACCGCCTCGCGCACCGATCCGGCGATCCGCGCGGCCCTGCAACCGGTCGCCTACGAGTTCAACGCCTCCCTCGACGAGATCTGGGAGCTCTTCTTCACCGAGAGCGCCGTCGCACCGGGCGAGCGCCGCAAGGCCCTCACCGCGACGCTGTGCTTCATGCGCGGCATGGGCACGCAGAAGGTCTGGCGCGAAGATCCCAAATTCTTCGCCGACATGCTGGATTTCTGGAAGACGATCATCCGCTCCTCGATCGGCCTCGAACGCAAGAGCGAGAGCGAAGACGGGCGGGAAGATGTGCGGGAAGACGGGCGGCACGGCGCCCGGGGAGGCTGAGGATGCTCACGCGCATCGAAAAGGGCATGGATCTTGTCGCAAAGGCGTTGCTCGCGCTGGGTTGCGTCTTCCTCGCCCTGATGATGCTCCACGTCACCGCCGACGTGACGATGCGCTACGTCCTGAACCGGCCGATCACGGGCACCCCGGAAACCGTCGCCTATTACTACATGGTCTTCGCCGTCTTCCTGCCCCTCGCCTTCGTCGAGCGGCGCGGGGAGCATATCCGCGTCGATCTGTTCACGCAGATGATGCCGCACGGGCTGCAACTCGCGCTCTATCTGGTCGCATGCGGTCTCGGGCTGATCTTCTTCGGCATGGTCGGGTATCAGAGCTATCTCGACGCGCTGCGCGCGACCACGCGCGGCGAGACGATCATGTCGAATTTTCTTTTCTACATCTGGCCGGCACGCTGGGCCCTGCCAATCGGCTTCGGCGGGATCATGCTCGCCATTCTCGTCAACATGATCAGGGCGTTGCGCCTGCGGCGCGCACTCTGACGATCGGCCTGCCCCGCTGACGGGCGCGCCCGCTTTCTGGACATGCAAGCGATGAGCAACCTCGAAATCGGCGTCATGGGCATCTTCGCGACGCTCGGTCTGATCGCGATCCGCGTGCCGATCGGAATCGCGCTCGGGCTCGTCTCGATCGCCGGTATCACCTTGATCACCAATGCGCGCGTCGCCTGGGGCGTGATCTCCGCCACACCGTTCGATTTCGTCGGGGACTGGTCGCTCTCCGCCGCGCCGATGTTCCTGCTCATGGGCTACATCGCCACGGCGACGGGGCTGACGAACGGCCTGTTCAACGCCATGCGCATCATGCTCGCGCGCCTGCCCGGCGGTCTGGCCGTCGCGAGTGTCGGGGCTTGCGCGCTGTTCGCCTCCGCCTCCGGTTCGAGCGTCGCGACCTCGGCGGCGATGTCGCGCATCGCGGTACCGGAAATGCTGCGCTACAACTACGACAAGGGCCTCGCCACCGGCGTGATCGCCGCCTCGGGCACGCTCGGATCGCTGATCCCGCCGAGCGTCCTGCTCGTGCTCTACGGGGTCTACGCGCAGGTCTCCGTGGGCCAGCTCTTCATGGCGGGCGTGATCCCCGGCATACTCTCCGCGCTCATCTATATGGGCATGATCATGACGCGGGTGAAGTTCAATCCCGCTCTGGCCGGAAGCTTCGAGCAGCGCTTCACGCGCGCGCAGAAGATCGCGGCATTGAAGGATATCTGGCCGCTGCCGCTGCTGATCGCATCGGTGATCGGCGGGATATTCCTCGGCATCTTCTCGCCGACGGAGGCCGGCGCGCTCGGCGCGTTCATCGCCTTCCTGATCGCGCTCGTGCGTGGGCGGGTGAACTGGGAGAGCATGCGCGAGGCCTTCACCAATACGGCGGTGAGCACGACGAGCATCTTCATCATCCTGATCGGCTCGGTACTGTTCACCCGCTTCCTCGCCTTTTCCGGCGTGCCAGCGGCCTTCTCCGACATGATGCTCGGCATCTCCGACAATCCGCTCTGGATCCTGCTCGCCGTCGTGGTGATCTTCCTGATCCTGGGCATGTTCATCGATTCGATCGGCCTGCTGCTGCTCACCCTGCCGCTCCTGCTGCCGCTCGTGAACGGTGCCGGCATGGACCTGATCTGGTTCGGCATCATCGCGATCAAGCTGCTCGAGATCGGCCTCGTGACGCCACCGGTGGGGCTCAACGTCTATGTCATCAAGGGCGCACTCGGGGATCAGGTCAGCCTGACGCGGATCTTCGCCGGCGTCGGCTGGTTCGTCGGCATGGACGCCGTGACCCTGATCCTGCTCATCGCCTTTCCGGCGCTGGTGCTCTGGCTTCCGGGGATCATGTTCACCTGAATCGGCCGTAGCGCGGGGCAATTTTTGCTTTCATTGCCGGCACATGGATTACCGCTTGCGCGAAGCCGCGCGAGCGTTCAAGAACCGCCCTGCAACGCGCGTCTCACGACGTGCGGATCGATCATACGCGGATCCTCCAGGCCATGACGAAGAGCCACATTCTCACCCTCTCCTGCCCCGACCGGATCGGCATCGTCGCCGCCGTCGCCGGCTTTCTCGCCAGTCGCGAGGGCAATATCCTGGAGAGCGCGCAATACAACGACCCGGAGACCGGGCGTTTCTTCATGCGGGTGCGCTTCGAGATCGCACAGGATGTCGATGCCCTGCGAGCGGGCTTCGCCGAGAGCGTCGCCGAATCCTTTGCGATGGAATGGCAGATCACCGGCGCCGATTATCGCCCGCGCGTCTTGCTGATGGTGTCGAAATTCGGCCATTGCCTCAACGACCTGCTCTATCGCTACGGCTCCGGGCTGCTGCCTGCGGAGGTGGCTGCGGTCGTATCCAACCATCGCGATTTCTACCGGCTCGCCGCGAGCTACGACGTCCCCTTCCACCACCTGCCCGTGAGCGCCGCCACCAAGGCCGAGCAGGAGAGCAAGCTGCGCGAGCTGATCGCCGATCAGGATATCGATCTCGTCGTGCTCGCCCGCTACATGCAGGTGCTGTCGCCGCAATTCTGCGCTTCGATGCCGGGGCGGATCATCAATATCCACCATTCCTTCCTGCCGAGCTTCAAGGGCGCCGCGCCCTATACCCAGGCCCATACGCGCGGCGTGAAGCTCATCGGCGCCACGGCGCATTACGTCACCGCCGATCTCGACGAGGGCCCCATCATCGAGCAGGACGTCACCCGCGTCGACCACACGATGAGCGCCGACGAACTGATGGCGGCGGGGCGCGACGTCGAATGCTCGGTCCTCGCCCGCGCCGTGCGCTACCACCTCGAATACCGCGTGCTGCTCAACGGCTCACGGACCGTGGTTTTCCGCTGACCCCGCGAGCAATCCCCTCAGATTGGGCAGGAAGCGGTCGAGGAAGCGCGTCGTCGCCGGCATGAACCGGCTGCCGTGGTGGTAGATCGGGTCGAGCGAGGTGACGATCATGCGCCCCGGCGTCGAGACCCTGTCGTCATAGGCGATCGGGCGCCCGGCATCATCCACGACGAGCACCGTCGCGCCCTGCGGCGGCACGAACCAGCCGTGCAGATGCCAGGTGACGTCGCGATCGACCATCCCCGCGAGGAGCGGATGCTCCGGCGCGGCGATGCGCACACCCAGATCCGCACCCGGCGTGAGCCACCACCAGAAATTCGTCTCCACCGGCGTGAAGGCGACGTTCGGGAGCCAGAGATCGCTGCGGCTCTCGCCCATGGCGACGACGGTTCCCCCCTCGGCGAGGTGCCGGGCGATCCGCGCGCGTTGCGCGATCATCCGCACCGGCGGCGTGCGACAGGAGACGAGCAGGATATCGCGGGGCGTCAGCACGCCATCGATCGCCTCCGGTGTGACGACATCGTCGAAGATCTCGCGATAGCGCGCCCCTTCGAGCGCCTCGATCTGATAATAGGTCCCCGCATTGGTCGCGATCAGGTGCGAGCGAGCGCCGCGCTCTCCCGAGGCATCGATGCGGGGCGCGTCACGGGCCGGCCAGCGACCGTCGGAACTGACGGCCCCCGTGCGGGGTTCGTCGCCGCTCACGCAATCCCCGCCCCCCGCCCAGGCGATGATGTTCGCCCAGACGCGCTCGCCGATACCGTGCATCGTGGCGATCTGGGCGAGATCGTTGCCCGCATGGCTGAAGAACGCTCCGCCTCCGGGCCTGCGCCAGACCCAGTCCACGGGGATGTTGCGCGGATCGTAGGCATTGACCACGACGGCGCCGGGCGGAGGCGGATTCGAGCCTCGACCATAAAAGCCCGCCACGCCCTTGTTGGTCTCGAGACTCGCGACATCGACCCCGTTGAAGACCGGATGGGGGTTACGCGAAACGAGGGTGAAATCGCTGCGACGGGGCGCCGCCATGACTTCGTAGGGCATCAGACCATCGATGAGCGGGCGCATCACATGGCCGTTGAAGAACCAGCGCCCGCCGCGATCGAGAAAACGCTCCAGCACCGGGCGCAAAGCCATCGCCGCATCCTGATCGAAGAGCATGCCGGTCACGAGGCCGCGATGGCGCATCAGCACCGACTCCGTCAGATCGGCCTGGGCGAGCGGGGTCACCGCGCCGCTCGCCACCGCCGGGCGCAATGCCTGTGGGGGCTCCATGCCGCCGGGATGCAACCAGATGACACTCATGCGACTTCCTTTCCTGCGAAGACGGGCAGCATGGCCTCGCGCGGGGCGTTTCGCCCATCGAGCGCGCCCATGCGCACCCAATGCATGGGCACGCCGTAGAGCCGGGTCATCAGATCCGGCGTGATCATTTCCGCGACCGGCCCCTGTTCGATCGCACCATCGGGCATCATCAGGACGACCTCGTCAGCGACAGCGAGCGCGTGGTTGGGATCGTGGGTCGTGAACAGGATGGCGCGCTCCCGGGCCCGCCCGAGACTTCCGATGAGACCGAGCGTGCGCGCCTGGTTACCGAGATCAAGCGCCGAGGTCGGCTCGTCGAGGACGAGAGCCGGCGACCCGGTGGCGAGAGCCCGGGCGATCAGCACCATCTGGCGCTGGCCGCCCGACATCCGGTCGTAACGGCGCTCGGCGAGATGGCAGGAACCGACCTGGACGAGGGCGGCGCGGGCCACATCGGCATCCTCACCGTCCGGCTGACCGAACAGGCCGAGCCGCGCGGCACGGCCCATCGTCACCACCTCGAGCCCCGACAGCGGAACCTGCGAAGCGCCGTGCTGGGGCACGTAGCCGACGATCGGGGGCGCATGCCGCCTGCCCCGGCCGAGCTTCTGGAAGCCGAGGATCGCGCGCAGCAGGGTGGTCTTGCCGCGCCCGTTCGGCCCGAGGATCGCCGTCGTGCACCCGCTTTCGACATTGATCGTCAGAGCATCGAAGAGGCGCAGTTCGCCGAAGGAAAGCGTTGCATCGCTGATCCCGATCATGGCCGCCCCACCCGCTTGAAGTGCTGGCGCAGCAACACGGCGAAGACCGGAGCGCCGATCAGCGCCGTCAATACGCCGAGGGGGATCTCGGCCGCAGTCAGCGTCCGCGCGAACGTGTCTATCAGGACGAGATACCCCGCACCGAGAAGTGCCGATGCGGGGATCAGCCGACGGTGATCCTCGCCCACGATCAGGCGGGCCGCATGGGGGATGACGAGCCCGATCCAGCCGATCACGCCGGCAACGGCGACGCTCGTCCCCGTCATCAGCGTCGCGGCGAGGAAGACGAGCCAGCGCTCGCGCTCCGGATCGACCCCGAGCGAGCGCGCCTCGCTCTCGTCCAGCGCGAGCAGGTTGAGGCGGTAGCGCATGGCCCAGACAAGGACGAGCCCGAGGGCGAGGCCCGGCACCGCGAGGCCGAGGCGCGCCCAGGTCGCGGTCGAGAACGACCCCATCAGCCAATAGACGATCGCCGGCAGCGACGAATTCGGGTCGGCCACGAATTGCAGAATGGAGACGAGAGCGGCGAAGAACGCCCCGACGATCATTCCCGCGAGGATCACTGTCAGGACTTCGGTGCGTCCGTTGATCCGGGCGAGCGCGCCCACGAGCACCAGCGCGAGCAGACCGAAGACAAACGACATGCCCACGAGCACCACACCGTGATAGCCCAGCAGGATCGCGAGCGCGCCGCCGAAAGCGCCGCCCTGGCTGATCCCCAGAACCTGCGGGCTCACCAGGGGATTGCGGAAAACGCCCTGCAAGGCCGCCCCGCCGACGGCGAGCGCGGCCCCCGTGAGCGCGGCGAGAAGCACGCGCGGCAGGCGGACGAGCTCGACGATGCGGGCATCCATCGCCTCCGGATGACCGGAGGGGTCGAGCGCCCGCAGCCAGAGGATTTCGATGATGCGCATCCACGGCACTTCGAAGCGCCCGGCTCCGATCGCATGGAGCATCGCTACCGCGAGGCCGATGATCATCAGGGGAAATGCGCCGAGCGGCAGGGCCCTCGCCCCGAAGCCCGGCACGGTGAGGGCCTGGCTGCTCATCGGGCCGCGAACTGCGCGTAATGCGCCATGCCGCCCTGCATCTCCATCCAGAGGATTTCGTCGATATCGGCATCGGTGAGTTCGTACTCGTAGAGCACGCGGTAGGCGTCACGCATTTCCGCGCGCAGATCGTAATCGAACACGTCCGGATGCAGCAGGTTGGCCGTCCACATCCAGGTGAGCGGGCTTTCCTGATTGGGCGGATCCCAGCGATAACCGCCGAGCGGCATTTTATAGACGCGCTCCGTTTGCGCGGCACTGGTGAGCGACAGGATCGGATCGTCGAGGATGCGCGCGAGCGTCAGATCGGCTTCGAAGGAATTGAGGAATATGACGTCGGGATCCCAGGCGGCGATCTGCTCGACGCTGATATCCGACCAGCCGCCCACCAGATCCTCCGCAGCATTCTTGCCGCCCGCGAGCATGTGATACCAGGCGTTGTAATTATCCTGCGTGCCGGAGGCGCGCAGATTCTCCTGGGCGCGCAGCAGGTAGAGGACCGTGGGGCGCTCGGCTTCCGGGATCGTCGCTGTTCGCTGCGCGATATCGGCCTCGACCCGGGCGCGCCATTCGATGATCGCGTCGATGCGCTCCGGCTTGCCCATGGCGGTGGCGGCCATGGTCATGTATTCGCGCGTGCGCTCCTCGGCCCCGTACATGATGGTCATGACGTCGAGGCCCGCATTGGTGATCGGATCCACGTAATCCGGCCCGCGTCCGGCCCACTGGATCACGAGATCGGGATTCACCCGGGCGAGTTCCTCGATATTCGGGATGAAGTTCGGCGCCGTGATATCGGAGGGGATATCGCGGGCTTCGGGGAAGATCCGCCCCAGAATACCCTCCAGAATGGCCGATTTCGCCGTCGGATTCATCCCGACCAGCCGCTCGGTGCCCCCGTCGATCGCGATTAGCGTCGAGGCCATCGGGATGGGGATCGAGGCGATCCGGTCGGCGGGAGCCGCGAGCGTCACTTCCCGCCCCTCGTGATCGGTGAACCGGATTTCCTCCGCGACGACCGGCGTAGCGGCGAGCGCGAGCATCGCGACCAACGGAAGGGATGCGGCAAAGGCGAGTGATGCATCGAGAGCGAAGCGGGTCTTCATGGCTTTTCTCACATTCGTCGAGTGTCGTGCGCACCTGCGGAACGCTCAGGCGGCCAAAGCGGCAGAACAAGGTGTCGAGCCCCGGAAACCCGCGGAGAGACCGGGCTCCACGGCCAGGAACGCCGGAGTAATTATTGATTGAATACATAGAGTCAACAGAAAAATATTATCCACTTCTTTATTAATGCGATTCTAAAGTGGATTTATCAGAATATTTTCTTCCCTATCTCAACGAAATCAGGCCAATTATATGATGCGTTAAAGGAGCAAAGAACGATCAGCGGTTTGCACAGCCAACACTGGCAAAAGTCCAGGATTTGAACTGCTCCGCACTACCGTTCCGGCGGCACGATCAAGTCCGGCACGCAACGGCAATCGCAGTAAATGCGCCGTATCAGGTCTACGGTCGACCAGAAACGCCGCTTGTATCAATAATCCTGCAGCATTAATGCTGGCGATCGAGCCTGCCGTAGAAGGGGCGGCCGCGAACAAACTCGACAAACCGTTGCACAATCCCTGGCGGCGACTTCGCCCAGCGCCGATGCACCCATTCGAGATGCTCGTAGATGGTCATTCGGGAACGATCGTCGCGGCAGCGCCAGATATATTTTTCGCAACGCTCGTAAAGACGGACGAAGGTGGCGCGCTCGCTGTCCTTGAGGAGTTGTTCATCGAAGTCGCCGTTGCGTAAGCCGGCTGCGACGAACTCGTAGTGATTGAGGACATCGCGCAACGCGACAAGCAAATGGTTGTGATTCCCATTGAGCCAGAGCGTCGGGCACTGGCCATTCCTGAGATGCGGTGCAATCATGTTGCGCTGACTTATGAAGCGCACGTTACTGCTGGTGTTGAGAATGACGGTAATCGTATGCTGCTTACGGGACAGCATGCGTGCGCGCCGTGCCGTGTAGAGCCAGCCGATGGTGGCGGCGAAGGCTCCGACGAGGATTGCGGTAGTTGGCTGCATACCGTTTGGGGCTGGCTTTTCCGATTACGTCGAACTATGCTATACGATGTATTCGACAAATCGATCAACAGGAGATTGCCATGCGGCGTGAGAACGATCCTGGTTTCGGTGCCAGTTATCCGCTCTGACTGCTTACGGTAGTGCTTTTCGAAATGTCACGGCGCCACGATCAGGCGCCGGGATGCTGACGTCATAGCCGGCACCTGCCCCGCGCGGCTTGACTTGTTTCGCAGCCGAATTAAGGGTGCCCGCGTTGAATTCGCGCGTGAGAAAGGCCTCCCGATGGCTGCCGATATGGACCCGAAACGTTCCTTCCAGGGGCTGATCCTGACATTGCAGCGCTTCTGGGCGGAACGCGGTTGCGTCGTGCTCCAGCCCTACGACATGGAGGTCGGCGCCGGCACCTTTCACCCGGCGACGACCCTGCGCGCTCTGGGGCCGAAGGCGTGGAACGCGGCCTATGTGCAGCCCTCGCGCCGCCCGACGGACGGGCGCTACGGCGAGAATCCCAACCGTCTCCAGCACTACTACCAGTTCCAGGTGATCCTGAAACCGAGCCCGCCCGACATCCAGGATCTCTATCTGGAGAGCCTGCGCGCCATCGGTATCGACACCGCACTGCACGATGTCCGTTTCGTCGAGGATGACTGGGAGAGCCCCACGCTCGGCGCCTGGGGGCTGGGCTGGGAATGCTGGTGCGACGGCATGGAGGTTTCGCAGTTCACCTATTTCCAGCAGGTGCTCGGCTTCGAATGTTCGCCTGTCGCGGGCGAGCTCACCTACGGGCTGGAGCGGCTCGCCATGTATGTGCAGGGCGTCGAGAACGTCTATGATCTGAATTTCAACGGCGGCGAGGGCGAAAACCGCGTCTCCTACGGCGACGTCTTCCTCCAGGCCGAGAAGGAATATTCGCGCTACAATTTCGAGCATGCTGATGTCGAGGCGCTGTTTCGCCATTTCCGCGACGCCGAAGAAGCCTGCCGCGCCATTCTCGCAGCCGGCGACAAGGGCGACCACCACGAGATGGTGCTGCCCGCCTACGATCAGTGCCTCAAGGCCAGCCACGTCTTCAACCTGCTCGATGCGCGCGGCGTGATCTCCGTGACGGAACGCCAGAGCTACATCCTGCGCGTGCGCGACCTCGCCAAGGCCTGCGGCGAAGCCTGGCTGCGCACGAAGGCCGGCGGCGGAGCCGCGCAGGCCGCGTGAGACGAGCGCGGGAATTTCACCCGGCGGGCGGCGAGCACCCCGCCTCGTGCGGCGTGATCTCGCGCAACTCGCCGGTACGGGTCTGGTCGCGGGCCGGGAAGCCGTACGCGGCGCTGGAACCTAAACACCACCGCCACCCTCCCTGTTCTTTTTCTCGCGTTCACGCTGGAGCGCGTCGCTGAATGCCGATGCGAGGATGCCGGCCGGCATGGCGATCAGGCCGACGCCCGTGATCGCGGTGAGGGTGGCGAAGACCCGGCCAAGCGGGGTGAGCGGCACGACATCGCCGTAGCCGACCGTGGTCAGCGTCGCCACTGACCACCACATCGCCCTCGGGATCGAACCGAAGGCGTCCGGCTGCAAACCGCCCTCCAGAAGATACAGGGCCGAAGCCGAAACGATCAGCAGCGCAACGGCGATCGCGAGGCTGACGCCGAGTTCGTAGCGCCGTGCGCCGACCGCCCGCCAGATCGTACGAAAGGCCTCGGCGAAACGCCCCAGCTTCGCCACGCGCAACAGGCGCGCGAGACGCAGGAGCCTCAGGATCGCGCCTTCGAACCCGACGAGCGAGACCGCCATGGTCACGATCACGAACATATCGAGGAGCGCGATGGGGCGGCGTGCATAATCGAGGCGGGAGGAAAAACGCGGATTCTCGGTGCTGACCCAGATGCGCGCGGCATATTCCACGGTGAAGACTGCCAGGAGCAGCAGTTCGAGCCCCTCGAACAGGGTGTGATGCCGCTCGTACACCACCGGCTCCGTCTCGATCACGACGAGCACGAGCGATAACAGAATGAGCCAGATGATCCCCCGGTTGACCGGCGAGAGGCCGGGTTCGGGCCGCAGATCAGGATCGAGGGCCCGGGCCAGCGCCCCGCGCAATCGGCTCGTCTTCACCTGCCAGCCTCACCCCACGTGAATCGACCAACCAAAGCATCGACGAAATCGAATGTTCATGCAATTCATGGTTCTTCGATTGCCTGTTGACAACCATGCGAACAAGGCCTCTGCGGTGACCTTCTGCGACTCCCTTCCAATGCCGCTGCGTCATTGATGCGATCGCACAGGTTCCCGCTCGCGGCAGCAAACGCTCACCCCCAATGAAGGCCGCGCCAGAACTCCCCTCTCCCGCCGTGGAGAGGGGTTGGGGGTGAGGGGCGCATCAGGATGGAGTGTGGGGGCGATGACGGGCGCAGATGGCATGGACGATATAGATCGTTCTGCACCGCCCCTCACCCCCGGCCCCGCTCCGCGGAGGGAGAGGGGAGGGCTCGCAGCCGCCCGGGCTGATAAAAAACCCACGCCCCACCGCGC
>JBJHBI010000017.1:0-66686 GCA_050485405.1 Salinarimonadaceae bacterium
AGCGCAACCGCGCGCATCGCCTGCGCCTCGCCATCGAAGGGCTGGCGCTCGGCGATCATCTCCGGTCGGAGCCTTTCACCTATATCCTGATCGATTGCCCGCCCTCGTTGAACCTGCTCACGATCAACGCCCTCGCCGCAGCCGATGCGGTGCTGGTTCCGCTGCAATGCGAGTTTTTCGCGCTGGAAGGTCTTAGCCAGCTGATCCGCACGGTGGATCAGGTCAAGCACGCGATCAATCCGCGGCTGGAGATCCACGGCGTTGTGCTCACCATGTACGATCCGCGGAATAATCTGTCGGGTCAGGTCGTCTCGGATGTGCGCGAATTCATGGGCCCGAAGGTCTTCGAGACCATGATCCCCCGTAATGTGCGGGTGTCGGAAGCGCCGTCGCACGGCAAGCCCGTACTGCTCTACGATCTCAAATGCGCCGGCTCGCAAGCCTATCTGCGCCTGGCATCGGAAGTGATTCAACGCGAGCGCGGTCTCAAGGCGGCGTAACGGTATCAAAGGGCCGGTCGGTGATGTCGGGCTCATTCGCTCGCATCGCATGAACCGGATGGGGATTTTGCACCCGGAGCGGCGACCGGGTTGCCCGAGGAGATGAGCCATGGCGGAAGATGGGCAAAGAGCACGGCTGGGGCGCGGTCTCGCGGCGCTGATCGGCGATGTCGGTGACGAGGACAGTTTCGCCGATCGCGGGCGGGGACAAAAACGGGTCCCGGTCGAATTCCTGAAGCCGAACCCGCGCAATCCGCGCAAGAGCTTCTCTGAAGACGACCTCGCGGATTTGTCCAATTCGATCCGCGAACGCGGCGTCATCCAGCCGATCGTCGTGCGCGCCTTGCCGAATCTGGCGGATGCCTACGAGATCATCGCCGGTGAACGGCGCTGGCGAGCGGCTCAGCGTGCCGGCCTTCACGACGTTCCGATCGTCATCGTCGAGGCCGATGACCGGACATCGCTCGAATTCGCGATCGTGGAGAACGTCCAGCGTGCCGATCTCAATCCGATCGAGGAGGCGGCGGGCTATCAGCGGCTCATGGATGAATTCGCCTATTCACAAACGGATCTCGCCACGGTGATCGGCAAGAGCCGCAGCCACGTCGCCAATACGATGCGTCTGCTCAAGCTACCCGACAATGTCCGGACCATGCTGGAGGCCGGTGAGATCAGTGCGGGCCACGGGCGCGCGCTTCTCGGCATGGATAATCCTGAGGCGCTTGCGCGGCGCATTCGGGATGAGGGGATGAATGTTCGCGATGTCGAACGCCTCGCCCAGGAAGGCGATGACAATGCGCGTCGTCCGCGTAAGCGCAAGGGTGTCGAGAAGGACCCGGATACCCGTGCCTTGGAACAGGCTCTCGAAGACGTGCTCGGCCTGTCGGTCAGCATCGACCACAAGGGCAGCGGCGGCGAATTGCGCATCCGGTACGGGTCGCTCGACCAGCTGGATCAGCTCTGTCGGCGCCTGCGCGATTCCGCACGTGCGGTCGCGGGAGAGTAGCGTCCGATGATGTCGCGATCAGCGTCGGCGGCTGCGACCGACGCGAGCGATGTCGAGAACCGCGCGCGAGGTGAGCACGTCGATGAGTTCGGCGTTGCGGCGGGTTTCGAGAACCGCGCCCTGCAGGCGTTCGATCGCGGCACGTAGCCTCTGCGGATCCCAGATTTCGAGCTGGGTCTTGGCGGCGGCCTTTCGCTTGAAGAACAAGCCGCGCCAGTTTTCGACGACGCGCCCGGGCATGTCACCTCCCGCCACTGCTTCGGCATGCGGCAGCAATGTCAGAGCGTGGCGGATCAGGGCTCCTAGCAACACATGCGGCACAGCGCCTTCGGCGCGCAGGCGGCGAAGGGTCGTATCCGCTTCGTCCATCCGTCCGCAGAAGGCGGCATCGACCAGCATATCGGTCTTCAAATCGGCGACATTGCTCGCAACAGCCTGAATATCCTCGATCTCCAGGCGATCCTGTCCATGGGCGTACAGCAGAATCTTCTCGATCTCGGAGCGCGTGGAAAGGCGATCGCCTCCGAGTGAATCGACGAGCCATTGCCGCGTTTCACGTGAAACACTGATTCCCGCTTCGCGAAAACTCGTATCGATCACCTGCCCCAGATCACGGGCGTCGTCCTGATAGCAAGGTACGGCCAGAGCTTCGCGCGATTTCTCGCACAGGCTGCGAAGCGGAGCGGCTTTGGCGAGGTCGCCGGCTTCGACGATCACCAGCGTATCGCCGGCCTCGGCCGCCAGTGCCGCCTCGACGGCAGGCGCGAGATTCTTGGATCCCGCCCGGATGCGGATGACACGCCGCCCGCCAAACATGCCGATGGTGCCTACCTCATCGGCCAGCCGTCCGGGTTCGCCTGCGATCACGTCACCATCGAGGCGGACAAGCTGGAACGGATCCTGAGCATCGGAAACGGTCTTCTCGGCAAGCATGCGCCCGCGTTCGCTGACGAGCCCGGCATCGGGGCCGTAGAGCAGGACCACGCCGACCTGCCCGCCGAGATTGGAGAGAGTGCGTTCGGCATCGCTCGCTTTGACGGTCGCCATCAGCTGCCGTCGGCGGGGCTCAATTGATGCTGACCCGTGCGAAAGTCGATCGCGACCTGCGTGGCGATCTGGCGGGCGAGCTGCCGCGCCAACCGCTGTTCGGCTTCACGCCGCGCGCGCAGGGCTGCGAATCGCTGATCGGTCCGATCATAGCTGGCATCGCCGCTCTGCGTCCCTTGAAGCACGATCCGTTGCGTCTCCAGATCCTCGATCTGCCAACGGACATTCGCGTTGATCGCACCCGATGCGGCCCGCCCCGTCGCAGTGCTGATGATCGGCGAACTGCGTCGCGCGCTGACCTGCGCCGTGAGCCGGTAACGCTTTTCGACCGCCTGCGTGCGCTCACCGTCGAGCGCGAAGATGAGCTCGCTGCGCAGCTCGTGCCCCATGACGTCGTCACCGCCACTGACCCGCACACTGCCCACATCGACGCGCTTGAGCTCTTCGGCGACACCGCCCGGCATGCTCGCCGTCGGCGCGTAGAGAGGTGTAAAGCAGCCGGCGAGACCGAGTGCGACAGCCCCGACCATAACGTAGCGCCAGCTTCGGCGCTGGCGGGGCCGCGTGGCGGAGCGACGTGCGATGAGCGGCTCAGACGACGACATTGACGATCCTCTGCGGCACCACGATGACCTTGCGCGCGGGCTTGCCGTCCATGGCACGCTGCACGCCTTCGAGCGCGAGCACCGCCGCCTCGATGCTCGTGGTATCCGCATCGCGGGGGACGGTGACGTCGCCGCGCTTCTTGCCGTTGACCTGAACGGGAAGCGTGATCGAATCTTCCACCAAAAGCGACGCTTCCACAAGCGGCCAGTTCTGCTCGGCCACGAGGCCGTCGCAACGCAGTGCCGCCCAGCATTCCTCGGCGAGATGCGGCATCATCGGGGCGATCAGCTGGACGAGAATCCGCAAAGCCTCGTTCTGGGCGAATGCGAGATCTGCTGCGGTCTCGCCGTGCTTCGCGGAAACCGTGGCGGAGATCGCGTTGGCGAGTTCGTAGATCTTGGCGACCGCGACGTTGAAGCGCAGGTTTTCGATCGCGTCCTCGACGGATGCGAGAGTGCGGTGCGTCGCCTTGCGCAGGGCGAGCGCATCGGCCGAAAACTCCGCCGGCGCATCCGCCGGTGCCCGGGTCGCGCCCGAATCGTTTACCAGACGCCAGACGCGCTGAACGAAGCGCCACGCGCCCTGGACGCCTTCCTCGGTCCAGATTACGTCGCGCTCGGGCGGCGAATCGGAGAGCATGAACCAGCGGGCGGTATCGGCGCCGTAGGAGGCGATGATGTCGTCGGGATCGACGACGTTCTTCTTCGATTTGGACATCTTCTCGATCGAACCGATCGAGACTTCCGACCCGCTCGCGAGATGGACGGCGCGGCGACCGCTCTCGCTGCTCTCGATCCGGATCTCGTTGGGCTGCAACCAGGCACCCGAGGCGTCTTTATAGGTCTCGTGGACCACCATGCCCTGCGTGAACAGGCCGGCAAAGGGCTCGTCGAGGCCCACAAGCCCGACCTTGCGCATGGCGCGCGTGAAGAAGCGTGAATAGAGCAGATGCAGGATCGCGTGCTCGATCCCGCCGATATACTGGTTCACCGGCAGCCAGGCATCGGCGGTGGCCTTGTCCGTCGGCTTGTCGGTGAGGGCGGGATCGGTGAAGCGGGCGAAATACCAGGACGAATCGACGAAAGTGTCCATCGTATCCGTCTCGCGCCGCGCATCCGCCCCGCATTTCGGGCAATTGCAATGCTTCCAGGTGGGATGCCGATCGAGCGGATTGCCGGGCTTCTCGAAATCGATATCGTCCGGCAGCGCCACGGGGAGCTGATCGTCCGGCACCGGGACGGTGCCGCAGCTGTCGCAATGGATCACCGGAATCGGGCAGCCCCAATAGCGCTGCCGCGAGATGCCCCAGTCGCGCAGGCGGAAATTCACCTTGCGGGTGGCGACGGGGCGTCCATCGACCGTTTCGGCTTCGAGCCGCGCCGCGACGGCTTCCTTGGCCTCGGCTATGCTCATCCCGTCGAGGAAATGCGAATTCACCAGCCGGCCTTCGCCGATATAGGCCTCGTCGGTCACTGTGAAGCTCGCCGGATCAGCGCCTTCCGGAGCGACCACGACCCGGTTCCCCAGTCCATAGGCATTGGCGAAATCCAGGTCGCGCTGGTCATGGGCCGGGCAGCCGAAAATGGCGCCGGTGCCGTAATCCATCAGGATGAAGTTCGCCACATAGACCGGCAGCGTCCAGGACGGATCGAAGGGGTGCACGGCGCGCAGACCGGTATCGAAACCGCGCTTCTCGGCCTTCTCGATGGCTTCCGCGGAGGTGCCCATGCGCTTGCATTCGGCGACGAACTCAGCGAGCTCGGCATTGTCCTGCGCGAGCCTGCGGGCGAGCGGATGATCGGGCGCGACCGCCATGAAGCGCGCACCGTAGAGCGTGTCGGGACGGGTGGTGAAGACCTCCAGCTCGGCGATACCGTCGGGCGCGGTCGCTTCCAGCGCGAAGCGGATCGACAGGCCTTCCGAGCGGCCGATCCAGTTGCGCTGCATGGTGCGCACCTTTTCCGGCCAGCGCTCCAGACCGTCGATCGCGTCGAGCAGATCTTCAGCGTAATCGGTGATGCGGAAGAACCATTGCGTCAGTTCGCGCTGCTCGACCAGGGCGCCGGAGCGCCAGCCGCGCCCGTCGATCACCTGCTCGTTGGCGAGCACGGTCTGGTCGACCGGATCCCAGTTCACCTTCGCCGTCTTGCGATCGACGAGCCCCGCCTCGAGGAAGGCCAGGAACATGGCCTGCTGGTGGCGGTAATAGGCGGGATCGCAGGTGGCGATCTCACGGCTCCAGTCGAGCGAGAGGCCCATGGATTTGAGCTGGTCGCGCATGGTGGCGATATTGGCGTAGGTCCATTCCCGGGGATGGACCTTGTTCTGCATCGCCGCGTTCTCCGCCGGCATGCCGAAGGCGTCCCAGCCCATCGGATGCAGGACGTTGAAGCCTTTGGCGCGCTTGTAGCGGGCGACCACGTCGCCCATCGCGTAATTGCGCACGTGCCCCATATGGATGCGCCCCGAGGGATAGGGAAACATCTCCAGCACGTAGTATTTCTCGCGCGGGTCATCGTTGCGGGTGCGGAAGAGATCCTTCTCGTTCCACGCGCTCTGCCATTTCGGCTCGGATTCTTTGGGGTTGTAACGCTCGGCCTTCATTGTGGGCTCGATTTGCCGCCTGATCGGTATAAGTTGGGGAAACGCGGCTTGCGCCGCTTGACGTGTGCGGACTAGGACATGATTGCGCGCGCGGGTCAACGCCCGTCGCCCGTGGATCGACGAAAAACGGCCCCGCAAAGCTGCATGACCGGCAGCCTGCAGGCCGGTACGAGGGAGATGGCGAGCCGATGGCTGATCAGGATGTGATCGCGCGTTTCGACGAGGTCCGCGAGAGCGTGGCGAGGGCCGCTCATGATTGCGGGCGCGAGCCTGGCAAGGTCACGCTCGTGGCCGTCTCCAAGACCTTTCCCGCCGAGGCGATCTCGCCCGTGCTGGAGGTCGGACATCGGGTTTTCGGTGAGAATTACGTTCAGGAAACCGCCGGCAAATGGCCGGCTCTGCGCGAGCGTTTCCCGGATGTGGAACTGCATCTGATCGGGCCGCTGCAATCCAACAAGGCGCGCGAGGCGGTGGCGCTCTACGATGTGATCGAGAGCCTCGACCGGCCCTCCCTCGCCAAAGCGCTCGCCAAGGAAATCGCCCGGGCGCGCGAGGCCGGCGCGCGGGTGCCGCGTCTCTTCGTCCAGGTGAATACCGGGGAGGAGCCGCAGAAGGGTGGCGTCGCTCCAGCCGAGGCTGATGCCTTCATCGCCGCGTGCCGTGAGCAATACGGGCTCGTGATCGAGGGTCTGATGTGCATTCCGCCCTTCGACGAGCCGCCATCGCCGCATTTCGCCTTCCTGCGCGAGATCGCCCAGCGCAACCACATCAATGCTCTCTCCATGGGGATGAGCGCGGATTACCCCGCCGCGATCCAGCTCGGCGCCACCCATGTGCGCATCGGCAGCGCGATCTTCGGCGCGCGGGATACCAGGTGAGTCAGGATCAAGTGAGTAGGGATTCCGCAGAAAAGGCCGGCGAAGACCAGAGCGAAGGCGCGCCCGCGCCGATTCGTCTCTCCGTCGAAGGCCTCGCCTGTCGGCGCTCGGGGCGGCTCGTCTTCGCCGGGCTCGATTTCAGCCTCGATCCGGGCGATGCGCTGCTCGTGACAGGCCGCAACGGTGCCGGGAAATCGACGCTGCTCGCCATACTCGCCGGGCGGCTGCGTGCGGCATCGGGGCGGGTCGTCCTCAGCGGGACCGGCGAGGCGACCCTGCCGGAGCGGCTGCACTGGATCGCCCATCGCGATGGCCTCAAGACGGCGCTGACCGCGCGCGAGAACCTCGCATTCGCCGCCGCCATGCTCGGTGACGCGCGCCTCGCGCCGCGCGATGCGCTGGAGCGTGTCGGCCTGCCCCATGTGGCGGACATGCCGATCGCCTATCTCTCCGCCGGCCAGCGACGCCGGGTGGCGCTCGCACGGCTTCTGGTGGCGCACCGCCCGATCTGGCTCCTCGACGAGCCGACCTCGGCGCTCGACGTCGCGTCGCAGGAGATGCTGCATGATCTGATGCGCGAACACCGTGCGAGCGGCGGCATCGTGATCGCGGCAACCCATCTGCCGCTGCCCCTCGACGGCGCGAAGAGCCTCGCCATCGCCGCGCCGGCGCTCCAGGCCGATGACGGTCCGGTCTCGGGAGCAGACAACTGGGAGAATTGGGACATCGCCGACGTTGCAGGCCAGGCGGTGAGCGGGAGGCGGGAGCCGTGATGCGTGCTTTCTTCGCCCTCGTCGCGCGGGATTTGCGCCTCGCCGCCCGGATCGGCGGATCCGGCGTGATGGGCCTCGTCTTCTTCCTGATGATCCTCACGCTGGTGCCCTTCGCTCTGGGGCCGGATCTCAACCTGCTTTCGCGTATCGGCCCGGCGATCCTCTGGATCGCGGCCGTGCTTTCCACGCTGATCGGGCTCGATCGGCTGTTTCAGGCCGACGAGGAAGACGGCTCGCTGGATCTCATCACCGCCTCGCCACTGCCATTGCCCGCGACGGTTCTGGCCAAGGTGACGGCACATTGGCTCACCACAGGCGCGCCGCTCGCGATCGTCTCCCCGGTCTTCGGCCTGCTGGTCGCGCTGGACGGGATCGGCATGCTCGCCGTGGCTGCGACGCTCTTCGTGGGCACGCCGGCACTCACCTTCATCGGTGCCGTCGGGGCGGCGCTGACCGCGACGATCCGGCGTGGCGGGCTGATCCTGTCGATCCTCGTCCTGCCCCTGATGATCCCCACCCTGATTTTCGGCGTCTCCGCCGCGAATGCCGCACGCGGCGGCACGGTGCCCTTCACCACACCCTTCCTGATCCTGATCGCCATAACCCTGATCAGCGGCCTGATTGCAACCATCGCGGCGGCTGCGGCGTTAAAGCAGGGCGAGTGAGGGTGCCATCGCGCCAATGCGCGATCCCTCACCCCCGCAGCGCGAAGCCCAGAGTCCCCAACAGCAAAGCGGCGCCGAGTGCGCGGAAACGCCAGCGCTGGGCGATGTCGAGCCGCGAGAGCGCGCCCTCGTCGTAATCGAAGCGCTCGTAATGCACGTTGTCCGGCTCGAGGCCGAGATCGATGAGGGTATCGGCGGTGCTGGTCATGAAGGCAGTCGGGCCACAGGCCATGGACAGTGTACGGGCCGGACGGAGGCCCGCGATCGCCCGCTCGAGCAGGGCCTCGTCGACGATGCCGCTCTCGCCGTCCCAATTCGCCGGCGGGTCTTCCAGCACGAACCAGGCCTTCAGATCGAGGCTATCGCGCATCGCCTCGATCTCCGCGCGCCCGACCAGCCTGTCATGCGTTCCGGCGGCGACGATGACGCGGATCGGACGCGTCTCGCCGGAGCGGGCAAAATCGCGCAGAAGCCCCATGATCGGCGCGATGCCGACGCCTCCGGCGAGCAGCAGGATGGCATCGGCATCCTTGTCGTCGACGGTGAAGGCCCCGTGCGGACCGTCGATCCCGGCGAGCGTATCGGGGGCGAGTTCGCCGATTTGGTTGGTATAATCCCCCGCCTCCTTGATGATCAGCCGCAGATCCCGCTCGCGCGGGCTCGAGGCGATCGAGAAGGGATGGTCGAAAAGAGTATGCCGGCGCGGCGCGGTGGCGAGCCAGACGAATTGTCCGGCGCGATAGGGGAAGGGGCGCCCATTGCTCTGTCTGAAGGTGAGCTCCCACAGCCCGCGCGCTTTCTCGATATTGGAGACGAGGCGCCACGGATCGCGGCGGAATGAGAGACCGCGCCAGACATGGACCACGATCAGGGTCGCGAGCGCCAGCGCGGTGAGGCCGTACCAATAGGCCTGCATCATCGCAGCACTCGCATAGGTGCCCACGGCCAGAGCATGTGCAACGCCGAAGCCCAGCGCCACGACGCCGAGAAGCGCATGCAGTCCGCGCCAGGCCTCGTAGGGAAGGCGGATGCGGTCGCGCAGAACGGCGAGTGCGACGATCGCGATCACCGCGAGCCAGGCGATCAGGCCGGTCCGGGCGCGCTCGCCCAGAAACATCATGCCGAGCCGGTCCATCCCGCGGGCGGGATCGGCGAGAAAAGTCGGGACGGTGTAGAGCAGCGGATGCAGGATCACGGCGATCAGGAGAATCCGCGCTGCCCAGCGATGGAAGGCGATCGAGCGATCGATGCCGATCCGCCCGGTCAACCGGCGAAACCGTCCCGAGGAGAAGAATTGCAGAGCCATCATCGCGAGCGCCACGATCCCGAGCGCAGTGGCCGCCTCGCCCCAGGCGTGATCCGGCGGTATCGGCACCAGGGCGGCGAGGGCGAGGCCGAGAGCGACGACGATGAGATAGCCGAGGGCGAGGCCGCGCCCGCTCATGCCGACCGCCGGGGCGGACGGCGCCCGGAGTTGGGCCGATTGCGCTTGCCTATCCTCATGCGAATGCGTCTGATCGTTCGATCGATCCGCCATTATCGTCTCCGGATTGATGATTTGCCCGGCATTCCCGCATAAGAAATGCCACCTGACCCTTGGTCATCGATAGTGATCGCGCGCATTAGGGCATGCGCACGCAGGGGCCATCAACCCGCAAGACCCCTTACCCGAGGCTTTCCGATTGCAGTCAAAGACGATCAATTGCCGGCTATATAATCGCGCCAGATCGGCTCGCCTTTGAATTCGCCGAGGAAGCGGGCATGGGCCTCGCGCTCGGCATCGGTGAGACGCTGTGGAGGAACACGGCGCTCGCGCGGGGTACCGGCGCGGGCCTCGACGCTCAGGATTTCCGCCCGGGCCTGGGTCACGGCGAGGCCGAGATCGGTCTGTTTGCCGCCGATCAGCTCGATATAGACTTCCGCGAGGATTTCCGCGTCGAGCAGGGCGCCGTGCTTGGTGCGGCGGGTATTGTCGATATTGTAGCGATTGCACAGGGCATCGAGGTTGTTGGGCGCACCCGGATGCTTGCGCCGGGCCATGGAAAGCGTGTCGAGGACGTTTTCCATGCGGATGAGTTCATGGCCGGTGCGGGTGAATTCCGCGTTGAGGAAGCCGACATCGAAGGGCGCATTGTGGATCACGAGCCGCGCATCGCGAATGAAGGCTTCAAAGGAATCGGCGATATCGGCGAAAAGCGGCTTGTCGGCGAGGAAATCGTCCGAGAGCCCGTGCACCGCGAGCGCGCCGGCGGAGACGGGGCGCTGCGGGTTGATATAGACGTGGTAGCTCTCGCCGGTCGGGATGTGGTTGATCATCTCGACACAGCCGATCTCGATCACCCGGTCGCCCGCCGCATGGTCCGTGCCCGTGGTCTCGGTATCGAGAACGATCTCGCGCAGCATGTTTCACGTCTCCGATTGTCGGCCGGGCTTCAGTCGGGCGACGGGTGGGGCCGCGCCCGCCCCTCGCGCCCCGCGAGTGCGCGCAGGATATCGCGAATCTGGGTTCGCGCGGCAGGGACACCGCGGCTCGTATCCACAACGAAATGCGCCCGCGCCCGCTTCTGCGCATCTGGCAGTTGGCGTGCGAGGATTTGTTCGAAACGCTCCGGGCTCATGCCCTGGCGCGCGAGAACCCTCTCACGCTGCACGTTTTCCGGTGCGGAGACCACCAGGATCGCGTCGCAATGACGCTCGCCCCCGGTCTCGAAGAGCAGCGGAATATCGAGCACGGCGACGGGCGCGCGTTTCTCGCGGGCCTGTGCGAGGAAGGCGTCGCGGCGGGCGGCGACGAGTGGGTGGACGATCGCTTCGAGGCGCTTCATCGCGGCCTCGTCGCCGATTACCCGCTCGCCGAGGAGTGTCCGTTCGATCCGCCCCTCGCGCACAGTGCCCGGAAAGGCGGCTTCGACGGGAACCACCGCTTCCCCGCCATAGAGGTCATGCACCGTGGCATCGGCATCGTGGACCGGGCAGCCCGCTTCGCGGAAGAGTTCAGCCGTGGTGGACTTGCCCATACCGATCGAACCGGTGAGGCCGAGCACGAAGGTCATCCGCTTATCCTTTGCCGGCTACGATATCGGCTTCGACGAGTGCCCGCAGCGCCGGCGTCACCTCCGGGCGGATGCCGAACCAGCGCTCGAAACCGGGTACTGCCTGGTGCAGAAGCATGCCGAGCCCGTCCACGCAAGCGAGGCCCCGCGCACGTGCCATGGCGAGTAACGGTGTTTCCAGAGGCACATAGACGATATCGCTCACGATCGCATCGTTACGGCAGGCGCCGAGATTGAGCGGCAGCGGCGGCTGACCCTTCATGCCGAGGGAGGTGGTGTTCACGATCAGCCCGGCTTGCGGCAGGAATTGCGGAATATCCTCGAAACCATGCACGGTGAGCGCCTGCGCAGCAGACACATAGTCGGCAAACATGTCTGCAAGCGCCTGCGCCCGCGCGCGGGTCCGATTCACGAGGCGGATGGACGGGATGCCGCGCTCGATCAGCCCGGCGACCACCGCGCGTGCCGCACCGCCTGCCCCGAGCACCAGCGCCGAACCCGCTCGCGCGGCCCAGTCCGGCCCGCAAGACGCGTCGAGATTGTCGAGATAGCCGGTGATGTCGGTATTGTCGCCCCAAAGTACCCCGTCCTCGCGCCACAGGGTATTCACCGCGCCGAGCCGTCTCGCCCGCTCGGTCGTGTGCGCGACGCCGGCGAAGGCGGCCTCCTTGTGGGGGATGGTGACGTTGCCGCCGACGAAGCCGTCATCTGGAAAGCGCGCGAGGAAAGCCGCGAAAGCCTCCGGCGCCACGTCGCGCTTTTCGTAGGATCCCGCGAGCCCGTAATGCGCGATCCAGTGATTGTGGATCAGCGGCGAGCGCGAATGCGCGATGGGATGGCCGACCACGAAGGCCTTGCGGGTCATCGTCCTCTCCTCATATCGGGAGCCTCATGGAATGCCGCGTCACAGGGCGAGGCATCCCGCTTCGCGCAACGCCGCGAGCAGCGGCATCAGCGGCAGGCCGAGAATGGTGGAATGGGCGCCCTCCACCTGTGTGAACAGATGAATGCCCGCCCCTTCGAGCTTGTAGCCGCCCACGCTGGTGAGCGCATCATCGCCCGCGAGCGCGCAATAGGT
Source organism: Salinarimonadaceae bacterium (assembly GCA_050485405.1). Classification (GTDB taxonomy): domain Bacteria; phylum Pseudomonadota; class Alphaproteobacteria; order Rhizobiales; family Beijerinckiaceae; genus Saliniramus. The sequence continues at coordinate 12,211 of JBJHBI010000017.1, forward strand.
GGCGATCTGCTCCGGGCTCAAGGCACGCATGGTGAGGGTGGCACTGTCGACGAAACCGGCGATCGCCTCCCCGCCCCGCCACAGGCTCACGGCGGCATGCAGGCGATGGCTGCGCCCGGAAAGCTGCGCGATCTGGTCGTGCAGCGCGCGCATGTCGGCGGGTTTGTGGAGGATCGTCTCACCGAGCGCGAGAACCTGGTCGGCGCCGATCACGATCGCCTGCGGATATTGTCCGGCGATCGCTTGCGCCACCGCCTGCGCCTTGGCCTGTGCGAGATGTAGCGCGATCGCGGCCAGATCAGCGCCCGCCTCCGCCGCCTGCGCCTCGACCGCGCGCTCGTCGATCGCGGCGGGATGGACGATGCAGGAAAGCCCCGCCGTTTCGATCAGCGCTTTGCGCGTGGCGCTCCCCGATGCCAGCACCAGCGGATGCGGATCGCGCCACAGAGCGTCGTGATGATTCACGACCCACCTCCCGGGTGATCATGCCCGTTGGGCAGGCGAGGGCGCGGCGGTACCGGCGTGACCGTGTCCATGCGCAGCGAATCGATCATGGCCGCGCGCACGGCCTTCAGTTCGGCGATCTTGGCCAGAAGCTGCTCGCGGGTCGATTTGTTGGACCCGTAGGTGACGATCCCCACGAGGATCGCCGTCACCGCCACCACGAAGACGAGCCCGTCGAAGCGCAGGATGCCGAAGATGAAGGCCACGAGTGCCGCCGCGCCGCCGATCATGCCGATCCGCGCGGCGAACATCACCTTGCGGCAATTCTCGGCGCGGTCGGTGAGATCGATGATCTCGCCCTCGATACGTTCAATCCGTTCGCCGATCTCCGCCATGGCTGGTTCCGCTGCATTCCCCCGGTCAGGCTTCAGCGATACGCGTTTGCGCGACGCGGTTCAATGCGTCGCTTCGCGTGATCGGATCAGTGCCGGATGCGCGGAGCCGTGAGCCGCTCCCAGGGGCGGGCGCTCTCGAAGGCGCGTGCGGCGGCGAGCACCGTCGCATCGGCGAGCATCGGCCCGACGATCTGGAGGCCGACCGGCAATCCTGCTTTCGAGAGCCCGCAGGGCACGCTCGCGGCGGGCTGGAGGCTGAGATTGAACGGGTACGAATAAGGCGCCCAGTTGAGCCAGTCATCGCCGAAGCGTCCGTCCGGCGGCGTGTTGTAGCCGGCCTCGATTGCCGTGGTGGCGAGGCTCGGCGTGAGCATCAGATCGTAGCGATCATGATAGGCGCGCATGGCGGAGAAGACCATGTTGCGCGCGCTCGCGCCCATGACGAAATCCGCGCCGGAAATCTCGCGGCCCTTCATCGCGATGGCGAGCATGCCGGGATCGAGCTCCTCCCAGCGCGATTCAGGGATGGTGCGCACGACGGACCAGGCCCCGGCGAACCACAGCGTCTCGATCACGCCGATCGGCTCCTCGAATTCCGGATCGGCCTCCTCGACATGAGCGCCGAGTTCCTCGAAGACCTTCGCCGCCGCCGCCGTCATCTCCTCGACTTCCGGATCGAGATTCTCGACATAGCCAAGACGCGGGCTCCAGCCGATGCGCAGGCCGCGCACCCCGTCCTCGAGGCCGACGCGGAAATCGGGCGAGGGTGCGTGGATCGCGGTGATGTCGCGCGGATCGGGGCCGCTGGTGAGGCTGAGCATCAGCGCCGCATCGCGTACGGAGCGGGTCATCGGGCCGATATGCGAGACGACGGCGAAGGGGGAGGGTGGATAGGCCGGGATGCGTCCGAAACTCGGCTTGAGCCCGAAAACGCCGCAGAAACTCGACGGAATACGCACCGATCCGGCCCCGTCGGTGCCGATATGCAAGACGCCCAGATTGAGCGCGGCGGCTGCACCGGCCCCGGCCGAGGAGCCGCCGGTGGTGTGGCGCGTATCCCACGGATTGCGCGTGATGCCGTGGCGCGGCGAATCGCCCAGACCCTTCCAGCCGAATTCCGGCAAGGTCGTGCGCCCCACGGGGATCGCCCCGGCATCGACCATGCGCGATACGACCGGCGCGGAGAAGGCCATGCGCGTCTCCGAGGACGAGCGCGAGCCGCGCAGCATCGAATAGCCTTCCTGTGCCACGTTGTCCTTGACCGTCATGGGCAGACCGTCGAGGGCGCCGAGCGGCTCGCCTTTCGCCCAGCGCGCCTCGGATTCGCCCGCCTTGGCGAGCGCCGCTTCACGGTCGATCCAGACGAAGGCGTTCAGCGCGGGCTCGTGCGTCTCGATCGCGTCGAGCACGGCGGTAGCGACCTCTTTCGGCGAAACCGTATGGTTGCGGTAGCCGGCGAGAAGGTCGTGGGCGTCGAAGGATAGGAGATCGGTCACGCTGTCACCCTCGGTACATCTGGCTGTGGCAGGTTGACACCTTAACAAAGCTGACCTGCCTGACCAGTCCGGGCGAGGCGGGAATCCGCAGGCAGCCGCGCAAGGGCCGGTTGGGGCTTTCGCCGCGCCTCACCCGCCGGAGGGTGCGAAGGCGGGGGAATGCATGTAGGCTGCGCGGCGCGCCGCGCTTCCCGACGCGGCGAACCAGCGGAGCGAAATCTTGGCGCAATCACCCGGCACATCCATTCAAGATGCATCGCATGACGCACGCGGGCATGACCCGGAATCGGAGGGCTCACCCGGCAGGGCGCCCGATCCGGGGCCGGGGCGCCGCCGCGTCGGCCTCGCGGCCTGGTGCCTCTATGACTGGTCGAGTTCCGCCTTCAACACGGTGATCGGCACCTTCATCTTCTCGGTCTATTTCGCGCGCGGCATCTATGGCGACGAGACCGGCGGCGCGGCCTTGTGGACCTACACGCTCGGTGCGGCGGGGCTGATCGTCGCGGTTCTGAGCCCGATCCTCGGCTCGATCGCCGATCGCGGGGGGCGGCGCAAGCCCTGGCTCTTCGCCTTCATGATGAACACGGTGATCGCCACGGCGCTGCTCTATTTCGCCCGGCCGGACGAGGCCTACATCGTCTATGCGCTCGCGCTCGTGGTCATCGCCGCGATCACCTTCGAACTCGCGACGGTGTTCTACAATTCCATGCTCCCCACCATCGCGCCGGACAACATGACCGGGCGAATCAGCGGCTGGGGCTGGGCCATGGGCTATATGGGCGGGCTCGGTTCGCTGGCCCTGTGCCTCGTGCTGCTGATCCAGACCGATACGCCGTTCTTCGGGCTGGTCGGCACCGACGACGCGCAGAACGTGCGCGCCACGGTGATCGTGGTGGCCTTGTGGTACTTCGTCTTCGCGCTGCCGTTGTTCTTCCTCACCCCCGATACGCCGGCGGCGCCGGGGCCGTTGCGCGAGCATGTGCGCACGGGTCTGAAGGTGCTCTGGAACACACTGAAGCAGATCCGCCACCAAGGGCATCTCGTGCGCTTCCTGATCGCCTCCGCGCTCTATCGCGACGGGCTCTCGACGCTGTTCGCCGTGGGCGGGCTCTATGCGGCGGGAACCTTCGGGATGACCTTCGACCAGATCCTGATCTTCGCCATCGCCCTCAACGTCACGGCGGGGATCGGCGCGGCGAGTTTCGCCTTCGTCGATGACTGGCTCGGCCCGAAAGTGACGATCCTGATCGCGCTCGCGGCGCTGATCGGCCTCGGCTCGACCATCCTGCTCGTCGACGACATGACCGTCTTCATCGTGCTCGCGCTGGGCCTCGGTATCTTCGTCGGTCCGGCCCAGGCGGCGGGGCGCTCCATGATGGCGCGGCTGACGCCGCGATCGATGGAATCGGAAATGTTCGGCCTCTATGCGCTGGCCGGCAAGTCGATTTCCTTCCTCGGCCCGGTGCTCTACGCCACCGCGACGACGATCTTCGACAGCCAGCGCGCCGGCATGGCCACCATCGTCCTCGTCTGGACCGCCGGCGCCCTCCTGCTGGCCACCGTCCCCGCCCCCAAGGGCTCGCGCCCCGAGGCGCCGAAGGCGGTGGTGACGGGTGTGGGGAGCGCGGGGGGTGAGTGATGGATTCGGGGCGTCGAACGTTCGATCTGGCTTGACGTTGCATACTGGTTTCACTAAATTTTTTTATGAAACCAGTATGCAACTGCTTGAGTGCATGTGGAAGCTCGAGCCTCGCATATGGCACGTGAAACGAAGGATGTGTCGCAATGCCGAGTCCAGTCACGGCCTATATCGGCGGGCTTGCGGAGATCGGTGGGCTCAAAGGCACCGATATCGCCAACATCACCAACGTGTCGAAGGCAACGGTGTCGCGTTGGAAGGATGGTGCGATCAAGCCGCAGCCGCGCAACGAACTCATTCTGTCGGACCTGTATTACATCGTCGGGCGGCTGAGCGAGTATTACGGGCCCGATGAAATACGCAGCTGGCTCTATGCGCGTCACCCCCAGCTCGGCGGCGAGCGCGCGATCGACCTGATCCATCAGGACCGCACCATCGAAGTGTTGTCGGTTATCGATCGCCTCGACAACGACGTTTATGTGTGACGGTGAGCGATGACGAGGCCGCGTCGCGACAACACCCTGATCGATGCGCTCGAGGCCATTGAGCCCGTCTTCTACGAGGGGCCGGTCTGGCGTCTCGTGCGCGACGGACGCGATCCGCTGCAATGCAGTGCCTCGGGTGGCCGTTGGGATGATGGTACTTTCGATGTCCTCTACACCTCGATGACCCGTGAGGGGGCGATTGCCGAGATGCGCTTCCATCTGATGCGCGGCCAACCGCTGATGCCGAGCCGGGTCGCATATCGGATGTATGTCTTGGACCTCGTACTGGAACGCGCCTTGCGGTTTCTCGATCTGGAAGCGCTTGCCGAGGTGGGTCTGGACACGAGCCGTTTCGGTCGCCTCTCCTACGTACAGAAAAACGACGAGTATCCGCGCACGCAGGAAATTGCCGAAGTGGCGCATTTCCTCGATTTCGACGGCCTCATCGTACCGTCAGCCCGCTCCGAGGCGCACAACACCGTCATCTTCTGCGACAAGGTTCCGGGCCTGCACGCGAGCCCGGTCGTTGATCACGGCCTCGTCGATTGGGCCGGCTGAGCGTCGCGCGAAACGCTCAGCCGCGCAAACGCACCCTCACCCGTTCCAGCGTATCGCCCCGTGGGTCGTGAGGTCGTAGCCGCCCAGATATTCGGCGCGCCGGGTGAACGCTTCGCTGCGGCAGAAGGCGAGCAGGGCTTGCAGCGGCGGTTCGAAATAGTCGCGCCGCGCCATGACGAGGTCGAAGCTCTCATCCGCGACGAGGGGTATGAAGCCGAGCTGCCCGGCGGTGGCGGCGAGGCCGAGGCCGCAATCGGCTTCTCCCGTGGCGATGAGGGCCGCGAGATCGGCATGGGTCTCGACCGGGCGGCTCGTCGTTGCGAGATCTCCGGCGCAGAGCCCCTCCCGCGCCAGCAGGAGGTCCAGCAGGCGCTGCGACCCGGCGCCTTCGCTGCGCACGGCGAAGCGCAGGCCACGTTCCACGGCATCGCGAATGCCGCTGATCTGCGCCGGATTGCCGGGCGCGGTGATGAGGCCCTGCACGCGCTTCGCCCAGTGAATCACCACATGCGCGCCGCCGGGCAGATGGGCGCGGATCGCCGGCAGGTTCCATTCGCCGCTATCGGAATCCATCAGATGGCAGCCCGCGAGCACGGCGCGCCCGGCGGCCAACTCGTCGAGCCCCTGTGTCGAGCCTGCGACGAGAACGGCGAGGCCCGATCCCGATTGCCGCAGGGCCCATTCCAGCAAGGGATCGTTCGAGCCGGCATAGATCGGTGGCGGGGGTGCGATGCCGGTGCGCGGCAGCTCGGTCTGGGCTTCGAGCCAGGCGTCGACCAGCCGCTTGGGGAATAGCAGCTTGCCCGTCGCGCGCGTGAAGGGAATCGTCTGGCGCGAGACCATCTCGTAGATCGTGCGCTCCTTCACGCGCAGATAATCGGCGACCTCCGCCGTCGTCATCAGTGAGGCTGGTGCGACGGGGCGGGATCCCGCTTCCGGGTGGGATGGGTCGTCCGTGCTCGATGACTGCATAATCAGGTAATTTCCTGCATCGATTACATCATTGCGATTCAAACTGAATTTTGCTCTGATTTCAAGCCCGAGCTCAGGGAATGCGCATTTGACCGGCCCTTTCACGACAGCGTTCACATTGATCATTTCCGGCGATCCGGCCCTGATGCAGATCATCGGGCTGTCGCTGCGCGTGACGTTCGCTGCCGTGCTGATCGCCTGCCTGATCGGATTGCCGCTCGGCGCCGGGCTCGCGCTGGCGCGGTTTCCGGGGCGATCTTTGGTGATCATTCTCTTCAACGCGCTGATGGGCCTTCCGCCCGTCGTCGCCGGCCTCGTCGTCTATCTGCTGCTTTCGCGATCCGGCCCGCTGGGATCGCTCGCGCTTCTGTTCACGCCGACGGCGATGGCGATCGCGCAGACCATCCTGATCCTGCCGATCGTCGTTTCCCTGACGCGCTCCGTCGTCGAGGATCTCTGGGGGGAATATCGCGAGCAGCTGCGCTCGCTGGGTGCGAGCCGTCTGCAGGCCGTGCCGACCCTGCTCTGGGACGGCCGCGTCAGCCTCCTGACCGGTGTGCTCGCGGGTTTCGGGCGCGCGAGTGCCGAGGTCGGGGCGGTGCTGATCGTGGGCGGCAACATTGCCGGCCATACCCGCACCATGACGACAGCGATCACGCTGGAGACGTCGCGGGGCGATCTCGGCCTCGCCGTGGCGCTCGGCATCATCCTGCTCACGCTCACGCTGAGCCTGAACGCCCTCGCCTGGGGCGCCGGCGAGTGGGCCAAGGGGAGGCTCGGATGAAGCGCGAGAGCGATCTGCATCCCCCTATTCTGCCGCTGCGGCTCGAAAATGCAGGCTTTGCCGTGGCCGGAACGCGCCTGCTCGACGGGATATCGCTCACCATTCCCGCCGGGCGGCGTCTCATCCTGATGGGGGCGAACGGCGCCGGCAAAAGCTTGATGTTGCGGCTCTGCCACGGGCTGATCGAACCGACATCCGGACGATGGATCTGGGCGAATGGCGAGACGCGTCCGCAGGCGCAGGCGATGGTGTTCCAGCGCCCCGTCCTGCTCCGGCGCTCGGTCGCGGCCAATCTCGCCTATCCCTTGCGGCTGCGCGGCATGGGCCGCACCGCCTGCCGGGAGATGGTGGGGCAGGCGCTTTCCCGGTTCGGGCTCGCCGCTCTCGCGGAGCGCCCCGCGCGCCTGCTCTCCGGCGGTGAGCAGCAGCGGCTCGCCCTCGCCCGCGCCTGGACAATGCGTCCGCAGATCCTCTTTCTCGACGAGCCGACCTCGGCGCTCGATCCCTCCGCCACTCGCATCATCGAGGCCATGATCGAGAGCTTCTCGGCGGAGGGCATCACCATCGTGATGAGCACCCATGATATCGGGCAGGCGCGACGGCTCGCACAGAATATCGCCTTCCTGCACCGGGGCCGCCTGATCGAGCACGGCCCGGCCGACATTTTCTTCGACGAGCCGGGCTCGGCGCAGGCGCGCGCCTATCTCTCCGGCGAACTGGTCTGGTAGGGGGCCGGAGACAGCGATGACGAGTGAGAAGGACGATCTGACCCCCCGCATTCTGGCGGGTTTCGCGATGGGTGTCGCCGCACTCGCGACCTCCCTCGTCGCCGCCCCCGCTCAGGCCCAGGATTTCATCACCGTGGCCTCCACCACCTCGACGGAGAATTCCGGCCTGTTAGGCCATATCCTGCCGCTCTTCCAGGAAGAGACCGGGATCGAGGTTCGCGTCGTCTCGCAAGGGACCGGGCAGGCGCTGGAAACGGCACGCCGGGGCGATGCGGATGTCGTCTTCGTCCATGCCCGTGAGCTCGAGGAGGCCTTCGTTGCCGACGGCTACGGCGTGGAGCGTTTCGATGTGATGTATAACGACTTCGTCATCGTCGGTCCGGGCGAGGATCCCGCCGGGCTGGCGGGTGCCGAAGATGCGGCATCGGCCATGGCCGCAATCGCGGAGGCCGGGGCGCCCTTCGCCTCGCGCGGTGACGACAGCGGCACGCATGTGGCGGAGACGAGCCTCTGGGAGGCTGCCGGTGTCGCGCCGGAAGGGCAATGGTATCTCTCCACCGGCTCCGGCATGGGCGCGACCCTGAACATCGCCGTGCAGATGTCCGCCTATGCCCTGACCGATCGGGCGACCTGGCTTTCCTTCGCCAATCGCGGCCCGCTCGAAATCGTCTTCGAGGGCGATCCGGTGCTGTTCAACCCCTATGGCATCATTCTCGTCGATCCCGAGCGGCATCCGCATGTCAAGGCCGAGCAGGGACAGGCCTTCATCGACTGGGTGATCTCACCAGCGGGGCAGGAGGCCATCGCGAGTTTCACCCTCGCGGGGGAACAGCTGTTTTTCCCCGGTGCCGAGTAAAGCGCACCGGGACGCTACAGATCGATCCCGTAGAGATCCCGGCGCAGTTTCTCGACGATCGGTTCGAGGCGGGGAAGGTAGGGGTGGATCGACAGCGCGTGCTCGTAGCTCGCGAGCGCCGCCGCCTCGTCGCCCGAATCGCGCAGGATGTGGCCGAGGCCGGCCCAGGCGCCGAAATGGCGTGGTTCGAGGCTCACCGTGCGGTGAATGTCGGCCATGGCCGCGAGCGGATCGCCGAGGCGGTGGAAGGCAACGGAACGCCTGTTCCAGGCCTCCGCCCAGTCGGGCTGCAACGCGATGATCCGGTCGAGCAGTTCCACGGCGAGAGCGTGATCCTGTTCGCGCATCGCCTCGCGGGCACGGGTCATGAGCAGGTCGGCGGTGGCCGAGCCGGAACGCATCCAGTGGCGGTTGATCAGGCCCACCACCCCACGCGCCTCCGTGGCGTCCTGTGCATCGGCGAGACGCGCGAACAGGGTGTCGAGCTGTTCGTCGGTGCGCGCCGGCGCGCCATAGGCGATGGCTTCGTTGATGGTCAGCGCTTCGCGCACCCCATATCCGAAAATTCGCGCAGTCGCGGAATCGTCTTCATCGAGGATCGGGATGACGGTGCTCGGGAAGGGAGCGGGGATGACGGTGCTCGGCGCCGCATGCCTCTCGAATCCGCCGCCGGCACCGACCGCGCGCGTATCCGACCGGGCGACCGCGTGTGTGTCGTCGGCCTGGGCGAGCCCTGCGCCCGAGAGAATCGCGATAGAGGCGAGAATCAAAAAACGACGCATGCCGGATGATGCGCTCAACCGGCATGCGTCGTCAATTCACATCTGCGTGCGACCAATGCGCCCGGGCCAGTAAGGGGATCCCGGATTCGGTCGCGGTTGCAGGACTTTACGTGATCTCAGCCCTGACGCGCCTTGAAGCGCTTCTGGGTCTTGTTGATCACGTAGACGCGGCCCCGGCGACGCACCAGACGGCAGTCGCGATGGCGCTCGCGCAGGCTCTTGAGCGAGTTGCGGATCTTCATCGGTCCAATCTCCGTTCACGCGGTCGATCACGACCGGCAAGACGCATGATGCCGTTCGCGCGAGGCGACGATGTCAGCGCCGTTAAAGACAAGAAAAACCGTCGGGCAGGAATACCTGACCGCGATGTTGCGAGGGGGATACAGGAATTCCCGCGCCCGGTCAATCGCTTCGCGCGGGCGGGATGCGCGTTTTCGACATCGGTGCCCGGTCGAAGCCGGCCCTCGGATGCAGCCGCCGATTTCCATGTGCTGCGGGATGTGCAGCGGGACTTGGTGCAGCGGGTTTTGATGCACTGCGCTTGGTGCGGCGCAACTTGTTTGCGCCCCGCGCCTCGCCTAAGGTCAGCGGCCCGGCGCGATTCCGGCGCCCGCTCCCCGCCCGACCGCACAAGATCAGAAAGAAACGAGCAGAAAATGGCCAAAGACAGCCAGCCGCGCGCGAAAGACGCCGCTTCCGCAGCCAAGGACAGCGAATCCCGCACGAAGGATGCGCCGCAACGCGCCAAACGGCCTTCCTTCACCGAGCAGGAAGCCCTTCTGTTCCATTCCGGCGGGCGTCCCGGCAAGCTCGAAGTCGTGCCGACCAAGCCGATGGCGACGCAGCGCGATCTGTCGCTCGCTTACTCGCCGGGCGTGGCGATCCCCGTCCAGGCGATCGCCGACGATCCTTCCCGCGCCTTCGATCTGACGACGCGCGGCAACATGGTGGCGGTGATCTCCAACGGCACCGCGATTCTCGGCATGGGCAATCTCGGCGCGCTCGCCTCCAAGCCGGTGATGGAGGGCAAGTCGGTCCTGTTCAAGCGCTTCGCCGATGTCGATTCGATCGATCTCGAGGTCGATACCGAGGATGCCGACGCCTTCATCGCGTCGGTGCGCCATCTCGGCCCCTCCTTCGGCGGCATCAATCTGGAGGACATCAAGGCGCCGGAATGCTTCATCATCGAGGAGCGCCTGCGCGAATTGATGGACATTCCCGTCTTCCATGACGACCAGCACGGCACCGCCATCATCGCGGCGGCGGGGCTGATCAACGCGCTGCACCTGACGGACCGCAACATCCGCGAGACCCGCCTCGTGGTGAACGGCGCGGGCGCCGCGGGCATCGCCTGCGTCGAGCTGCTCAAGGCGATGGGTTTCAAGCCCGACAACGTGCTGCTCTGCGACACCAAGGGCGTGATCTACCAGGGCCGCGAAGCCGGGATGAACCAGTGGAAATCGGCCCATGCGGCGCGCACCGATGCGCGCAGCCTCGCCGATGCGCTCAACGGTGCGGATGCCGTCTTCGGATTGTCGGTGAAGGGCGCCTTCAGCGCCGAGATGATCCGCTCCATGGCGGATCAGCCGATCATCTTCGCCATGGCCAACCCCGATCCCGAAATCACCCCGGAGGAAGTGGCCGCGATCCGCGAGGACGCGATCGTGGCGACGGGGCGCTCGGATTATCCCAACCAGGTCAACAACGTCCTGGGCTTTCCCTATATCTTCCGCGGCGCTCTCGACGTGCGCGCCACCGCGATCAACATGGAAATGAAGATCGCCGCCGCCCAGGCCCTCGCCGAACTCGCCCGCGAGGACGTGCCCGACGAGGTGGCCGCCGCCTATCAGGGTTCGCGTCCGCGCTTCGGGCGCGAATACATCATCCCCGTGCCCTTCGATCCGCGCCTGATCTCGACCGTCCCGCCCGCCGTGGCGCAGGCGGCGATGGAGACGGGCGTGGCGCGCCGGCCCATCGTCGACGAGCGCGCCTACCGCGCCCAGCTCTCGGCGCGGCGCGATCCGGTGGCGGGCACGCTCAACCGCATCTTCGAGCGCGTGCGCAAGTTCCCCAAGCGCGTCGTCTTCGCCGAGGGCGAGGAGGAGCAGGTGATCCGCGCCGCGGTGAGCTTCGCCAATCAGGGGCTCGGCACCGCCATTCTGGTGGGACGCGAGGACCGCATCTACGAGACCGCGACCTTCGCCGGCATCGATCTGGAGGGACGCGAGAACATCCAGATCAACAATGCGCGCATCTCCAAGCGCAATTCCGCCTATACCCAGTTCCTCTACGACCGCCTGCAGCGCAAGGGCTACCTGCTGCGCGACTGCGTGCGGCTGATCAACCAGGACCGCAACCATTTCGGCGCGTCGATGGTGGCGCTGGGAGATGCCGACGCCATGGTGACGGGCGTCACCCGCAATTCCTCCACCGTGCTCGAAGACGTCACCCGCGTCATCGACGCCAAGCCCGGCCACCGCGTCATCGGGATGTCTCTGTGCCTGACACGCGGGCGCGCCGTGCTCGTCGCCGATACCGCCATTCACGAAATGCCCGATGCGCGCGAACTCGCCGACATCGCCATCGAGGCGGCGGGCGTGGCGCGGCGGATGGGTTACGAGCCGCGCGTCGCGCTGCTCTCCTTCTCGACCTTCGGCCAGCCTCTGTCCGAGCGCGCGGAGAAGATCCAGGAGGCGGTGCGCATCCTCGATTCGCGGCGGGTGGATTTCGAATATGACGGGGAGATGGCCGCAGACGTGGCGCTCAACCGTGATCTGCAGGCGCAGTATCCGTTCTCGCGGCTGAAGGGACCGGCCAACGTGCTGGTCATGCCCGCCTTCCATTCCGCCTCGATCGCCACAAAGATGCTGCAGGAACTGGGCGGCGCGACGGTGATGGGGCCGATGATCGTGGGCCTCGACAAGCCGGTCCAGATCGTGCCGCTCGGCGCCACCGATTCCGACATCGTCAACATGGCGGCGCTGGCCGCCTACAATATCGGCGGCTGACCCTGCGTTACTGATAAAACGCCCGCGCGCGCCACGGAATGCACAGTTCGACCATGGTGGCGCGCGCGGGCGGCTTGCGCCCCCATAAAACCCATGCTATCGCACCCCCGCTTTCCGGGCGTGGGGCTCCTGATCGGGTTCCGCGCCGGCGATCCGTCATCCATTCCAGTCCGGGTGCGCCACGCTGGTCGATCTCAGCGTTCGTGCGATCCGGTAACCGAGAAGAGAACAGCCGGTGGCCGAGTCCAGACTCTCAAGCGGTTCGATCGTGTCCGGCGTCGCCGGGCGCTACGCATCCGCCCTGTTCGAGCTTGCACAGGAAGCCGACGCGATCGACGAGGTTGCCCAGAAACTCGCGATCATCGAGGCGCTGGCCGCCGAGAGCGAGGATCTGCGCCGCCTCCTCGCCAGTCCCGTCTTTTCCGCCGAGGAACAGCTCGCGGGCATGTCCGCCGTCGCCGACAAGGCCGGTGTGACGGGAATCGCAGGTAATTTCGTCAGGCTCGTGGCGTCGAAGCGGCGCCTGTTCCTGCTTCTGCCGATGATCCGGGGTTACCGCGCGCTGGTCGCGCGGGCCAAGGGCATCGTCAATGCCGAGGTGCGGCTGGCGGAGGAGCCCTCCGCCGCCATGCTCGATGAAATCAAGGCGACCTTGCGTGAGGTCGCTGCCGCCGAGGTGGATGTCGACGTGAAGATAGACCCTGCGCTGATCGGCGGCATCGTCGTGAAGGTCGGCAGCCGCATGGTCGATTCGAGCCTTCGCACCAAACTCAATTCCCTCCGTCTTGCGATGAAAGAGGTCCGCTGATGGACATTCGAGCCGCTGAGATCTCCACGATCCTCAAAGAGCAGATCAAGAACTTCGGCAAGGAAGCCGAAGTCACCGAAGTCGGCCAGGTCCTGTCCGTCGGTGACGGCATCGCCCGTTGCTACGGCCTCGACAAGGTCCAGGCCGGTGAGATGGTCGAATTCGAATCGGGCGTGCGCGGCATGGCCCTGAACCTCGAAATCGACAATGTCGGTATCGTGATCTTCGGCTCCGACCGCGAGATCAAGGAAGGCCAGACGGTCAAGCGCACCGGCGCGATCGTGGACGCCCCCGTCGGCAAGGGCCTGCTCGGCCGCGTCGTAGACGCGCTCGGCAATCCCATCGACGGCAAGGGCCCGATCGAGGCCACCGAGCGTCGCCGGGTCGACGTCAAGGCGCCGGGCATCATTCCCCGCAAGTCGGTGCACGAGCCGATGGCGACGGGCCTCAAGGCGATCGACGCGCTGATCCCGATCGGTCGTGGCCAGCGCGAACTGATCATCGGCGACCGTCAGACCGGCAAGACCGCCATCGCCCTCGACACCATGCTCAACCAGAAGCCGCTGAACGTCGAAGGCGCTCCCGAGAGCCAGAAGCTCTACTGCGTCTACGTCGCCGTCGGCCAGAAGCGGTCGACCGTGGCCCAGTTCGTGAAGGTGCTCGAAGAGCAGGGCGCGCTCGAATATTCGATCGTCGTCGCGGCCACCGCCTCCGATCCGGCGCCGATGCAGTTCCTCGCGCCGTTCACCGGTTGCGCCATGGGCGAGTATTTCCGCGACAACGGCATGCACGCCGTGATCACCTATGACGATCTGTCCAAGCAGGCCGTCTCCTACCGCCAGATGTCGCTGCTGCTGCGCCGTCCGCCGGGCCGCGAAGCTTATCCGGGTGACGTCTTCTACCTGCATTCGCGCCTGCTCGAGCGTGCCGCGAAGATGAACGAGGACGAGGGTTCCGGTTCGCTGACCGCGCTTCCGGTCATCGAGACCCAGGCCAACGACGTCTCGGCCTACATCCCCACCAACGTGATCTCGATCACCGACGGCCAGATCTTCCTCGAGACGGACCTGTTCTACCAGGGTATCCGTCCGGCGGTGAATGTCGGTCTCTCGGTGTCGCGCGTGGGCTCCTCGGCCCAGACCAAGGCGACGAAGAAGGTCGCGGGCAAGATCAAGGGCGAGCTCGCGCAGTATCGCGAGATGGCGGCCTTCGCCCAGTTCGGTTCGGATCTCGACGCCACCACCCAGCGCCTGCTCAACCGCGGCGCGCGCCTGACCGAGCTCCTGAAGCAGCCGCAATTCTCGCCGCTGAAGATGGAAGAGCAGGTCTGCGTGATCTGGGCCGGCACCAACGGCTATCTCGACCAGCTGCCCGTCTCCAAGGCTCGCGCCTTCGAGGACGGCCTGCTCGGCATCCTGCGTTCCAAGCACGAGGACATCCTTGAGGCGATCCGCACTTCCGGCGATCTCAAGGACGATGTGTCCGGCAAGCTCAAGGGCGTCGTCGAGGATTTCTCGAAGACCTTCGCGGCCTGAGGCCGGCTTCGTTTCGCGCCGGGCGCCTTCGCGTGCCCGGCTGAACCTTCGACAGTCTTGAAAGGTCCGCACGTCCCATGGCGTCACTCAAGGATCTGCGAAACCGCATCGCCTCGGTGAAGGCGACGCAGAAAATCACCAAGGCCATGCAGATGGTGGCCGCGGCGAAGCTGCGCCGGGCCCAGTCCGCGGCGGAAGCGGCGCGACCCTATGCCGAGCGCATGGCGGTGGTGCTCTCCAACCTCGCCGCCGGCGTCTCCCAGGGCGATGCCGAGCTGCCGCGCATGCTCACCGGTACCGGCGACGACAAGACCCATCTGCTCGTCGTCTGCACGGCCGAACGCGGCCTGTGCGGCGCCTTCAATTCGTCGATCGCGCGTCTGGCGCGTGAGCACGCCAACAGGCTCCTCGCCGAAGGCAAGACGGTCAAGATCATCTGCGTCGGCAAGAAGGGCTACGACATCCTGCGTCGGCAGTTCTCGAAGCTGATCATCGAATTCGTCGATCTGCGCGAAGTGCGCCATGTCGGCTACGAAGAAGCCGATATGGTCGGTCGCAAGGTGATCCAGCTCTTCGACGAGGGCGAATTCGACGTCGCGACCCTGTTCTATTCGCGCTTCAGATCCGTGATCGCCCAGATCCCGACGGCCCAGCAGATCATCCCGGCGCAGGTCGCCCGGAAAGACGATGGCGAGGCCGGCTCCGGCGACGGCGGCGAATCACTCTACGAATACGAGCCTTCGCAACAAGCCATTCTCGGCACGCTGCTGCCGAAGAACCTGTCCGTGCAGATCTTCACCGCGCTTCTCGAAAACGCCGCATCCGAACAGGGCGCGCGCATGTCCGCGATGGACAGCGCCACCCGCAATGCCGGCGAGATGATCAAGAAGCAGACGCTGATCTACAACCGCACGCGTCAGGCGCAGATCACGAAGGAACTCATTGAAATCATCTCGGGCGCCGAGGCGCTCTGAGTTTCCAAGAGGACGAGATACCATGGCCAAAACGACCGGACGCATCACCCAGGTCATCGGCGCCGTCGTCGACGTGCAGTTCGACGGCCACCTGCCCGAGATCCTCAATTCGCTCGAAACCGAGAACCAGGGCACCCGCCTCGTGCTCGAAGTCGCCCAGCAGCTCGGCGAGAGCACCGTGCGCTGCATCGCGATGGACACGACCGAGGGCCTCGTGCGCGGTCAGGAAGTCCGTGATACCGGCGAGCCGATCAAGGTTCCCGTGGGCACCGGCACGCTCGGCCGCATCATGAACGTCGTCGGCGAGCCGATCGACGAGGCGGGCGAGATCGAGATGGAAGGCCTGCGCGCCATCCACCAGGAAGCGCCGAGCTATTCGGAACAGTCTACCGAAGCGCAGATCCTGGTCACGGGCATCAAGGTGGTCGACCTCCTCGCCCCCTACGCCAAGGGCGGCAAGATCGGCCTGTTCGGCGGCGCCGGCGTCGGCAAGACCGTGCTGATCCAGGAGCTGATCAACAACATCGCCAAGGCGCATGGTGGTTACTCGGTCTTCGCCGGCGTGGGTGAGCGTACCCGCGAAGGCAACGATCTCTATCACGAGTTCATCGATTCGGGCGTGAACAAGAAGGGCGGTGGCGAAGGCTCCAAATGCGCCCTCGTCTACGGCCAGATGAACGAGCCCCCCGGTGCGCGCGCCCGCGTCGCCCTGTCCGGCCTGACCATCGCCGAGCATTTCCGCGATCAGGGCCAGGACGTGCTCTTCTTCGTCGACAACATCTTCCGCTTCACGCAGGCGGGTTCGGAAGTGTCGGCGCTGCTCGGCCGCATCCCCTCGGCGGTGGGTTATCAGCCGACGCTGGCCACCGATATGGGCGGCCTGCAGGAGCGCATCACCACCACCACCAAGGGTTCGATCACCTCGGTGCAGGCGATCTACGTCCCCGCCGACGATCTGACCGACCCGGCCCCGGCAACCTCCTTCGCCCACCTCGACGCGACGACGGTGCTCAACCGCTCCATCGCCGAGAAGGGCATCTACCCGGCGGTGGATCCGCTCGATTCGACCTCGCGCATGCTCGACCCGATGGTCATCGGCCAGGAGCATTACGAGGTGGCGCGCGCCGTGCAGCAGACGCTGCAGCGCTACAAGGCGCTCCAGGACATCATCGCGATTCTCGGCATGGACGAGCTCTCGGAAGAGGACAAGCTCAGCGTGGCCCGCGCCCGCAAGATCGAGCGCTTCCTGTCGCAGCCGTTCTTCGTGGCCGAAGTCTTCACCGGCGCACCGGGCAAGTTCGTCTCGCTCGAAGACACGGTGAAGGGCTTCAAGGGGCTCGTCGAGGGTGAATACGATCACCTCCCCGAAGCTGCCTTCTACATGGTCGGCACCATCGAGGAAGCCGTTGAGAAGGCCCAGAAGCTCGCCGCCGAAGCGGCGTGAGCCTCTGATCGAGAGACAGGCCCGGTCGCACGAGACCGGGCCGCGATCCGCCCCGGCGGGTCGCATCGGCAATGACCGCACAGCTAGCGCATCAGGAACGAAGCCATGGCCACCTTCCACTTCGAACTCGTCGCCCCGGAACGGATTCTCTATTCCGGCGAAGTCGAGGCCGTGGAACTGCCCGCCACCGAGGGCGACATGACGGTTCTCGCCGGCCATGCCCCGGCCATGACCACGCTGCAGACCGGCTTCCTCGTCGTCGGCGAGGGTGGCGGCAAGGGCAAGCGCATCCTGATCCAGGGCGGCTTCGCCGATATCGGCCCCAAGGGCGCGACCATCCTCGCCGAGCGGGCGACCCCGGTCGAGGAGCTCACCGTGGCCTCCCTCGAAGAAGAGATCCTGCGCGTGCGCACGACGGCCGATTCCAAGGAAGAAGGCCCGGAGAAGGAAGCGCTCAAGGCCGCAATCCACAGGCTCGAAGAGGCGAAGGCCGCCTTGCGCGCCTGAGGCCGGGCGATGCATGCCCGGCATGAAGTGGTGATCTGAACATTAAAGGGCGGCGCGAGCCGCCCTTAGCATGTCGGGACGCCTCCACCTATGCATCCTCCGCCCCTGCTCACCCTCTGCTCATCCTTTGCTCTTGCCGATCCGGCCTTCCGCGTGCAGCATCGCCGCCCGGGCATCGATCATCGCGATGCCGCGCAGGCTGTGCGTCGCGTCGGTCGGTGGCGATCGGGCGCGGCGTGAAGGCCGCCGCCTCGTAACGAATCGCAACGCCCGGACCGGAAGGGTCGGGCGACAGGGCGCACCGTTCATCCGGAGAACCTTCATGGCCTATTCCCGACGACGATCCTACGAACCCGGACACCGACCGAAATTCCTCGTCATCGTCGACGATACCCAGGAATGCGCCCGCGCCGTGCGCTTCGCCGCCCGCCGTGTCGCGCGGCTCGGCGCCAAGCTCGTCCTGCTTTCGGTATCGGAGGCGCCGGACGGGTTCGAATGGCTCGGCGTCGGCGACGTCATGCGCGCAGAAGCCGAGGAGGAGGCGCAGGAGCGCCTCGAGCAATCAGCCGAAATCGCCCGCGAGGCCGCAGGCGTACAAGCCGAGCTCGCGATCCGCATGGGCGCGAAGACCGATGAAATCCTGAAACTGATCGAGGAAGACGAAGACATCTCCTTCCTCGTTCTGGCCGCCGGCACCGCCACGGAAGGCCCCGGCCCCCTCGTCACCAGCCTCGCCGGCAAGGCCGCCTCGACCTATCCCGTCCCGGTCGTGATCGTGCCCGGCGGCCTGACCGACGAGGAAATCGACGCGATCGCCGGCTGAGCGCATGACCGCCGAGAAACCGTTCCCGGAATTCCCACCGCAAGCTCCGAGCGACGCCGCAACGCGCCGCGCGGCACCCGCCGTGATCTGCTATCCGACGGATACGCTGCCCCCGCCGGACATGGCCGCCTACCGTGCGGCACGCGAAAGCCTCGTCTCCCGCGCGACGATCATCGTCCCGCCGCGCGAGGCTGCCTGTTTCGAGGTGCCCGCCGGCTGGTTCTTCCGGATACGCTCGATCGAGGGACCGCAGGTCGGGGATCTCGATCTGTTCAATGCCCGCGATCACGCGGAGCGCTTCTTCTCAGGCAAGACGCGCGCGCTCCACGGCACCCATGTGGGCACCGGCGACCGGCTATGGTCGAACCTGCCGTTCCTGCGGCCCATGGCGACCATCACCCACGATACGCTGGGCTGGTACGGGATCGATGCGGATGGAGGCGGGGTGCATGACGTCATCGGAACGCGCTGCGACCCGTATACGCATCATTTGCTGAGCGGCGGGGGCAGCTATCACCATTGCTGTCATTCGAACCTCACCCGCGCCTTCGCCCGCCATACCGGGCAGGAGGCCGCCGCCGTCGAGGCCGATATCCATGACGTGCTCAACGTATTCATGTGCACGGGCTTCACCCGCGATACGGGGCAATATTTCATGAAGGCGAGCCCGGTGCGACCGGGCGACTTCCTCGAATGCTTCGCCGAGATCGATCTGCTCGGCGTGCTCTCCGCCTGTCCGGGCGGTGACTGTTCGAGCACGCATTCGAGCGACGAAGCACGCTGTTTCCCGCTCGAAGTCGAGATCCTTGAGCCGCAAGCGCCGCCGACCGGCTGGAAACCACCCGCCATCAACGGCTATGACCGTTCTCACGGCCTCTGATCGCCGACGCATGCGTCGATCTCACAGGGACTGATCGGGGCATCGGGCGGATCGGTTCTCCGCCGGACGGTATCCATCCGGCGGATCGATACTCAGTTGCGCACGACGACCCGGGCACCGACGCGGACGCGATCATAGAGATGCTGGACATCGGCATTGGTCATGCGGATGCAGCCCGAAGAGACGGCCTGGCCGATCGTGTGCGGCTCGTTCGAGCCGTGAATCCGATAGAGCGTGCTGCCGATATAGAGGGCGCGCGCACCGAGCGGGTTATCCGGCCCGCCGCGCATATGCACCGGCAGTTCCGGCTGGCGACGGCGCATGGCGGGCGGGGGACGCCAATCCGGCCATTCCCGTTTCATGCTGACCTGGTTGCGACCGGTCCAGGAGAATCCCTCGCGACCGACACCGACACCGTAGCGATAGGCCTTGCCGTCCTCGAGCACGAGATAGAGCGCCCGCTCGGAATTGCTGATCACGATCGAACCCGGCGGCTCGTTGGTCGTATAATCGACGACACGGCGCGGTGAGGGCACCGACGCATAGGTCGTGATGTGCTGATCGAGCGAATGGGTGCTCGTCTGAATGCCGCCGCGAACCAGTTCGTCCGCCGTATGTTGCGTACAGGCGCCGAGCACCATGACCAGCGCCGTCAGCCCGCCGATTATCAGGCTCCGGCGCGAACGCCGCGTAATCTCTCGCATCATCATCCCCCTCGCCCCGACCTCGAAGAGCACCCGGAAAGCCCTTCCGGTACCGGCTCTTCCACCAATGTCGTCTCGATGACGAATGGTAAGCGAGAATGGTTAACGAAGCCATTCTTCCCCGCTGACCGGAAAAGGTCGGCGAAATATGACGTTTTCCTTGCAGACGTGCAAATTTCCATCGGCGCAGACCGGCTGGAATTGATGGCGAGACGGGTTATCTTGTGCGCAAGCGCAAACATTCGCGTCTGATTCCTTCCAGCTTCCGGAGACCCTCGATGCAAGCAACCCTTCGCCGTGCCGCCCTTCCCCTCATGCTGGCCGTGGCGCCTTTCGCCCTCGCGCCCCTCGCTTCCTCCGACGCCGCTGCGGCGGAGCGCTACGTTCTCGACGCCAGCCACAGCCAGATCGTGTTCAGCTACGATCACCTCGGTTTCTCGACCACCTACGGCATGTTCTCCGGCTTCGAGGGCGAGATCGTCTTCGATCAGGACGACCCGGCCGCGTCGTCGGTCACGGTGAGCTTCCCCGTGCGCTCGATGCTGACGGGCTGGGAAGAGCGTTTTGCGCATTTCATGTCCGACGACTTCTTCGGCGCTGCGGATGACGAGATGGTCAGCTTCGTCTCGACCGGTATCGAAGTCACCGGCGAGGACACCGCCCTGATCACCGGCGACCTCACCCTCAACGAGATCACCCGCGAGGTCGTGCTCGACGCGCGCCTGAACGCCGCCGGCATGCATCCGATGGAAGAGCGCGAATGGGCCGGCTTCGACGCCACCACCACGCTCCTGCGCAGCGATTTCGATCTCGGGCTGTTCGCCCCCTTCGTCAGCGACGAGGTCGAGGTCGTGATCTCGGTCGAGGCGATGAAGGCCGATTGATCCGAACAGGCGCGGCGTGCCGCTAAGGGCACGCCGCCGGTTCGATACGAACATCACGATGGAAGTGCCGTCATGACCCAGTCCACGAGCCAGGCCACCATGAACGACGACGCTGCGCATGCGGCGACGCCGCCGCCTCCGGCATGGCGCAATGGTACTGCGCGCTACGGGCGTGTCGCCATGGCGCTGCACTGGACGACGGCGCTTCTCATCCTCGTCGCCTTTCCGCTGGGCATGATCGCCAATGCCTGGCCCTACGAGACGACCGAACAATTCGCCGTGAAGGCGAATCTGTTTTCCGTGCACAAGACGCTCGGCATTGCGGCGTTCTTCGCCGCCCTCGCGCGGATCGTCTGGGCCGTGACGCAGACGCGTCCGGCGCCCCTTCATCCCGAGCGCCGGGGCGAGCGGTTCGTCGCCGAGGCGGTGCACTGGTCTCTCTACATCGCCATGCTGGTCGTCCCGCTGAGCGGCTGGGTCCATCATGCGGCGACGACCGGGTTCGCGCCCATCCTGTGGCCGCTGCCGCAAGGGCTTCCCTTCGTGCCTCACTCGGTGGATCTCGCCGAAGCTGCCGGCGCCGTGCACTGGCTGTTCACCAAGGTCCTCGCTGCGAGCGTGCTTCTGCACATCGCCGGCGCGCTCAAGCATCATTATCTCGACCGCGACGATACGCTGCGGCGCATGGTGCCGGGGACGCGTGTCGCGCAGCCTGCCGGTGCACATGCTGGCATGCCCACAGGTGGTCATGCGAGCGGCATGCGCTTCGCCCATGCTGGTGCGATCGCCGCCTTCGCCGTCGCCATCCTCGCCATCGCCGCCGCACCGGCACTGCTCAGCCGCGACGCCCCGGCGCAGATCGCACAGGCCGGCACCGATACGGCGACCGCCGCATCGGCCGGCACGGACGGGCCGTCATGGCGGGTCGAAGAGGGACGCCTCGGCTTCGACGTCACCCAGATGGGCAGCAGCGTCTCGGGAAGCTTCGCCGACTGGAGCGCCACCATCACCTACGACCCGCAGGCTCCCGCCGAGAACCGCGGCGCCGTCGAAGTCCTGATCGCGATCGACAGCCTGAGCCTCGGCTCGGTCACGCGCCAGGCCAAGGGGTCGGACTTCCTCGACGTGGAGAACCATCCCACTTCCCGATTCGCCGCGACAATTCGTGAAACGGAGGAAGGCTACGTGGCCGAGGGCGTGCTCGCACTCGCCGGGGCGGAGGTGCCGGTGAACCTGCCCTTCACGCTGGTACGCGACGGCGATCGTGCCACCGCCGAGGGGGTGGTTCGCGTCGATCGCCGCGATTTCGGCATCGGCGAATCGCACAGCGACGAGAGCGCCGTCGGCTTCTCAGTCGACATCGTCTTCGCGCTGGAAGCCGTCCGCGCGGATTGAAGCGGGTCGTGACGCGACTCGGCGAAACCGGTTATTCCTTTATCTTCGAATGCTTTGCGCCCCCACGCTCGCATGCCGCGCAGCCTGCGGCGACATGCGGGTCTGGCGAAGCCGCAGCCGGCACTCTACATTACAGTATCAACGGGATTGATCCTGCGGCCCGATCGTTTCATCATCCGGCTTCGGGTTCGTTCCACAAGCGGAGTTCAAGCCGTCGACAATGATGGGGTCGTTTCTGTTCAACCGGGTCGTCTCCGGCAGGGTGGCCGCGCATGCCAGCGACCCGCGTGCGCCGGATGGTGGCGATGACGGGCGCGATGCGACCGGAATCATTACCAAAACCCAGCCTCGGACGAAACGCCCGAGCCTCTATCGCGTGCTGTTGCTCAACGACGATTACACGCCGATGGAGTTCGTCATCGCCGTCCTCGAGCGGTTTTTCCACAAATCGCGCGAGGATGCCACGCGGATCATGTTGCATGTGCACCATAACGGGGTGGGGGAGTGCGGTATCTTCACCTTCGAGGTGGCCGAGACGAAAGTGACGCAGGTGATGGATTACGCCCGCAAGCACCAGCACCCGCTGCAATGCGTCATGGAAAAGACCTGATGATGTGCATCTGATAGAAGGATACGCAATGCCATGACGAAGCCGATCCGACGTTGCCCGTCCTTCGAAGCGTAACCGCGTACGCCCCCTTCATGTCCCGCAAACCGATCAGAGGCCAGCCTTGCCGAGCTTTTCCCGCTCCCTAGAACAAGCGCTCCACCGGGCCCTCGCCCTCGCCGGCGAGAGGCGGCACGAATATGCCACTCTGGAGCATCTCCTACTCGCTCTGATCGATGATCAGGACGCGGCGGCCGTGATGCGCGCCTGCAATGTGGACATGACGACGCTGAAGACGAATCTCGTCGAATATGTCGACAACGAGTTGGCCAATCTCGCCACCGGTGCCGGTCAGGACGCCAAGCCCACGGCCGGGTTCCAGCGCGTGATCCAGCGCGCGGTGATCCATGTGCAATCCTCGGGGCGCGAGGAGGTGACCGGCGCCAACGTGCTCGTGTCGCTCTTCGCCGAGCGGGAGAGCCACGCCGCGTATTTCCTGCAGGAGCAGGACATGACGCGTTACGACGCGGTCAACTACATCTCCCACGGCATCGCCAAGCGCCCGGGCGGCTCGGAGCCGCGCACCCCGCGCGGTGCCAGCGAGGAAGAGGCGCCCGAGCGCCGCTCCGGCGAGGAGGGGGGCGAGCGCCAGAAGAAGAAGGCGGATGCGCTCGACGCCTATTGCATCGATCTCAACGTCAAGGCCCGTGAGGGCCGCATCGATCCGCTGATCGGGCGCGAGGCCGAGGTGAGTCGCACCATCCAGGTGCTCTGCCGCCGCCAGAAGAACAACCCGCTGCTCGTCGGCGATCCCGGCGTCGGCAAGACCGCCATCGCCGAGGGGCTCGCCCGCAAGATCAACGAGGGCGACGTTCCGGACGTGCTCACGGGCACGACGGTCTATTCTCTCGATATGGGCGCCCTGCTCGCCGGCACGCGCTATCGCGGTGATTTCGAGGAGCGTCTCAAGCAGGTCGTCAAGGAGATCGAGGCGCATCCCAAGGCGATCATGTTCATCGACGAGATCCACACGGTGATCGGCGCCGGTGCGACCTCAGGCGGGGCTATGGACGCCTCGAACCTGCTCAAGCCGGCCCTCGCGCAGGGCACCCTGCGCTGCATCGGCTCGACCACCTACAAGGAATACCGCCAGCATTTCGAGAAGGACCGCGCCCTGGTGCGGCGCTTCCAGAAGATCGACGTGAACGAACCCTCGATCGAGGATTCGATCGAGATCATGAAGGGGCTCAAGCCGTATTACGAGGAGTTCCACGGGCTGCGCTTCTCCAACGATGCGGTGAAGGCGGCTGTCGAGCTCTCGGCGCGCTACATCAACGACCGCAAGCTGCCCGACAAGGCGATCGACGTGATCGACGAGACCGGTGCCTCGCAGATGCTGCTGCCGGAAAACCGGCGCAAGAAGACGATCAGCGTCAAGGAGATCGAGGCCACCATCGCGACGATGGCACGGATTCCGCCCAAATCCGTCTCCAAGGACGATGCGGCGGTGCTGGAAAATCTCGAAACCGAGCTCAAATCCGTCGTCTATGGCCAGGATGCGGCGATCGCCGCGCTCTCTTCCGCGATCAAGCTCGCACGGGCGGGTCTGCGCGAGCCCGACAAGCCGATCGGCTCCTATCTCTTCGCCGGCCCGACCGGTGTCGGCAAGACCGAGGTCGCGCGCCAGCTCGCTTCCTCGCTCGGTGTGGAGCTCCTGCGCTTCGACATGTCGGAATACATGGAGCGCCACACGGTCAGCCGCCTGATCGGCGCGCCTCCCGGCTATGTGGGCTTCGACCAGGGTGGCCTGCTGACCGACGGTGTCGATCAGCATCCCCATTGCGTGCTCCTGCTCGACGAGATCGAGAAGGCGCATCCGGATCTGTTCAACATCCTCCTGCAGGTGATGGATCACGGCAAGCTCACCGATCACAACGGCAAGCAGATCGATTTCCGGAACGTCATTCTGATCATGACCTCGAATGCCGGTGCCGCCGATCTGGCCAAGCAGGCCTACGGCTTCACCCGCACGCGGCGTGAGGGCGACGATACGGATGCGATCAACAAGCTGTTCACGCCGGAATTCCGCAACCGTCTCGATGCGGTGATCTCCTTCGGCGCCTTGCCGCGCGAGACGATCTACCGCGTCGTCGACAAGTTCGTCATGCAGCTCGAGGCGCAGCTTGCCGACCGCAATATCGTCATCGAGCTGACCGACGAGGCACGCGACTGGCTGGTCGAGCGTGGTTACGACCCCACCATGGGCGCGCGCCCGATGGGCCGCGTGATCCAGCAATCGATCAAGACCCCGCTCGCCGATATCGTCCTGTTCGGCAAGCTCAAGGGCGGTGGCGCCGTGCGTGTCGTCGTCACGCCGGAAGAAGACGGGCAGACGAAGCTCGGCTTCGAATTCCCCGAGGGCCCGGTCAAGCCGCGCAAGGAAGTCACGCCCAAGCCGAAGAAGCCGCGCCGCAAGCGCAGCACGAGCGCGAAATCGCCCCGGGCGAAGGCGAAGAAATCCGGCGGATCTTCCGGAACGGGCGATGACGGTGGCGGGCGCGGTGGCGACGGCCCCGGCGGGGTGCGTACCGTGCCCAAGGTCCCGCTGGTGCGCGCATGAGCGGCGAGCCGGATAGGCCGCCGCGTCAAGGGCTGCCGCCCGGCGATCCGCGTCGGCAGGAGCCGCGCATGGATGATCCGCGTCTGCGCGACCCTCGGCTGCAAGAGCCGAGGGTTCAAGAACCGAGAGTTCAAGATCCGCGCGTATCGGATCCCCGGCTTCAGGACCCGCGTCTGCGCGATCCGCGCTTCCAGGCGCAAGGACGCCAGGAGCCTCAATTCGGGCAGCCTCCCCGTCACGACCCGGCGCCGCAACGCGCCCCGGGTCACGACGCCTATCGGCAGATGCCGCCCCAACCGGCGCCGCAACCGCTTTCAAAACCTCCTGCCCAGCCCCCCGCTCAACCGCGCATGCATCCGCAGCAGGCCGCGCCGCAATCCGCTCCGCATGCGGCGCCCGATCCGCAGGCGCGCTGGCATGATCCGCATGGCGGCACCCATCATCCGGCCTATGATCCGGGCTATTCGGCGCTCGATCAGGCCGTGGACGTGCCGCATCGTCCGAGCCCCGGCCCCGGTTACGTTCCCGTCGATCCGGTGAGCCGGGGTTATCAGGATCCGCGCGGACCCCAGCCGGCACATGGCTGGGCGGAACCCGGTCCGGGCGAGCCGCCTCCCGCGCCGCATCCTGCGCGGCAATACGCGCCGGCGCCGCAATATGGTCAGGCCGCCGGAGGATATGCGGGAGCGCCTCAGGCCGCACCGATGCCGCAGGCACCGCCACGCATGCCGCGCGATCCGCAGGCGCAGGGCGAGCCCGGCATCGAAGCCCGGCGCCCGGGCTCCCCGGCCGGATCGCGGACATCCAATCTTGCTGATTCCCTGCCGACCTCCCTGCCCCCTTGGCTGCGCGGGGCGGCGGTGACGATCGCCGCCGCTGCGGGTTCGGCAATGGCGGCGCTGGGTGGCGGTATCGCGACGTTGCGCGCAAGGCGGGCCGAAAAGGCCGCGGCGCGGGCGCGCGAAGACGCCGCTCAGGGTGGCGATGTTTATGATGACGGCGTGCCCGCCGATGTTGCGGGCATCCACGCGCCGCGCCAGCGCGCTCCCGCCCAGAAGCTCACCGCCAAGGAAAAGCGCTGGCAGCGCCGTCGCCGCCGGCATGTGGTGGAGGAGATCATCGGCTGGATCCTGGTGCCGATCATCCTGATCGCCCTCTATTTCGCCCTGATCGGCGGGCTCGCCATATTCGGCCTCTCCCTCGACGATCTGATGGAAGGCCTGCGCGTGATTCGCGCGCAGTTCGGCTGATCGGGCCGGGGGAAGGTCGGGAATAATGGCACGCAGCCGCGCCGATACCCTGCTCGTGGCGCGGGGCGTCTTCGAAAGCCGCGCTCGCGCACAGGAGGCGATTCGTGCCGGTCTGGTGCGGGCCGACGGCGTCGTGCTGCGCAAGGCCTCCGAGAGCATCGCCGAAGACGCCGAGATCGAAGCGACGCAGCCGCATCCCTACGTGTCGCGCGGCGGGCTCAAGCTCGCTGCCGCGCTCGATGCCTTCGGGATCGATCCGCGTGACCGCGTGGCCTGCGATCTCGGCGCGTCGACCGGCGGCTTCACGGATGTGCTTCTCCAGCGCGGTGCGCGCCGCGTCCACGCCGTGGATGTAGGACACGGCCAGCTGCATCCGCGTATCGCGGGTGATTCGCGCGTCGTCGCGATGGAGGGGCGCGACGCGCGCAGTCTCGCCGCGCGCGACTTCCCCGAACCGCCCGGTCTTGTCGTCGCCGATGTCAGCTTCATATCGCTGCGCCTCGTCGTTCCGCCGGTCCTGCCGCTGCTCGCACCGCAGGCGGAGATCGTCTTGCTGATCAAGCCCCAGTTCGAGGCCGGCCGCGCAGCGCTCGGCAAGGGCGGCGTGGTGCGCGACGAAGCCACCCAGCGCGCCGTCTGCGACGCCATTGCCCGGCTCGTCACCGATGCGGGCGGGCATATCCTCGGCCTGATCGAATCACCGATACGCGGCGGTGACGGCAATCGTGAATTCCTGATCGGAGCCCGCCTTGGCTGAACGCGATCCCGGCCTCGCGCCGTTCGAAGTGACGATCGAGCGCCTCGGCGCGCGCGGCGACGGCATCGCGCGGCAAGGCGACGTGACCTTGCACGTGCCGGGGGCATTGCCCGGCGAGACGGTGCGGGTCTATCGCGACGAGGGCAGCCGCGCAGTTCTCGACGGCGATGACGCGATTCGTATCGCCTCGCCCGCGCGCATCGCGCCCTTCTGTCCCGTCCATGGCCGTTGCGGTGGCTGCGTCGCGCAGCATATGGCGAGCGATCTCTACGGCGCATGGAAGCGCGGTCTCGTCGAACGCGCCATCGCGCGGGCCGGCCTCGAAACCGCCGTGGCGCCGCTCGTCCCGGCCGCAGGCGAAGGACGTCGCCGCCTCACCTTTCATGCCGGACGCGGCGATGACGGTGCCTTGCGGGTCGGCTTCATGGCCGCGCGCAGCCACGAATATGTCGAGATCGAGCATTGCCCGGTCGCCGAACCGGGGCTCGCCGACGCGCCGAAAATTGCCGGGCGGCTCGCCGAAGCCTTTCTCGGGGGAGTGTCGACGCGCGAGTGCGACATCCATGTCACCGCGAGCGCGAACGGCCTCGATGTCGATCTGCGCGGCGGGGCCGGCGCACCCAGTGGGAAGAGCGGCTCCGGCGCCGGTCCCTCCGAAGCCTTGCGTCGCCGGCTGATCGCGCTCGCGAACGCGTGCGATCTCGCGCGGCTTTCGGTTTCCGGCGAAACGCTGGTGATGCGCCGCCCGCCATTGCAGATCATGGGTACCGCTTCCGTCCTGCCGCCCGCCGGCGGGTTCCTGCAGGCGAGCACCACGGCGGAGGCCGTCCTCGCGGCGCATGTCCTCGAGGCCCTGAATGCGCGCGCGTCATCCGGCAAGTCCGGCACTGGCAAAGCGAAACGCAAGCCCGTGCGGCGGGTCGTGGAACTGTTTGCCGGCTGCGGCGCCTTCACCCTGCGCATCGCCGAGCATTTCGCCGTGCATGCGGTGGAGGCCGAGGCGGGGGCGCTCGCCGCGCTCGACCGCGCCGCCCGCGAGACGCGCGGCCTCAAGCCGGTCACGCACGAGCGGCGGGATCTCTTTCGCCGCCCGTTGCTCGCCCCGGAGCTCGCCGCCTTCGATGCCGTGGTGCTCGATCCGCCCCGCGCCGGCTGCGAGGCGCAGGCGCGTCAACTCGCGCGCGCGAACGTGCCCCTCGTCGTCTACGTATCCTGTGATCCCGTGAGCCTTGCCCGCGACGCGGCGCTGCTCGTGGCGTCGGGTTACCGTCTCGAAACCGTGATTCCCATCGATCAGTTCGCCATGACGGCCCATATCGAATCCGTCGCGATACTCAGAAAATGAGTTTTTCGGGCAAGATTCGCCCGATTTTCTGCGCCTGAAGCGGATTTCGTGCGCAAATAACGCGCTCGCGCCGGTGGATAACGGGGATGATCGCCGGACGCGACGGCGATACGGACAATTTTACCGACCGGTTTGACCCGCCACATACGGCTCTCGACGTAACGTCACGTCATGACAGCCGAGGCCGTGTCTTGCGCGGCCCTCACGAGGGAAGCGGGCCAGTGCCAAGGCGCAGCCCGTAACGAAGCAATGGTGTATGGCTTGATCGAAGATCTGGAATCCGCGATCGCGCGTTCATCGCAATCGCGCCGCACCGACCACCTGCGCAAGGTCACCGATCTGTTTCTGCGCGACGCGCCTGCGCTGAGCGAGGAACAGGTGGACCTGTTCGACGTGGTCATCGCGCGACTGGCCAATGCCATCGAGGCCCGGGCGCGGATGGATCTGTCCGAGCGGCTCGCGGAAGTGCCCAACGCGCCGCGCGGTGTGGTGCGCTCACTCGCCCACGACGAGATCGGCATCGCCCGCCCGATCCTGACCCGCTCGGAGCGGCTTTCGGACGACGACCTCGTCGCTGTCGCCCTCGCCAAGGGGCGCGAGCACATGCTCGCCATTTCCGAGCGCCGGGCGCTGACCGAGCCGGTCACCGACGTTCTCGTCAAGCGCGGCGACCGGATCGTGGTGCATGCCGTCGCCGGCAATCCCGGCGCGCGCTTCTCCGATGACGGCATGGCGACGCTGGCTGAACGCGCCCGCGCCGACGACGCCCTGCGCAGCGTGCTCGCCGATCGCGACGACGTCGATCCCGATCGCCTGCGCCAGCTCATGGCCATCGCCAAGGAGACGGTGCGTAACCGTCTGCAGGACGAGACCCCTGAAGGCGTGCTCGATCACGCTCTGGAGATCGGCACGCTCGGGCTCGAAGCCGAGATCGTCCCCGGTGCGCGCGACTACCGCCCGGCTCTCGTCGTCATCGATGCCCTGGAAGCCGAAAGGCCGCTCGTCGAGAAGGATCTGACGGAATTCGCCGCCGCGCAGAAATTCGAGGAATGCGTCTGCGCCGTGGCGCGGATGGCGGATCTCTCGATCCAGGCCTCGGAACGGCTCTTCGACGAAGGCGATGCGGAACTCCTGCTCGTCGTCGCCCGGGCTCATGACTGGACCTGGTCGACGCTGCGGCTCATGCTCAAGCTGCGCGGCGACACGGCAGCCGCGCCGCATCTCCTGCGCAAGGCGAAGGACACCTTCGAGAAGCTCAAGCCGAAGACGGCGGAGCGCGTCCTGCATTTCCTGAAGGCCCGCGAGGCGAGCCAGCAGCGCGCGAGCCGCAAGGCGGCGTCACGTCAGAGCGTAAACATGATTCCGGGCAATATCACACCCTTGCAAATGTGAGATAGGAGGGGCGGCGCCCCTCCCGGATCGCCTTGGCCTCGTAACGCGTCCCGGGCCAGCCGGAATACGGTTCGCGCCAATCGTCCGGCCCGCGCGCCTCCCAGCGCAGATGCGGCTCGGCGGCGGCGCGCACGAGCGTCCAGCCGACGTAATCATCGATATCGGATGCGAAGTGAAACGTCCCGCCCGGCCTCAGAAGGCGGGCGATGGCCGCGAGATTGTCCGGTGAAACGAACCGGCGCTTGCGGTTGCGGCGCTTCGGCCAGGGATCGGGATAGAGCAGATAGATCCGCCCGAACGCCGCTTCGGGCAGGCGCGGGAGCAAAAGGCTCGCATCCTCGTCCCAAAGGCGGATATTGCGCAGATCGCGCGCCTCGACCTCGCCGAGCAGCTTGACCATGCCGTTGACGAAGGGCTCGCAGCCGATGAAGCCGGTCTGCGGGCTCTCCTGCGCGCGATGGGCGAGATGCTCGCCGCCGCCGAAGCCGATCTCGAGGACGAGATCATCGGGCGCGAAACCGAAAAGTCCCGCGAGATCCTCGCGGGACAGGGGGGCGTTGCCGCGCGGCAGGATCAGGCGCGGCAACAAGGTCTCGAGGCGTTCTTCCTGGCCCTGGCGCAGTCGCTTGCCCTTGCGGCGACCGAAGAAGGCAGCCGCAGGGGCCTGCGCGTCGGAGGAAGCAGCGCTCATCGCGGACCGATCAGAAAGCCGATTTCAGCGTGTCGACGAGATCGGTGCGCTCCCAGGAGAAGCCGCCATCGGCTTCGGGGGCGCGACCGAAATGGCCGTAGGCCGCGGTACGGGCATAGATCGGACGGTTGAGATCGAGCTTGGTGCGGATGCCGCGCGGGGAGAGGTCCACCGCTTCCATCAGCACGGCCTCGAGCTTGGCCTCGTCCACCTGACCCGTGCCGTGCAGATCGGCATAGATCGAGAGCGGCTTGGCCACGCCGATGGCGTAGGAGAGCTGGATGGTGCAACGCTTGGCGAGACCGGCCGCGACCACGTTCTTGGCGAGGTAGCGCGCCGCATAGGCCGCCGAACGGTCCACCTTCGTGGGATCCTTGCCCGAGAATGCGCCGCCGCCATGCGGAGCCGCGCCGCCATAGGTGTCGACGATGATCTTGCGACCGGTGAGGCCGGCATCACCGTCGGGGCCGCCGATCACGAAGGCGCCGGTCGGGTTGACGTGCCAGATGCAGTCCTTGCCGATCCAGCCTTCGGGAAGCGCCTTGTGGACGTAGGGCTCGACGATGGAGCGCACGTCGTGCGAGGTCAGCTTCTCGTCGAGATGCTGGGTGGAGACGACGATCTGGGTGACGCCGACGGGCTTGCCGTTCTCGTAGCGCACCGTGACCTGGCTCTTCGAATCCGGGCCGAGCAGGTTGGATTCGCCGCTCTTGCGCGCATCCGCCATGGCCTTGAGGATCTTGTGCGAGAAGGCGATCGGAGCCGGCATCAGCTCCTCGGTCTCGTCGCAGGCATAGCCGAACATGATGCCCTGGTCGCCGGCACCTTCTTCCTTGCCGTCGCCGGAATCGACGCCCTGGGCGATATGCGCCGACTGCGCATGCAGCAGCACGTCGATATCGCAATTGGCCCAGTGGAAGCCGTCCTGCTCGTAGCCGATGTCCTTGATGGCCATGCGCGCGAGATGCGAGACGTAGTCTGCGGTGATTTCCTCGGGACCGCGCACTTCGCCCGCGATCACGACCTTGTTGGTCGTGGCCAGGGTCTCGCACGCCACACGCGCTTCCGGCATCGCCGCGAGATAGGCATCGACGACGGTATCGGAAATGCGGTCACAGACCTTGTCCGGATGTCCTTCGGAAACCGATTCACTGGTGAAGAGATAGCTGGAACGAGCCACGATCAACCCACCCTTTCTGATTGGTATGAACCTGGGACGCACGAAAATGCGCCCGTCGAAATCATGAGATCGACGGGCTTTTGCCATCGCTTTAGCGGAAGGTCAAGACGACAGATCGAATTCGTTCGGAATACAGAACGCGGCAGCAGAGCGAAAATCGGATCAGACTGCTTGTTCCGCCGCGTTTTTGGCGGTCTCGTCGTCGGCCTCCGCGAGCGCCTCGACGAGATCGACGATTCTCTTGCGTACGCGACTGTCGCGAACCCTCACGAAAGCGCGCATCAACTGCAGACCGTCGGAGGTCGAGAGGAAATCGGTCATGTAGGGCGGGTTGGGATCTTCGGCGAAACCGGTGGGCGACTCGCCCTCGGGGGTCGGTGCGCCCTCGTAGAAAAACTCGATCTGCACGCCGAGCGCGGAAGCGATCTGGTGCAGCCGGCTCGCGCCGATCCGGTTGGCGCCCTTTTCGTATTTCTGGATCTGCTGGAAGGTGAGCCCGAGTGCTTCGCCGAGCTTCTCCTGACTCATTCCGACCATCATCCGGCGCATGCGCACGCGGCTGCCGACATGGATGTCGATCGGATTCGGATTCTTCTTCACCTGGCTGTCCCCCGGACCTCAAGCTCCCGCAATGCGACGCGCGGTGAGCGATACGAGAAGGCACAATAGTAACTGCAACCAAAAAATGCCATTGCCGAATCGTGCAAAAAAAGTGGGCGCGCCGGGCTCGGGCAAACCGGAATCGAGTACGCCCTCGATATTGACGTCGAGTGACGACAGTATTCGCCCGTATGAGTCGATGACCCCCGATATACCACTGTTGGCTGCACGCACGAGGGGCAGGCCTTCTTCTACGGCACGTAGTCTCGCCTGGGCGAAATGCTGACGCGGGCCGGGTGTATCGCCGAACCAGGCATCGTTCGTGACGTTGAGCATCATGCCCGCCCGCCGCGTGTCGGTTTCGTCGTCGGGGCGTACGGCACCGGGAAAAATCGCCTCGTAACAGATGCCTGCGGCAATCGGCGGCAGGCCCGGCGCCTCAAGCATGCGCCGGCGCGCGGCCGCGGTGAAGCCGCCGGGAACCTGGATGAATTCGCGCAGCCCGAGTGCCCGCAAGGTCCCGTCGAAAATGCGCGGCAGGTACTCGCCGAAGGGCACGAGATGCACCTTGTCGTAGGTGGCGCGGATGCTGCCATCCCCCGCCACGACGTGAATCGAATTGAAGAAATCATGCCCCTCGCCGCGCAGGCGCTCCTCCGCCCGCGCCGCCCCGGTGATCAGCGTCACGTCGGAGGGCAGCAGCGCGGCGATCTGCGCGAGCGCCCGGCGATCGTTGTGGAGCAGGAAGGGAAAGGCCGATTCGGGCCAGATCAGATGCGTCACATCCGCGACGCCCGATGTCTGCGGCGAGGTCGCGCGGTCGGACAGGCGCAGATAGCGCTCCATGATCTCTTCGCGATTGGCCGGATTGAATTTCTCGTCCTGGGGCAGGTTCGGCTGCATGATGCGCAGCTGGACGCCGGCCACGAGTGGGCTCGGGCCGGCGGGTACGCGGAGGGCGCCGTAGCCGATGATGCCGATCAGGACGAGCGCCGCGATCACCGTCGGAACGGCGCGCGTCGCCGGGCGCGTCCCCGTCGCGATGGTGGCCGGTGCGGCGGCGATGGCGACGGCGAAGACCGTCATCCCCCACAGGCCGATCAGGGATGCGATCTGCATCGGCCAGACCTGCTGGCCGAGCGCCATGCCGAGGCTGTTCCAGGGAAACCCGGTGAACATGTGCCCGCGCAGCCATTCGGCGAGGCCGAGCCCGAAGGCGAGGGCCAGTATACGCCAGGGTCCCGTGCTCCAGACGAGGCGCGCGGCCAGGAATCCGAAAGCGTAGAAGAAAGCCAGAGCCGCCGGCAGGCCGATCACGCCGAGCGGCATCGCCCAGGCGAAACGATCCGCCTCGACGAGGAAAGCGGCGCCCAGCCACCACAGACCCGCGAGCAGATAGCCGAAGCCCCAGAACCAGCCGGCGCTCGCTGCGGCCCGCAACGTTCCCAAACGCTTTCCGGCGCCAGCGCCACCCGCGCCGTCGATCAGCCAGACGGCGACGACGAGCGAGACGATCAATGCCGGGAAAAAGCCGAAGGGCGGCATGGCGAGGGCGCCGAAAGCGCCGGCGGCCATCGCGATCGCGGCGCGCCGCCAGCCCCAGCTCAGGATGACGCCGTGGGCGAGTCCCTGCAGCTTTTCGATGATCATGCCGTGATCACTCACCGCGTGCCGGAAGCGCCGGCGGCTTTCTCGGAAGCGCCCGCGGGTTCTTTGGAAGCGCCTTCTCCATCCGGAGAGGCGGTGCCTGCGGCATCGTCCGGAAGCGGCGGCAGCGTCTTTTCCTCAGGCAGGTTCGCGGCGGTCGAATCCGTCACCATGGCGCCATCCCCGGACACGGAAGCGGGCGAATCGCCCGCGATGTTTGCGTCTTCGGGTTGCTTAGCACCGCCGCCGCGTGCCGTCACGCGTGCGGTGGCGATTTTGGCGCGCGGATCGCGGCGATGGACGCGCACCCGCTTGAGACGACGCGGATCGGCGTCGAGCACTTCGAATTCGAGCCCCTCCGGCCCCGCGATCAGTTCGCTGCGCGCGGGCACACGCCCGGCCAGCGTCACCACCAGGCCGCCCAGCGTATCGACATCCTCGGCGAGATCGTCCGTGGTGAGATCGACGCCCAGAACCTGCGTGGCCTCTTCGAGATCCGTGCGTGCATCGGCGAGCCAGGTATGCGGGCCGTCCTGTTCGATCATGGCGGCGGAGGCGAGATCGTGCTCGTCCTCGATATCGCCGACAACGAGCTCCACCAGATCCTCGATCGAGACGAGCCCGTCCGTGCCGCCGTATTCGTCGATGACGAGCGCCATATGGGTGCGCGTCGTCTGCATCCGCACCAGCAGTTCCACCGCCGGCATCGAGGGCGGCACGAACAGGACCGGCCTCAGGATACGCGTGGCGGAAAGCGCCGTGGTGAGGTCGATATGGGCGAGCGAGAGCGCGGGCTGCGTCTTGGTCCGCCGCCGCCGCCCGTTGCCGTTCTCGGCCTTGGCCACGAGATATTCCAGGAAATCGCGGATGTGGATCATCCCTTTGGGATCATCCAGCGTCTCGCCGTAGACGGGCAGGCGCGAATGGCCGGCGCTGCGGAAGATGCGCAGCAACTCGCCGAGCTCGGTATCGGCGGAGACCGCGATGATGTCGGCGCGTGGCACCATCGCGTCACGTACCCGGGTGGCGTGGAAGCCGAGCACGTTGCGCAGCATGGCGCGTTCCTGGGCCGAGAAGCCTTCGCTCTCGGCGGTGGAGGCGAGCACGTCCTCGAGATCGGTGCGGATCGATTCGCGCGAGCGCAGGCCGAGCCGGTTCAGGACCCGGTCGAGCCAGGGCTCGCGGGCGTCCTGCTCCTCGGTCTCGCCGTCCCGAGGGTCCTGCGCCTCTTTCGCGGCGGGCGGTGGATCGCCCTCGAGCTCGCTGGGCGCGGCTACGAGAGCCTTGCGCCCTCGCCTGGAGGGCTCGTCGTCGCGTGGCGGCGCGGAGGCTTCCCGTGCGGGCGAACCCGCGACGCGACTTCGTTCTTCGTCGGGATTGCCTTCTTCCGCGCCGGGGCGGCTTTCCTGCAGACTTCGACCGTCTTCGTTCATGGCTCGTCAGTCATCGCGCCCGCTGGCGCGCTCCATATAAGGATCGGCGATGCCCATGCGGGCCAGCGCGGCGACCTCGCGCGCTTCCATCGCCTCGGCCTGGGCATCCTCCTCGTGATCGTCACCGAGGCAGTGCAGCACCCCGTGCACGACGAGATGCGCCACATGCGCGGCGATCGTCTTGCCTTCCTCCGCCGCTTCGCGCGCGCAGGTCTCCCAGGCGAGCGCGATATCGCCGAGTGGCTCGGGGCCAAGCGGATTGATGCCCGGCGCTGCGGGGAAGGAGAGGACATTGGTCGGCTGGTCCTTGCCGCGCCAGTCGCGGTTGAGGCGCGCGATGGCCGTATCGTCGGTGAAGAGCAGGCTGAGCATGACGCCGTCGCCCGCCTCGACATCCGCCCCGGCCTCCGTGAGCGCCGCCGTGACGGCCTGCCGGCACAACTCCTCCAGATCGGGAAGCGCTTCCCAGCCCGGTGCCTCCACGCTGATGTCGAGCGCGATCACGGCGTCACGTCCTCTTTCCTGACCCGCCCGGCGGTGACGCCGTCACGGGCCGATGCCGCATCATAGGCCGCCACGATGCGCCGCACCAGATCATGGCGCACGACGTCGCCCTCGGCGAAGCGCACCCGGCCGATCCCCTCCACACCGTCGAGTACGCGCAGGGCCTCGATCAGCCCCGAGCGCTGGCCCGGTGGCAGGTCGATCTGGGTGGGATCGCCGTTGATGATCATGCGCGATCCCTCGCCGAGGCGGGTGAGGAACATCTTCATCTGCATGGAGGTGGTGTTCTGTGCCTCGTCCAGCAAGACCACCGCGCTCGTGAGCGTGCGCCCGCGCATGAAGGCGAGAGGCGCGATCTCGATCATGCCGGTGGTCAGGCTGCGCTCGACATGGCGCGCCTCCATGAAATCGTAGAGCGCGTCGTAGATCGGGCGCAGATACGGGTCGACCTTCTCGCGCATGTCGCCGGGCAGGAAGCCGAGGCGCTCGCCCGCTTCGACGGCGGGGCGAGTGATGATCAGCTTGTCGACCTGCCCGCTCTCCAGAAGCGAGACCGCCCAGCCCACGGCGAGCCAGGTCTTGCCGGTGCCGGCCGGCCCTTCGGCGAAGACGAGCTCGTTCTTGCGCAGGGCGCGCAGATAGGCGTCCTGCGCCGCGTTGCGGGCTTTGACGAATCCGCGCCGGCGCGTGCCGATTCCCTCGAAGGAACCGGTCTTGGCGGGCTCGACCGTCTCGGCGGCTGCGGGGAAAAGCGTGCCCTGGAAGGCGGTTTCCTGGATGGCGCCGTCGACATCACCGAGCGTCACGGTCTCGCCCTGCGAAACCCGCTCGTAGAGCGCTTCGAGCACGCGGCGTGCCTGCTCCGAGGCGACCGGGCTGCCGCGCACCACGACGCAATTGCCGTTGGCATTGGCCAGAATGTCGAGCCGCCGCTCCATATGGGCGAGATTTTGATCGTAATGGCCGAAAACGAGGCTCGCGAGGCGGTTATCCTCGAAAGTCAGCGTGATCTGCGCCGTTTCGTCGACACCGGGATGCTGGCCGGATGCCGGGGCGGTCCGGTCGCCGGCATGCGCGCCCGTGGCCGCATCCGGGTTCCGGTTTTCGTGGCGACCGTCATTATTGGGCAATGCGCGATACTCCTTATGTGCCCGTTTCCCGGCGTCTCAAGCGGCCCCCGCCGCGATCCGCCGGTTCTGCGCACCCGTGATCACCGCCTCGCCCTGTAGCGAATTGCTCGACTGATCCGTGATGCGCACCGGCACGATATCACCGATCGCGAGCCCCGCGCCATCGAGATGTACCGCCTGGAGATAGGGTGACTTGCCGCCGAGCTGTCCCGGATGGCGACCGGGCTTTTCGAGCAACACCTCGACCACCTTGCCGACCGTGCCCCGGTTGAAGGCCTGGCGTTGTTCTTCGAGCAGCGCCTGCAGCCGCGCCAGCCGCTCTGCCTTCACGGCTTCGGCGATCTGGGCAGTGTCATCCGCCGCAGGGGTGCCGGGGCGGGTCGAATATTTGAAGGAGAAGGCCGAGGCGAAGCCGATATCGGAAACGAGCCGCATCGTCTCCTCGAAATCCGCGTCGCTCTCGCCGGGGAAGCCGACGATGAAATCGGACGACAGCGCGATATCCGGGCGCGCATCGCGCACCTTCTCGATGATGCGGCGATAGGTATCGCCCGTATGCTTGCGATTCATCGCCTTGAGGATGCGGTCGGAGCCGGCCTGGACGGGCAGATGCAGATAAGGCATCAGCTGCGGCAGGTCGCGATGGGCGGTGATCAGATCATCGTCCATGTCGTTGGGATGGCTCGTCGTATAGCGGATACGCGCCACGCCCTCGATTTCGGCGACCGCGTGCAGGAGCCGCCCGAGCCCCCATTCACGCCCGTCCGGCCCCTCGCCGTGATAGGCGTTGACGTTCTGGCCGATCAGCGTGATCTCGCGCACCCCCGCATCGGCGAGCGCGCGCGCCTCCTCGATGACCTTCGCCACCGGGCGCGAGACCTCCGCGCCGCGCGTATAGGGCACGACGCAGAAGGCGCAGAACTTGTCGCAGCCTTCCTGGATGGTGAGGAAGGCGGAGACGCCGCGGCTGCGCACGCGCTTGCGTTCGAGCTTGGGCAGATGCGCGAATTTGTAGTCTTCCGGGAAATCGGTATCGACGACGCGGCGTGACTCGGCTGCGCGCACCATGGCGGGCAGGCGGTGATAGGCCTGCGGGCCGACCACGACGTCCACGACCTGCGCCCGGCGCAGGATCTCCTCGCCCTCGGCCTGGGCGACGCAGCCGGCGACGACGACCTTCGTGCCATGCCCTTCCTCGGCGCGGCGCGCTTTCAGCGTGCGCAGGCGCCCGAGTTCGGAATAAACCTTCTCCGCCGCCTTCTCGCGGATATGGCAGGTATTGAGCACGACGAGATCGGCATTCTCGACGGAATCGGTCTGTTCATAGCCGTCCACGGCGAGCGCATCGGCCATGCGCTCGGAATCGTAGACGTTCATCTGACAGCCGTATGACTTGACGAAAACTTTCTTCACGCGCTGCAACCATTCGCTTCGCGATGTACCGGATCCGGCGAGGCCGGGATTTCGCCCCTGTTTACGCGTTTTCGCCCCATAAGAGAATAGCGCTCTCGCGCGATTTTGCGCCCCGGCCCATCCTACCGTTTCGGGCGTTTCCAATGCGTGCGCGGATGGGCTATGCCTGAAGCGGAGATTTTCCGGCTCAAGCGTGACGACGAGGCGTATTCCATGACTTCGAAACCGAGCTTCCCGACCAGCTTCCCCAGGCCCCAGGCCGCTCTGTCGCCCAATACCTACGAATACGAATCCCTGCCGCTGGTGAAGCCGACGGGGTTTCGCGAATACGATGCGCGCTGGCTCTTCGAGAAAGAGATCAACCTCATGGGCGTGCAGGCGCTGGGCGCGGGGCTCGGCACGCTGATCCATGAGATGGGTGTGCGCCCCGATCTCGTCACCGGCCATGATTTCCGCGGCTATTCCTCGGCGATCAAATACGCCCTGATCTCCGGGCTGATGGCGGCGGGTGTGCGGGTGAAGGATGTCGGGCTCGCCTTGTCGCCGATGGCCTATTACGGCCAGTTCGCCCTCGATTGCCCCTGCGTGGCGATGGTCACGGCCTCGCATAACGATAATGGCTGGACGGGCGTGAAGATGGGCGCCGATCGCCCGATGACCTTCGGCCCCGACGAGATGGGCCGGCTCAAGGAGATCGTGCTGTCGGGCGAATTCGCTCTGCGCGAGGGCGGCTCCTACGCCTTCATCGAAGGCTTTGCCGAGCGCTACCTCGACGATCTGACGCAGAACGTCACCATCGAGCGCAAGTTGAAGGTGGTCGCGGCCTGCGGCAACGGCACGGCGGGCGCCTTCGCCCCGCGCGCGCTGGAGCGGATCGGCTGCGAGGTGATCCCCCTCGATTGCGAGCTCGACCACACCTTCCCGCGCTACAATCCCAATCCCGAGGACATGAAGATGCTCCACGCGCTCGCCGACAAGGTGCGCGAGACCGGGGCGGATGTCGGGCTCGGCTTCGACGGGGACGGCGATCGCTGCGGCGTCGTCGACAATGAAGGCAAGGAGATCTTCGCGGATAAGATCGGCGTCATGCTCGCGCGCGATCTCTCGAAATTGTATCCCGCCCCGACCTTCGTCGTCGACGTGAAATCGACCGGGCTGTTCAAGGATGACCCGGTCCTGATCGAGAGCGGCGTCAAGGCGGATTACTGGAAGACCGGGCATTCCTATATCAAGCGCCGGGTCAACGAGCTCGGCGCGCTCGCCGGCTTCGAGAAATCCGGGCATTTCTTCTTCAACGAGCCCGTCGGGCGCGGCTATGATGACGGCATCCTCACCGCGATCCACGTGGCGCAGATGCTCGATCGCAATCCGCAGAAGACGATGGCCGAGCTCTACCGCGCCATCCCGCAGACCTGGGGCTCGCCGACCATGGCGCCGAAATGCGCCGACGAGGAGAAATACGGCGTCGTCGATCGCGTCACGGCCCGGTTCAAGGCGATGTTCGAGGCGGGCGAGGAGATAGCCGGCCAGCCGATCCGCGAACTCGTGACAGTAAACGGCGTGCGCGTGGTGACGCAGGACGGTACCTGGGGTCTGGTGCGCGCCTCCTCCAACAAGCCGGAACTGGTCGTGGTGGTGGAAAGCCCCGTCTCCGAGGAGCGCATGCGGGCCATGTTCGCGGGCGTCGACGCGATCCTGCGCGAGAACCCGGAAGTGGGTGCCTATAATCAGTCCCTGTGAGGCGTCGCCCCGAGCGGTTCGCCCGCCGGGGCGGGGGCCGGCGCGTGGACCGGCGCCCCCGTCGCCATGTTGCGGCCCATCGCGGTCGCGATCGCGGTGCCCTTGGGCGTGAGGCGCAACAGCGCGCCCTCGCGCGTGATCAGGGCACGATCGAGCGCGCGCAGGATCACCTTGCGGGCCCGTTGCGGGCTCCAGCGCAGATGTTCGGTCAGGGCCTGCGTGGTATTCTCCCGCGCCATGGCGGGGGTGCCCTCATGGCTGTGCAGATGCATGACGAGGGCGATGCAATCGGCGTCACGCTTCTGCAGGCGCCGGCGCAGCCCCTGCGCGATCAGCCCCTGATGCGGCGAGAAGAGCAAAGCGAGGGCGAAGAAGGCGCCCGTCATCGAGGCCATGGCACCACCGATCGAGACGTCGTAACGCATGGCGAGCAGATAGCCCGAGACGCATGAGCCGATCGCGATCACCACGGCGAGCACCACCATCAGGGCGAGCCGCCGCGTCAGCAGCACCGCTGCCGCGGGCGGGGTGATGACGAAAGCGATGAAGAGGATCGCGCCCACCGCATCGAAGGCCGCGACGGCGGTCACGCTGGTGAGGCCGAGCAGGGCATAGAAGACGAGCCCCGGCGCGAAGCCGAGAGCGGCGGCGAGTGCCGGATCGAAGGTCGCGATCTTGAGCTCCTTCCACAGAAGCAGCACGAAGGCGAGGTTGATCACGAGGATCGCGCTCAGCGAGAGCACCGTCACAGGCACGGCGACACCGAAAATCTCGGTCGTATGCATCCAGACGAAGGCGATCTCGCCGAGCAGGACCGTATGCGTGTCGATATGCACGTCGCGGCCATAGATGCCGACGAGGAGCACGCCGGCAGCGAAGAGCGCGGGAAAGACGAGCCCGATCGCCGCATCCATCTTCACGAGCCGCGAGCGCGCCAGCGCCTCCGAGAGAAAGACGGTGAGCAGCCCCGCGAGCCCCGCCCCGATGAGTTGCACCGGCCCGGAGAGCTGTCGCGTCAGAAGCCAGACCACGACGATACCGAAGACGATGGCGTGGCTGATCGCATCGGTGAGCATGGCCGAGCCGCGCAGGACCAGAAACACCCCGATCAGCGCCGATGAGGCGCCGACGAGGATGCCGGTGAGCAGGATCATGGCCGGGATGCTCTCGAAGAAGGCTGCGATCACGGCGGATCTCCTTCCCCGCCATGGGTGGCGTCCCGTCGCGCACGGGCATGGCCCGCCTCGGTGAGCTGCCAGTGCGGGCTCGTCTCCGGTGCGTGGCGCACTTCGCGCACGAGACCGTCCCGCGCGAGCCGGGCGAGAGCATCGCGGGTGGAGGCGCCGTGCAGCGCGTCGAGCATGCCCGCTTCCGCTTTGTAATCCGGGTCGCCATGGGATTTGGCGAGCCCGTGAACGGAGGCGAGGACGCGCCGTGCGGCGAGGTTGCGCTGTTGCCTGCGGGTATCGATAAAGCGCCGCAGCAGGCCGCGTCGCGGCGCGAAGAGCAGCGAGACCAGCATGATCGCGCTCGCGATCAGGACCACGAGCGGCCCCGTCGCGAGACCGCGCGCCGTGGCGCTGATCATGGCGCCGCCGACGCCGGATATCACCCCGAAGAGCGCCGAGAGTACCACCATGCCGCCGAGGCTTCGCACCCATTGCCGCGCGGCGGCGGCGGGGGCGATCAGCATCGCGACCATCAGGATGACGCCGACGAGCTGGAGCCCGACGACGATCGCGACGGCCACCATCACCGTCAGCGCCGCTTCCAGCGCCACCACCGGAAAACCCTGTGCGCGGGCGTAATCGGGATCGAATGCGACGAGCTTGAACTCCTTCCACAGGGCGATCACCAGCGCGAGGGCGATGAGCGTGATCGCGCCCATGAGCCACAGATCGCTGCGCAGGATCGCCGCCGCCTGGCCGAAGAGGAAGGTCGAGAGTCCCGCCTGCGCCGCCCCCGCCTGGCCCTGTAACCAGGTCAGCATGACGATGCCGATGGCGAAATAGACGCTGAGCACGATGCCGAGCGCGGCATCGGTCTTCAGCCTCGTGCGCCGGATGATGAGCATCACCGTGAGCGCGGCGAGGGCGCCTGAAATGAACGCACCGGTCAGGATCCAGCCGAGATCGCGGGTGCCGGCGATGATGAAGCCGAGGCAGACTCCCGGCAGCGCCGCATGGCTGAGCGTATCCCCCATCAGGCTCTGGCGCCGCAGCACCGCAAAACAGCCGAGAACGCCGCTGACGACGCCGAGAATGGCGGCGCCGAGAGCGACGGTCTGCACGATGCTGCTCTGCAGGAGGTCCAGAAGGGTGGTCATGAGGGGCTCATGAGGGGCCTGTATGCTCGGTCCGGCGCGGATCGGGAATGACCGCGCCGGAATCATAGCCAATTCCGCTCATTGCGCGAGAGCGGTTTCGATATCCCATTCGCGCGCCCATTCCGCGAGCGCCTCCGGCAGCGGCGCCGGCGTGCCGCCGAGCGCCGGGGTGATGGTCATGACGTTCTCGAAGATCATGCCGATATAGGTGCCACCGGGCGTGCCCGGCTCGCCCATCGCATCGGAATAGAGCTCGCCGCCGATCTCGATCTCGGCGCCGCGCGCGCGCACTTCCTGCACCAGCGCCTCGATCGTGCGGGGGGAGACCGTCGTTTCGACGAAGACGGCGCGCACACCGTTCTCGATCACGTAATCAGCGACCTCCCGGATATCGCCGATGCTCGCCTCGGCCACCGTGGAAATGCCTTCGATGGCCTCGCTCGCCTCCATCCCGTAGGCGGCGGCGAAATATTCGAAGGCGTCATGGGCGGTGACGAGGCGGCGCTGGTCCTGCGGGATAGTGGCGATGCTCTCGCCCGCCCAATCGGCGAGCGCCTCGAGCTGCACGGTATAGGCATCGACGTTTTCCGCGATCTCCTCGGCGCAATCCGGGCGCTGTTCGGCGATGGCCTCGCCGATCACCGGGGCGATCCGCGCCCAGAGGCGTGCATCCATCCAGACATGCGGATCGATCCGGCCGGGCTCGTCGGGGTCGTCGAGGAGTTCCCCCGGATTGAAAGCGGCGGCGAGGAGGCCGATGGTGGGGCGGCGGGCGGAAAGCCGCTCCAGCACGGCAGCGAGCTGCTCTTCGAGAGCGAAATCGACGTAGAGAATGAGATCTGCTTCACCGAGCCGCGTCACATCCGAGGCGGTGGCGCTGTAATAATGCGGATCGACCCCCGGCCCGAGCAGCGCCTCGACCTCCGCACAGGTGCCGGCGACGTTGCGCGCGACATCGGCGATCATCTCAACCGTGGCGACGATCCGAACCGGCGCCTCCTGCGCCACGGCCCGCTCCGGCGCGGCAAAGGCGGTGACGAGACTGATCGCGGCGATCGCGGGGAGGCTGCGGGCAGCCAAGGGCCAACGGGCGGTTTCGGGTCGGATCATCGTGCAGGGGCTCCGCGTTGACGGCGCGCGCATGGCGGCGCGCTTGCATGTGTTTCAGCCAGCATTAATGCAGTTGCAAATCATTTGCAAGTAGGGCGATCTATCCGGAATGAGGCTGCGACCATCTCGCGCAGCCCGGGGGCGCCCCGGATCAGCCCTGATGGTCCGCCCATGCCGCAGATGCGATAAGCATCGTCGGGCGAAGCGGATGCGCGATACCGGTGAAAGGGACGGCATGAGCAGCAATGATGGCGAGAACAATCCCGGCGATTCGATCGCCGCGCAGGAGC
Organism: Salinarimonadaceae bacterium; assembly: GCA_050485405.1. Lineage (GTDB taxonomy): Bacteria > Pseudomonadota > Alphaproteobacteria > Rhizobiales > Beijerinckiaceae > Saliniramus. Next base: position 56,347 of record JBJHBI010000017.1, read on the forward strand.
AAACCCAGCGCGCGATCCGCGATTATCTCGGCGCGCGCCTCGAATCGGAGGACGGGGGGCCGCCGCAACGGCGCGAGACCCATATCTCGATCATCCTGCTCAGCGGCGAGCGCGCCTTCAAGCTCAAGCGCGCCCTGCACCTGCCCTATGCCGATTTCTCGACGCCGCAATTGCGGCTCGCCGCCTGCGAGGCGGAACTGCGCCTCAACCGGCGCACGGCGCCGCAGCTCTATCGCGCGGTGCGGCGCATCACCCGCGCGGATGACGGCGGCTTCGAAATCGATGGTGCCGGCCCGCTCGTAGACGCCATGGTGGAGATGACCCGCTTCGACGAAGACGGCCTGTTCGACCGGCTCGCCACGCGTGGCGCGCTGACCACGCCGCTTCTCGACAATCTCGCCGATGCGATCGCAGCCTTTCACGAGGAGGCCGAGCCCGTTGCCGATTCGCACGGGTCGCAACGCATCGCCGACGTGATCGCGCTCAATGCCCGCAGCATGGCCGAGCTTCCCGCATTGCCGGAGGATGCGGTCGCCGCGCTTTCGCGCCTCCAGGAGATGGAATGCGCCCGCCACGCCGCCCTGCTCGATGGTCGGGCCGCAGCCGGCATGATCCGCCGCTGCCATGGCGATCTGCATCTACGCAATATCTGCCTCCACGAGGGCCGCCCGCAGCTCTTCGACTGTATCGAATTCAACGAGACCATCGCCACCACCGACACACTCTACGATCTCGCCTTCCTGCTGATGGATCTGCGCGCGCGGGCCGGCGACGCCCCCGAACTCGCAAGAGCGGCGGCGCATGTGGCCAATCGCTACGTCGATCGCAGCCACGACGAAGCGGGCTGGGCGCTCTTGCCGCTCTTCATGAGCATGCGCGCGACGATCCGCGCCATCGTCGCCGCGACGCAGATCGCGGAAGGCGACGAAGATCCCGCGCTCGCCGGGCAGATGCGCGCCTATCTCGACCTCGCCCGCAGCCTGCTCGAGCCCGCCCCGCCGCGTCTCGTCGCCCTCGGCGGGTTCAGCGGTTCGGGCAAGACGACCATCGCCGAGGCGCTCGCCCCGCATTTCGGGACGCCCCCCGGAGCGCGCATTCTGGAGAGCGACCGGCTGCGCAAGCACATGCACGGCGTCTCGCCCGAGACGCCGCTCGGCCCGCAGGCCTATACTCCGGAAGCGTCGCAGGCCGTCTATGCAGCGATGCGCGAACGCGCCGCGCAGGTGCTCGCCGGCGGCGGCAGTGTCGTTCTGGAGGCCGTCCATGCCCGCAAGCAAGACCGCGATGCCGCGGCGGCGATCGCCCGCGAGGCGGGGTGTCCGTTCCACGGATTCTGGCTCGAAGTCGATCCCGCCGCCTTGCGGGCGCGGATCGCGACGCGCGGGCAATCGGCCTCCGACGCTACCCGCGCGGTGCTGGATTCCCAGCTCGAAACCGGCACCGGCCCCCTCGACTGGCGCCGACTCGACCCCGCCGGCGAAGGCGAGGCCGGAATCGCGGCCCAGGTCGGGGTCATCGTCACCACGATGGACGACGCCAACGGGACATGACCCTGTGCCGGAAAGAACTCATCTCCGCCATATCCCGGAAATTCAGCTCAGCCCGAGGGCCGCGCGCAGTTCGGGAATGCGCGAACGGGCGACGGGTACGCGGTCGAGGGACGGGCTGCCGTCCAGGAGGCAATAACCGTTATCCTTGCGGCGCTGAAAGCCCGCGACGCGGGCGGCATTGACGAGATAGGAACGATGCACGCGCAGGAACTGGGAGGGCAGGCGCTTTTCGGCTTCGGAGATCGACCAGGGGCAGAACACGCGCCCCGAGCCGATATAGACGATCGAGTAATGTCCCTCGGCCCGCAGGGCGAAGACCTCGTCCGAGGGCACGAAATAGGTTGAGCCGTCTTTCTCGTATGGCACGCGCACCGATGACGAGGCGGGATGCGCGGGTCTCGCCGGCGCGAGCGGAGCCTCGATTTCGGAAGATGATGCGGGCATCGCCGCCGCCGGCGGCACAGGCCCGGTTTCGGCCTCCTCGGCGGGGCTGTCGAGCATGCTCGCGGCGGTGAGCAGGAAGGCGCCCGAGATCATGAAGCCGGAGAAGAGAACGATCAGGGCGATCTGCGCATTCGCGAGCGCGGGCGCATCGAAGGCAGTACGGCTCGTTTCGACGAAATCCGTCCAGTTCATCGCCGAGAAATGCACCACGACGACGCTCGCACCGAAAACCAGCGTCGCGAGCAGAGTGTTGCGCCGCGTTCGCCGGCCATAGGCGATGCCGATCGCCGCCGCACCCATACCCGCCGCGAGCAGGCCGACCACGACGAAGCCGACAGGCCGGTAGACCGGTTCGCAGCCCTCGATGGCGTTGAGGCCGACATAATGCATAGTCACGATGCCGGTACCCAGAATCGCACCGGCGAGCCCCATCCGGGGACGGGTGCGCGGCCCGAAATGCATCAGCAGAAGCGCGATGCCCGCGAGCAGGATCGCGATCAGCGCAGAGGCCGTCGTCGGCAGGATGTCGTAATGCACGGGAACGGGAAAGCGCATCGACAGCATGGCGACGAAATGCATCGACCAGATGCCGCCGCCCAGCGCGATCGCCGCCATGACGATCCGCGCCTGACGCTGGCCGCGGGTCAGGCGCGACAGCCCCTGCGTCAGCGTCAGTCCGGTAAAGGCAGCCATCATCGAGACGGCGATCGATGCCAGCACCAGCCAGGGATCGTAGGTATAGAGGGTCATCGCGCGTCAGATTCCTGCCCGAATCCGTCCCGGCGACGGCGGTGCCGGGCTCGTCCGTTTCGCTTTTCGTTTGTCCAGGCGCGCTTGTCGCGAAACGCATCGGCCATCCGGTCGCAGCGCCTGATCGGACCGATTGGACAGCGTCACGAAGTTACCGGTGCGGCGCGAATGCTGTCAATGCCGTGAGGCCCGTCATGCGCCCAACGGTTGTGCATTGCAGCATTCGACAAAGGCCAACCGGGAAAGCGGCATCCGCGCGGACTTCAAACCCCGCTCCCGGCATGGAACACTCGCAAGACGCCGTTTTTCATCGCAGGAGCCCGCCATGCCCGTTTCCGATCAGACTATCGCTTTCTTCGGCCTCGGCTCCATGGGCTACGGCATGGCCGCGACGCTGGTGCGCGCCGGTGCCGGGGTCTACGGTTTCGACGTGGCGCCCGAGCCCGTCGAGAAACTCGTGCGCGAGGGCGGGCGTCGCGCCGATGTCGCGGAGGCCGGTGCGCGGGCGGATGCGGCGGTGGTCGTCGTACTCAATGCCGCGCAGCTGGAAAACGTCCTGTTCGGTGCTGACGGGATCGCCGCGCATCTGCGGCCGGGCGCGGTGATCATCGCTTGTCCGACCATCGCCCCGGATCAGGCCCGCGACTTCGCCGGACGCTGTGCCGCGCGTGGCCTTCTCTATCTCGATGCGCCGATTTCCGGTGGTGCGGCCAAGGCGGCGCGAGGCGCGCTCTCGGTCATGGCTTCGGGAACCCCGGAAGCCTTCGCCGCCGCGCAACCCGTTCTCGACACCGTGGCAGAGACCGTGTTCGATCTCGGCCCGGAGCCGGGAGCGGGATCGGCGATGAAGGCGATCAACCAGATGCTCGCCGGCGTGCATATCGCCGCCATGGCGGAGGCCGTCACCTTCGGCATGACGCAGGGCATCTCTGCGCAGAAGACCATCGAGGTGATTCCGCAATGCGCCGGCACTTCGTGGATGTTCGAAAACCGCGCGCCCCACATCGCCGCCGGCGACTACACTCCGCATTCGGCCGTCGATATCTGGCCCAAGGATCTCGGGATCGTGCTCGAGATCGCGCGCGGGGCGAAATTTTCCGCCCCCCTCACCGCAGCCGCGCTCCAGCAGTTCCTCGCGGCATCCGGTTCGGGGCTCGGGCGCGAGGACGATGCCGCCGTAGCGAAAATCTACGCGCGCAATGCCGGTCTGGCCCTGCCTGGCGAAGACTGAGCCGCTATATCGATCACAATCGAGGAGTTATCGAGGATTGCTTATCTCGTGGAGGCGCACCACGAGACAGCTGGGCGCTATTATTACGGCAAAAAAGAAACTTAGCCATAAAAAATTGCGGAACGGAATGTCGAAGCAGTTGTTGTGTCCTTCGAAGAGCGATCGACAACAGTCGGTCCCAGAGAAAATGCATCAGGAGGTGCAACATGAAAAATTTTATTGCTACGTCTGCTATCGCTATACTGGTTAGTGTTCCGGCGCTTGCACAGACGACGGGTACTGACCAGACGATGACCGACGACACCATGGCTGCCGGCGGTTTCGTCGACACCGTGCAGGAAAGCGATATTCTCGCCAGCGAAATCATGGATGCTGCGGTCTACGCTTATTCCAATGGCGGTATGGATCGCACCGACATGGGCACAGGTCAGGACCAGCAGGCGGCTCAGGACCCGCAGGCTGGCCAGGATCAGCAGACAGCCCAGGACCCGCAGGCTGGCCAGGATCAGCAGACGGCCCAGGACCCGCAGGCTGGTCAGGACCAGCAGACGGCCCAGGACCCGCAGGCTGGCCAGGACCAGCAGACCGCCCAGGATCCGCAGGCTACCGGGACCGAAGCAGGTGGTGAGATGAGCGCCGCGCGTATGATCGATGCTTCCGAGCGTGAAAACCTCGAAGAGATCGGTGATGTCAGCGACGTACTCGTCGATCAGGACGGCACGATCCGTGGTGTCATCGTCGGAGTCGGCGGTTTCCTCGGCATCGGTGAGCGTGAAGTGGTGCTCGGTCTCGACCAGCTCACCTTCGCCCGTGACGCCGATGATCCGGAGACCCTGATGATCGTCGCCCAGGTCGATGCGCAGATGCTGGAAGAAGCTCCGGAATTCGATCGTGAGGCGTTCGAGCAGCGCACTGCCGGCACGGAAGCCCAGACCGGTACGATGCACGAAGGTGCCGGTACCGACATGGCCGACGCCGAGCCGACCGAGCAGGATCTGGCTCAGGACGATGTCGAGCGTGACGACACCATGGCCGAGACCCAGCCGGCTCAGGATGCCGGTGGCGAGCAGTGGCGTGATGCCCGCGACACCTTCGATGCGCCCGAATTCGAGCGTGAAGGTTTCCAGCGCGCCGAAGCGAGCAACTTCTCGGTGGACGAGCTTCTCGGTGCCAACGTCTATGACGTGAACGACGAGAATGTCGGCAGCGTCGACGATGTCGTCGCCAATGGCGATGGCGAACTGGAATACGTCGTGATGGATATCGGCGGCTTCCTCGGCATCGGCGCCCACACCGTGGCGCTCGGCCTCGACGAGGTGACCATCCTCCAGGATGGCGACGACCTGCGCCTCTATGTCGGTGCGTCGGATGACGAACTGCGCAACATGCCCGAATACGAGGGCTGATCCGACGATCGCGTAACGAAGATGACCGCCGCCCGCGAGGGCGGCGGTTTTCGTTCGTGTCCCGGCGCGGCATTCGCCGGAATGTTGCGCTTCGCGTATTTGCGATAGCTCATGGCGACTATCGGCCGCGCGCACCAGTATCATCGCGAAAGACACGGGAGACGCTGCCATGATCAGGGATTTGATGGTCCATCTCGATGCGAGCGACGACGACGCCCATCGCCTCGGCCTCGCCGAAATGCTCTCCGATCGCCACAAGGCGCATATCGGCACATTGTTCGTGAACGCCTATCCGGGCTTTGCGATCTCGGCGGATGCGGCGGGAACCGGCGCCGTCGCCATGGCCGAGCTCGTCGAGAGCGCCATTGCCGACGGGGATCGCGCCGAAGGGGTGATTCGCGAAAAGCTCGCGAATCTGCGCTTTCCGCATGATCTCCAGCGCATCGATGCGATCACCGACCAGGCCGGCAGCTTCGCTGCGCGGGCGGCGCGCCATGCCGATCTGTTCATCGGATTGCGCCCCGGCAAGACGGAGAATCGCTGGACCGGCCTGCTCGAGGCGGTCCTGTTCGGCAGCGGACGCGCGCTGCTGCTGGCAGCCCCTGAGCGTGATCCGCGCCCGTTCAAGACTGTGGTGATCGGCTGGAACGGCAGCCGCGAGGCCTCGCGCGCCGTCGCGCAGGCCATGCCCTTCCTCGAAAAGGCGGGGCAGGTGATCGTGGTCACCGCCGAAAAGAATCCCGCCGAGGATGCGCTCGATACCCGCATCGCCCGCCATCTGGATCGCCACGGCGTGAAGACCGTGCTGCACGAACTGCGCACGGCCGATGCGGGAGAGGGCATTCTCGCGCAGGCCCGCAGCAGCGATGCGGATCTGATCGTGGCCGGCGGCTACGGTCATTCGCGGTTTCGCGAATGGGTCCTCGGCGGCGCCACGCGCACCCTGCTCGAACAGGCGCAGACGCCGCTTCTGCTCGCGCATTGAGCGCTCGCCCGTCGCATCCGCCGGCGCGCAGGGATTGACGCGCCCGCGCGCCCCGGCCAACCTGCGCGCGCCCGCGCCGGGGCATCCGGTTCCCGTCGCGGCGCCGGGTCCCGGGGCGAGACGACGCCGATCATGACAGCCTTCATCATCGCCAATCTGGCGCCGATCATGTTCGGCTCCCTGATTGTGATCATGGTCCTCGGCTATCCGATCGCCTTCTCGCTGGCGGCGCTCGGTCTGTTCTATGCCGTGCTCGGCATCTGGCTCGGGCTGTTCACGCCTTCCTTCCTGCAGGCCCTGCCCGAACGGCTGTTCTCGGTCCTTGCCAACGAAACGCTGCTCGCCATCCCCTTCTTCGCCTTCATGGGGCTGGTGCTGGAGCGGTCGCGCATGGCCGAGGACCTGCTCGATACGATCGGGCGGCTGTTCGGCCCTTTGCGCGGGGGGCTCGCCTATGCGGTGATCTTCGTCGGCGCGATCCTCGCCGCAGCCACCGGGGTGATCGCCGCCGCGGTGATCGCCATGGGGCTGATCTCGCTGCCGGTGATGCTGCGCTATCGTTACGATCCGCGTCTCGCCACCGGGGTGATCGCGGCATCGGGGACGCTCGCGCAGATCATGCCGCCTTCGCTGGTGCTGATCGTGCTGGCCGACCAGTTGCAGCGCTCGGTGGGAGACATGTATGCCGGCGCGCTCCTGCCGGCGCTGATGCTCGCGGGATTGTTCGCGGTCTATGTCTTCTGTATCGGCCTCCTGCGCCCGCAGATGGTGCCGCCGCTGCCGCCGGAGGCGCGCGAAGACGGCGAAGGCATCGTCTCGCTCGTGGTGACGCTCCTCGTCGCCGTCGCGGCGGGGGCACTCGCGACCTGGCTCCTCGCTCCCCATGTGGCACGCGCGCCCTTCGTCCACGGCTTCGCGATCGGTGCGGCGACGGCGCTCGCCATCGCGCTCGCGAGCCGGCATCTCATGCCCGGCCTGATCGCGCCGCTCGCCGAGCGCGTGGTGCTCGCGCTGGTGCCGCCGCTGGCCTTGATCCTCCTCGTGCTGGGCGCGATCTTCGTCGGCATCGCCACGCCCACCGAGGGCGGGGCGCTGGGGGCGCTCGGTGCGATCGTTCTCGCCATGGCGCGCCGCCGGCTCGATCGTGCGCGTCTGCGCGAGGCCTGCGAGGGCACGCTGCAGCTATGCTCCTTCGTGATCTTCATCCTGATCGGTGCGCGTGTCTTCGCGCTGACCTTCTACGGTGTGGACGGGCATCTCTGGGTGAAGGACTGGCTGCTCGCCTTGCCCGGGGGTGAAACCGGGTTTCTCGCCTTCGTCGGCCTGCTGGTCTTCGCGCTGGGATTCTTTCTCGATTTCTTCGAGATCGTCTTCATCCTGGTGCCGCTGCTCGTCGCGCCGGCCCAGGCTCTGGGCGTCGATCTCGTCTTTCTCGGCGTGCTTCTCGCCCTCGCCTTCCAGACTTCGTTCCTGACGCCGCCCTTCGGCTTCGCGCTGTTCTACCTGCGATCCGTGGTGCCGGCACGGGACGGGCCGGATCCGCAGACCGGGGAATGGCGGCGCGGGGTCGACACGCTCGCGATCTATCGCGGCGCCTTTCCCTTCGTCGTGATCCAGCTCGTCATGATCGCCATCGTGCTGGCCTTTCCGCAGATGGTCACCCACTACCAGCGTACCGGGCCCGGCATCACGGCGGGCGAGGTCGAACGGCGCCTCGACGATCTGCGCCTGCCCGGCCTCGAGGAAGAGAACGGCTTCGGCCTCTCGCCTCCCTCATTCGCACCGCCCGCCCCACCCTGAGACGCGGCGGGGCGGGCGTGTGGGGGTCTCTACCGGTCATTCGCCGGCGGAGGGCCAGTTCGGATCGTCGGCGGGAGTCATCACGCGGAAGCCGGCGATCGAGTTGAGCTGGCGGATGAAGGTCTCGATTTCCGAGGGCCAGTTCCCGTCCGCATCGGGACGCAGCTTGCCGTCCGCGATCGCGGTGCCGATTTCGAGGGCGCTGAGACCCAGCGTCTCGCCGTCGGCATTGCGCGGTGCCTCGCCTCCGATCAGATTGTAGATCCCCGATTCGAGGGGGCTGAGCACGGTGAAGTAGCGTGCCTCGCCGGGATCGAATCCTTCCGATCCGACCTCGAAATCGCCCTTCGTGACTTCGGCACCGGCATAGCCGAGATTGTAGCGGAAGGGCACGGCTGCGCCGTCCGAGCCGGGCAGCATGATCGGGTGGGCGTTGCCGTCCGGGCCGACGAAGCTCGCCGACATCGTGGCGAAGATCTCCTGCGCCCGGCGCATCAGGTCCTGAATCGTCTGCTCGTCCGTTCCAGGTGGCAGGACGAGCATCTGCCGCTTCGAGCGATCGCGTGCATAGACGCCGCCATCGGCTGCGAAATCGTCGCCGAACGCCTCGCTCACGGCCTGATCGAGCGCACGCCAGAGGTCGTTGAGCATTTCGTTCCCGCCGGCATGGCCGACATTGATACGCCTGCCGTCCGGCATCTCGATGAAGCCGGTATCGTTGAGCGCCTTCATCTGGCGCGGCTCGATATACACCTTGGAGAGCGTGGTGCCGTCCTCGGCGGCTTCATAGAGTTCGGCGAAATGCCGCAAGGCCGCCGGCTGGTGCAGCACCGGAATGCCCTCGTCGCGCAATTCCTTGAACGACAATTCGGCGACGCTCATTTCGGCCAGTTCCGAAAGCTGCTCGAGCGACGTCGAACCCGTCGTCTGCAGATCGGTGAACAGCCCGCGCAGCATCTCCGGCACGCTGAACGGATCCGGGTTCGGGTTCAGCGCCGCCGCGCCCGTGTTGCGCGGATCGAGCAGCGGACGGGCGAGATCCAGCCCCGGCATGAAGATGTTGTCGCGCGGGATCGACGTCTCGTCCGGATCGGTCGTGGGAAAGGTGACGCCGCCCTGGGTCTCGCGATAGGGAACGGCCGCTGCTCCCTCTCCGATCTGATAGACGGGCACCGGCACGGCCGCGCTCGACGGATCCCCGGTGACCGGATCGATGACGACGAACGCGCCGCGATGGTAGCCGGGCAGTCCTTGCTTGAACTCTTCGACGGGCGCGTGATCGATCTGGCCGAACAGGCGGTTGATCAGCTCCTCGTTGGACTTGTTGACGAGATCCATGTCCCGCATCTCGACGGCGCGCGCGCGGATCGCGTCGAGCTTCTCGTGATCGATGACCGCGCCGCCGCCGCTCAGCGTCGGGATCGGCACGGTGTTGTCGCGATTGTGCTGCTGGATCACGGCGTAGAGCTCGTTCATGAACATCTTCATCCCGAGATCGAGATTATCGGTGCCCCCGTCTCCCGTGGGAAGCAGCGTCACCATGAACTCGTCGCCGCCGTCGCGGGCCGGCAGCGCCGTGATGCCCATATCGGTGAAGGCTTCGGCGAGATTGCCCGCCGCCGTGGCCACTGCCGCCGCCATCAGTTCGATCGCGCGGTCACCGGTCTTGAAGTCGGTCGCGAGGTTGTAGGTGCTGAATTTGTCGCCGTCGAAGAGAATGACCCCGGCGCCATCGGGATTGTCGAGGATGTAGTTGCGGGTAAAGCCGCGCAGCAATTCGCCGTTCATGACCGACGGGGTCAGCGCGTTCTGGACGGAACTGTCGAGATAATGGTCGTGCAGCGTCCCGACGAGATCAGGCTCCGAACTTGCGATGCGCTGAAGCGCGGCCTCGATCTGCGGGGTCGCGACGGGCGCGTTGAGCAGGCTCACCATCATGTCGCGCAATTGCGACTGGCTGAATCCGCTGGTATCCGGCGCCGCCATGATCGTCTCGGCGAATTCCTGCGCGGGCGTGACGCGGGTCGGGGCGCCACCTTGCTGCTCATTGACCTGTGAGAGGGTTGGGTGTTGTGCGCCTTGTGCTGCGGTGCGGGTTGCGAATGTCTGTTCGATTCCGGACAGGCGCAGGAGCTGGTCGAAGGAGATGTCTTCGGGGATGCGTCCCTGCTCCT
>JBJHBI010000018.1:0-64207 GCA_050485405.1 Salinarimonadaceae bacterium
TCGTATCGGCCCTCGCCGCCTGCACGGCGCTGCCCGGAGGCTCCGCCTCGCCCGGGGCGCAGAACGGTGCCGGCGCGACCGCGGGTGCGGCGGCCGACGGCCCTCCCCCCGCCGATGGCGTGACCCGCGCACGCGAGGGCAGCCGTCTGTCGAACCTCGTGCGCTTCGGCTCCACCACGGCGCCGGAACTCGTGCCCGACATTCCCCGTTTCGCGCCGTGCCCGCAGGTCGACGTGATCACCGGCGGCGCCGCGATCCGCAATTATGCCGGCGCCTCCTCGAATCAGAACCTGCGCTCGCAGATCTCGATCGCGAATCTGGCACGCGAATGCGTCGTCTCGCCGGACGGACAGGAATTCGTCATCACGATCGGCGTCGAAGGCCGCGCCCTGCTCGGCCCGCGCGGCGGCCCCGGTCGCTACGACGCGCCGCTGCGGATCGTGCTTCGCAATGCCAGCGAGACCTTCGAGGATCGCCGGGTCCAGGCCTCCGCCACGGTGGAGCAGGGCGCGAGCTCGGGCACGTTCACGATCGTCGAGGAAAATCTGACCGTTCCGGCGCGGGTCGGCTCCAACTACATCATCGAAGTGGGCCTGGTCTCCGGACGGCGCTGATGGAGCCCGACGCGCCGAAGCACCATGCGCGCCTTGATTCGGGCGTTTTGTGCCGCTTCGTTGCCGCTTCCCGCTCCCGTGGATCCGGCCATGCTCTTGCCTGCGGCGCCGACGCTGGCATAACAGCAGGTGCCGGTCTCGTCCGCCGCACCAGACGAAAGTAGTTCGCGTTGTCCATAGCCCGTCACAGCCTCGTCCTGGCCCTGGCCCTCGTCGTGCTGATCATCGGATTCGGCGCACCGGCCCATGCGGTCGATGCGGTGCGGGTGGACCGGGCGACGACGGCGATCGATCTGACCGGCGCGATCGAGCATTTCCGCTCGGATGGCGACGTCATCCAGATCTCGACGGCACCCGGCCCCGACGGCATCGTCCGGCGCATTGCCGTCACGGCCCGCGAGGCGGGTTTGCGCCCGGACTGGATCGTCTTCGCCCTGACCAATGAAAGCTCCGAGCAGATCGAAAGGCTGCTCGTCGCGCCGCATTTCAGGATGGTCGATTCCGGGGTCGTCTGGCCCGATCTCGGATCCTCGCGCATCGCGGCGATCACGGCGAGCCAGGGTATCCGTCCCGAACGCGAAGTCTCCACGGAGGCGGACGTCTTCCGCATCACCCTCGATCCGGGCGCGACCGTCACCTATGTCGGCGAATTGCGCGCAGCACAGGTGCCCCAGCTGCATCTGTGGGAGCCCAACGCCTATCGCGACAAGGTGTCCGGGCTCACGCTCTACAAAGGCATCATCATCGGCATTGCCGGGCTGCTCGCCCTGTTCCTGACGGTGGTCTTCGTGGTCAAGGGCGCGGTGATCTTTCCCGCCGCCGCCGCCATCGCCTGGGCGGTCCTCGCCTATGCGGGGATCGATTTCGGGTTTTTCCAGCGCGTCTTTCCCGTCGACGAGGCAGCCGAGCGGATCTACCGCGCCGCAGCCGAGGCGATTCTCGCCGCGACCCTGCTCGTCTTCCTCTTCGCCTATCTCAATCTCAACCGATGGCATGTGAGATACGGCTACGTCACCCTGTTCTGGCTCGCCTTCCTGGCGGCACTCGTCGGTCTCGCGGTGATCGACCCGCCCGTCGCGGCGGGCGTCGCCCGCGTCTCGATCGCGGCGGTGGCCGGTATCGGCTTCCTGCTGGTGCTCCATCTCGCCACACTCGGCTACGACCGGGCGGTCATGCTGATCCCGACCTGGCTCCTCCTGATCGCCTGGGTGACGGCGGCGGGTTTCACGGTGACGGGGTATCTCACCGGCGATCTCGTCTCGCAGGCTTTGATCGGCGGCCTGGTGCTGATCGTGATGCTGATCGGTTTCACCGTGATGCAGCACGCCTTCGCCGGCGGCGCCTTCGCACAGGGGCTCGTCAGCGATTCCGAGCGCCGGGCGCTCGCCTTGTCCGGTGCCGGCGACATCGTCTTCGACTGGGACGTCCTGTCGGATCGCGTCTTCGTCAATCCCGAGATCGAGGACCAGCTCTCGCTCAAGCGCGGGCAATTGCAGGGTTCGGTGGCGAACTGGCTCGATCTCGTCCACCCCTTCGACCGCGACCGCTACCGCACGGCGCTCGATGCCGTGATCGAACAGAAGCGCGGGCGCATCTCGCAGGAATTCCGTCTGCGCTCGGGCCAGGGTCCCTATCACTGGCTGCGCCTGCGCGCCCGCCCCGTCATCGGCAGCGACGGTGAGGTGATCCGTGTCGTCGGCACGATCGCGGACGTCACCGATTCGCGCACGGCCCAGGAGCGGCTGTTGCACGATGCGGTCCACGACAATCTCACCGGCCTGCCCAATCGCTGCCTCTTCGACGACCGCCTGCGCGCCGCCCTCGTCCTCGCCTCGCAGGATTCGCGCCTGTCGCCGGCGGTGATCGTCATCGATATCGACCGATTCAAGCAGGTGAACGAGGATTCCGGGCTCTCGGCGGGTGATGCGATCCTGCTGACGCTGTCGCGGCGCCTGTCGCGCCTGTTGCGCCCGCAGGACACGCTCGCACGGCTCAACGGCGACCGTTTCGGCGTGATTCTGCTGAGCGAACGCGACCCGGACCGCATCATGGGCTTCGCCGATGCCGTGCGGCGCAGCCTCGCGACGCCCGTCACCTATGCCGAGCGCGAGATCTTCTTCACCGCCTCGATCGGCATCGCGCTCTACGACGCGCAGACGCTCAAGCCGGAAGCGATGCTCGACAATGCCGATCTCGCCATGGCCGAGGCCAAGCGGCAGGGCGGCGACCGCACCCATGTCTACCGCCCCACCCTGCGCAGTGTCGCGACGGAGGATCTCCCGCTCGCGGCCGATCTCGCGCGGGCACTCGAAAACAACGAGATCCGCACGCTCTTCCAGCCCATCGTGCGCCTCGATGATCGCACCATCGCGGGCTTCGAGGCGGTGTTGCGCTGGGATCACCCCAAGCGCGGGCGCATCGCCGACGACGTCTTCGCCGCAACAGCGCAGGGCAGCGGTGCGGCGGCCGATCTCGTCGCCTTCGCCATGGAGCGCGCCGCCGAGGAACTCAGCTTCTGGCAGGGTGCGCTCGACGTCGATCCGCCGATCTTCGTCAACACGCCGATCCTCTCGCCCCAGCAGATGCGTCACGACCTGATCGCGGACGTCAAGAACGTGCTCGCGCGGGCCCGCGTCGCGCCGGGGAGCCTGCGCCTCGCCTTCCCCGAGCGGATGGTGATGGAAAATCCCGAATATGCCGCGCAGCTCTTCCTGCGCCTGCGCGATCTGGGTGCGGGCATGACGCTGGACGGTTTCGGCGCCGGTTATTGTGCGCTCGCCTATCTGGAGCGTCTGCCACTGGAAATGATGCGCCTCGATCGCAGCCTGATGCGCGAGCGGGCTTCCGGGGAGCGCTCGGCGCTGCTCTCGCCCGTGATCCGCATGGCGCAGGATCTCGGCCTCGAAGTGGTCGCGGATCTGGTGGAGACCGAATCCGATGCGGTGGAGCTCTCGCAACTCGGCTGCGACTATGCGCAAGGCTATCTCTTCGGCGAACCGCTGACGGCGGCACAGGCGCGCCAGATCATCGTCGGGGCGAGCGAGGCCGCGTAAGCCGGTTACCCACAGGCCGCCGCACGTGTTCAGCTTGCGGCTTGCCTTGATCCCCCGCTTCTGCCACAGGAACGGGAAATGCGCGTTGCCGCCAGACGAGGTGCCCCATGACCAGCTTTCCCGACCGGACCCTGATCGCCGACATCACCGCCAAGATGCTGCTCGAGGTCCAGGCGGTGCATTTCCGCGCTGACGAGCCCTTCCGCTTTACCTCCGGCTGGGCGAGCCCCGTCTATATCGATTGCCGCAAGCTGATCTCCTTCCCTCGCGTGCGCAACACGCTGATGGATTTCGCCGCTTCCGTGATCCTGCGCGAGGTCGGCTTCGAGACCCTCGACGCGATCGCCGGCGGCGAGACGGCTGGCATCCCCTTCGCCGCCTGGATCGCCGACCGCATGTCGATGCCGATGCAGTACGTGCGCAAGAAGCCCAAGGGTTTCGGGCGCGACGCGCAGATCGAGGGCCATTTCATCGAGGGTTCGCGCGTCCTGCTGGTGGAGGATCTCACCACGGACGGGCGCTCCAAGATCAAGTTCGTCGACGCCATGCGCAAGAGCGGCCTGATCGTCGAGCACGCCTTCGTCGTCTTCCACTACGATATCTTCCCGCAGACCAAGGACATGCTGCGCGAGAACGGCGTCGCCATGCACGCGCTGGCCACCTGGTGGGACGTGTTGCGCGTGGCGCGGACGATGGATTACTTCGACGCCGCGACCCTCACCGAAGTCGAAGCCTTCCTCAACGAGCCGGCCAAATGGTCCGCCGCCCATGGCGGCGCCTCGGAGCTTCCGAGCACCTGAGCCGCGCGAGGACCATCGGGGGCATTGGTGCGGACGGCGGGAATCGAACCCGCATGACCGAAGTCGAGGGATTTTAAGTCCCTTGCGTCTACCAGTTCCGCCACGTCCGCGTGTGGCCGGCGCGAATCCGCACCGGCAATGCGTGCTGAAGGGTTAGCCGGGGGCGGCGGCGAAGGCAAGCGGGTTTGCGCGGCCCGATGCCAGTGCACCGGCCCCGCCCGTCAGAAGCGCTTTTCGATCATCGCCTCGGCCTGTGCGGCGGCCTGCGGGTCGCCCTCACCACGCCGGCGGGCGGCGTCGCGCAGCATGCCGATCACGTCACCGGGGCGCTCGGCCACCAGATAATTCAGTTCCATCCCGGCGCGGATGAAGCCGCTCTGGCGCATATGGGCGAGCAGGACGAGCAGCGGCTTGTAGAAATCGGCCACCGAGAGCATCAGGATCGGTTTGTTGTGGCGCCCGAGCTGCGCCCAGGTCATCTGCTCGACTAGTTCCTCCAGCGTCCCGATCCCGCCGGGCAGGGCGACGAAGGCGTCGGCGCGCTCGAACATCATCTGCTTGCGGGTATGCATGTCGGAGACGACTATGGTATCCTGCACATCGGAAAGCATGCGCTCCTTGGCCATGAGGAAATCGGGAATGATCCCGGTGACATGGCCGCCATGATCGAGGACGGCACGCGCCACGGTGCCCATCAGCCCGACGGCGCCGCCGCCATAGACGAGACCGATCTTCTCTTCGGCCATGGCCCTGCCGAGCGCCCTTGCCGCCTCGGCGAAGGCGGGGTCGCTACCGGAGCCGGAGCCGCAATACACGCATATCGATCGGATGGTATTCATCATTTCGTCCGTTTTTGTACCGAGTTTCGTCAATCCGTTGCATTTAGCCGTTTTCACGTCTTGACGAACCGTGTAAAGCCATGCCGGGAAAAGGCATTTTGCGCCGCACTGTAGCGGCGCAACCCAAATCGAGGACCGCGCCGTGATCTTTGGTCTGTCTCGCAATCTCGTCTTCGCAGCGATCGCCGCCACGGCCGTCGCCGGTGGCGGGCTGTGGTTCGTGCTCAACGAGGATGAGCCTAGCGCACCCGCAGCGCAAAGGGAATCCGTCGCGACGCAGGAATCGGTGACACCGGCACCCGCAGTCGAGGAAAGCGTCTCGCAGGAGCCCGTGAGCGACGAAATTGCGCGCGAAGAAGACGCTGTCGAAGATGTGGCTGTCGAAGAAGACGCTGCGGAAGACGTCGCCGCGGAGGAAGCCGCTCCCCGGGACGAGGCGGATGCGGAACCGGCAGGCGACATCGAGGAACTCTTCACCGCCGATATGCCTGCGGATAGTGCCGATGCCGAATCAGCAGCGGCGGAAGACGAGGCCGAGGCGCTCGCGCCCACGGGTCTCGCCTTCGACATCATCCGCATCGAGCCGACGGGCGAAGCGGTGATCGCCGGGCGCGGTGCCCCCGATGCCCGCGTCGCGCTCCTGCGCAACGGCGCCGTGCACGACGAGACGATGTCGGATGCCTCCGGCAATTTCGTCTTCATCCCCGAACCCTTTCCCGTCGGGACGAGCGACGTCACCCTGCGCGCCACCGGCAGCGACGGGGCGGACCTCGTCTCGCAGGAGAGCCTGACCATCGTCGTCGACGAAGACCGTCGGCGCCAGCCGATGGTCGCGCGGATCGCCCCCGGCCAGCCCACCGAAGTGCTCTCGCGCCCCGAGCCCGAGCCGGTCGCCCTCGCGGAGGCCGCAACGGACGAAGTGGTCGCGGAGCAGTCGGCCACGGAAGAATCGACGTCGGAAGAGACTGCCACGCAAGAATCCGCCACGGAAGAAGCCGTCGCCGACGCGACGACGACGCCGTCGGCGGAGGACAGCATCGTCGAGGAACCCGCTGCGGATTCTGTCGCGCAAGCCGCTGACGAAACCACCGAGACCCCCGTCGCGGACACGACGGAAGAGGCGACCGCCGAGCGCAGCGTCGCCGCCCTCGATGCGACGAGCCCGGCTGAGGAGCCCGTCGATACCCGCATCGGCGTGCGCATCGTCGCCGTCGAGGCGGAAACCGGCGGCGGCCTGTTCGTCTCCGGCGAGGCGGAGGCGCAAGCCGCGATCCGGCTCTATCTGAACGACACCCTCGTCGCACAGGCCGAGGCCAGCGAGACCGGCGACGTCTCCTTCGCCATCCAGCGCGGGGTGCGGGCGGGGCGCTACCAGGTGCGGCTCGACGATGTCGAACCCGCCACCGGCACGGTCCTGTCGCGCGCGGAAGTCGGCTTCACCGTCCCCGAAGCCGTTGCCGCCCTGCCCGAACCCGCACCGCTCGCCACGGCTCAGGCCGACACCGATGCCGATGTCGAAGCCGATGCCGACGAAACGCCCGTCGCGGATGTGGCCGAGGAGGCAGCGGACGAAGCGGCGACGGCGGTCGCAGAGTCCGCCGCCACGGATCCGCAGGCGAGTGCCGGGGAAGGCGCCGCCGAGGGAGAGACGCTGCAAGCGGCGTCCGAACCCGCAGCCGGGCGCGCCGAAGCATCGGTCACCGTTCCCGAACTCGCCACCGCCCTCGTCGAGCGCGGCGACAGCCTGTGGCGGATCAGCCGGCAGATCTATGGGCGCGGCATTCGCTATACCGAAATCTTCGAGGCGAATCAGGACCAGATCCGCAATCCGGATCTGATCTTCCCCGGTCAGGTCTTCGTATTGCCTCCCGATCAGGAACCGGGTGAAACCCTGGAGGCGCCGCCGGCGCAGTGAGGCCGGCCCTTCTCATGCGGCGGGCAGGCGCTATCTGATGGTGAGCATTCGAAGTTCCCGCCCGGAGAAAGCCGCATGAGCACGCGTGACCGCGAAGCCAACCGATTCTCAGCCCGCGCGACCCGCTATGCCCGCGTGGGCGCCAATGTCGGGGCGGTGGCTGCGCGCGTCGCGGGCTCCCGCCTGTTCGGCACGAAGGGAGTGGCGCGCCCGGAAAACGCCGCCGCCCTCGCACAGGCGCTCGGTGGGCTGAAAGGTCCGATCATGAAGGTGGCGCAGCTGCTCGCCACGATCCCCGAGGCCGTGCCCCCGGAATACGCCGCCGAACTGCAGAAGCTGCAATCCGAAGCCCCGCCCATGGGCGCCGCTTTCGTCAAGCGCCGCATGCAGGCCGAACTCGGGGCGGGATGGCGCGAGCGTTTCGGCGAATTCGATCTCAGACCCGCCGCCGCGGCCTCGCTCGGCCAGGTTCATCGCGCCACGGCCCCCGACGGTGCGGCCCTCGCCTGCAAGCTGCAATATCCCGACATGCAATCGGCCGTGGAAGCGGATCTGCGCCAGCTCGGCATGCTCTTCGCCATCCACCGCCGCATGGATCCGGCGATCGATACCCGCGAGATCGCCAAGGAGATCGGCGAGCGCGTGCGCGAGGAGCTCGATTACGAGCGCGAGGCCAAGCATGTCGCGCTCTACGATCACGCGCTTCAGGGCGTCGATGCGGTGCGCGTGCCGGTGGTGCATCACGATCTGTCGACGCGGCGCCTGCTGACGCTCGGCTGGCTCGAAGGCAAGCGCATCCTCGATTACAAGGAATCCCCCGTCGAGATCCGCAACCGCCTCGCCATCGCCATGTTCAAGGCCTGGTGGCACCCGTTCAGCCATGCGGCGGTGATCCACGGCGACCCGCATCTGGGCAATTACACCGTGTTCGAGGAAGTAGGCGAGCCGATGGGGATCAACCTGCTCGATTACGGCTGTATCCGCATCTTTCCGCCGAAATTCGTCGGCGGCGTCGTCGATCTCTATCGCGGCCTCCAGCACGACGACCGCGAGCGCACCGTCCATGCCTACGAAACATGGGGCTTCAAGGGCCTCACCAAGGAGCTGATCGACATCCTCAACATCTGGGCGCGCTTCATCTACGGGCCGCTGCTGGAGGATCGCGTGCGCACCATCGCGGACGGGGTGAAGCCCGGCGAATACGGGCGCCGCCAGGCCTTCGAGGTGCACAAGGCGCTGAAGGAAAAGGGGCCGGTGACGGTGCCGCGCGAATTCGTCTTCATGGATCGCGCAGCGATCGGGCTCGGCGCCGTCTACCTGCATCTGCGGGCGGAGCTGAACTATCACAGGCTGTTCGAGGAAGAGATTGCCCGTTTCGACATCGAAGCCCTGGCCGAGCGCCAGAACACGGCGTTGGCGCGGGCCGGATTGCCCCCGATGACGGAGTGAGGCCGGATGTCGGCTTCATGACGAAAACGGCATCGGCATGACCGAAAGCCGTGGGTGATGGCAAGGAAGCCGTTGCGAGACGCGCCCGGTTGGGCTAAAGCCGAGAGAAAGTGTCAGTAGGAAGAACAGGACATGGCTGCCATGGCGGATACGGACCGTCGTCCCACGGACGAATACAGGCCCGAGATGGATGCGGAGACCCACGAGAAGTCCTATGAAGGCTTCGTGGAATTCACCACGCTCTCGACCCTCGTGGTGCTCTGCTGGGTGCTCGCACTCGCACTCGGCGGGATCAAGGGCGCGTGGATGGCGGCGATCGTCTACGTCGTGATCTCCAGCGCGGCCGGTGCCCTCGGCGCCCTGTCCCGGACGATCACCTGGAAGGCGCCGGCTGCCGTGTTCGCGCTGATGATTCTCCATTTCCTCGTCATCTGAGCCTCGCGCCGCGCGGGACGGCCCTGTATCGGCTGCCGCGCGTCGTCCAATGCGTTCTCGCGCGCATGCCGATCAGATCATCGGATATGCATGCGGGCACTGAACCATTGACGCAAGCCACGCGACGTGCGCGTCATGGAACGAAGAATGGCGGTGAACCGGCACGGAAGACGGTGCGGCACCAGTTTCGGTGAGATCGGGCGTCTCGCACGACGGCCGGACCGGCACCGCCCCGACGACGTCCGGCGAAACCGGTCGATTCCAGGGGGGTTGCATGCGCATCGCCGTATTGACGGAAACCGAGGCGAACGAGAGCCGTGTCGCGGCCACGCCTGAAACCGTGAAAAAATTCAAGACCTTGGGCGCCGAGGTCGTAATCCAGGCCGGTGCCGGGCTCACCTCCGGCATCACCGATGCGGATTACGAAGCAGCAGGCGCGAGCATGGCCGCGAGCCCGGGCAAGGCTGCCGATGGCGCCGATATCGTGCTGATGGTGCGCCGCCCCGACAGCACCTTGCTCGAGAGCATCAAGGACGGCGCCATCGTCGTCGCCATCATGGATCCCTACGGCGCGAGCGATGCGCTCCAGGAAATGGCGGGACGCAACATCGCAGGGTTCGCCATGGAGCTGATGCCGCGAATCACGCGCGCACAGGTCATGGACGTCCTCTCCAGCCAGGCCAATCTCGCCGGCTACCGCGCCGTCATCGACGCGGCGGCGGAGTATGGCCGCGCCATGCCGATGATGATGACCGCAGCCGGGACCATTCCCGCAGCGCGCGCCTTCGTCATGGGCGCCGGTGTGGCCGGCCTTCAGGCGATCGCGACCGCGCGCCGCCTCGGTGCGGTCGTCTCCGCCACCGATGTGCGCCCCGCGGTGAAGGAGCAGGTCGAGAGCCTCGGCGCCAAGTTCATCGCCGTCGAGGACGACGAGTTCCGCCAGGCCGAGACGGCGGGCGGCTATGCCAAGGAAATGTCGGCGGAATACAAGGCCAAGCAGGCCGAGCTCGTCGCTGCCCATATCGCCAAGCAGGACATCGTCATCACCACCGCGCTGATCCCGGGCCGCCCGGCTCCGGTCCTGATCGATCGCGCCATGGTCGAGGCGATGAAGCCCGGCTCCGTCATCGTCGATCTCGCGGTCGAGCGCGGGGGCAATTGCGAATTGTCCGAGCCCGGTGACGTGGTCGAGCATCAGGGCGTCAAGATCGTCGGCCATCTCAACATGCCCGGCCGCCTCGCCGCGAGCGCATCCGCGCTCTACGCCAAGAACCTCTACGCCTTCGTCGAGACGCTGATCGACAAGGAAGCGAAGGCGATCGCCGTCAACTGGGAGGACGAGCTCGTCAAGGCGACGCTCCTCACCCGTGACGGTGCGATCGTCCATCCCAATTTCAAGCCCGACGCCTGAGCGCGGACCAGAAGGACGTAAGGGGGGAAACGATGACGAACCTCACTCCCGAGCAGGCGCTGGAACGCGCGCAGGCAGCGGCGGAAGCCGCTCGCGAAGCGGCGGATGCGGCGCAGAGCTATGCGGATTCGCTGGCTGCGGCGGCCACTGTCGCGACCGGCGGCGGCGTCGATCCGACGGTGTTTCGCATCGCGATCTTCGTGCTCGCGATCTTCGTCGGCTATTACGTGGTCTGGGCGGTGACACCCGCCCTGCATACGCCGTTGATGTCGGTCACCAACGCGATCTCCTCGGTGATCGTGGTCGGCGCGCTGCTCGCGGTGGGCATGCCCGCCGCCGCGACGATGACCGATACCGGCGCGACATGGGGCGCCCAGGTCTTCGGCTTCCTCGCCCTCGTCATGGCCTCCGTGAACATATTCGGCGGCTTCCTCGTCACCCAGCGCATGCTCGCCATGTACAAGAAGAAGGGCTGAGGGGATGAGCGCGAATATCGCAAACCTGCTGTACCTCGTCTCGGGGGTTCTGTTCATCCTCGCCCTGCGAGGCCTGTCGCATCCCACGACGTCACGCCAGGGCAATATCTACGGCATGGTCGGCATGGGTCTGGCCGTGGCCACGACGCTCGTCTATGCCAACCCCTCCCTCGGCGGCTGGTTGCTCGTGATCGTGGGTATCGCGGTCGGCGGCGGCATCGGCGCGACGATCGCCCGGCGGGTGCCGATGACGGCGATGCCGCAGCTCGTGGCCGCCTTCCACTCGCTCGTCGGCATGGCGGCGGTGCTCGTCGCAGCCGCCGCGCTCTATGCGCCGCAGGCCTTCGATCTCGGCATGCCCGGCGGGATTTCCGGCGTCACCCTGTTCGAGATGGGGCTGGGCTGCGCCATCGGCGCGATCACCTTCACCGGCTCGGTCATCGCCTTCCTCAAGCTCGACGGGCGCATGTCCGGCAAGCCGATCATGCTGCCGGCGCGCCATGCGATCAATCTCGGGCTCGGCATCGCCATGGTGGTGCTGCTCGGCATCTTCATCGCGACCGAGAGCGCCTTCGTCTTCTGGCTGATCGTGCTCGTCGCGCTGGCTCTCGGCGTGCTCCTGATCATCCCGATCGGCGGTGCGGACATGCCCGTCGTCGTCTCGATGCTGAACTCCTATTCCGGCTGGGCGGCAGCCGGCATCGGCTTTACGCTGGGCAATCTCGCGCTGATCATCACCGGCGCGCTGGTCGGGTCGTCGGGCGCGATCCTCTCCTACATCATGTGCAAGGGGATGAACCGCTCCTTCATCTCGGTGATCCTCGGCGGCTTCGGCGGCGAGACCGATGCCGCGGCTGCCGGCGGCGCCGAAGCGCGCCCGGTCAAGCAGGGTTCGGCGGATGACGCGGCCTTCATCATGAAGAATTCCGCCAAGGTCATCATCGTGCCCGGTTACGGCATGGCGGTGGCGCAGGCGCAGCACACCCTGCGCGAGATGGCGGATCTGCTCAAGGAAGAGGGCGTCGAGGTCAAATACGCCATCCACCCGGTGGCGGGCCGCATGCCCGGCCATATGAACGTGCTGCTCGCCGAGGCGAACGTGCCCTATGACGAGGTCTTCGAGCTCGAGGACATCAACGGCGAGTTCCCGCAGGCCGACGTCGCCTTCGTCATCGGCGCCAACGACGTCACCAACCCATCCGCCAAGACGGATCCGCAATCGCCGATCTTCGGCATGCCGATCCTTGACGTGGACAAGGCCAAGACCGTACTCTTCATCAAGCGCGGCATGGGCTCGGGCTATGCCGGCGTCGAGAACGAACTGTTCTTCCGCGACAACACGATGATGCTGTTCGGCGACGCCAAGAAGATGGTCGACGAGATCGTCAAGGCATTGTGATCGCGATGCCGGGCCCGGATGCGGCCCGGCGCGCTTCCATGGGGAGGCCGGCATGGCTGACGAGGGCGTCGAGGCCAGATGGCGTGCGATGCGCGAGGCCGATCTGCCGGCGGCTTTCGCCCTGTCGAAAGCGATTCATCAGGCCTATCCGGAGAGCCCGGAGATCGCGCGCGAGCGCTTCACCCTCGCCCCGCAATGGTGCCGCGTTCTCACCGCCGGTGACGCGCTCTGCGGCTATCTCGTGGCCCATCCCTGGCGTCGCGGCACACCGCCGGCCCTCGACAGCCTGATCGGCACCCTGCCCGATGCTCCCGATTGCCTCTATATCCACGATCTCGCCATCGCCCCGCAGCGGCGCGGCAAGGGCGATGCCGCTGCGTTGCTCGAATCGCTGCAACGAGAAGCCTTCACCGATTACCCGGTAATCGCGCTGATCAGCACCGGCCCGGCCACGGGCTATTGGCGCAAGCAGGGATTTACGCCCTGCCCCATCGCCCGGCCCGATATCCTGGCAAGCTATGATCCGGACGCGCTCTATATGGAGATGGCGCGCCCGTGACGATCAGCCGGCGCGCTCAGCGTCGCGGGAGCGCCTCGATGATCACGAAGGCCTGCGCCATCGGCGGCTCGTCGGTGAGGCTGACATGGACATGCGCCTCATGGCCTTCCGGGATCAGCGCCGCGAGCCGCTCCGCCGCGCCGCCGGTCAGTTCCAGCGTCGGGCGTCCCGCCGCGTCGTTGACCACCGCGATATCGCGCCAGAACACCCCTTCGGCGATGCCTGTGCCGAGCGCCTTCACCGCTGCTTCCTTGGCGGCGAAACGGCGGGCATAGCAGGGTCCGGGATTGACGCGCGCCTCGCAGCGTGCGCGCTCGCCCTCGGTGAAGACGCGATGCGTGAAACGGGTGCCGTGCCGCGCGATCGAGGCCTCGACGCGCCGGATATCGCACAGATCCGAGCCGATCCCGACGATCATGCGGTCCGCCCGGACTGCTGGCCGCCGCGCGCGGCATCCATCGCGGCACGCATGGCGCCGATCGCCTGAGTCAGCCCGCAGAAAATCGCCTCGCCGATCAGGTAATGGCCGATATTGAGTTCGACGAATTGCGCGATCGCCGCCACCGGCCCGACATTCTCCGTCGTGAGCCCGTGGCCCGCATGCATTTCGAGCCCGATCGCCGCCCCGTGCGCCGCCGCGCGCCGCAGCCGTTCGAGCTCGCCCGCAACGCCGGCTTCGTCCCCGGCGAGCCAGAGTTCGGCGTAGCGTCCCGTATGCAGTTCGACTACCGGCGCTCCGAGCGCGCGCGCGGCATCCATGACGCGCTCTTCAGGCTCGACGAAGAGCGAGACGCGGCAACCGGCATCTTTGAGCGCGCCGATCGCATCGCGCAGAGCCTGCGGGCGCGCTTCGAGATCGAGCCCGCCTTCGGTCGTGCGTTCCTCGCGCTTTTCCGGGACGAGGCAGGCCGCGTGCGGGCGCAGACGCGTGGCGATCGCGACCATCTCGTCGGTCACGGCCATTTCGAAATTCAGCGGCTTGCTGATCTCCGCCATCAGCCGCTCCACATCGCCATCGCGGATATGGCGGCGGTCCTCGCGCAGATGAGCGGTGATGCCGTCGGCCCCGGCCTCGATGGCGCAAATTGCTGCGCGCACCGGATCGGGATGCGGCCCGCCGCGGGCGTTACGCACCGTGGCGACGTGATCGATATTGACACCCAGACGCAACTTTCCGCTCGCCATGATCCCTCACCTTCGTGCTCTGCCCCGTCGACATAGCGCAAACGCGCATTCCGCGAAAGCGCGCGTCGCCCCATCTGCGGAATCACCACACCCCGATGACAGCGAGCGTCGACGCGCCTAATCTGTTGCCAGCGACGATAACGACAATGACCCGCGAACCGGTGTCGCATCACCGGCAGAACGCGCGGGAGCCGCGAGGGGAGACGGGAATGCGTGATCAGCACGAAGAAGGCATGCGCGTGCGCCGCGCCGTTCTGGGCGACGCCCATGTGGACCGCGCCGAGGCGCAGAAGACCGATTTCGACGCCCCGTTCCAGGATTTCATCACCCGCTCGGCCTGGGGCATGCTCTGGACGCGCTCCGGCCTGACGCAGCGCGAGCGTTCCCTCGTGACCATCGGCCTGCTCGCCGCGCTCGGCAATGACGGCGAACTCGCACTGCATCTGCGCGCCACGCGCAATACCGGCGCCACGCAGGAGGAGGTGCGCGAGGCGCTGATGCATGTCGCGGTCTATGCCGGCGTGCCGCGCGCCAATCACGCCATGAAGATCGCCAAGGAGATCTTCGCGGCGATGGATGCCGAGCAGGGAGGCGCCGCATGAGCTTCACCGAGCGCGACACCACCCGCCATCCCCCCTCCCTGACGCCGGCCTACAAGTCGAGCGTGCTGCGCAGCCCGCACAAGCCGTTGATCGCCCTGCCGGCGAGCCTGTCGGAACTGACGGGCCCGGTCTTCGGCCACGAAATCATCGGCCCGCAGGATGCGGATCTGACCGTCAACCATGCCCGCGCCGGCCAAAGCGCGATCGGCCCGCGCATCATCGTGCATGGCCGTATCCTCGATGAGGACGGGCGCGGCGTGCCCGATACGCTGATCGAGATCTGGCAGGCCAATGCGGGCGGGCGCTATCGCCACAAGCAGGACGGCTATCTCGCGCCGCTCGATCCCGATTTCGGCGGCTGCGGGCGCACCATCAGCGATGCGGATGGTGCCTACGCCTTCCGCAGCATCCAGCCCGGCCCCTATCCTTGGCCGAACCGCGCCAATGACTGGCGCCCCGCCCATATCCATTTCTCCGTCTTCGGCCACGCCTTCGCGCAGCGCCTGATCACGCAGATGTATTTCGAGGGCGATCCGCTCATCGGGCTCTGCCCCATCGTCAACACCGTGCCCGATCCGTCGGCGATCGATTCGCTCACGGCCCGGCTCGACATGCGCGCCACCCAACCCATGGATGCCATTGCCTGGCGTTTCGACATCGTCCTGCGGGGGCGCCGCGCCACCTTCTTCGAAAACCGTCCGGAGGGCAGCTGATGCGCGATCGGCTTGGTTATCATAAGCAAACGCCCTCCCAGACGGCGGGGCCATACCTGCATATCGGCGCCACCCCGCGCGCAGCCGGGCTCGACTGGCCGCATGCGGATCTCGGCGCCGCCATGATCAGCGAGAAGACGCGCGGCGAGCGCATCACCATCACCGGATGCGTCCATGACGGGATGGATGCGCCGCTGACCGATGCGCTGATCGAGATCTGGCAGGCGGATGCGGACGGGATCTATCCCGGTCGCGGCGATCCGCGCGGCGCGGGCGACCCGTTCTTCACCGGTTTCGGGCGCTGCGCCGCCGATCCGCAGACCGGCGAATTCCGCTTCGAGACGATCCGCCCCGGCCCGGTTCCAGCCCCCGGCGGGACTGAACGCCCGGGTGGCACGCTGATGGCCCCGCATGTCAGCCTGTGGATCTTCGCGCGCGGCATCAATCAGGGCCTGCATACGCGCATGTATTTTCCGGAAGACGACCATGCGCAGGACCCGTTTCTGGCGAAAATCGCGCCGCGCGCACGAATCACGACGCTGATCGCGGAGGAAACCGGCGAGGGCACGTACGGCTTCGACATTTTTCTGCAGGGCCCGCGCGAGACGGTTTTCTTCGATATCTGACTTGAGTTTATCGGCCGCATGCACGCTTCAATTGCGCCTTCGGCATGCATACCGCGCTTGACTCGGGCTTCCCCCTGTGGCCCCCTGCCGCAGTCGGTGCCCATTCGGGGCCTAACAGGGAAACCGGTGTGAGACCGGTGCTGCTCCCGCAACTGTAATCGGTGAGCCCGTCCGAATGCCACTGGTGCCTCGCGCATCGGGAAGGCGGACATCGCGGTGACGACCCGAGAGCCAGGAGACCTGCCGGCATAGTGCAACCCTGATCGACGAGGGCGGGAGTCCTCGCGGGAGAAAATCAATGACCAAGTTCCTCACGGCGCTCGTCGCCGCGTTCCTGCTCGCCATGCCTGCCGGCATCGTCACACCGGCCAAAGCCCATCACGACGGCGATACTTTCCAGGCCGGCGACATCATCGTCAGTCATCTGTGGACCAATGCGACCAGCTCCACCTCGGACGCGATCGAGGTCTACATGACCATCCTCAATACCGGCACCGAAGCCGACGAGTTGATCGGCGCGACGACCCGCTTCACCGGCCCCGGCAAGATGCAGGCGACGGCCTTCCAGGACGGCACCCTGCGCGTCGTCGAAGCGCCGACCCTCGAACTCGCACCCGGCCAGGCCGTCAGCTTCCAGCCCGGCGGCATCATGCTCGTGCTCCCCGGCGTGCAGCGCCAACTGCGCGAAGGCGATCATTTCCACATGACGCTGGAATTCGCCAATGCCGGCACCGTCACCGTGGATGTCGATGTCGAGGCTCCGGTGAGCTCGGATGATCATGATCACGACCATGACCACGATCACGACGACCACGGCCACAGCCACGATACCGAGAGCTGAGGCAGATTGATCGGTTGCGCGGTGCGGGCGACGCTCGGTTGACATCGCACCGCGCTCCGATAGACCATTGACGAAGCCGACGGTGCCGCGCTTACGGGCGCGGCTTTCAAGGGAATGCCGGAAGGATATGCGGGCTCGCCCCGCGCGATCCGCGCCGGAGCTGCCCCCGCAACTGTGAACGGCGAGCTTCCAGCATAAACCACTGGCCCCCGGGCCGGGAAGGAGCTGGCGGCGACGACCCGTGAGCCAGGAGACCTGCCGTCGCCTGCATTGATGATCGATCCGGGCGGGGTGCACCGGGGGAACTGATCGGCTGACGGGGCGCAGGTCCGTTGCCGGACGCGAAAGCCGGAAGATCCGGCCTTCGAGGTTTGGACACGACACCATGAGCCAGGACGATACGGGCAGAACAGAGCCCGCTCATCACAGACCATATCCCGAGGATGACCGCCCCATCCTGCATGTCTGCCTCACCTGCCGGCAGCGCGATCCAGAGGGGCAGGTGATCGAGACCGGCGAACCGCGCGCCGGCATGCGCCTTCACGATGCGCTCGCCGCGTCCGTTCCGGATGACGCCCCCTTCATTCTGGCCGGCGTCGAATGCCTCTCCAACTGCAAGCGCGCCTGCACCGTCGGGCTCATCAGCCCGACGCGCTGGAGCTACGTCTATGGCGATCTCGACCCGGAAGCGAGCATCGACGACATCATCGCCGGCGCCACCCTCTATGCCGGCACCGAAGACGGGATCGTGCCCTGGCGTGAACGCCCGCAGATCTTCCGCAAGGGCGTGATCGCCCGCATCCCGCCCTTCCCCACCGCTTCTCTCACCGCCGCGCCCGCCGCCGCACCGGCCCGCGCCAGCGAGGACCAAACCGTATGAGCAACACGTTCGCACCTTCGGTCAGCAAGACGCCCGTCACCATCATCACCGGTTTTCTCGGCTCGGGAAAGACGACGCTGATCCGCAATCTGATGCAGAACCCGCAAGGCCTGCGCCTCGCCGTGATCGTCAACGAGTTCGGCGATGTCGGCGTGGATGGCGAGATCCTGAAATCCTGCGCCGACGAGAATTGCCCCGCCGAATCGATCCTCGAACTCGCAAACGGCTGTCTGTGCTGCACGGTCGCTGATGATTTCGTGCCCACGATCGAAGCGCTGATGCGCCTGCCGCAAAAGCCCGATCACATCGTCATCGAGACCTCGGGCCTCGCTTTGCCCAAGCCGCTCCTGAAGGCCTTCGATTGGCCGGATCTGCGCTCGCGCATCACTGTGGACGGCGTCATCGCCGTGGCCGATGCCGAAGCGGTGGCCGCCGGTCGCTTCGCCGCCAATCCGCAGGCCGTGGAAGCCCAGCGCCTCGCCGATGAGGGCCTCGACCACGAGACGCCGCTTTCAGAGCTCTTCGAGGACCAGATTTCCTGCGCCGATCTCGTCATCCTCAATAAAGCCGATCTCGTCGATAGCGACGCCATGGCCCGCGCCCGCGCCGTCGTCGAGAGGGAAGCCCCGCGCCCGGTGCCGATTCTCGAAGCGCGCGAGGCTGTGCTCGATCCGCGCGTGCTGATCGGTCTCGGCAAGGCGGCGGAGGACGATCTCGCCGCGCGGCCCTCGCATCACGACGATCATGATCACGAACATGACCACGAGGATTTCGAGAGCATCATCGTCTCCCTCCCCGAGGGGCTCACCCCGGAGGAGATCGTGGCCCGCGTCGAGCGGCTGGCGCGCGAGCAGAACATCCTGCGCGTGAAAGGCTATGTCGCGGTTCCCGGCAAGCCGATGCGGCTTCTGGTCCAGGGCGTCGGCGCGCGGGTGCGCACCCAGTTCGACCGCCCCTGGGCGCCGCAGGAAGAGCGCGCCTCGCGGCTCGTGGTGATCGCCGAGCACGACCATATCAACCGCACGGCGATCGAATCCGTGCTGAACGGCTGAGCGGGTATTCGCGATGCATGTGGTCTTTCGCGAAAGCCATGGCCTCGAGGAAGCCGGCGCGCCCCGCGATCTGGGGCAGAGCCCGGCCGATCTCGTCGTTTTGTCTTTCTCCGACAGCGATCTCGGTGCCTTCGCCGCCGCCTGGCGGGCGGGGCGCGAGGGGCTGCCGGGGCTGCGGCTGGCCAATATCGCATCGCTCATCCATCCGCTTTCAGTCGACACCTACTGCGAAAACACCCTGTCGGGCGCGCGCGCGATCCTGATCCGCATCCTTGGCGGGGTGGATTACTGGCCCTATGGAATCGAGCAGATCCGGGCTCTGGCCGAGCGCGAGAATATCGCGCTCGCCATCATCCCGGCGGATGGCCGCCCGGATGAGCGGCTCGATGCCGCCTCGAACCTCCCGGTCTCGACGCTGCGGCGCATCGCGCATCTTTGCGACCAGGGCGGACAGGTCGCCGCCCATGCCGCGCTCGCGCAGCTGGCGCTGGCAGCAGGGCTCTATGCCGATCCGGTGATCGGTGTGAAGGCGATGCCGCCCGTCGGCTTCTTCCGCCCCGGCACCGGCATCCTGTGCCCCCTCGCCCTGCCCCGCGCGACGTCGCGCCCGCTCGCGCCGGTGATCTTCTACCGCTCCTTCCTTACCGCCGCCGATACCGGCCCGGTCGAGGCGATGATCGCGACTCTGGAAGAGCGCGGCTTCGATTCCTTCGGCATCTTCGTGCCGAGCCTCAAGGCCCCCGATGCCGCCGGCTGGCTGCGCCGGCATCTCGCGCGGCTCGCGCCGGACGTGATCATCAACGCCACCGCGTTTTCCGCGCGCATGGATGCGGAAGGCGGCACACCGCTCGACATCGCCGATGTACCGGTTCTGCAGGTCGCCCTCGCCAATTCCGACCGCAAGGCCTGGAGCGAGGCCGAACGCGGGCTGTCGCCTGCGGATCTCGCCATGCATGTGGTGCTGCCGGAAGTCGATGGCCGCATCTTCGCCGGTGTCGTCTCCTTCAAGGAAGAAGAAGCGCGCGACCCCGATCTCGGCTTCGCCCGCCGCGCCCATAACGCCGATCCGGGCCAGATCGCGGCGCTCGCCGCGAAGGCCGTCGCGCAAGTCAATCTGCGCCGCAAGCCGCCCGAGGCGCGCCGCCTCGCACTCATCCTCTCCACCTATCCCGGCCGCGAGGATCAGCACGCCCATGCGATCGGGCTCGATGCGCCTGCTAGCGCGATCGGTCTGTATGATCTCCTCGCGGAACACGGCTACGCCACCGGTGACACCCCTGCAGACGGAAATCAGCTCGTAGCAGTGCTCGGCGAAAGCCGCATCACCTGGCCGCTCGAAGCCTATCGCAAAGCGCTCGCCATCCTGCCGCAGAGCCTGCGCGAGGCGCTCGAGGCGCAATGGGGCGCACCGGAAGACGATCCCGATTGCCGCGACGGCGCCTTCCATTTCCGGGCGCTTGCGCATGGCGGGATGATCACCGCGCTCCAGCCCGAGCGTGGCAACAGCGCTGAGCGCGCGCAGGAATATCACGATCTCGCCCGCGCGCCGCGCCACGCCTATGTCGCCTTCTATCTCTGGCTGCGCCATGAATGCGGCATCGACGCTCTGATTCATCTCGGCGCGCACGGGACGCTGGAATGGCTGCCCGGCAAGGCGGTGGCGCTCAGTGAGGAATGCTGGCCGCAGGCGCTGACCGGTTCGGTGCCGGTGATCTATCCCTTCATCGTCAATGATCCCGGCGAGGCCGCCACCGCGAAGCGGCGCATCGGCGCGCTCACCATCGGCCATATGACGCCGCCGGTGCGCAGCGGCGTGATGCCGGACGCCCTGCACGGGCTGGAGCGTCTGCTCGACGAATATTCCACCGCCGACGGGCTCGACCCGCGCCGCCGCGACCGGCTCGTCGATGCCATCATCGAGGCCGCTCAGGCGACGCAGATCGTCGAGGATCTGAAGATCACCCCGAAAACCTGCAAGCAGGAGGCGATCGCGCGCGTCGACGCCTTCGTCTGCGACATCAAGGAAACACAGTTCACCGACGGGCTCCATGTCTTCGGCAAGGCGGCGCCAGCCGATGGCGCGGATATCGCCGATGCTCTCGGCCCGGATGATCTCGACCCGCACGCCCTCGCTACCTGCCCGCAAGGCGAGCGCGAGGCGCTGATCGCGGCGCTGGACGGGCGCTTCGTCGCCCCCGGCCCCGCCGGCTCGCCATGGCGCGGACGCCGTGACGTGCTGCCGACGGGGCGCAATCTCTTCGCCGTCGATCCGCGCGCGGTGCCGAGCCGCGCCGCCGTCGAGCAGGGCACGCGCATGGCCGAGACGCTGGTCATGCGCCATCTTCAGGATCACGGCGATTACCCGCAGGGGGTCGTCGTCGATCTGTGGGGCTCGGCCACGATGCGCACCGCCGGCGAGGATTTTGCGATGGCGATGCGGCTGATCGGGGCGCAGCCCGTCTGGGATCACGGCTCGCACCGGGTCTCCGGCTTCGAGATCCTCGCTCCCGCCATTTTGGGGCGCCCGCGCATCGCGGTGACCCTGCGCATATCCGGCCTGTTCCGCGACGTCTTCCCCGGCCTCGCCGATCTGTTCGAGCAGGCCGTCGCGGCCCTGCGCAAGCGGGACGAGCCGGAGGGCGAGAACCCGTATTATGGGCAAGCCCCCGATACCGCCCATGTCTACGGCCCCGCACCGGGGAATTATGGTGCGGGCGTCGCGCATCTCGAGCAGGATTTCGCGCGCGAGACCATCGACAAGGCCGGGCGGGACTGGCTCGCGGCTTCCGCCTTCGCCTATGGCGGCGACAAGGCCGGGCGTTACGACGAGGCCGGGCTCGCAGCGCGCGTGGCGCAGACTTCGGCCTATGTGCATGCCCATGATCTGGCCGAGAGCGATCTTTTGAGCGCACCCGATTACGCCCAGCATCAGGGCGGTTTCGCCGCCGCCGCCCGCAGCTTGCGCGGCCCGGATGGCGGCGCGCCCGCGCTCTATCATCTGGATACAACTCGCCCCGATCAGACGCGCATCCGAGCCACGCATGAGGAGATCGCGCGGCTCGTGCGGGCGCGGGCGAGCAATCCGCGCTGGCTCGCCGGGCAGATGCGCCACGGCTATCGCGGCGCGGCGGAAATCGCCGCCACGCTCGACCAGATGGCCCGCTTCGCCGCCCTCGCCGAGGTGGTGGCAAGCCATCATTTCGATCTCTATTTCGACGCGACGCTGGGCGACGAGGCCGTGCGCGATTTCCTCGCGAGCGTCAATCCGGAGGCGCTACGCCAGATGCGCAATCGTTTCGAAGCGATGCGCGAATACGGCTACTGGAAGCCCCTGCGCAACAGCGTCATCGCCATGCTTGCGGAAGATTCGCCTTCGCTCGAAGAGGACGCGCCCGGTTCGCGGCTCGCCTCGTGAGCACGCCCTCACCCGCGCAAGCCTTCTCCCGCAAGGGCTGGTGCCCCGGCGCTTGGCGCCCGATGCCCTCCGGCGACGGGCTGATCCTGCGCCTGCGCCCGCCCGGCGGCAGCCTCGGCAGCACCGATCTGCGCCGCATCGCCGATGGCGCCGCGCGCTACGGCAACGCCGTGATCGAGATCACCCGCCGCGCCGCACTCCAGATCCGGGGCATCGCGGATGACGATGACGCGGCGCGCCTGCGCGCGGATCTGCAAGCGCATGGCCTCGTCGATGACGATGCGCAGGCGGAAAGCGCGCGGCAGGTGGTGCATGATCCATTGGCCGCCGCCGATCTCGGCCTCGCCCTGGAGCGCGCCCTTGTCGATGCCGCGCGCGAGGATGCTGCACGGGAGGGTGCCGGGCTCGCTTCGCTGCCGGCGAAATTCGGCTTCCTGATCGATCTCGGCGCGCCGCGCCGCCTCGCCACCACGCCCGGTGATATCCGTATCGAACGCGCAGATGATGGCGGGCTCTGCCTGCGCGCGGCGGGGTCCGATCGGGCTCTGGCGGTCACGCAGGCGGATGCGGTCACGCACGCCCTCGCCCTCGCCCTCGCCCGCGCCTTCGCGCGCCATCCAGCCGTCACCGCCGGGCGCTTTCATCGCATGAAGGCGCTGATGGAAAGCGGCGAAGGAGCAGACCTTTATCGCGATGCCGGGCTCGCAGATCTGCCCCCCACGCGTCCCGCCAATCCCGGCGTACCGCCGCGACCGGGCGCTTCGGATACAGGCATCCTCGCTGCCCTGCCCTTCGGCCAGATCGGCGCGCAGGCCCTGCATGACCTCGCCGATCTCATCGATGGCTCGGACATCATCCCACGCCTCACACCCTGGCGCGCGCTCTGGCTCTCCGGCGCCGATCCCGCCCTGATATCAAAGCTCGCCGCGATCGGCTTCATCACCGATCCGGATGATCCGCTGACCGGCATCGATGCCTGCCCCGGCGCGCCCGCTTGCGCCTCCGGCATGATCGAGACCCATGCGCTCGCCCGCGAACTCGCCGCCGCCCTGCCGCGCGCCATGCGCGATCGGGGGCTCCATATTTCCGGCTGCGGCAAGGGTTGCGCAAGCTCCGCGCCGGCGGCACTCACGGTGATCGGCACTGGGCAGGGTCATGATCTGGTGCAAGACGGCACGGTGCGCGATAAACCGGTGGCGCAGGCGCTCGGGCGCGCGGCGCTGATCGCACAATGCCATGCAGCCGCGACGCGGCAATGACGGGAACGGGAATGGGTTACGCATACGAAAAGAACGGCGCGGCGATCTACGAGCGCTCCTTCGCCATCATCCGCGCAGAGGCGGATCTCGCGCGCTTCGATGCCGACGAGGAGAAAGTTGCCGTGCGGATGATCCATGCCAGCGGCATGGTCGACCTCGCGGGCGATATCGTCTTCGCCCCGGGCTTTGCGAAAGCGGCCAAGGCGGCCTTGCGCGAGGGCGCGCCGATCCTGTGCGATGCACGCATGGTCTCCGAGGGCGTCACCCGCGCGCGGCTTCCCGCTGACAACCCGGTGATCTGCACCCTGCAGGATCCCCGCGTGCCCGATCTCGCCGCGCAGATGGGAACGACCCGCTCTGCGGCGGCGATGGAATTGTGGCGCCCGCATCTCGAAGGCGCCGTCATCGCCATCGGCAACGCCCCCACATCGCTCTTTCGCCTGCTCGAAATGCTCGACGATCCCGCCACGCCCCGCCCCGCCGCGATCATCGGCATCCCGGTCGGTTTCGTCGGCGCGGTGGAATCGAAGGAAGCGCTGATGGCCGATGGCCGCGTCCCCGGCCTGATCGTGCGCGGACGCCGGGGCGGCTCCGCCGTCACCGTCGCAGCGATCAACGCGCTGGCGAGCGAGCGCGAATGAGCGGAACCGGCACGATATACGGCGTCGGCCTCGGCCCCGGCGATCCGGATCTGATGAGCGTGAAGGCGCATCGCCTCGTCACGCAGGCCACGGATATCGCCTATTTTCGCAAGAGCGGGCGCAGGGGTCGCGCGCGGGCGAGCGTCGAGGGGCTGTTGCGGGCGGATGTGCGCGAATTCGCGATGGAATACCCCGTCACCACCGAAATCCCTCTCGATGATCCCGCTTACGCCGCGACGCTGAAGGCTTTCTACGAGGAATGCGTCGAAACGCTGATCGGCATGGCGCGCGCGGGACGCGATGTGGTGGTGCTCTGCGAGGGCGATCCGTTTTTCTACGGCTCCTTCATGCATCTGCATTCACGCCTTCTCGGCCATTGCCCGGTGGAGGTCGTGCCCGGCATTACCGGCATGTCGGCCTGCTGGACGGCGACGGGCCAGCCGATCACCTATGGCGACGACACGCTCTGCGTCCTCGCCGGCACCCTCGACGAGGAGAGCCTTGTCGCACGCATGCGCGAGGCCGATGCGCTCGTGGTGATGAAGCTCGGGCGCAACCTCCCCAAGGTGCGCCGCGCGCTGGAGCGGGCGGGCCTCGTGGAGCGCGCTTTCTACGTCGCCTATGGGGCGATGCCGCAACAGGAAGTCATGCCGCTTGCGCAAAAGCAGAGCGACGACGCGCCGTATTTCTCGATGATCATCGTCCATGGTCAGGGACGGCGGCCATGAGCAGGCATATCACCGGCCACGTCGCCATCATCGGCCTCGGCCCCGGAGCGGAGGGGGCCGTCACGCCGGATGCACAGGCCGCGCTGAGCGAGGCGCAGGACATTATCGGCTACGGCCCCTATGTGGCACGCGTGCCGCTGCGGCCCGATCAGGAGCGCCATGCTTCGGATAACCGCGTCGAGATCGAGCGCGCCCGCCATGCGCTGGATCTCGCAGCAGAAGGCCGGCGCGTCGCCGTGGTCTCCTCCGGCGATCCCGGCGTCTTCGCCATGGCGGCGGCCATCTACGAAGCGCTGGAGGCGGATCCCGCGCGGTGGGAGGGTGTCGCGATCACGGTGGTGCCCGGCATCACCGCGATGCTCGCCGCCGCCGCGCGGCTCGGTGCGCCGCTCGGGCATGATTTCTGCGCCATCAACCTGTCGGATAATCTCAAACCCTGGGAGCTCGTCGAAAAACGCCTGCGCCATGCCGCGCGCGGCGATTTCGCCATGGCCTTCTACAACCCCTCCTCGCGCTCACGCCCCTGGCAATTCGCGCGCACTCTGGAGATCCTGCGCGAGGAATGCGGGCCCGATACGGTGATCGTCTTTGCCCGCAACGTCACCCGCGAGGACGAGCGCTTCGCCATCACCACGCTCGGCGAAGCAAAGCCCGAACAGGCGGATATGCGCACGCTCGTGATCGTCGGCTCCTCCCTGACGCGGCTGATCCCGCGCGGGCAGGATCGCCCGATCGTCTATACGCCGCGCTGGGCCGGGGCGCCGCCGGAAGGTGCGCCATGATCGAGCCAGTCGATCACCTGCGTCACGCTCTCGACGCGTGCCCGCGCCGGGATCTCCGGACGCGCGATCATGATCACCGGGATTCCGAGGCTGCGCGCCGCCGCGATCTTCGCAAACGCCCCCGCACCGCCGGAATTCTTGGCCACGATCAGATCGATCGCGCGCTCACGCAGCAGCGCCGCATCGCCCTCCATGGTGAAGGGCCCGCGCGCGACGATCGCCTCGACCTGCGGCAGCGGCAGCGCCTCGCCCGGCTCGTCAATCAGCCGCACGGTGTAGCGATGCTGCGGGGCGCGGGCGAAATGATGCAGGTGGAGCCGGCCAATGGCGAGGAAGACATTGCGCGGCGTGGACTCGCTCTGCGCGAGATATTCCGCCGCGCCTTCCAGATCCGCGACGTCGATCCAGCGATCCGCCTCCGTCGCCTGCCAAGCGGGACGCTCCAGCGCGACGAGGGGCACCCCGGCCTCGGCGCAGGCTGCGACGGCGTTCGCGCTCATCTGCGCGGCGAAGGGATGCGTCGCGTCGATCACGGCATCGATCGCCTGGACTTGCAGATAATCGCGCAGCCCCGCAACGCCGCCGAACCCGCCGACGCGGATTGCCACGGGCTGGGCCTTCGGCTCTGCCACGCGCCCGGCATAGGAGAGCGTCACGCTAAGATCATCGCGCGCGGCGAGCGCCTGCGCCAGCGCGCTCGCCTCCCCGGTGCCGCCGAGCAGGAGAATGTTGCGGGGTCGCGCGGATCGTTTTTCGGAGGCGTTCATGCAGCATGACATGCCCGATAACCGCCCCGCCGATCAAGCGGCGTCGTTGCCGCCCCCGATCAGCGTGATCGGGATCGGCGAGGACGGGCTCACCGGGATCGGCGCCCGCGCCCGCGCCGCCCTCGATACAGCGGATATCATCGCCGGCGGCGCCCGCCACCTCGCCTTTCTCGATATGGACCCGGAGCTCAACGGCAAACAGCGCCTCGCCTGGGGCACGCCCTTCGCCGCATCGCTCGAAAACCTGCTCGCGCGCCGCGCGGCGGAGCCGGATTTGCGCGTAGCGATCCTCGTCTCCGGCGATCCGTTCTGGCACGGGGCCGGCGGCAGCCTGATGCGTTATCTGCCGATCGATGCGCTCGATATTCACCCCGCCCCCGCGACCTTCTCCCTCGCCTGCGCCCGGCTCGGCTGGCGGCTGGAGGATTGTGTGACGCTGGGTCTGCACGCCGCGCCGATCCGGCTGCTGCGCCCGCATCTGCATCACGGCGCCAGGCTGATCGTGCTGGTACGCGACGGCGCTGCCATCACCGAAGCCGCCGCACTCCTTTCAGACGTCGGCTGCGGTACTTCCCGCGTCACCCTGCTCGAACGCATCGGTGGCCCGCACGAGCGTATCCGCAGCCTGCGCGCGGATCAGACCCTGCCCGATGACATCGCCACCCCGGTCGCCCTCGCCATCACTGTCGAGGCCGCCGCCGATGCAGCCCTGATCCCGCGCGCGCCGGGCCTGCCCGACGATTATTTCGCCAATGACGGCCAGCTCACCAAGCGCGAGATCCGCGCGCTGACGCTGTCCGCGCTTGCCCCCCGGCCCGGCGAACTGCTCTGGGATATCGGCGCCGGGGCGGGGTCCGTCGCCATCGAATGGTGCCTTGCTCATCCGCAGAACCGCGCCATCGGCATCGAGGCGCGCGCCGACAGGCTGGAGCGCGCGGCGCAGAATGCGCTGGCGCTCGGCGTGCCGCATGTGGATTTCCGCGCCGGGCGCGCGCCTGACGCGCTCCATGGGCTAGAGCCGCCCGATGCGATCTTCATCGGCGGCGGCGCCTCACGCGCGGGCGTGGTCGATGCCGCGCTCGCCGCGCTCAAACCCGGCGGGCGGCTCGTGATCAACGCGGTGACGCTGGAGACCGAGGCGCTCCTGATTGATCTGCATGCCCGTCTCGGCGGCGATCTGATCCGTATCGCGCTCTCGCGCGTCACGGCGGTGGGCGAGATGCGCGGCTGGCGCGCTGCGATGCCGGTGACGCAATGGTGCTACCGGCGATGACGGACGCGCCCTCCCCCTTCGTCATCGGCCTCGGCTTTCGCGGGCAAGCGAGCCCTGAGAGCCTCGAAGCCGTGCTCGGCGCAGCCATCGCCGCCGCCATGGCGCAGGCGCCGGGCAATCGCCCGCCCCCCGTTCTCGCGAGCGCGACCGACAAGGCACATAGCCCCGCCATGCGCGAACTCGCCGCCCGCCACGGCCTCGCCATCCTCGCCCTCGACGAGGCGGCGCTCGCAGCGCAGGCGCACAACGTCACCACCCGCGAGACCCGCGTCACCCGCCTGCCCGCCGGCGCGAGCCTGTGCGAGGCCGCAGCGCTCGCCGGGGCGATCCGACAGAATCCGTCGCGGGCCGCGCGCCTCGTCGTGCCCCGCATGATCGGCGCCGACCGGATGGCCACGGCGGCGGTCGCGCTCGCGGATATCAAGCAGAAGGACGAAGTATGAGCGTGCATTTCATCGGCGCCGGACCGGGCGCGCCGGATCTCATCACCGTGCGCGGACGCGATCTCGTGGCGCGCTGCCCGGTCTGCCTCTATGCCGGCTCGCTGGTCCCACCCGAGATCATCGCGCTCTGCCCGCCTGATGCGCGGGTGATCAACACCGCGCCGATGGATCTCGATGCGATCGAGGCGGAATATGTCCGCGCGCACGAGGCGGGGCTCGATGTCGCGCGGCTGCATTCCGGCGACATGTCGATCTGGAGCGCCATGGGCGAGCAGCTACGCCGGCTGGAGGCGCGCGGCATTGCCTATACGATCACGCCGGGCGTGCCCGCCTTCTCCGCGGCCGCCGCAGCTCTGGGGCGCGAATTCACTCTGCCGGAAGTCGCCCAGAGCCTCGTCCTCACCCGCACCTCCGGGCGCGCATCGGCCATGCCGGAGGCCGAGAAGCTCGAGACCTTCGCCGCCACCGGCGCGACCCTCGCCATCCACCTCTCGATTCACGTTCTCGACGACGTGATCGAGCGCCTGATCCCGCATTACGGCGCCGATTGTCCCGTCGCCATCGTCTACCGCGCCTCCTGGCCGGACGAGCGCATCCTGCGCGGCACGCTCGAGACGATCAGCGCGATCCATGCGAAGGACCCGGTCGAGCGCACGGCACTGATCGTGGTCGGGCGCGTCCTCGGCGCCTCGGATTTCCGCGACAGCGCCCTCTACGATGCCGGCTATCACCGGCGTTATCGCTCAGGCGGTGGCGGCGGTGACGACGGGAGTGCGGGCGCGTAGCTTGCCCTCGCGGTCGAAGATCGCGACATCGACGCCGATATCGGTATCGCGCACGAGCCGCGCGGCGGTCCTGACCGCATGGGCGGCGACGGTGCCGGCGATATCCACCCCCTCCGCATCCGCGCGCTGGAGCGCTTCGAGGGCGGAATTCATCAGCGGGATCGCCGCGACGAGTTCATCCGAGGCCCCTGCCTCCCCGGCGAGGCGCGCGAGATGCGCGAGATCGACGCTGCCCGAGCGCGAATGCAGATCGATCAGCCCCTGCGAGAGCTTCACCATCTTGGCGAAGCCCCCCGCGATGGTGACGCGGGGGATCGGGTGCTTGCGGATATATTTCAGCATGCCGCCGACGAAATCGCCCATATCCATCAGGGCGATCTCGGGGAGTTCGTCCAGCGCAGCGATCGCGCGTTCCGAGGTGTTGCCGGTGGAGCCCGCCACATGGTCGAGCCCGGCGGCGCGCGCCACATCCACGCCGCGATGGATCGAGTGGATCCATGCGGCGCAGGAGAACGGAATGACGATGCCGCGCGTGCCGAGGATCGAGAGCCCGCCGAGGATGCCGAGACGCGGATTCATGGTCTTGCGCGCGATCGCCTCGCCGCCGGGAATGGCGATCTCGACCACCGCATCGGCGGACACGCCGAGCGCCTGCGCTTCCTCCGCGATCGCCTGCGCAATCATGGCGCGCGGCACCGGGTTGATCGCGGGCTCGCCCGGCGGCAGCGGCAGGCCGGGGCGCGTCACCGTGCCGACCCCCTCCCCCGCGCGATAAGCGACGCCCGCGCCTTCCGCATTGCGCGTGACCTTCGCGATGACGAGCGCGCCATGGGTGACGTCGGGATCATCACCCGCATCCTTGACGATGCCGGCCCGCGCATAGCCTTCACCCAGATCATGCATGGCGAGCGAGAACGCGACCCGGTCGCCGGCGGGCAGCGCAATCGTCACGGGATCGGGAAAATCGCCGCGATGCAGCGCATGGAAGGCGGCCCGGGCGGCGGCGGTGGCGCAGCTTCCCGTCGTCCATCCACGACGCAATTCGGTCTTCGGGCCTGTTTTCTCCATAAAATGCGTTATAGGACCGTGCGAGGTTTCTGTCAGGGGAAATGCAGATGGTTGATACGCCGAAGCCGGCACCCGCGACGCGCGGCCTGATCATCGCCGCACCGCGCTCCGGCTCGGGCAAGACGACCGTGACGCTCGGCATCCAGCGCGCATTCGCGCGGCGCGGGCTCGCGGTCCAGCCCTTCAAATGCGGCCCCGATTACATCGACCCCGCCTTCCATGCGGCGGCGGCGCGGCGGGACTCGTTCAATCTCGACAGCTGGGCCTTCACCAATGCGCAGATCGCGGATCTGCTCGCCCGCGGGCTCGACGCGGATATCGCCATCGCCGAGGGCTCGATGGGCTTATTTGACGGCGTAGCGCAGCCCGGCGCTTCCGGCGACGGCTCCAATGCCGATATCGCCGCCATGACCGGCTGGCCCGTCATCCTCGTGATCGACACGTCC
This sequence comes from Salinarimonadaceae bacterium, assembly GCA_050485405.1. Classification (GTDB taxonomy): domain Bacteria; phylum Pseudomonadota; class Alphaproteobacteria; order Rhizobiales; family Beijerinckiaceae; genus Saliniramus. The sequence goes on from JBJHBI010000018.1 coordinate 30,457, forward strand.
GGCCAGGCGCAATCCGCCGCCGCCATCGCGCTCGGCTGCCGCCATTACCGCAACGACATTACGCTCGCCGGCGTCATCCTCAACCGGGTCGCGAGCCCGCGCCACGACATGCTCTTGCGCAAGGGCATGGAGAAAGCCGGCATTCCGGTGCTCGGCGCCATGCCCAAACGCGCCGATCTCGTCCTGCCCGAGCGCCATCTCGGCCTCGTCCAGGCAGGCGACACCGCCGATCTCGCCGCGCGGCTCGATGCGCTCGCAGATTTCGCGACGGACCATATCGATCTCGACGCGCTCGTAAATCTCGCCGCACCGACGCGGCTCACGCATTCCGGGATCGGCGAAGCACCCGTCACCCCGCCCGGCCAGCGCATCGCGCTCGCGCGGGATGCCGCGTTCAGCTTCGTCTATCCGCATCTCCTCGCCGCATGGCGCGCGGCGGGGGCGGAGATCATCCCATTCTCGCCGCTCGCCGACGAAGCGCCCGATCCCGCCTGCGACGTCGTGTGGCTGCCCGGCGGCTATCCCGAACTGCATGCGGGACGGCTCGCACAGGCGCAGAACTTCCGCGCCGGACTGCGCGATTTCGCGCGCACGCGCCCGGTCCATGGCGAGTGCGGCGGCTATATGGCGCTCGGCGCCGGTCTGATCGATGCCGAGGGCGCCCGCCATGAGATGGCGGGGCTGATCGGGCTCGAAACCTCCTTCGCGAAACGCACCATGCATCTGGGCTACCGCCTCGCCACCCTGCATGCGCCGATACCCGGCCATGCGCCGGGCGCGGCTCTGCGCGGGCACGAATTCCACTATACCACCATCCTCGCGCAGCCCGACGAGCCGCTCGCGCGCGTCGTTGACGCCAATGGCAAGGATGTGCCTGAGACCGGTTCGCGGCGCGGCCATGTCACCGGGTCGTTCTTCCACCTGATCAGCGCCGTCGATCCGCACGGAAACGGAGCCTGAATACGATGTCCGAGACACTCGCGAAGGGCGGTCACATCACCATGATCGGCGCCGGCCCCGGCGATCCCGACCTCCTGACCATCCGTGCGGTCAAGCGCATCGAGGCCGCCGACGTGATTCTCTTCGACGATCTCGGCGCCGGGCCGCTCCTCAAGCATGCCAGCGCACAGACGGAGCTTATCGCGGTCGGCAAACGTGCGGGGCGCGTCTCGCCCAAGCAATCGCAGGTGAGCCGGCTGATGGTGGCCCATGCCAAGATGGGGCAGCGGGTGGTGCGGCTGAAATCGGGTGACCCGACGATCTTCGGGCGGCTCGACGAGGAGATCGTCGCCGCCCGCGAGGCCGGCATCCCCTTCGAGATCGTCCCCGGTGTGACGGCGGCGACGGCGGCGGCCGCCGAACTCGGCTTTTCGCTGACCAAACGCGGCGTGGCGCGGCGCCTGCAATTCGTCACCGGCCATGATGTCGACGGGCAATTGCCGCAAGATCTCGACATCGCCGCGCTTGCCGATCCCGGCGCCACGACTTGCGTCTTCATGGGCAAGGCGACCTTCGCGCTCCTCGTCGAGGCCCTGATCGCGAGGGGCCTCTCCCCCGATACGCCCGCCGCTATCGCCACACAGGCGAGCCTGCCGGATGCGCAGGCGCGGTTCGGGACGATCACCGAGATCGCGCAATATCTGGCCGAACGCCCGCAACTCGGCGCGAGCGTGATCTTCTACGGCGCGGCGATACCGGATGCGCCCGTGACGGGGTGATGCGTCAGGCGCTTTCGTTTTCGCGCGGTCGCGTGGAATTCACAATCGCCTTGGCGATGAACCAGCTCGCCGGGATCGAGATCAGGACCCCCGCGAGCGCCGCCAGCACGATCGGTGTGGCTGTTGCCACCGCCATGTTCGCCGTCAGCACGCCGATGACGAAGATGCCGGCGAAGGTCGGTGCGGTGAAGATGAAGACGAGAATGGCGAGCTTGCCCACGATGCGCCCCGTTACCTTGAGGAATGGATCTGGCCAAAGCCTGCCCGTCCACGGCACCGCGCGCCTTGCGACAGATCAAGCCCGCCGCCGAAACCGCCTCATTCCGGCTGATTTTCGGGACCCGCGAGCAGATCCGGGCGGCGCTCGCGCGTGATCCGCATGGCCTCTTCGCGTCGCCAGCGCGCGATCGCGCCGTGATCGCCCGAGAGCAGGATATCGGGGATGTGCCGCCCCTCCCATTCGCGGGGGCGGGTGTAGTGCGGGTATTCGAGCAGCCCCGATTCGAAGCTCTCCTCCTCCCCCGAGGCGCTCGCGCCCATGACGCCGGGCAAGAGCCGCACGCAGGCATCGAGCATCACCATCGCCGCGAGCTCCCCGCCCGAGAGCACGTAATCGCCGATCGAGACCTCGATCAGGTCGCGCCCCGCTATCACCCGCTCGTCGATCCCCTCGAAGCGCCCGCAGAGAATGACGGCGCCGGGGCCTTGTGCGAGTTCGCGCACGAAACCCTGATCGAGCCGGCGCCCGCGCGGGCTCATATAGAGGCGCGGACGGGTATCGCCCGCAACGCTCACCGCATCGATCGCCTCACCGAGCACATCGGCGCGGATCACCATGCCGGGACCGCCGCCGGCGGGGGTGTCGTCGACGGCGCGATGGCGCCCGCGCCCGTGATCACGAATCTGATGCGTCGCGAGCGACCAGATCCCGCGCTCCAGCGCATCGCCCGAGAGCGAGGCGCCGAGCGGGCCGGGAAACATCTCGGGATAGAGCGTGAGGATGTCGGCGCGCCACATCGGGCTCACTCCGCCTCTTCAGGAGGCGCGTCACCGGTATCGGGCGAAAACACCTCCTCGGGCGCATCGACCACGATCCGCCCGCCGGCAATGTCGATCTCGGGAAAGAACGCTTTCGTGAAGGGCAGGAGCACGGTCTCGCCCCGCGCACCCGCCCGCACCGGCGCATCGCCATCGCGAAGCGGCGCGATGCCGATCAGCGTACCGGCGCCGTAATCGGGCGCCTCGATCACCGTGCCGCGCAGCACACCCTGGGGCGTGACGGCCTTCAGGCCGATCAGATCCGCGAGCAGGAACTCGTCTTCCTCGGGCGGATCGATCGTCGCGAGAGCTTCGCGGGTGGTGTAGAGCCCGCACCGGTTGAGCGCTTCCGCCGCGTTGCGGTCATCGACGCCCTCGATGCGCGCGAGGAAGATATCCCCCGCCCCGCCGGGCGCCGGTCGCATCGCCTTGATCACGCGCGGCTTCCCGCTCTCGTCGAAGAGCGGTTCGTAGCGGGCGAGCATGGCCGGATCATCCGTGAAGGATTTCAGCCGTAGCTCGCCATGCAGACCATGCGCGCGCCCGCATTCACCGATACGCACCGCATCTGCGGGCAGGGCCGAGGCGGGAGCGGCGGGCGCGTCACCGCGCGCGCCTGCACCCGCCCGATCCGTATCGGGTCGTGCGGGCCGGCGGGGCATACCCGCCGGGGGACGCGTGCCGCGCCGTTTCGATCCGGCACCCATCACGCAGCCGCCTTCCGGTCAGCAAGCGCGCCGATCACTCGGCGGCCGCACCTTCGGCCTCGGCCGGGGCCTCGGCGGGAGCCTCAGCCGGAGCTTCGGCGGCAGCGGCCTTCTCGGCACGCTCGGCGGCGCGCTCTTCGGCCTTCTTGCCGGGCTTGGCCTTCTCAGGATTGTTGCGGGCTTCGCGCTTCACGAGGCCGGCCTGATCGAGGAAGCGGGCGACGCGGTCGGTCGGCTGCGCACCCTTTTCGAGCCATGCCTTCGCCTTTTCGACGTCGAGCACGACGCGATCGGCGGCATCCTTCGGCTTCATCGGATCATAGGCGCCGATCCGGTCGATGAAGCGGCCATCGCGCGGGGAGCGCGAATCGGCGACGACGATGCGGTAATAGGGGCGCTTCTTGGCACCGCCACGGGTGAGGCGAATCTTGAGGGCCATAGTCGTTACTCCAGTTGGTTCAGTCGTGACATTCCGCAGGACCGGGATGGCGCCAGATGTCGACCATCTCACCCCGCAGTTCGAATTGCCCGTCCCGCCGCGCATGAAGCCTCTCGGCAACGGCGACGGAAGGAGCGTTCTCCGGGTCGATGAAGCTGATCAGCGTCTTCAGACCCAAATTCTCATAAGCATGGCGGCGCACCTGCCGTGCGGCTTCGGTGCAATAGCCCTTGCCGCGCGCATGGCGCAGGAGCGACCAGCCGAGTTCCTCCTCCGGCCAGCCTTCCGGCTTCCAGAGGCCGCAATAACCGGCGAGTTCACCACTCGCCTTCTCCTCGACCGCCCAGAGCCCGAAGCCGCGCAGGGCCCAATGGCCGAAGAAGGTCGCGAAGATCCGCCACGCCGCGTTCCGGTTGCAGACCCCGCCGACGAAACGCGCGCTCTCCTCATCCGCCCAGAAGGCGGCGAAGGGCTCGAAATCCGCCTCGCGCCAGCCGCGCAGGACGAGCCTCTCGGTCGTGAGGACGGGAGCGGCCTGCATCACTTACTTCTTGCCCCCACCGAAGGGCAGGCCGAGACCGGGCAGCTTCGGCCCGCTGGCCTTGCCACCACCGAGGCCGGGCAGCGAAGGAGTATCTTTCTTGCCGGCGATATCCGGCGGCATCGGCGGGATACCGCCGGCACCCATGCCCGGCGGCAATTGCCCGCCCATCTGCTTGCGGACCTGCTCGAGCATTTCCGGCGTCGGATTGGGCATCCCGCCCGGCATCCCTCCCGGCATTCCACCGGGCATGCCGCCACCGCCGAGGCCGAACATCGAGCCGAGCGCACCGGCGATCCCGCCGCGCTTGTTCTTGCCCATCTGCTTCATCATGTCCGCCATCTGGCGGTGCATCTTCAGAAGCTTGTTGACGTCCTCGACCTTCATGCCCGCGCCGGCGGCGATACGCTTCTTGCGCGAGGCCTTGAGGATGTCGGGGCTGCGGCGCTCCTTCGGCGTCATCGAATCGATGATGGCGCATTGGCGCTTGATCACCTTGTCGTCGATATTCGCGCCTTCGAGCTGCTTCTTCATGGCGCCCATACCGGGCATCATCCCCATCAGCCCGCCGACGCCGCCGATCTTTTCCATCTGCGCGAGCTGGTTGCGCAGATCGGCCAGGTCGAACTTGCCCTTGCGCATCTTCTCGGCGATGCGTACGGCCTCTTCCTGGTCGATCGATTCCGACGCCTTCTCGACCAGCGAGACGATGTCGCCCATGCCGAGAATGCGGTTGGCTACGCGCGAGGGGTGGAATTCCTCCAGCGCATCGACCTTCTCGCCGGTACCGATCAGCTTGATCGGCTTGCCCGTCACCGCGCGCATCGAGAGCGCCGCGCCACCGCGCGAATCGCCGTCCATGCGGGTGAGCACGATGCCGGTGAGCCCCATCCGCTCGTCGAAGGCGCGCGCGGTGTTGACCGCGTCCTGACCGGTCAGCGCATCGGCCACGAGCAGCACTTCGTGGGCGTCGACAGCGCGCGCGACTTCCGCCGCCTCGTCCATCAGCGCCTCGTCGACGGTGACGCGGCCCGCCGTATCGAGCATCACCACGTCATAACCGCCGAGCCGCCCCGCCTCCATGGCGCGGCGCGCGATCTGCGGCGCGCTCTGGCCGGTGACGATGGGCAGCGTATCGACATCGACCTGCCCGCCCAGCACGGCGAGCTGCTCCATCGCCGCCGGACGACGGGTATCGAGGGAGGCCATCAGCACGCGTTTTTTATCACGCTCCTTGAGGCGGCGCGCGATCTTGGCGGTGGTCGTCGTCTTACCCGAGCCTTGGAGACCGACCATGAGGATCGGCACGGGCGGCGTGGCATTGAGATTGATCGTCTCGGCCTCGGCGCCGAGCATCTCGACGAGGGCGTCGTTGACGATCTTGACGACCATCTGCCCCGGCGTGACCGATCTGACGACCTCCGCGCCGACCGCCCGCTCGCGTACGCGATCGGTGAAGGTCCGCACCACTTCGAGCGCGACATCCGCCTCGAGCAGGGCGCGGCGCACCTCGCGCAGGGCGTTCTGCACGTCCTGATCCGAGAGCTTGCCGCGCCGCGTCAGCCCCCCGAGAATGCCGGAAAGGCGTTCGGACAATCCTTCGAACATGCTACTCCCTTCCCGCCTCATGGCTGCGGAGCAGATCAGCGACAACGCAAAACACGCCCGAGGGCGCAACGCGCTGTCGGGCGTGGACCTCCAGCCTCGAGGACCGGTCGGCGTCTCGCATTTCGGCTCTGCGACGAAATCGAACCCGCTGGTTACGGGGGGTGGCGGGGAAAGTCAAGGGTTGGGCTCATCAGGCGGGATGCATCACGCTGGGGCGGATCACGCGGGCGGACGGCGCCGCGCGGCGGCGAGACCGTGTGTGGTCGCGTGTTCCCATGAAAAACGGCGACCGGCTCGGGCCGATCGCCGCTCATTCAGTCGCAACGCGTTATACGCCGTCAGGTCTCCGGCTCACCATCTCCCGGCTCGCTATCGCCCAAATCGCCCGCATCCGGCGCCGGGTCGGCATCCCCCGTATCCGGCCCTTCGATATCCTCCACCTCGTCATCGACCGCGACCGCTTCGGACTCGCCGGCAATGTGCTCGACGGAGACGACGCGCTCGTCGGCTGCGGTGTTGAACACGATCACGCCCTGTGTGGAGCGCCCGGCGATGCGGATGCCGTCGACGGGGACGCGGATGGTCTGGCCGCGATCGGTGATCAGCATGAGCTGGTCGTGCTGCTCGACGGGGAAGGCGGAGACGAGCTTGCCGTTGCGGTCATTGGTGACCATGGCGACAATGCCTTTGCCCCCGCGCCCGGTGACCCGGTATTCATAGGCCGAGGAACGCTTGCCGTAGCCGTTTTCCGACAGGGTCAGCACGAATTGCTCGGCGGCCCCCATCTCGGCATAACGCTCCTGGCCGAGTTCGATCTCGGCCGCATCCTCGCCATCGACGGGCGCGCCGTTACCGTTGCCGGCTGCGCCTTCCTCCAGCTCGGCGCCGGCGGCGCGGCGCATGGCGGAGGCGTGCTTGAGATAGGCCTGACGCTCTTCCGCCGTGGCATCGACATGACGCAGGATCGCGAGCGAGATGATCTTGTCGTCCTTGCCCAGCGCGATGCCGCGTACGCCGGTCGAATCGCGGCCCTTGAAGACACGCACTTCCGGCACGGCGAAGCGGATGCACCGCCCCGTCGCCGTCGTCAGCAGCACATCGTCATCGGTGGAGCAGACCTGCACGTCGACGATGGCGTCGCCCTCGTCGAGCTTCATCGCGATCTTGCCGGCGCGGTTGACGTTGACGAAATCCGAGAGCTTGTTGCGCCGGACATTGCCGCGCGCGGTGGCGAACATCACGTCGTAATTGTCCCAGGAATCCTCGTCCTCGGGCAGGGGCATGATCGTGGTGATGCGCTCGTCCTGATGGATCGGCAGCATGTTGACCAGCGCCTTGCCCTTGGCATTGGGCGCCGAGAGCGGCAGCCGCCAGACTTTCTCTTTATAGACCTGCCCGCGCGAGGAGAAGAACAGCACCGGCGTGTGGGTATTGGCCACGAAGAGCCGCGTGACGAAATCCTCCTCGCGGGTCGACATGCCCGAGCGGCCCTTGCCGCCGCGACGCTGCGCCCGGTAGGTGGAGAGCGGTACGCGCTTGATATAGCCGGCATGCGAGACGGTGACGACCATGTCCTCGCGCTGGATCAGGTCCTCGTCGTCGAAATCGGCGCCGTATTCGACGAGTTGCGTGCGGCGCGGCGTGGCATAGGCCTCGCGGATCTCGGCGAGTTCGTCGCTGATGATCTGCATGATGCGCACGCGCGAGCTCAGGATTTCGAGATATTCGCGGATCTCGTCGGCGAGTGTCTTCAACTCGTCGCCGATCTCGTCCCGGCCGAGCGCGGTGAGGCGCTGCAGGCGCAGTTCGAGGATGGCGCGGGCCTGCGTCTCCGACAGGCGATAGGTGCCGTCCTCGGCGACGCGGTGCAGCGGATCGTCGACCAGAGCGATAAGCGGCGCAATATCGTAGGCCGGCCAGTCGCGATCCATCAGCGCCGTGCGCGCCGCATTGGGATCGGGAGCGGTGCGGATGAGCTGGATCACCTCGTCGATATTGGCCACCGCGATGGCGAGGCCGCACAGGACATGCGCCCGGTCGCGCGCCTTGCCGAGCAGGAACTTGGTGCGACGGCTGACCACGCTCTCGCGGAAATCCACGAAGGCGCGGATCATGTCCTTGAGATTCATCGTCTCCGGACGCCCGCCATTCAGCGCGACCATGTTGCAGCCGAAGGAGGTCTGCAAGGCGGTGAAGCGGTAGAGCTGGTTGAGCACCACATCGGCCACCGCATCGCGCTTGAGCTCGATGACGATGCGCATGCCGTCGCGATCCGACTCGTCGCGCAGATCGGAAATACCCTCGACCCGCTTCTCGCGCACCAGTTCCGCGATGCGCTCGATCAGGGTGGACTTGTTCACCTGATAGGGGATCTCGGTGACGATGATCGCCTCGCGCTCCTTGCGGATCTCCTCGATCTCCGCCTTCGCACGCATGATCACCGAGCCGCGCCCGGTATTATAGGCGGAGCGCGCACCGCCGCGCCCCAGGATCAGCCCGCCGGTGGGGAAATCCGGGCCGGGGACGATCTCGATCAACTCGTCGATGGTGACGGCGGGATTGTCGATATAGGCGAAGCACGCATCGATCACCTCGCCGAGATTATGCGGCGGGATGTTCGTGGCCATGCCGACCGCGATGCCGCCGGCGCCGTTGACGAGCAGGTTGGGGAAGCGCGCCGGCAGGACGACGGGCTCCATTTCCTTGCCGTCGTAGTTCTCGTCGAAATCGACGGTCTCCTTGTCGATATCGTCGAGCAGCGCCACGGCGGGCTTCGCGAGGCGGCACTCGGTATAACGCATGGCCGCGGCGGGATCGCCGTCGATCGAGCCGAAATTGCCCTGCCCGTCGATCAGCGGCAGGCGCATGGAGAAGTTCTGCGCCATGCGCACCAGCGCGTCGTAGATCGCGGAATCGCCGTGCGGGTGATACTTACCCATCACGTCGCCGACGACGCGGGCGCATTTCACATAGGGCTTCTCCGGCATGTAGCCGTTTTCGTGCATGGCGAAGAGAATGCGCCGGTGCACCGGCTTCAGCCCGTCGCGCACATCGGGAAGCGCGCGCGACACGATCACGCTCATGGCGTAATCGAGATAGGACTTCTTCATCTCCTCGACGATGGAGATGCTCTTCACGTCGCCGCCGGGGGGCGGGCCATCGGGACGGGTCTGATCGTTATCGGCCAAGGTTTTGCTTTCTCGTCGACACGGTTTATCGGGGCGGGCCGGCACGCATCTGCCGAAGGCCCCGAATCTAGCTGGTAATCAGGCTTTGTGATGGCCGCTTTCGCCCGCATTTTCAAGCGTTACGGCCAATTCAGCCGGGGATAGTTCAGCCGAACACCACCGCATGCATCACGCGGCCCGGAAGCAGGGTGAAAGCGCCGGTCAGAACGAGGGCGAAAATGAACAGATTGATCATGATCGCCCGATGCGCCTTCACCTTGTGACGGCGTGCCATGACGATGGCGACGACGATCATCACCGTGGTGAAGACGGACAATCCGTGGATCCAGCTGAACCGCCCGATCACCGGATTGGCGCTGATCAGGAAGGAGGACGTGGTCGTCACCAGCATCAGGCTCACCCAGCCATAGCCGAGCGCCCGGTGGATCGTCGCACCCGCCGGCGTCGTGAATTGCGCGAGCCCGAGCACCAACGCGCCGAGCGCGGCGAAGGCATGCACCTGGATCGCGAGCGGCGCCGCGAGAAGCACATCGAAATTCATTTGCTGATCCTGACGGGAAAACGGCGACCGCCCATCGAACGAATTTGATCGACCAAACATGATCGGGCGATCAAGACCACGCGACCATTGTCGAGCTTGCGCCGCTTGCGTGCCGCTTGCAACAGCTTCCTTCACACACTCGCCTCCCCGGGGGCTGGAAAGCCGGCGTGCAAGCTGCTTCATTGGGCGCAGACGAATCGTCAATCAGCAAACGGAGCGCTCCCATGGGCCGCCTGTCCACCCATGTGCTCGATACCGCGAATGGCAAGCCGGCCGGCGGGGTCGCCGTCACGCTCAGCAGGCTGGAGGATGACGGCAGCCGCACCATCCTCGTCGAGACGCGCACCAATGCCGATGGGCGCACCGATGCGCCGCTTCTGACCGGCGAGGCCTTCGCCTGCGGGCGCTACGAGCTCGTCTTCGCCATCGGCGAATATTTTCGCGCCGAGGGCCTGAACCTGCCCGAACCCGCCTTCCTCGACGAGGTGCCGATCCGCTTCGGCATCGCCGAGCCGAACGGGCATTACCACGTGCCGCTGCTCGCCTCGCCCTGGGGCTGCACCACCTATCGCGGGAGTTGATGCGATGGCCGATTATCCGCGCGACATGATCGGCTATGGCCGCAATCCCCCGCATCCGCGCTGGCCGGGTGACGCGCGGATCTGCGTGCAGTTCGTGATCAACTACGAAGAAGGCGGCGAGAACAACATCCTGCACGGGGATCGCGCCTCGGAGGCCTTCCTCTCCGACATTATCGGCGCGCAGCCCTGGCTCGGCCAGCGGCATCCCAGCATGGAATCGCTCTACGAATACGGCTCGCGCGCCGGTTTCTGGCGGCTCCACCGGCTCTTCACCGCCCGCGACATGCCCGTCACCGTCTTCGGCGTGGCGAGCGCCATGGCGCGCAATCCGCAGGCCGTCGGGGCCATGAAGGAGGCCGGCTGGGAAATCGCGAGCCACGGGCTGAAATGGATCGACTACAAGGATTTCAGCGCCGACGAGGAGCGCGCCCATATCCGCGAGGCGATCCGCATCCAGGAAGAGCTCACCGGCGTCCGCCCGCTCGGTTTCTATCAGGGCCGCACCTCGCCGGACACGCTCGATCTCGTGATTGAGGAAGGCGGTTTTCTCTACAGCGCGGACAGCTATGCCGACGATCTGCCCTATTGGGTCGAGAAGGGAGACGCCACCCAGCTCGTCGTGCCCTATACGCTCGATGCCAACGACATGCGCTTCGCCACCGCGCAGGGCTTCAATGCGGGCGACCAGTTCTTCACCTATCTCAAGGACACGTTCGATACGCTCTATGCCGAGGGCGAGGATGCGCCGAAGATGATGTCGGTGGGGCTGCATTGCCGCCTCGCCGGGCGCCCGGGCCGTGCGGCGGCGCTCGCGCGCTTCATCAATTACGTCGCGAGCCACGAGCAGGTCTGGGTGGCGCGCCGCATCGACATTGCCCGCCACTGGGCGCGCCATCACCGCCCGGCGCATCTCACCCCCTCGAAGATGGCGCGCGGGCTCTTCATCGGTCTGTTCGGTGACGTGTTCGAGCATTCCACCTGGATTGCCGAGCACACCCACGAGGCCGGACTCGGGCCTGAAGGCGATACGGCGGAGGGATTGCACACCGCAATGATGGCGGTGCTCCAAGCCGCTCCGCGCGAGGCGAAGCTCACCCTGATCCGCGCCCATCCCGATCTCGCCGGGCGCCTGCAAGTCGCGGAAATGGCGCCCGATTCACAGGCCGAACAGGCGTCTGCCGGCCTCACCGCCCTCACCGAGGAGGAGCGCGACCGCTTCCTCGCCCTCAACGACGCGTATAAAGCGAAATTCGACTTCCCCTTCATCATGGCGGTGAAGGGCCGCGGCAAGAACGAGATCCTCGCCGCTTTCGAGGCGCGGCTGGAGAATGATCCGGAGACGGAATTCGACACCGCCATGCGCGAGATCGGCCAGATCGCGCTGCTGCGTTTGCAGGAAAGAGTTTGAAACCGGCTTCAGCCCGCCGAGAGCCCGCCGTCGAGGGCGACAGCGTTCCCCGTCATGAAGCTGTTCGCGTCGCTGCAAATCCACAGCATCGCATCGACCACTTCCTCGGCCGTCGCCGTGCGCCCCATAGGCACGGCGGAGACGAGGCGTGCGAGCGCCTCGTCGGGTTCGCGCTGCATGCCGGCGATCATGGCATCGACCATCGGCGTGGATGCGAATGACGGGCACAGGGCGTTGATGCGCACGCCGCGCTTCGCCGTCTCGATCGCCGCCGAGCGGGTCAGCCCCACCACCGCGTGTTTCGACGCGGCATAGGCAGCGAGCAGCGGTGCGCCGACGAGTCCGGCGACCGAGGCGACGTTGAGGATCACACCGCCGCGCCCGTCCCGCGCGAATTGCTCCTGCATCAGGGTGATCTCGCGGCGCATGAAATGAAACGTGCCGAGCACGTTCACCCGCATCACCTCTTCCATCACCTCGGCGCTCGTCTCCGACAGGCGCATCAGATCCGGCGCGATCCCGGCATTGTTGATCGCGACATCGATCCGCCCGAAAGCCGCGAGGCCCGCCGCGATCACGGCCTCGGCTGTGGCTTCGTTCCCGATATCACCGGAATGAGTGGCCACCGCGCCATCCGGCAGCCCGGCTGCGAGCGCCGCGAGCGCATCCGCGTCGCGATCCGTCAGCACGAGCTTCGCGCCCGCATCAACGAAGCGCCGCGCCGCCGCGCGCCCGAAACCGCCGGCGGCACCGGTGATCAGCACCACCTTGCCGGTATAATCGGCGCTCACGAGGCCTCTCCCGCGATCTCCTCCATGGCCATGCGCGCGAGCAGCGGCACGGTCTCACCCATGCGGATCCCGCGTTCGGGATTGGAGGCATTGCCGTCGAGGGCGCGTTTGTAGACGCCCTGGAGGATCGCCGCGAGGCGGAAGAACGAGAAGGCGATGTAGAACGACCAGTCCGGAATCCCGTCGATCCCGCGCCGGGCGCAATAGCGCGCCACGTAATCGGCCTCCGCCGGCAGCCCGAGCGCCGCGCGATCAGCGTCGCCCATGCCCCGGAAGGCGCCTTTCGAGGGCAGCCGCCATTGCATACACTGATAGGCGAGATCCGCGTAAGGATGGCCGAGCGTCGACAATTCCCAGTCGAGAATTGCGAGGATGCGCGGCTCACCCGGATCGAAGATCATATTGTCGTGGCGGAAATCGCCATGGACCAGCGAGACCATCCCGTCATCCGCCGGCTGGTTTGCCTCGAGCCAGGCGATCAGCGCGTCCATATCGGGGATCGCGACAGTCTCCGAGGCGCGGTATTGCTGGCCCCAGCGCCCGATCTGGCGCTGGTAATAGCTGCCCGGCTTGCCGAAATCGGCGAGCCCCACCTGCGCCGGATCGACATCATGGAGCGCTGCGAGCGCGGCATTCATGGCGTCATAGAGCGCGATACGCTCGTCGCGATCGCAATCGGGCAGGAGCGCTTCCCAGAAGATCCGGCCTTCCAGATAATCCATCACGAAGAAGACCGAGCCGATGACGCTCTCGTCCTCGCACAGGTGATGCATGCGCGGCACCGGCACAGGCGTATCGCCGAGCGCCTTCATCACCCGGTATTCGCGATCGACCGCATGAGCGGATTTCAGAAGCTGCCCCGGCGGCTTGCGGCGCAGCACGTAGCGGCCCGTATCCGTGGTGAGGAGGAAGGTGGGGTTGGATTGCCCGCCGGCGAATTTCTCCGCCTTCCGCAGGGTCCCGAAACCCGGAATCACGCCCGCGAGATAGGGGCCGAGGCTTTCTGTATCGAGGCTGGCGATGGCTGTCGTCACTTTGTCGCTCATGTCGGTGGCAGTGGCTACACAGTCTAGCGCAGCCACGCGCGGCATTCGCGCGGAATCGCCGCGAACCGGATGGGCGATTTTGAAGACGCGCGCGCCGACCGCCTCACATCCGCTTCACGAGACGCACCACGACGAGGAGGATGATCGCGCCGATCGTGGCGTGGATCAGCGCGGCGAAGAAGCCGCCGCCTATGGTGAAGCCGAGCTGCGGCAGGATCAACCCGGCGGCGAAGGCGCCGAGAATGCCGAGCACCATGTTGCCGAGGATACCGAAACCCGATCCGCGCACCAGCGCTCCGGCGATCCAGCCCGCGAGCGCGCCGATGATGAGGAAGATGACGAGGCTTTCGATACCCATGGCGGGCTCCTTCTTGACTGATTGTTCGAAGGGACAATGCAGAGCTTGGCCGTTCGTTGCAAATCTTCACAAATATGGTGACGCCAGCCAGACGAGGCGGTTGCGCACGCGCTTCCAGGCCGGGCGGGCGGCGAGGGTTTCGAGGGTTTCCGGCTCGGCATCCGCCATGCGTGCCCGCAGGCGATCCTCGATCCAGCCGGCGAGGCCGGGATCATGCACCTCGACATCGAGTTCGAAATTCAGGCGCAGGCTGCGCGGGTCGATATTGGACGAGCCGACATAGCTCCACACCCCGTCGATGGTGAAGAGCTTGGAATGATCGAAGGGCCCGCGCGCGCGCCAGACGCGGCAGCCATGACGCAGCACCTGGTCGAGCTGGGCGGTCATCGCGTAATCGACGAGTTTCAGATTGTTGGCCAGCGGGATCACGATATCGACCGCCACACCCCGCCGGGCGGCGACGCCGAAAGCGGCGACGAGTTGCTGGTCGGGCAGAAAATAGGGCGTGGCCAGCATCACCCGCTCGCGCGCCTCGCCGATGGCGCCGATCAACATGGCATGGGTCGATTCGAGCGTCTCGTCCGGCCCAGAGGGCACGGCGCGCGCGGGCGCGGCTTCCATCGTCGCGAGAGCATCCGTGATGGGGGGCGTGCTCGCGGCGCGATCATGCACGAACCAGTCCGGACCCTTGAGATTCTCGTTGGTGGTGAATTCCCAATCCTCGGCGAAGACCGTCATCAACTCGCCGACGAGCGGGCCGGTGACCATGAAATGCGTATCATGCGCGACGTCCTTCCCCGCAGCCGCAGTCAGGAAATGCGCCCGGATGTTCATCCCGCCGGTGAAGCCCGTCTCCCCGTCGACGATCATGATCTTGCGGTGACTGCGCAGATTGGCATAGGCCAGCCGCAGCCCCGACAGGCTGCTCATGAACAAAGCCGCGTCGATGCCCCTGTCGCCGAGCGTATGGCTGATCGGGGGATGCGAATAGCGCGACCCGACGCCGTCGATCAGGATCCTGACCTGGACGCCACGTACCTGCGCATCGGCGAGCGCCTCGACGAAGGCGAGCCCGGCTTCGTCGTGATCGAAGATATAGCTCGCGAGCACGACCGAGCGCTTTGCGCCGCGAATCGCCTCGATCATCGCCGGATAGGCCTCGTCGCCGCCGCTCAGGGGCGTGATGCAATTGCCCGGCTTCAGGCGAAACGGTGACAGGCTGTCCCCGAGCCGGGCGAGAGCGGGCTTCGTGATCGCGCTGGAAAGCGCTGCTTCCTCATGCGCGTCGCGGGGACGGTTGCGCCGGCGTCGCCGCCGCTGCGCGCTCGCACGGCGTATGCGGTTGATGCCGGCGACGAGATAGAGGAAGGCGCCGAGGAACGGCGAGAACAGAATGACGGCGACCCAGCCGACGGCGGCGCGGACGTCGTCCTTCGTCATGGCCGCGTGCAGGGCCGCGACGAGCCCGATGCCGAGGCCCGCAGCGAAGGTCAGATGCGGCCAGTAGAGATCGAGAAACCATTCCATGCGGGCAGCCTAGCCGCATTTTCACGCGAAAGTACAACCGGATCAGGACGAAAACCGGGTTCCTGCACAGATTTACGCGTCGGGGGCCGGTTAGACCGGCGGGCGGGCAGCGGGCGCGTCCGACGCAGATCATGGCGCAGGGCGGAAGCAGAAACGGGCATGGAACCATTACAGAGCCCCGCGAATAATCAAAGGTTGCTCAATAGAGCGCGCATAGGCTGCATCACAACTCATGATTAAAGCAGTTTAATCGATTTTTAACGCTGATCATTCATGAATGATTCACGCTTACGCTACGTCGCCCACCTGCGACGGCGCGTACCGACCGCGCAAGGACTACGCCATGCAGATCGTGGGACCCGCCACACGCCAGACCGCGACCGCCGACGCCTCGGTCACCACACATGCGAACCCCACGCATGCCGCTGCCGCGCGTACGCCCGCCAGGAGGCCGGTCTCCGGCAATTCCGTCTCGGGGAACGCGGCAAAGGGCAAGCCCACGGCGACGTCGCCCGGCGCTGCGCCGCGCGACGAGGAATTCGAGCGCTGGCGCAACGCTCCCGCCGCCTGGCTCGCCGAACGCCTCGCCGAAGCGGCGATGCGCGACGCACAAGCCTCCCGGCGCGCCGCTGCGCAGGAAGGCGACGAGCCCACCGCTGCGGCTCGCGCCGCTCAACCGTCGCGCGAACGCAATCCCCTCGAAGGCGCCGAGGCCATCGCGAGACGCCTGCGCCGCAACGAAGCCCGCCTCGTGGCGACCGAAGAAGCGGTCAGCCGCCACGCCGACGCGCTCGCCCAGGCGCAACAGCGCGCGAACGATGCCGAAGGCCGGCTCGCGGAGACACATGCGCTCGTGGGCGAGGCCCGGCGCTATGCCAACGAAGCGCAATCGCGCCTCGCCGACATGCAGAAGCGCCTCGACGAAGCCTGCCGCCGCGCGCAGAAGGCGGAGGAGCGTGCCGAAGCGGCGGAAGCCGCCCGCGACGATATCGAGGAGCGCGCTGCACGCGCCTTCGCCATCATGAAGGAACGCATCGCCGCCGCCGAGGCGGAAGCCGATGCAGCACAGGACGCGCTCGCCCGCCATCGGGAAGAGGCGCGCGAACGCCTCGCGAGCATCGAGGAGGCACTCTCCGCGCGTGAGGAAGTGCTCGCGCGCAAGGATGCCGAGATGCAGGCGCGCATCAACGACGCCCAGCGCGACGCGCAGGCGCGCATCTTCGCCGTCCAGGCCCGTCTCGACGTGGCGGAAATCCGGCTCGCCAAGGCGCGCGAGGCCCTCGAAGCCGAGAGCCTCTCGACGACGGCGCTCGCCTCCGAGGCCGCGCCGATCCTCGCACGCGGCCCGCATTGAGATATGCCGGCCCGTATCGCGCCGGGTCGTGGTCGAAGCACTCAGGCGGCGTCGCGTTTCGCCGCGTGATAGCGCCCGTCGCCCCGGTGCAGCACCTCGTCATCCGCAACGATGTCACCCGGCGCGAGATCCTCCATGCGATCGAGCTCGCGCCAGAGCGGGATCAGCGCATCGAGATCGAGCGCGGGCCATGCGTCCGGGCTGTCGAGCACGAAATAGCTCTCCTGGAA
The DNA here is from genome assembly GCA_050485405.1 of Salinarimonadaceae bacterium. Lineage (GTDB taxonomy): Bacteria > Pseudomonadota > Alphaproteobacteria > Rhizobiales > Beijerinckiaceae > Saliniramus. Next base: position 47,532 of record JBJHBI010000018.1, read on the forward strand.
ATCGTCGATCCGGTAACGCGTGCGCATGACGCGTCCGAGGTCGAAGCCGATCCGGTTCGGCGAGTTGCTCTCGAGCGAGAACACGGTCTCCGAGGGCGATGAGGCGATGCCCGCCCCCACGATGCGCAAACCCTGCGGCGTGCGCGCGAGACCGAATTCGACCGTGTACCAGTAGAGCCGCGCGAGCCGATGCAGCGTCCCGTGACGCGCCGCTTCGAGCCCCGCCTTGCCATAGGCTTCGAGATAATCGGCGTAGACCTGCCGCATGATCAGCGGCACGTGGCCGAACACGTCGTGGAAGATGTCGGGCTCTTCGATATAGTCGATCTGCTCGGGCTTGCGGATCCAGTATCCGGCGGGAAACTTGCGCTCCGCGAGCAGCGTGAAGAAGGTGATGTCGGGCACGAGCCCGGGCACCGCGACGACTTCCCAGCCAGTGGCTTCGCGCAGCCGCGCATTCATCACCCGAAAATCCGGGATGCCCTCGTCAGAGATGCCGAGCGCGTCGAGACCTTCGAGAAAACTGTCGCAGATGCGCCCCTGCAGCACCTCCCTCTGCCGTCGCGCCAGCGTCGCCCAGGTGGCGTGATCCTCGGGCGTATAGGCCTCGAATCCCTGATCGCGCAGATAATGGAGCGGATGGTCCTTGTCGGTCTTGCTCAACATACCCGTCGACATGCGCGTTCTCCTCTGTTTTTGCCTTGCTATGGAGAATACGACGTCGTCGACGTCATTTGCGGACGAGTTGATCCCCTCAAGAAAAATTCGAGGTCATATAATGACCTAACCGCAAACCCGACTGACCCTTGGTTCCAAGACATTCACCCCCATGCTGATACGGCAATCTGTTCGGCATCTCTTTGGCCTGCACGGTCGAGAAGACAATGATGAAGCGCAAGGGCCGGCGCCGGGAATAATTCACATTCTCCGATCGGATTTAATATTTCAAAACAGACGTAATTGACAAATTTATCCATATCGTTCTACAAACCGAACGAGACGCAGGAGTCGGACACCGTTCTGTGCGCAAACGGCCCAGTGCTATCGCCAGCATCGGGATCGGGTTTCCAGGAATATCGTCGATCGGGAGAGCAGATCATGCGCCAAATTACACGTTTCAGAAAATTTCTCGCAGGCATGGTCGCTCTGGCCGCGTTCGGCTTGACGAACGTTTCTGCCCAGACGCCCAGTGAGATCCGCCTCGATTACGCGACCTACAACCCGGTGAGCCTGCTCTTGAAGGAGCGCGGCTATCTCGAAGAGGCGCTCGCGGAAGACGGGATCGACGTACGCTGGGTGCAGTCGCACGGTTCGAACCGGGCGCTCGAATTCCTCAATGCCGGTTCGCTCGATTTCGGCTCCACCGCCGGCGCCGCAGCCCTGATCGGACGCATCAACGGCAATCCGATCAACGCGATCTACGTCTACTCCCAGCCGGAATGGACGGCGCTCGTCACCCAGGGCGACAGCGATATCGAGAGCATCGAGGACTTGGCCGGCAAGTCCGTCGCCGTGACGCGCGGCACCGATCCGCATATCTTCCTCGTGCGCGCGCTGGCCTCCGCCGGCCTGACCGAGCGTGACGTGCGCCTCGTGCTCCTTCAGCACGCCGATGGCCGCCTCGCGCTGGAGCGTGGCGACGTCCAGGCCTGGGCCGGGCTCGATCCGATGATGGCGGCATCCGAAATCGAGAGCGACGCGCGGCTGTTCTACCGCGATGCGGACGCCAATACCTGGGGCATCCTCAACGTGCGCACGGCCTTCGCCGAGGAGCATCCCGAACTCGTCGAGCGCGTGATCGCCGCCTATGAGCGCGCCCGTGAAGAAGCGCTCGCCGACCCCGAGGCGATCCAGGCGCTGTTTCGCGACTTCACCCGCCTGCCGGAAGACGTCGTCGCGCGTCAGTTCGAGCGTACCGATCTGACCCATTCCGCCATCGGCGAAGCTCAGCGCGAGACCATCCTTCAGGCCGGGCTCGCCCTACAGGAAGCCGGCGTCATCCGCCGCAACGTGGATGTCGAGACGCATCTCGACGCCCTGATCGACACCCGCTTCAACGCTGCCACCACGCAGTGAACGAAGCGGTCCCGATTGTAAGCCGTGCGAGGAGACGAGCATGACCCTGTCACGCGCCGTCGACACCCATGACGAAAACGCCCCGGCGGCAGGCCCTCGCGAGCCTGCCGCCACCGGTGCGCAAGAGAAGCCGAACGAGACGGCGACGGGCCCCGGCAAAGGCTGGTTCGGCCAGAGCCTCGCCCTCGCGCTGATCCTGCCGCTCGGCCTCGCCGCCGGCTGGGAGGCGGCGGTCGCTTTCGGTTTCGCCGAGGGCCGGCTGATGCCGCCTCCGAGCCGGATCGTGAACGCTTTCCACGAACTCGCCGTCTATGGCGATCTGTGGCTTCATGTCTGGGCCACCCTGTGGCGGGTGCTCGTCGGCTTCGCCTGCGGGGCCGTCGTCGGCATGATCCTCGGCGCCGTGTCCGGAGCGAGCGGGCTGATGCGCAACCTGCTCGATCCGACTCTCCAGGCGCTGCGCTCCGTGCCCTCGATCGCCTGGGTGCCCTTGTTCATCCTGTGGTTCGGCATTTTCGAGACCTCGAAGGTCATGCTGATTGCCGTCGGCGTGTTCTTCCCCGTCTATCTCGGCGTGGCGCAGGGCATCCTTTCCGTCGACCGCAAGCTCGTCGAGGTCGGTCGCGCCTTCCGGCTCTCGCGCCTCGCCATGGCCCGGCGCATCCTGCTGCCGGCGATCCTGCCGGAGACGCTCACCGCCCTGCGCTCCGGGCTCGGCCTCGGATTCATGTTCGTCGTCGCGGCGGAATTCATGGGTGCGTCGGAGGGGCTCGGCTATCTCCTCGTCGACGGCCAGCAGATGGGCATGACCGACCAGATCGTCGCCGCCATCATCGCCTTCGCCTTGCTCGGCAAGGCCGCCGACTGGCTGCTCGTCACCCTCACCGCCCCGCTCACGCGCTGGCAGGATACCGTCAGGGAGCGCCTGTGATGCTGACACTTTCCCATCTCGGCAAGACCTATGCGGACGGGACGCAGGCCCTGTCCAACATCAATCTGGAGATCCGTGACGGCGAGATCGCCGCGCTGATCGGCGGGTCGGGCTGCGGCAAGACCACGCTTCTGCGCCTCGCCGCCGGCCTCGATCACGCCACCGGCGGCACGATCAGCCTGGACGGCGAGCGCATCACCGGGCCGCATCCCGCCGTCGCCGTGGTCTTCCAGGAACCGCGCCTGCTGCCCTGGCTCAACGTCGCCGACAATGTCGGTTTCGGCATCGACAATCTGCCGCGCGCCGAGCGCGATGCGCGCATCACCCATGCGCTGGAGCGGATCGGCCTGTCGGAACATGCCGGGCGCTGGCCGCGTGATCTCTCAGGCGGCCAGCAGCAGCGCGTCGCCATCGCGCGGGCGCTGGTGACGCGGCCCAAGCTGCTCCTGCTGGACGAGCCGTTTTCCGCGCTCGACGCCTTCACCCGCGCGAGCCTGCACGGGGCGCTGCTCGATCTGTGGGAGGATGTGCGCCCGATCGTGCTGATGGTCACGCATGACGTCTCGGAGGCCGTGACGCTGGCTGATCGCGCCTTCGTGATGCGCGCGCGTCCGGGCCGCATTCACGACGAATTGCCGATCACCCTCGCCCGCCCCCGCGTGCAGACGAGCACGGGATTCGAGCAGGATGTCCGCCGCCTTCTGGAAGCGCTCGACGAAGCACGGCGCCCTCCCCAGACCGAGCGTGCAGCACAGGCCGCCGGCCATTGGTGGTGACGGGGGCGACGAAACGGATTAACCAGAAAAAATCACGAAGAAAGGAACTCTCCATGGACGGACAGGCCCTGCGCGCGCTGCAAGCGCCGCTCAAGCAGCAATATCGCGACGATGCCGATGCCGCGCTGATCACGCTCTCCGCCAAAGGCTCGATCGAGGCCGAGGGCATCGCCTGCAAGGTCGATACGGCCCGCGCCATGGCCGTGGCCGGCCTGCACCCGGCGACCGGCGGCAGCGGAGCCGAACTCTGTTCGGGCGACATGCTGCTCGAAGCCCTCGTCGCCTGTGCCGGCGTGACGCTGAAGGCGGTCGCGACCGCGCTCGGCATCGAACTGCGTCGCGGCGACGTGATCGCCGAGGGCATGCTCGATTTCCGCGGCACGCTCGGCGTCGACAAGGAAGCGCCGGTCGGTTTTCGCGAGATCAATCTCACTTTTGATGTCGAGACCGATGCCGATCAGGAGCAGCTCGACCAGCTGCTCAAGCTGACCGAGCGCTATTGCGTCGTCTTCCAGACGATCAACACCAAGCCCGCGCTCAACGTCACGATGAAGCGGGGTTGAGAGGCTTGATACGCGGCCTTCCGCCCTTCGCGCCGTTGGCGCGGGCGGCGGAGGCCTTCGCAGCGGAAGTTCTGCGCCCGGCCTCGCGGGCGAGCGCCTTCGTCATCCAGTCGCGGGTGCCGAAAATTCCCGCCACGAGTGCGGGAACATAAAGATCGACGTCGAGGCGGGGCCAATGCAGGTTGAACCCCATCCCGTCGATTTCGATCACCGCAAGCTCTTCTGCACCTGCCCCGGCCAGATCCTCAACGAGATTCACGGGGAAGATGTAGGCGCAGCCGTTCATCAGTTCGACGGCGACCCGCGCGCTCTCGCGATCATAGCGTGCCGATACCGCGCGGGGCTCGTTCGTCAGCATGGCACGGCCCCTGGCCTCGGCTGTCTCGAGCTGGGCATCAGTCAGATTTGCCATGGATCCGCTCCCATTCCGCGAGAAATTCATCCCGGCGCGCTTCGACCTCGTTCATAAGCCGTCGCATTTCGGTATGTTTGATGCCGACAAATGACACCAGTTCGGGCTTCCCGTCGGCACCGACCAGATTGATCTTCGCCTGCCCCGGCCCCGTAATATGGATATGCGCCGGCTCATGATCAGCCGTGTAGATCACGAACCGAAAGCCGTGGGCGCGGTGAATGACGACCATTCACTGATAATAACCTAACGGATGGGTTACCTCAAGGCTCAGCGCCCGATCCGCCTCAGGATCCGAAGACTTCCGCGCAGCGTGAGAACGAGAAGCCGCGCCCCTCGGTGTCGCGGCTGATGCGCACCTGCTCGATGATGCCCTGTCGATCGACGGAGAGCTGCGCTTCGCAGACGAGTTCGACCCGCTCGGCCGGGCGCACGATCACATCCTGGGTGATGCCGGGGAATCCGAAGGAGGTGGAGGTCGTGGTCGAGCGCGTCACCGTCCGGCCCGGGCCGGGATGGGTGGTGCGTGAACGGGTATGCGAGGAGCCGATCCTCTGCCCGCCGACGGTGGTGCTGCGGATCTGTGCGGGCCGCGTGAAACTGTCTTCGCCGCCGCGCCAGGTATAGATCGTGCCACCGGACGAGAGCGCGTATTCCGAGACGGGCGGGCCGTGCATCACGAAGAACGAATCGACCGGCTGCCCGATCCACTCGCCGCGTATCTCCTGCGCGACTTCCTGCGTCGTCTGGCATGCCGACAGACCGACCGCCGCAACGGCCACCAACAACAATTTCTTCATGATTTCCGCTCCCCCCTCGTCGCAGCGACATTACCGAAGGGGAGCCGCTTCACAAGCAGGGAAATACGGCAGACTTAACGATTTTCGAAGTCGCATTGGCGCGCTCGGATCAAGCGAACCGCCTAAGCCTTATCCGGATGGCAGCCCCGCCGGGATTTGATACACGACGTTATGTGCAGTGCAAAAGAGGGAGCGTCGTATGAGCGGAAATGCCGATAATTCCGCGCTCACCGGCAAGGTCGGGCTCGTCGTGAACGCGAAAGCCGGTGCAGCCGCTCGCCATATCCGCATGTAGAGTCGGCACGTAGCGCTGTCGCCCATGAAAGAGGCCGAAGATGGATTACATCGAAAACCGCACCTTCGACGAGATCACCGTCGGCGACAGCGCCGAGATCACCCGCAGCCTCACCCGCGAGGATATCGATCTCTTCGCGGTGATGTCGGGCGACGTGAACCCGGCCCATCTCGACGATGATTACGCGCAGAAGGGCCATTTCCACCGGGTCATCGCCCACGGCATGTGGGGCGGGGCGCTGATCTCCGCCGTACTCGGCACCCGCCTGCCCGGACCGGGAACGATCTATCTCGACCAGTCCCTGCATTTCAGCGGCCCCGTCGGCATCGGCGACACCATCACGAGCAGCGTCACGGTGACGGAGAAAGATGCCGGGAACGGGCACGTCACGCTCTCCTGCCGCTGCGTCAATCAGAAGGGCGACGTGGTCATTTCCGGCGAAGCGCGCGTGCTCGCCCCGCGCGAGAAGGTTCGCCGCCCCCGCGCCGTCCTGCCGGAGGTGACGCTGCATGCGCCGAGCGCGCGCTTCAAGGCGCTGATCGAGCAGACCCGCACGCATGATCCGCTGGTCACCGCCGTGGTGCATCCCTGCGACACGCTGAGCCTCGACGGTGCGGTACGCGCGGCACGTGCGGGCATCATCACGCCGCTGCTCGTCGGCCCTCAGGTGAAGATCGCCGCGGCGGCGCGCGAGGCCGATATCGACATCGGTGAGTTCGAGATTATCGACACGCCCCATTCCCATGCCGCCTCCGAACGCGCCGTCGCGCTCGTGCGCGAGGGCCGGGCCGAGGCGCTGATGAAGGGCAAGCTGCATACGGACGAGTTGCTCGCAGCCGTCGTCAGCCGCACGAACGGGCTGCGCACGGATCGCCGGCTGAGCCATATCTTCGCCCTCGACGTGCCGAGCTATCCGCGCACACTCTTCGTCACCGATGCCGCGATCAACATCGCGCCGGATCTGGAGGTGCTGCGCGACATCGTCCAGAACGCGATCGATCTCTGCCGGGCGCTGGGAACCGACGCGCCCCGCGTCGCCCTGCTCTCGGCGGTCGAGACGGTGACGGGCCGGCTGCCCTCGACCCTCGTCGCGGCGGCGCTCTGCAAGATGCATGATCGCGGCCAGATCAGCGGCGGGCTGATCGACGGGCCGCTCGCCTTCGACAACGCCATCTCCCCCGCCGCCGTCAAGGCCAAGGGGATCAACTCGGCTGTCGCGGGCCAGGCGGATATCCTCGTCGCGCCCAATCTGGAGAGCGGCAACATGATCGCCAAGCAGCTGATCTATCTCGCCGGCGCCGAATCGGCTGGGATCGTGATCGGCGCGCGCGTGCCGATCATGCTGACCTCGCGGGCCGACAGCGCCGATTCCCGCCTCGCCTCCGCCGCGCTGGCCCAGCTCTATGCGCGCCGCAGCGACGGCCTCAAGGGTGCGGCGGAATGAGCGCGGCCCTGCTCGTTCTCAATATCGGCTCCTCGACGATCAAGTTCGCCCTCTATCCGGCGGAAGGAGACGGCGTGATCGCGCGGGGGAGGATCGAGAATGTCGGTCACGAGCCGGCGCTCGTCATGAACGATGGTGGCGACGCGCTCGCCGATGCCGCCCCGCCCAAAGACACCCCGCATATCCACGATCTGACGATCTGGTTGCTCGAGACGCTTTCCACGCGTTTCGCCGACCGCGAGATCAGCGGGATCGGTCATCGCGTCGTGCATGGCGGGCCGGATTTCGCGGCACCCTTGCGCGTCACGCCGGATATCCTCGCCGCCCTCGACCGGCTCACCCCGCTCGCGCCGCAGCATCAGCCGCATAATCTCGCCGGTATCTGCGCCGCTGAGGAGCTCTGGCCGGACATCCCGCAGATCGCCTGTTTCGACACCGCCTTTCACCATGGGCGCCCGCGGCTTTCGAAACTCTTCGCCCTGCCGCGCGCGCTGAGCGAGGAAGGCATTCTGCGCTACGGTTTCCATGGCCTGTCCTACGCCCATATCAGCCGGCTCCTGCCGCAGATCTTCGATGCGAAGATAGCGGCGGGACGGGTGATCGTGGCGCATCTGGGCAGCGGCGTGAGCCTGTGCGGCATGCATGGCGGCGAGAGCGTCTCCACCACGATGGGCTTCACCGCCCTCGACGGGGTGATGATGGGTACGCGCTGCGGGCAGATCGATCCGGGCGTGCTGATCCATCTGATGCGCGAGAAGGGGCTCGATGCCGACGCGCTCGAAAACCTGCTCGGCAAGCAATCGGGGCTTCTCGGCGTATCGGGCATCAGCAACGATATGCGCAGGCTCGCCGCGAGCGACGCGCCCGAGGCCGAAGAGGCGATCGCATTGTTTACCGCCTCGATCCTGCATCATGTCGGGGCGCTCGCCGCCGATCTCGGAGGGCTCGACGGCCTCGTCTTCACCGCCGGCATCGGTGAGCACGATGCCGCCTTGCGCCTGCGCGTGATGAAGGGTCTCGCCTGGCTCGGCCTGATCCCCGACGAAGCGGCCAACGAAGCCCACGGCCCGATCATCTCGCATGCGGAAAGCCGCATCGCAACCGCCGTCATTCCCACCGACGAGGAAGCCGAGATCCGGGATTCGCTGCGGGCGCTGCTATAGCGTCTTCTGCGCTGATCCCGGTCCTGCATGCCCGCGCATGATCTGCGCCGGGCGGCGCGTATCCGGGAGCAGGCCGAGGCGGTCGCGCCGCAGCCAGCGCCACATCAGCAGAATCGCGACGACGGTGAGCCCGCCGGCGAGCCCCATCCACACGCCCACCCCCGCGAGCGGCGAATACAGCCCGAATCCGACAGCGATCGGCATGCCGATCAGCCAGTAGCCGAACGCGGCATAGAGCATCGGGATGCGCGTATCCTGCAAGCCGCGCAGCATCCCCGCCCCCACCGCCTGGGCGCCGTCGACGATCTGGAAGATCGCGGCCATGGCGAGGAACGAAACCGCGAGCGCGATCACGCCGGCATTCTCGGGATCGCGCAGATCGAGGAAGGCGCTGATCAAAAGATGCGGCGCGCTGATCATGACGAGCGCGGCGATGCTCATGAAGATCATCGCGATGCCGAAGGCGCTCCACCCGGCCCGGGCGATCGCCGCATGATCGCGCGCGCCGTAAGCCACGCCGACGCGCACCGTCACCGCCTGTCCGAGGCCGAGCGGAACCATGAAGGCGAGCGAGGCGATCTGGATGGCGATGGTGTGGGCGGCGAGCGCCTGCGTCGAGATCATCCCCATCAGGAAGAGTGCTGCGGAGAAGATCATCACTTCGAAGAGGATCATCGCCGAAATCGGCACACCGAGCCGCCAGAGCTCGATGAATCGCGGCCAATCGGCCCGCCAGAACCGCCCGAACAGCGCATAGCGCCGGAAACGGCGGTCGCGCCTCGCGATCAGCGTCAGCATCACGAACATGAAGCTCGCCGTCAGCGTCGTGGCGATCCCCGCCCCGTTGAGTCCCATGGCCGGCGCACCGAAATTGCCGAAGATCAGTACGTAATTCGCCAGCGCGTTCACCGCGAGCCCGCACAGCGAAACGACCAGCGCGAGGAAGGGGCGCTCCATCCCCGCGAGAAAGAAGCGCAGGGCGACGAAGCCGAGCATCGGCAGAAGTCCCCATTGCTTGTAGCGCAGATATTCGGCGGCCTGCGCCGCGAGCGCCGGTTCCTGCCCGAGCAGGATCAGGAGCGTCTCCGCATTCCACAAGGCGATCCAGATCGGCACCGCCAAGGCCACCGCGCTCCACAATCCCTGACGGAACGAGCGGCGCACCTCGCGCACGGAATGCCGGTTGCGTCCGCGCTCCGCTGCGATCATCGCCGAAATGGCGCTGATCAGGCCGAGACTGCCGACAAAGGCGACGAAATACAGGTTGAATCCGAGCGACCCGGCGGCGAGCACCTCCGGCCCGAGCCAGGCCAGCATGACGACGTCTGTGGCGCCCAGCCCGGTCTGCGACAGGTTGATGGCGATCATCGGCCAGGCGAGCGCGAGCGTCGCGAGAATCTCGCGGCGCCAGAGCGTTCTCGTGTCACGCGTCTTCGCTGCCGGATCCACCGGCGGCTTTCTGTCCATCGTCACCCTCCGGGCGCCACCCTACACGCGCCGCCGCCATTTCGGGCAGGCGTTGTTTCCGTTTCCCGCTCCGAATGCCCGCTCGACCGACGAACCCGCCCGAGCGCAACCCATCCGGCGCCCTTGCCCATTGATTCCCCGCGCCGCAGGGCTATCCCTCGACGCGATCCAGACACGCCCCGCCCGGGGCAACCGAGGGAGGACGTCATGTCCCGCAAAGAGGCCGTCGCGCGCGCCGAGGCGCATTTCGATTCCGGTGCCTTCAAGGCCGATCTCGCCCGCCGCGTGGCGATCCCGACGGAGAGCCAGAACCCCGCGCGTGCCGCCGATCTCGCCCGCTATGTCGAGGAGGAGATGCGCCCCACGCTCGAGGCGATGGGTTTTACCTGCGAGACGCTGATTCAGCCACCCGGAAAAGGACCCTTCCTCTATGCCGAGCGCATCGAGGATCCCGCCCTCGTCACGGTGCTGGGCTACGGCCACGGCGACGCCATCCGCGGCCTCGACGATGCCTGGAAGGAAGGGCTCTCGCCCTGGGAGCTGGTGGAGCGCGACGGGCTCTGGTACGGGCGCGGCACCGTCGACAACAAGGGCCAGCACTCGATCAACATCGCCGCCTTGCGCGCGGTTCTGGAAGAGCGCGGCAAGCTCGGCTTCAATGCCAAATACATCATCGAGATGGGTGAGGAGATGGGTTCGCCGGGTCTGCGCGAACTCTGCGCGGCACATCGCGAGAAATTCCGTGCCGACGTTCTGATCGCCTCCGACGGCCCGCGGCTGTCGCTCTCGCGCCCCACGATCTTCCTCGGCGCGCGTGGCGGCTACACCATGGATATATGGATCGATGCGCGCGAAGGCGGTCATCACTCCGGCAATTTTGGTGGGCTGCTTTCGAATCCCGGTATCGAACTCGCCCATGCGCTGGCCTGCATCACGGGTCCGAAAGGCGAGATCCGCATCCCGGAATGGACCCCGGGAACGATCCCGGATTCGGTCAAGCGCGTGCTCTCGGAGATCGAAGTCAAGGCCGATCCGGGCGGGCCCGAGCTCGATCCGTGGTGGGGCGAGCCAGGCATGACCATGGCCGAGAAGGTCTATGGCTGGTCGTCATTCCAGATCCTCGCCTTCAAATGCGGCAATCCGGAAGGGCCGGTGAATGCGGTTCCGCCGAATGCCTGGGCAAGGTGCCAGCTGCGTTTCGTGGTGGGCGTCGACCCCGATGAAATCCTCCCCGCGCTTCGCCGTCACCTCGATGCGCATGGCTTCGAGCGGGTGCAGATCGCCAAGGCGCGTGACGAGGTCTTCGCCGCAACCCGCCTCGATCCGGACCACCCCTGGGTGCATTGGGCAGTGGATTCGATCACCGGCACAACCGGGGAAAAGCCTGCGATCCTGCCCAATCTGGGTGGCTCGCTGCCCAATGACATCTTCTCGGAAATCCTGGAATTGCCGACGATCTGGGTGCCGCATTCCTATCCGGGCTGCTCGCAGCACGCGCCCAACGAGCACATGCCGATGGCGATCGCGCGGGAAGGGCTCGCGATCATGGCGGGGTTGTACTGGGACCTCGGCGAGGCGGGCATTCCGGTGCGCAAGGCCGGCTGATACCCGGCCCCCATTTTCCGACGAATCCCATATGCGCGACAATGCGTCGCGCATATGGGCACCGCCTTTGCAACCCTCGACCCCCATGAAATACCGTTGCAGCACCGGCGCGCGCGGCTCCGGAGCGACCCGCGTCTGCGGCCCGTCAGCCCTTTCGTTGCGCAGCAGATGCCGATAATACGAGCAAAATTACGCAAAGTAGGTCTTGCACATTGCCCACGAACTGGGCATAGCCACTGCGTGAAATTGCGTTCGCCTTTTGGCTAAGACCGGATGCGTGATCTGGCACGGCGGACGCGGTTTGACGATACCGATTTCGTGGCCGCGCCGGTGCGGCCGCCGCGTGCGGGGCGACACGATCCCGACGCGGTCGTCACTTCCAGATGACGGGGGGAACATGGCGTTTCTCAGAGGTCTGGTGCGCATCATTGATGCCATCAACGAGCATGTGGGGCGCGTCACAGCCTGGCTGATGGTGCTGATGGTGCTCATCGCCTTCACCGTGGTGCTGCTGCGCTACGTGTACGGGCTCGGCTGGGTCGCCATGCAGGAATCCTTCGTCTGGCTGCACGGCACCGTCTTCATGATGGGCGCAGCCTATACGCTCCTGCATGACGGACATGTCCGCGTCGACGTGTTCTACCGCCCCGCGAGCGCGCGGACCAAGGCGATGATCAACCTGTTCGGCTGCCTCTTCCTGCTGATCCCGATGATGCTGGTGGTGCTGTATTACAGCCAGGGCTTCGTCTCGCGTTCCTGGGCCCGTTTCGAAGGGTCGAGCGAAGCGGGCGGCCTGCCGGGCGTCTTCCTGCTCAAGACGGTCATTCCGATCTTCTGCATCCTGATGATCATGCAGGGTATCTCGCTCATGGCGCGCAGCATTCTCGTCCTCAAGGGCGACATGCGCTATGCACCATCCCAAGAAGAACCTCACGAAGTGGCCTGACGGACATGGATCCTGTACTTCTCGGGGAGATTCTCAGTCTCCTGATGTTCGCGACTGCCTGTGTGGTTCTGCTGCTCGGCTTTCCCGTCGCCTTCACCCTCGCCGGCGTCGCCCTCGTCTTCTTCGCCATCGGCTACGGCTTCGACATCGTCCGTCTGAGCGATCTCGGCGCGCTGCCGAACCGCTATTTCGGCACGATGACGAACTACATCCTCGTCGCCGTTCCGCTCTTCGTCTTCATGGGCGTCATGCTCGAGCGCTCGCGCATCGCCGAGAGCCTTCTGGAGACGATGGGTCAGCTCTTCGGGTCGCTGCGCGGTGGTCTGGGCGTCGCCGTGGTGCTCGTCGGCATGCTGCTCGCCGCCTCGACCGGCATCGTCGGCGCGACCGTGATCACCATGGGGCTGCTCAGCCTGCCGGTGATGATCAACAACGGCTACGACAAGCGCCTCGCCACGGGCGTGATCTGCGCCTCGGGCACGCTCGGCCAGATCATTCCGCCCTCGATCGTGCTCGTTCTGCTCGGCGACATCCTGCAGGGTTCGGCCTCGCAGGCGCGCAACACGCTGATGGCGCAGGGGCAGTGGGACGTCGTCGTGCGCCCCGTCAACGTGCTGGATCTCTTCGCGGGTGCACTGGTTCCCGGGCTGATGCTGGTGGGCATGTACATGGCCTACGTCATGCTCGTGGCCCTCTTCCGCCCCGCCGCCTGCCCGCCCATCCCGGTCAATATCGACAAGCGCGAGCTGCGCAAGAAGGTCATCAGGGTCCTCGTGCCGCCTTCCGTGCTGATCCTCGCGGTGCTCGGTTCGATCCTCGTCGGCGCCGCGCCTCCCACCGAAGCCGCCGCCGTGGGCGCCGTCGGTGCGGTGCTGCTGGCCGGCCTCGCCATCACCAGCAAGCACAGTTCGCCCTGGCCGATCTACGCGGCGGGTCTCGCGGTGATCTTCATCGTGATCGCGCGGCTGTTCTTCAACCTGAACTTCCAGCGCTCCGTGGTCGCCTTGTCCACCTGGATCGCCGTGGCCGCCGTCACGGTCGCCGTGGCCTTCCTGGTCTATGGTGTCGCGGTCGCCTTCTGGCGGACGTTCCGCTCGGGCATCCTCGTCGAGGTGATGCGCTCGTCGATGCAGATCACCGTGATGGTCTTCGTCATCCTGCTCGGCGCCTCGGTCTTCGCCCTCGTCTTCCGTTCGCTCGGCGGCGAGGAAATCGTCACCGACGTGCTGAACAACCTGCCGGGCGGCACGGTCGGCGCGGTTCTCGCGGTGATGGCGCTGATGTTCTTCCTGGGCTTCTTCCTGGATTACATCGAGATCATCTTCGTCGTCGTGCCGATCGTCGCGCCGATCCTGCTGATGATGGGTGTCGATCCGGTCTGGCTCGGCGTGATGATGTCGATCAATCTCCAGATGAGCTTCCTGACGCCGCCATTCGGCTTCGCCCTGTTCTATCTGCGCGGGGTGGCACCGGCCAGCGTCAAGACGATGGACATCTATCGCGGTATCATCCCGTTCGTGCTGATACAGCTCCTGGCTCTGGCACTGATCTGGTACTTCCCGCAGATCGCTCTGTGGCTGCCCGATCTCGTCGGGTAGCGACGATGCGGATCCGGGGGCGACGCCTCCGGCTGGATCGTGATCACGGCGGCGCGGCATTTCAGCCTGCGCCGCCGTTTTCGTATCGAGCGACGCTCACCCCTCCCGGCGCAGCATTGCGATGAAGAACCCGTCCGTGCCGGTGCGCAGCGGGGTCAACTGCCGCCCGTAGCGCGTCGCGCGTGTCACTTCGGAGAGCGAACCGAGTCCGGCCTGCTTCGACCATTGATCATCCGGCACGGGCGCGAAGCGGGGATCGCGGGCGATGAAACCGGCCACGGCCTCGTCGTTCTCCGCCGGCAGGATCGAACAGGTCACATAGACGAGCCGCCCGCCGGGCTTGACCAGCGCGGCGGCCCGGTCGAGCACCGCGCTCTGCTCGGCGATACGGGTGGCGAGGCTGCCCGGCCGGATCCGCCATTTCGCATCCGGATTGCGCCGCCACGTCCCCGTTCCCGTACAGGGCGCGTCGACGAAGACGCAATCGGCGCAGTCTGCCAGATCGGCGAGCGGATCCTCGGCGCCGCGCGGCGTGCGCACCTGAACGTTCCGGATGCCGGCCCGCGCGAGTCGGTCGTGGATCGGCGCGAGGCGGCGCTTGTCGGAATCGGTGGCGAAGATCTGGCCGCGATTATCCATCATCGCCGCCATGGCGAGGCTCTTGCCGCCCCCGCCCGCGCACAGATCGATCACCTGCTCGCCCGGGGCGACCCCGCTTGCCAGCGCCGCGAGTTGAGAGCCCTCGTCCTGGATCTCGAACAGGCCCTTGATGAATTCCGGCTCGCTCTGGAGCGCGGGGCCGCGCCCGTCCGGCCCGGGCAGGATGCGCAGTCCATGCGGTGCGAAGGGCGTCTCGATCGGGGCGAGATGGGCGAGCGCATCCTGCAACGCGCTGCGATCGGTCGCGAGGGTGTTCGCCCGGATATCGACGGGCGCACGCGCCGCCTGTGCCTGCATTTCGGCAATGCGGTCATCGCCGAAAGCCTGCGCAAACGCCTCGTCGAGCCATTCCGGATAATCCCCCGCCACCCATGGCGGCGCATCGGCGGTAACGGCCGGATCGGCCAGCCGCGCGCGCTCCGCAGCGCTCAGGGGCTCCGGCGCGAAGCGACTGCCGTCGCACATGGCAGCGATCGCGTCGACATCGTGGCCACGCATCAGCGCGAGCATGCCGAGCACGAGGGCGCGCGGCGCATCGCTCCCCATCAGCCAGGCCGCACCCGCGCGCCGCCGCAGGGTGTCGTGCACGAGCGAGGCGATCGCGGCACGGTCCTTCGAACCGGCAAAGCGATGCGACAATCCCCAATCGCGAATGGCCTGTGCGGCGGGACGGTGACGGCTGGCGAGATCCCCGAGGACCTCCATGGCGGCGGAAAGCCGGGCGGCGGGTGTCATGACAGTTCCGGATTGAAGGACACCATCCGGCCAGCCGGAAAGCGGACGGCTTTTCGCATGATTGCCCTAGAGAATGTTGCAGCGCGCCCGGCTCGAACTCGTCGGACCGGCGCACCGGCGAGGCGGGCAGTCTACACCGTCAACCACCACCTTGATAAGGGAGACCCTCATCCTCCAGCTGTGCTTGCAGCAAGGCGGCGAGATATTCTTCCATTTCGGAAAAGTTCAGATGCCCCTCATCCCATTCCCGGTCCGCTGCGACGAGCGCACTCTCGTATCCCGTACGGTCATCCCTGATTCGCTCAGGCAGAATCTTCCTGCCGGGCAATAGTGCGCCCGATCGCACGCAAAGCAAATAGTAGCATACGGCCCGTGCGGTTCGTCCGTTTCCCTCGATGAAGGGGTGGATCCAGTTCAGCCGCCAGAGCCCGTATGAAGCGAGTTCCGTTTCCGTCCAGACATACCAGTTCTCCTGTACCGTCGAAATGAAACGGTCCATCCACTCATCGACTTCCGCATAATGTGGCGGCTTGTGATTACCGACATAGATCGGCTCGCGCCGGAACCGCCCGCCGAACTGAGAGATATTGGCGACAGCCACATGGTTGAGCGCCCAGAGCAGGTACTTGTCGAACACCGTCGGACCTTTGAGCAGGCCGATCTCGATGCAGTTGGTCAGCAACTCGTATTGTCGATTGAGGTTCTGCTCCTGGATCCTGTCAAAGAGATCCGGGTCTTCCTGCTCGAGAATGAACATGCGGAATTCTCGCGCGATCGTTCATGTACGCGAACCCGTCGCGGGGCTCACTCTGATACGATCTGCCGATCTCTCCGCCGATTCCCTGGTGATCCGCGAACCCTTCGGCGCATTGCCGTAGACGAAGCTGATGCGCTGGTCGCGCAATTGCTCGTCCGTCAGTTCGACGGTCTTGGCATGGTCTAGCAGTTCACGCAGCACCGGACGTTCAGAGGCGCGCGTCAGAGCCGGTTTCCGTTCAGCCATATCCACCCTCGAAACGTGTTTCCCGACCATGATAACCAATCCGGGATTGCTCGCAAGTGGTGAACTCGCATGCAAGCATAACACATACCCGACGATTGCGCGGCATCTCAGGCACCGGCGGGCGCCGTCAGCACCCCATAAGCCAGAACCGCCCACATGGCCATCAGGATGAAGACGCCGAGGATGTAGGCCGGGCCGCGCA
>JBJHBI010000019.1:0-63551 GCA_050485405.1 Salinarimonadaceae bacterium
TCGTCTTCGATCAGGCCACCCCGCGTACGGTCGAGCCGCTGATGGGCTGGACCAGCTCGTCCGACATGACCCAGCAGGTCAAGCTCTCCTTCGAGACCAGCGAGGAGGCGATCGCCTATTGCGAGCGGAACGGCATCGCCTACCGCATCGAGCAGCCGAAACAGCCCAAGCGCCGCATCGTCGCCTATGCCGACAATTTCAAATACAACCGCGTCGGCTCCTGGACCCACTAGACCCGACGCGCAAGGCGGAGCCCCGGCACCGCCCTCGGCCCCGTAGCTCAGCAGGATAGAGCACCGGACTTCTAATCCGACGGTCGCTGGTTCGAATCCAGCCGGGGTCGCCACGCTCAATTAAACCACTTAAAGCAGCGTTGGCTTTGACGAACTGTTCCGCGATAGTTATCGCGTGCGCCAACGCCCCGCCACTCTCGTGCCTTGATTTACGCATCGCGATCGGCGCGGCTTCAGTCGATGGCAGGATTCACAAAAACCTGAAACGCACAGAAATGTTCATTTGTCCGACATTTTGGATTAAGCAGCATTAAATTAGATTTAAATAATACTTTAATATAGTTATGTTGGTTATGAAATTCAGTTAGTTTGCGATCAATTGCATCTACTAATTCATATGATTCGCAAGTACAGACAATCATATGCAATTTAGGAGCTCTATCGTATATTTTTCAGCCTTTGCTTGCATGCATTATTTGATTACACGGAGGACAAAAAAACTTGAGCAGACATCAATTGCTTCTTGCGTTTACATCGGCGTAGGACATATGGGATTGCCGGTGTTCGAGGCTACGAATCGCTACTTTCTCGGAAATGGTTGGCGCGTCCTCGCGGTGGACCGTAACCCGGAGAAGCTCAAGGAGCTTCCCGTCATGACTGAGACGCAAGTACCTCGACATGCCAAACTAGCCATTATCGGCGTTCGCCCACAGGACTTCCCGGCTCTTCGTGAAGAGACGATCAATGCCGAAGTCATTGTCTCAATGATGGCTGGAATACCCTGTGATGCGTTGCAAGCAGCCTTTCCCGACGCTCAAATCATTCGGATTATTCCAAACACGCCATGCGCATTCGGTGTCGGGTTGACGCCAGTTTACGTTCAGCCGCGAGCTACGCCGCCGGTACGACTTTCGGAAATCCTCACAGGTATCGGTTGCTTAGGGCCTCTGCTTTTTGTTGCGGAAGAAGACATGATCGACAAGGCAACCGGTGTATCTGCGGGCTTGGTCGAAGCCGCAGAAACCGGTCGAATTCCTGGGCATCTGGCGTGTTTCGGCGTCTCGCGCTTCGAGAGTGCCCCGACAAACGGCCGCACGCACCTCTCCGACGGTGATATTCTGGCCGGACCGGACTGGCGGATATGATATGACGGCGCGCTTTCTACTGCCTTTCGTGATGGCCTTTCTGGCCAATTTCATTCTCGGGGCCTCGTCGATCTACTGGCACATGTTCGTGGGGCTCTCGCCCGTCGTGCTCGTGATATGGCGCATCGTATTCTCGCTGATCCTGCTCGGTCTGCTCGTCGGCTGGTTCCTCCTGCGGAGAGGGGATTCGGCGCGGCGTCTGACGGCGCGGGTCGTCGCGCTGCATGTGGCTGCCGCGATCCTCGTCGCGATCAACTGGGGAACATTCATCCAGGCCTCGCTGCAGGGCGCGGTGCTCGAAAGCGGGCTCGGCTACCTTCTAGCCCCCGTCTTCGTGATGATCGTGGGGCTCGTCTTTCTGGCCGAGCCGCGCTCGCGGCCGCGCATGGCGTCGATCGCGATCATTCTCCTCGCTCTCACCATCCTCGTGGCGACGGCAGGGCATCTGGAGCACTGGGTCTACTGGACAATCGGGCTCACCTGGGGCGGCTATACGCTTTTGAAGAAGCGCACGACCCTGTCGCCGATCGAGGGCCTCTTCGTCGAAACCACGGTCCTGTCGATCCTCATCCTCCTCGCCTCGCTTTGGATCGATTTCGGAGCGCATGCTCCGGCCACGTCGCAGCTCGTCGACTACCCTTGGCTTGTGACGGCGGGTATTGTTTCGGTCGCGCCGCTTCTGATGTTCGCCTTCGCCGCGCGCACGCTCAGCGCTTTCGACATGGGGACGATGCAGTTCGTTCTGCCGACGACGCAGCTCGCGGTTTCCTACATCTATTACGGCCAGATCGCGACGCCGACGACCTATCTCTGCTTCGCGGTGATCTGGACGGTGCTGCTCGCACTCACCCTGAGGGAGGGCGGCGCAATGGCCCGAAACCGTATTCAAGGGGCGCCGCGATAGGGGCGTTCAGGCTTGCGCGATACGCGGGGACACTTGGCGAAGCCGCGCGTGTGTCAGAATACGTGCTGCATGCGGTCCGAGCCGTGAACAATCTCGTGGATAAACACTCATCGTCGGAATTCGACTGTCGCGATTCTGGGTGTTTTATATTCGTTCCCGGGGATCCAGTGCGATTTCGAGGCATGTGCCACCTCGCAGCGGCCCTAAACTTGCTGCATCCGGTTTGCGCTGGGCGAAATTTCCGTGATGCCGCCGTATGTTAATCCCCCTTGCATTGCCGGGCCGGATTTTTCGTCTCGCGCGAGCGCTCACATCTGGCGAATTCTATCTTTCTCAAGATGTCGGTAAGTCTTCGTCGGCTCGACGACATAAGAAACGGAACCGGTTTTGGTATTGTTCGAAGAGGCCGGCACACGTGCCGAAACCACCTCATCCACATCGAATTGCAGGGTCATCAACTTCTTCGCTTCGACGCTCTTGCTCCGAATCAACGAACCGGGAACACTGGCGGCATTCCACGGCTGCCTTGGATTCGGTTGATGCGATTCGCGTCACTGTCTGCAAGGTGGCATGTGGGCAGGTCCTCCAGCCAGCGTGACGACATGAAGACAATAGCGATCATTTCCCAGAAGGGGGGCGCCGGCAAGACGACCCTCGCGGTCCATCTCGCGGTCTGCGCGCATCTCGCCGGCCACAGGACGGCCGTCATCGACCTCGACCCCCAGGCGACGGCCCGCAAATGGGCCGACAAGCGCCGGGATGAACCGGAAGTCGTCGGCGATCACGCCGAAAGGCTGCCCTTTCTGACGGAAGCGGCGAAGAACAACGGCGCCGATCTGCTCGTCATCGACACCGCGCCGAATGCGGACCGGGCATCCCTGATCGCGGCGCGCGCTGCGGATCTCATCCTGATCCCGTGCCGCCCCGCCGCCTTCGATCTCGATGCGATAGCCGCGACCTGCGATCTCGCCGATCTCGCCCGCCGCCCCGCCTGGGTGCTGCTCTCCTCCGCGCCGGTACGCTCGCCGCTGGTGGAGGAATCGCGGCTGGGTCTCGAAACGGACGGGCGCCGCGTCGCGCCCTTCGTGCTGCATCAGCGCGTGGCGTTCTCGCATAGCGTGATCGACGGGCGCACGGCGATGGAATTCGAACCATTCGGCAAGGCCGCCGGAGAGTTGCGCGACATCTATTCCTGGGCCTGCAACGAAATCGATCTGGATACGCGCCTGCCCGGCAGCAAGGTCCGCAAGACCGCGTGAAGCGTGATTACCGCGCGAACCGGGCGAAGAAGGAGATTGAACCATGAGCAAGCGCGCCAGCCTGTTCGGTGCCCGCGGACCGAAGCTCGTCGAGACCGTCGAGGAAACCGCGACCGTCGCGCCGGAAGCGGCTACGGTCGCAGCTGCGCCGGCAGCACCGGTACCGGAGGCCGATCAGGGCCCGAAGCGGAAATATCCCGTCGCAAAGACGCGCGAGGGCAAGCGTGTCGCCACCGTCTATCTCGAGCCGGAAGCGCTCAAGCAGCTCAAACGGATCGGCTTCGACGAGGAGACGACCGTTCAGGAATTGCTGGTGGAAGGCATCAACGCCGTGTTCGAAAAGCGGGGGCTCAGCCGCATCGCCTGAACCTGCCGCCCGAGCCTGTCGATTGCGGGGCGCATCGTCACTGAAAGCTCAGCAAATCGGCATTCCGGCAAATCGGAACTTGCGTCTGACCGTCTGCGACGCGCCGCCGCGCGTGCTATCTTCCCCGCGAACGACTGATAACGGGAAGGAAATCACGCATGATCGATCTCTACACGTGGACGACGCCGAACGGGCGCAAGGTCTCGATCCTGCTCGAGGAACTCGGGCTGCCCTATACCGCACACGCCATCAATATCGGGAATGACGAGCAATTCGCTCCGGAATTCCTGAAGATCAGCCCCAACAACAAGATTCCGGCCATCGTCGATCACGATAACGGCATGACCCTGATGGAATCCGGGGCGATCATGATCTATCTCGCCGACAAGGCCGGGAAGTTCCTCGCGCCCGAGGGTGAGGCGCGCTACCGGGTGATCGAATGGCTGATGTGGCAGATGGGCGGCGCCGGGCCGATGCTCGGCCAGGCACACCATTTCCTCAAGTTCAATCCCGGCAAGGCTCCCTATGCCGAGGAGCGCTATGCCAAGGAAGCCGCACGGCTCTACGGTGTGATGGACAAGCGCCTCGCGGACAACGCCTATCTCGCCGGTGATTATTCAATCGCCGACATGGCCACCTGGCCGTGGATTTCGCGTTATGAATGGCAGCAGATCGATCTCGCGCAATTCCCGAACGTGAAGCGCTGGTACACCGAGATCGCCGCCCGCCCTGCGGTCCAGAAGGGTTACCACGTACCCAAGGCCGTCGGTGAGATCCCGATGCCGTGAACGGTGTCACGGGGCGCGGGGATTGCATCCCGGCGCCCCGCCATCCGGGCGGATAACGGATCGCGAGATATGGCCTCTCCGATGATGCGTTTCGTGAGCACGCGACGAAGGTGGTGATTGAAAAGCCACTATAAATAATTTGCGCCGATAAACTCTTTATCAAGGGTTGAGAATCCGAGCCGGTTCAGCTACGCCGATCCCATCAATGCCAGTTTTGATTGTGCCATTGCAATGGGTCGGTTTCGCAGATGTGGGCATTTTCGCGTTTTTTTCCAATAGCCCGACCGGGCGTTCCGGTCGCGTCATTCCCGCTCCAACGCTTACGATGGACGAAATTCCTCGCCGCCCTCGTGACGGCGACGGGGATTGCGCTATGCGCCGGCGCGGCGAGAGCCGAAATCGAGACGCAGCGTTTCGAGGATTGGGAGCTCGTCTGCATTCCCCCGGCCGCGTCCGAGCCTGATCCCGCAGCCGACGCCCCGGAAGCATCCCCGGATTGCCGCATCAGCCAGCGTCTCGCCGTAGCCGAGAGCGGGGAGACGGTGTTCCTCCTCACCGGCCTGCCCGGTGACGATGCGGGTACCTATGTCGCGATCGTGTCGGTGCCGCTGCGCGGCTATCTCGCGCCCGGCATCGAGTTGCGCGTCGATACGCGCGAGCCCGTCCGTATTCTCTACGAGACCTGCGATCCCTCCGGATGCCATGCGGGATTCGCCCTGGAAGGGGAGGTCCTGCAAGCGTTTCGCGCGGGGCTGACGGCCCGGTTCCGGGTCTGGACCGCCCGCGACGAACCCGTTGATCTCGATGTTTCGCTGATCGGTTTCACCGCCGCCTTCGAAGCCTTGCGGGAGCGCACGTCATGAGTGGGGGACTTCGGCTCTGCCTTCGCGCGACGGCCGCGATCATCAGCATGTGCGCAGCGGTACCGGGTGCAGCGCAAGTCGTACCCGATGGCGGGACCGCGACGAGCGTGACGATCGACGGCGATGGTCGTGCCACCATCGGCATCGCTCCGGTCGGTGCGAGTGACATCAGCCGCAACACCTTCACGGATTTCTCGGTGAGCGCGGCGGGTGTCGATCTCGACAATCGCCTCATCGGTGCGCGCACGATCCTGTCGGAAGTCACCTCGGCCAATCGCAGCTTCATAGGCGGGCCGCTGGAAGTGCTGGGCCCGCGTGCGCATTTCATCCTCGCCAATCCCAACGGCATCACCGTCGATGGCGGACGCTTCATCAATACCGGTGGCGTGACGCTGAATGCCGGCCCGGCGCGGCTCGAAGTCTCGGGCGGGCAGACCGATGTGGTCACGACCACAGATCCGGATGCCGACATACTGGTCGGCCCCGGAGGGCTCTCGGGGGCGATGTCGAGCCTCCAGCTCGCCGCCGGGCACCTGCGCATCGACGGGCCGGTTCTCAACGAGAACACGAGCCCCTTCGCCGATATCGCGCTCGTTGCCGGCAATGCGGAATTGACCCACGATTCCGGCGTCTCGCCGGGCACGACGACGTCACCCTTCGCAACGCGCACCGATCTTCCGGGGGCGGACGGCTCCGTCCTCGTCGACGTGACGCCGCGTGGTTCGCTCACTGCTAGCCGGGTCTCTATATCGGTATCCGCCGAGGGGGCGGGCGTCTCCTTCGCCGGCAACGGGATTGCCTCGATCGGCGAATTCGCCATCGATAGCCAGGGCCAGGTCAGGCTCGACGGCGGCGCGATCCGCGCCGAGCGCGACATCGCCATTCGCGCCCGCGACATCGCCATCCTGAACGAACCCGAGCGCGATGCGCGGGTGGAATCGCTTTCGGGGGCGGTTACGCTGCGGGCGGATCTCGGCGACATCGCGATCAGGGGCCGGGTCACCGGGGTGAGCCGTTCCGGGAGCGACCCGGATTCGCAGGGCGCGGTCACGTTGATCGCATCCGATTCGATCAACATCCTCGGCGAGAGCGCCGAGCGGCTCACCATCGTCTTCGCCTCCGACGGGGACCTCGTGGCACGCGCGGGCGGGCGCATCCACAACGACAATGCCCGCCTTCTGGCCAATGCCACGATCGACCTCGAGGCGGGAACGCGCATCGACAACACGACGCGGGTGACGGCGCCCGGGCCGCTACGCATGGAAGTGCTGCATCGCCCGCGCGGCCTGCTGTCGTTCCTCTTCGGGCGCCCGCGAATGGTCGTGTGGACGCGCGATCTCGGTCGGCCCGAGATCCCGGGCGAGATCGCGAGCATTGCAGGCGAGACCGTGATCATCAACACGCCGCGCCTGTTCAACAGCGGCAACATCTTTGCGCTCGATGGTCCGGCTTTGATCGATGCCGAGCGGGTGGACAACAAGGCGCTTTCTTCAGGACAGTTCTACCTGGTCAAGCGCTGCCGCATCATCTGCTGGTCGCGCGGCTTCTCCACGGCGAATCCGATCGGCGGCGCGATCAGCGCGGCATCCGGGCTCGCGATCACGGCGAGCGAGGCGATCACCAACGACGCGGGGTCGTTCCTCGCCCTCGGCAATATGGAGCTCGACGCACCGTTCATCTCGACCCGTGCGCGCTTCCTGCCGGCCGTGATCAATCCGCCGGGCGGGCTGCCGAGCCTCTTCGCCGGGCGTCGGGCCTTCACGGCGCAGGATCCGTTCGGCGGAACGTTCACCAGCGCGGGTGGCACCGTGCTTCTGCGCAGCATCGATCCGGTGCAGGTGATCGCGGGCGAAATCGACGGCTCGATCGGTGTCGTCGCGACCGCCGGTATCGACGAACGCCTCGCCCGGGTGCCGATCGGTGGCGTGATGGTCCAGCGGATCGGCCTGTTCGCGGATTGGCTGCCATGATCGCTCCGGGCTCATCATCTCGCAGCGCGATCATCCTGGCCTGCGCTCTCGCATTCGCCATGCCGTCGCATGCGTGCGGCGCGGCGGTGGAGGCCGGCGACGAAGAGCCGATCGTGGTTGCGACGCAGGCGATCGAGAGCCCCGATGCCGGGCAGTGCTTTCCCGTCGACACGATCGTCGTATCGGGCGAGTTCGTCATCGCGCGCGAAACCATTCGCGCGGCAGTCGAGCCTCATGCGGCGGATTGCGTCGGCATGGAGGTGGCACGCGCCGTCGTCGGTGCCATCAACGAGGTGCATGCCGATGCGGGGCTGATCACGACGCAGGGCTACCTGCCCGAGCAGGACATTCGCGCCGGTCGCAGCCTGCGCATCGACGTGATTCCCGGACGTATCGCCGCAATTGATTATCGCGAGGATCACGGGATCGCGGGTCGCGGCCTTCGCGAGCGCCTCGGCCATGCCGGTGAGGCGGTCGCCCGATCCGAGGGGCCGTGGGATCTGCTGGGCAACCTTTCCGCGCTGTTTGCCACCCTGGACGATCCGCTGGACCGCTTCCAGATCATCGACGGCACGCGCCGCCCCGATGCCCGGGTACGCGCGAGCTTTTCGGCTGCGCCGGGTGACGTGCTCGACATCGAGGATATCCAGCAGGGGGTCGAGCGCATCAACTCGGTCGCATCGGGGCGGGCGCGCGCGCGGCTGGAGCCGGGCGACGAGCCGGCGACCTCGATCGTCGTCATTGAGAACACGCCCGAAGACGCGTTCCGCCTCGATTTCGGCTATGAGCGCAACGCCACCGCACTCACCGGTCCGGGCCGCACGATCAGCCAGCGCATGCGCTTCGATATCGCCAAGGACAACCTCGTCGGCATCAACGATACGTGGCGCTTCACGCTCGCGAGCGGCGAGAATTCGAACGAGGTCTCGGCGGGTATCGTCGTGCCCTGGCGACAATCGCGCTTCAGCATCGACGGCAGCTATTCGGAATCCTACCAGCCGATAACGCCCTTCGCCGGTCTCTTCACGCAAAACAGCGTCCTGTCGCTGCGCTATGACCGGGAACTCGTGAGGGATGCGCGACGCAGCCTCGCCATCGACACGCGTCTCGATATCCGCCGGGGAGACCGCTACGTCAATGATCTGCAACTGACGCCGCAGCAATTCACCATCGCGCGGCTCGGATTGACCCGCAGCGCGACACCCGGTGAGCGCCAGCAAGTCAGCCTCGGATTCGGCGTGAGCCGCGGCCTGACCCTGTTCAACGCGACCCGCGACCCGGACGCGCCCTTGCGCGACACGCCGCGCGCGCAATTCTGGAAGGTCGACGGTTTCGCGCAGTACGTGCGCGGCTTCGCGGATCTCGGCATCTGGCAAACGACGGTCTCGGGACAATTCGCCGCCACGCCTCTCTATTCCGATGACCAACTCGTGCTCGGATCTGCGGGGAGCATACGCGGCTTCGGCGCACGGTCGGCACGCGTGGATCGTGGCGGCCTGATGCGCAACGAATTCACCCTCGCGGTGCCGGCGAAGCGGCTTCTCGGGGAGCGCGCGGAAAGCTGGACCTTCGCCGCAGACGTGATCGACGCCGCGCGCCCCTACGCCTTTCTCGATCTGGGTCACGGCGAGAACATCGCCGAACGCCGGACGGTATCGAGGATCGGCGCCGGGATCGGCATGCGCTTCGCGCTCGGGCGCTCGCGCGTCGATGCCAGCATCGCCTATCCGCTACTCGACGAAGCACGATCACCGGAAGGGGTAACCCGCGGCACCGCCGGCGGTAGCCCCGATTTCGGCCTCAACTTCACGTTCAAGATTTTCTAGGGGAATAGAATGCGTTACACGGCATTTCTCAGTTCATTTGCGAGCAAGTTCGCGCCGCGCGGGAAAAGCGTTGCGCTCCCGGCGGCACTCGCGCTCGCCCTGGTCGCAGGCGGGGCGGCGCATGCGAGCGCCGTCGACGACGGCCTCGCCGCCTTGGAAGACGAGCGGTTCGTGGATGCGCTCGGCCATTTCAACGCCGGGTTCGAGGAGGGCGAGGCGGATGCCGGCTTTTATCTCGCCCGCATGGCCGAACTCGGGCTCGGCGTATCGCCGGATCCGGAAGCCGCACGGGTGCTCTTCCTCGCCGCCGCCGATGCGGGCAGCGCGCGGGCCCTCAACCGCGTCGGTCTGATGTACTTTCGCGGGGAGGGCGTGTTGCAAGATTTCGAGACCGCCCGTGCTTTGATCTGCGATGCCGCCGAGGCGGGCGATCGCGATGCGCGCTTCAATTGTGCCGGGATGCTCGCGGAGGGCCTCGGTCTCGCCGATGACGAGGACGCCGAAGAGGCCGCGCTCATCGCTCTGGAGCATTACCGGGAAGCGGCTGATGCGGGCCATATCGGCGCGATGAACGCGCTCGCATTCGCCCATCTCGACGGCGCCGTGCCGGATGCGTCTCTCGAAGCCGCGATCGCCCGTTTCGAACAGGCGGCAGATCTGGGAAATCCGGTCGCACTCTATGAGCTCGGTCGGCTGCACGAGGCCGGGGCGTTCGGTGCTATCGACCTCGTGGCGGCACACAAGCACTACAATCTGGCGGCGGCCAGGCGCCATCCCGATGCGGGCGAAGCGCTCGCCCGTGTGACTGATCAGCTGTCTTCGGAGCAGGTGCGAACGGCGCAGCGCGCGGCACGGGACTGGTCGCCCGCGGCGGGCGTGAACGGGTCATCTCCGGTCGGTGCGGACGAAGTACCGACGATTGAATGAAAATTGACCGCTTGTCGGTCTGAAATCATCAGGGGTGGTTCGGTATCGCGACGAACTCCTATTGATTGCGTATATCAAATTGATGCATCAGGAGATTGCTCGTACGCGAGCAGCCTCGATTCCCCGTTGGAACCAGCCGGCGGCGCATGAACGATGCCGCCGGCACGCCGCGAACAACGTCGCAGACACGCATTGAGAAGCAATCTTTGATCATGATTATTCATCAAAAAGCATTTCAAGGTGCCGATCGCTCGGGCCGGCCGGGCGTGACCCGCATGGCGGCGTCCCGCATTGCGCGCTCGGCGGCGATGGTCGCGGCGTTCTGGCTCGCCTTTCAACCCTTGGCCTTCAATATCGCGCAGGCGCAGGTCATTTCCGATCCCACGGCGCCGATCGAGTTTCGCCCGGGCGTCCGCAGCGCGCCGAACGGCGTTCCCGTCATCGATATCACGACTCCGTCCTTCGGTGGTCTCTCGCATAACCGCTTCGAGAGCTACAATGTCGATACGGACGGTCTGATCCTCAACAATTCCGGATTGAGCGGAAACTCGATCCTCGGCGGTGCGATACCGGCCAATCCCAACCTCGTGGGCCGCCAGCCCGCCCGTGCCATCCTCAACGAGGTGACCGGCTCCGGCGCGAGCACGCTCGCGGGACCGACCGAGGTGTTCGGGCGCCGCGCCGACGTGATCGTGGCCAACCCCAACGGGGTGGGCTGCGTCGGCTGCAGCTTCATCAATGCCGGTCGCGTGACGCTCTCGACGGGCACCCCCATTCCCGATTACCAAGCCGGCACCGTCGCCTTCGACGTGCGCGGCGGCGCCGTCTCGATCGCCGGCAGTGGCGTATCCGCGGTTCCCGGCCACGCCGCCATCGACCAGATCGATCTCATCGGGCGCCGGATCACGATCGAGGCTCCCGTCGTCGCCGAGGAACGCGTGCGGCTGCGCGCCGGCGCGATGCGCTACGATCCCGGGCTCGATCTCGCTCAGGACCTCACCGGCGCGCCGGCCTTGTCCGGCAATGCGATCGTCTCGACGCCGGCCGGGGTCATCTCCGCCGGGGCAATCTCGGTCCTGTCGCGTGACGTCGATCTCGGTGTTGTGCTCGAAGGCCGCCTCACGAGCACGCGCGATTCCGTCGTCATCGCTTCGATGGGCGACCTGCTGCTCGCGGGTGCGCAGAGTGCGCGCGATCTGCGACTGACCGCGCAGGGCGATCTCGCGCTTTCCGGTATCCATGACGTCGCGGGCAGCCTCACCGGCGTGGCCGAGACGATCGTCGTCGATCAGGGCGATATCGCCGCCGTGGACGGGGTCGTGCTCGAAGCGCGCGATTCGCTAGTTTCGGATGCCGAAATCCTTTCCGGATCGGCGATCAGTCTCGTCGCCGATGCCGCACTCACGGCGCGCG
Organism: Salinarimonadaceae bacterium; assembly: GCA_050485405.1. Lineage (GTDB taxonomy): Bacteria > Pseudomonadota > Alphaproteobacteria > Rhizobiales > Beijerinckiaceae > Saliniramus. The sequence continues at coordinate 11,696 of JBJHBI010000019.1, forward strand.
GGCGCCTGCTCGCGGGCGGGCGCGTGGCGCTCGAGGGCAATACGCTGCTCGCCGAGGCGATCGAGGTCGGCGGCGAGACCGTCGACGTCGTCGCCCGCCACGATCTCGTCATCCGCGACGCGGCGCTCGCGGCCCTCGACGGGCTCTCGCTGACGGGTGAGGACATCACCCTGGGCGAGGGGACGGGTTATGCTGCGGGCGACCGGTTCCTGGTGAGCGCGCGGCGCGACTTCACCAACGCGACCATCCTCGATCACGCCAATCTCTCGCTCTCGATCGGCGGCTCGTTCATCAATGCGGCGAGCGGTGCGTATCTGCGCGACGCCCTCGCGCTGGTCGTGCCCGGCGACATCATCAATCACGGCCTGATCCAGAGCCGGGCGGCTGCGACGATCTCCGCGCGCGCGCTGATCAACGCCGCCGACGGCGTGGTCGATGCGCCGGGGCTGAGCCTCTCCCTTATCGACGCCTTCGACAATAGCGGCACCGTCTTCGTCGACGGCGATCTCGACGTCGTGGCCGGCCGCTTCGCGAGCGGCGCCGACGGCGTGATCTATGCGGCGGGGAGGGCGGATTTCGCCCTGTCCGGCGATGCCCACAATGCGGGTCTCCTGATCGGAGACGCGGGTGTCGCGATCAGCGGGCGCGACATCGTCAACGCTGCGGATGCAGTGCTCTACGGCCCCGGCCTCACCCTCACCGCGAGCCGCAATCTCGGCATCGACGGCACATTGCTGGCCGATGGGCTGATGAGCCTCTCGGCGGGTGCGCATGCGAGCGGGGCGGGCAGCCTGCGGTCCGGCGACGTGATCTCCCTCGACGTGGGCAGCCTCGCGCTCGGGGCGGGCGGCGAGGTGCTCGCACCGGTCATCGATCTCACGGTCGCCGGCAATGCGAGCAGCGCCGGCGAGATCGCTGCGACGGAGCTGCTGCTGGCCGAGATCGGCGGCGCGTTCAATCACAGCGGCACGCTGAACGCCATGGCGGAGGAGGGCGCGCCGCTGCCGGCGGATTTCGCTCTCACCGTCGGCGGGACCCTGACCAATAGCGGCGAGATCCGCGCCGACGGGGCCTTCCTCGTAGCGGCTGGAGCCCTCACCAGCACCACGACAGGGCGGATCATCGCCCCGCAGGTGAACCTGTCGGTCGACGGAACCCTCGCCAATCACGGCCTGATCCGCAGCGACGGCCTCCTCGCGATCGAGGCGGGCGCGCTCGTCAACAGCGGCAGCGGTGCGGCTGCGCGCGCATGGATGACCGGCGAGGATCTCCTGCTGCGCGTCGGCGGTACGATCAATCTCGGCGCACACGCGGTGCTCGCGGCACGCGCGAGCACGGATATCGTCGCGACGAGCAGCAATCTCGATCTGACCAATTCCAACAGCATCGCCCAGGGCCGCTTCAGCTTCGGCGAGAATCTCGCCCTCGAAATGACGGGGCAGGCCCTGCATCTGGCCAACGGCGCACAGATCATGGCCTATGGCGATCTGAGCCTGAATTTCCGTCAGGGCATTACGGTCCATGGCGGCATCGCCGCCGGTGGTGATCTGATCCTCGCCGCACCGGGCGGGACGATCAATATCGGCGCCAGCGGCGACGGCCATCCGCGCAATGCGTGGCTGTTCACCCTCGGCGACGCCCATTTCTCCGCCGGTGGACATTTCCGGGTCTATTCTTCCGCCGTGGAGGTGCTGGGCAGCGCCGTGGTGGATATCGGCGGGACGCTCCTGCTCACCCGCTCGCTCAATCCGACATACAGCTACAGCCACAGCACCTTCCACCAGGGGCATCGCCTCTGGGAGCACCGCCATTATCGCCAGCATGAACGCTCCGATCCCGCGATCTTCAACGTCGCAGGCGACATGCTGATCAATTCCGGTGCGGTCAGTCTCACGGCCTCGACACTGGCTGCCGGCGGCGATCTCGTCATCAATACGGGCACGCTCACCAATAGCGCGCGTCAGCTGAACTCGTATCTCGACGAATACAAGCTCACCGGCGTCAACACGGGTTACCGGGGTCGCCATAATCAGGGCACCTGGTCCTCCACCCCCTCGCTGATCCGCGCCGGCGGGAACCTCGCCCTGAATGCGTCCGGCTCGGTCAGCAATTCCGGCAATATCCGCGCCAACCAGGTCAGCGTCATCGCGCCGAGCATCAGCGTCGGCGTGACCGATGCCAATGTCTACACCGCGCCGCCCTCGATCCCCGATCCGGTGATCGACCTCGCGCGCTATGCGATCTCGCTTCCCGGTTCCGCCGCACGCCCCGTGCCGACGGCGATCAGCCCGGACGGGCCGCGCTACCTCATCACCGCGCCACTCGCCGGGCGTCCGCGCTACGATGCCGAGGGCCTGCCCGTCTCCGATCGCGAACCCTCCTGGATCCTGCGCCAGGTCGGCGATGCGCGCGGCAATGGCGGCTCGGGCATCACATTCCTCGCCGATCCGCTGACCGAGCGGATGCTGATCCAGCGTGCCCTGGTCGAGCAGACCGGGCGCACCATGCTCAGCCCGGAATTCGACAGCGCCGAGGCCCAGCAGGAGGCGCTCTATCAGGGCACCGTCGATTTCCTCCTCGCCAATCCCGAAATCCGCCTCGGCGACACCCTCACCGCCGCCCAGCGCGCCGCCGTCGAAGCGCCGATGCTGTGGTACTCGACCCGCATGGTCGACGGCGTGCGCGTCCTCGCGCCGGAGCTCATCCTCCCGCAGGACCGCCTCCAGGCCTATGCCTACCGTCCGGGCGGCTCGATCGAGGCGCGCGACAGCCTGATGATCCAGGGTGACCGCGTCTACAATTCCGGCACGCTCGCCGCGACGGCGGGCCTGAGCATCGTCGCCGGCGAATTCATCAACGAGCGCCGCGTCGCCGGCCATGCGATCTACGGCAACCAGCGCAGCTACGCGACACAGGCTGGCGGCAACGTCATCGCCGGCGAGCTGACGATCCTCACCGAGGGCAACCTCGTCAATCGCGGCGGCACCTTCTGGGGCGACGACGCCGTCACCCTGATGGCCGGCGGCGATATCCGTTTCGAGGCCCAGCGCGTCGCGAACGACCTCATCACCTCGGCCAGCCGGCGCCACGAAACCCGCACCCGGACGGTGATCCACACCGCCGCTTCGGCGGGCAGCGGCGGCGACATGACCATCGTCACCGACGGCAACTTCCTCCTGCGCGGCTCCGAACTGACGGCGCAGGGCGACATCGCCGTCCAGGCGCGCGACGGCATCACCATCGCCTCGGTGGTCGACGACGTCGAGGTCGTGACGACGCGCACCTCGCGCCGCCTGCTGAGCCGTTCGACCACCACCACCGGCAACCGCGATCTGACCAACCGCGCCTCGCTGATCGGCGGCGGCGGGGACGTCACCCTCGCCACGGGGGGCGACATCACCGTCCATGCCAGCGATCTCGTCGCCGGGGAGCGGCTGCGGCTCGCCGCCGGCGTCGGCGACGGCGCGCGTGCCGATGCGGGCATCACGATCACCGCCGGCCACGACGTCTCGACGAGCTTCTACGAGCATCGCAGCAGCGGCTTCGGCTTCTTCACCGGTGGCGGACGGCTCGATTTCTTCCGCTCCTCCGCGACGCGTGACGACAATATGCGCGCCGACAACGCACCCTCCAGCCTGATCGCGGGCGGGGATGTGCTCGTCACCGCGCCCGGCGACATCGCCTTGCAGGGTTCCGTGGTCGGGGCCGGCGGCGTCGCCGAGATCCTCGCCGGGCGCGATCTCGCCCTCCTTCCGGGATCTGAGGCGCAGGAACGGCGTCACGAGCATCGCTCCAGCAGCTTCGGCTTCGGGTTCTCCTCCGGTGGGGGCGGCGCCTCGGTTTCGCTCGGCCTCGCGCGCGAGCGTCTCCTCGAGGAGCAGGGTCGCGACAGCGCCGTCGGCTCGCTCATCGGGGGCGGGGAGGGTGTTCTGCTGGAGGCGGGGCGCGATCTCACGGTCATCGCCGCCGAGATCACCTCGCCGGCCGACATTGCGCTGATTGCGGGTCGGGATCTCGATATTCTGCCGGGTGCGATCGTCGAGCGGCATCGGCGGGTGGAGAGCCAGAGCTTTGCCGGGATCACGGCGAGTGTGGGCACCAATGTTGTGGGTGCCGCGCAGCGTCTGGGTGATTCGGTCGCGGTGTTCGGTTCGGGCCATGGCGATGCGCGTTATCAGGCGCTCGGCATGGTCTCGGGCGTGCTCCAGGGCGTCGATGCGGTGCGGGATCTGTCCAATCCCGGCATCTCGGCGAGCCTTTCGATCGGCGCGTCCTCCTCGCGTTTCGAAGAGCAATCGCGCTTCGACGGGGTGGTGCCCGCGCGCATCGAGGCCGGCGGCGATCTCGCCCTGATCGCCGGGCGCGACATGGCCATCGCGGCGCTCCAGGCCCGCGCCGGGGGCGATCTCGATCTCTATGCCGGGCGCAATCTCGCCATCGAATCGGCGATGGCGGCGCAGACGCACGGCATGCGCCATTCCGCCACCTCCGCCTCGCTCGGAATCGATCTCGGCTGGCAAATTCTTGGCTCATCTTCCGCCGGTGGCGGGACCACGGGGCTCTCGCTCAGCGCGAATCACGCCCGTGGCAACCAGACCGGCGCGGCGGCAAGCCATGTCGATGCGGATCTGCGGGCCGGGGAGCGGCTCTCGATCCTCACGGGCAACGACGCGCTGATCGCCGGGGCGCAGCTGCGCGGGCGCGATATCCTGCTCGATATCGGCGGCGATCTGCATGTCGCCTCGCGGGCGGACACGTCGCAGTTGCGCGGCTCCTCCTTCAATGCCGGGTTCGGCCTGAACATCGGCCTCGGCGCCGGCGCAGGCACAGGGCTCAATCTCAGCCTCGGCGGCGGGCGCGAGCGGGCTGATTCGTCGCTGGTCAACCAGCAGACGAGCATCATCGCCGATGAGCGCTTTGACGCTCGCATCGAGGGCCACACCCAGCTCGATGGCGGCCTGATCGCCTCGCTCAATGGCGATCTCACCCTCGATACCGGCACTTTCGGCTTCTCCGATATCACCGAGCGCGCCCGCAGCGACACCCGCCGCGCCACGCTCAATCTCGGCTTCGGCGGCGGCGGATCGCCCAGCATCGGCATCGAAGGCGAACTCGCCCACGCCGCCACCGACGCGATCACCCGCGCCACGGTGGGCGAAGGCGAAATCATCATCCGCGACGAAGACGCACAACGCGCACGCGAAGAAGCGGGTGAAACCCGCGACGTCGCCGCGCTCAACCGCGATCTGGATGCCGCGCGGGAGACCCTGCGCGACGAGCGGGCAGGGGTGCGGTTTTACGCGAGTGATTCGTCGGTGCGCGAACTCGCCTCGGGCTTTGCCGAGACGCGCGCCAACATCGCCGCCGCCGCCGAAATCCTCGCCAAGGCGCTCGAAGCGCTCTCGCCGGAAGATCGCGCCCGCGTGGAGGAGATCGAGGAAAAGCTCGATCCTGAGGCGGACGCGCAAGCCCATGCCGAGAAGATTGCTGACGAATTCGTTGAAGAAGGGCGGATATCAGAAGAGGAGCGCGACGAATATGCGGCATTGATCGCAGGGGCTATAATCGAGGCTGCGAACGATCCGGAGGCTGCCGCCCAGCTCAACGGCTGCATGGCACCTGGCCGTCGTGGTTTCAACCTGCATGATCTGATCTTCCCGCGCGCCCATGCCGGCGCGGCTGTGGCGGGCCTCTGCGCTGCGGCCACGACCGGTGCGTTAGCGACTGGCGGGGCGGCTGTCGTGACAGTTGCGGCACTTGCGGCGGCAGTTCTCGTTGCCGGAACTTTGACGCCTTCACAGGCCTTCGGCCCGATCATCGAGCGGGCTGTCGGGGCGGACGGTTCCGTCGTCGAAATCCGCGGTCAGCACGGCGAATCACGCGCGGTGATGACGGCTACGGATGCCAGCGGGAACGAGGTCGTATTCGAGCTGGTCCGTCTCGGCGACGGCTATGTCCTATGGGATGCCTTCCGCCTTGACGGCACGGGCGCAGTGCTTCCGATGACGCCGCTCGAGGCAATTGACTTGAGCGCCGAACTCTTCGGCCCGGTCGGCGGCGGCTTCACCGAGCACCGCAATGACGGCATGACGGTGATCACGCCGGAGACGGCGCCACTGCCGCAGATCTTCGTGACGCCGGAGGTCCGGCAGGAAGGGTTTGTCCTCTCCACACCCGCCAACCCGCAGCGCCCGCTCGATCTGATCACCACCGCGCCGGAAGTGGGGTGGGTGACGGCGTGGGAGAGCGTGGGGTTCTATGAGCCCCGCCGCTGGAGGGAGAACTACGAAGCGTTCTATGGCGACGATGTCACCTCGACGACGGTACCACCATTCAGCAAGCCGAATGTGCGGCTGGCCGGGCAGGAGCATCCAGAAACACGAGTTGTGTTCGACCAACGAGGGTTTCCGATTTTTGATCCGTTTGCAGCCTATGATACGCGCATAAACTCAGAAGAGTTCAAAAATGCCAGCCACAGGCAACAGATGAGAATGGCTACCCGTGATTTGCGAACCCAAATTAACAATGATTCGCAACTCGCCTCGCAGTTTTCACCCGAGCAGCGGAGTGCAATCTATAGTGGTTCAGCGAAAATTCCTGGCTTGACTTGGCACCACCATCAGGATTCTGGAAGGATGCAGTTGGTTGATTCATTCACGCACTCAAAGACAGGTCATATCGGGGGCGATTCAATGGGGCAAGGTCGATGAAGAATCTACGATTAGAAAGAGACAACCCAAGAGATATAGGATTCGTCCACGCCTGTGTTACAACAGGTGTTATTACATTCGATGAGTTAAAGGAATGGATATATTACGTTATTGAGAATTATGAAGAGGTTCCGTCGTATTTTTTTAAAATATTAGATTTGGAAGATAGGCGTGATTATAAATCACTAGAAATACTAGGTTACGTCCCACATTGGGAGTTTGACGATTCTGATATAGATGCACTGGTGGGCATAGGATTTAAGCGTAAAAGAACATCATCCGATGATCACCTTACAAGGGAAGAGACTTTGGAAGCACTCCAGCGTAAACCGCACATCGAGAAAAAATTCTATGAAATGTTTCCATTCCTGAAGGAAAAGGATGACATGAAAGATCTCTGAGCAAAAACACCGACTGTTGTTCCACTAACCTCTCGCGTGCCGTTTACACCGCACGCGCCCGCTCTTTGAACTGTCTGCCACCCTGATAAACGCGGCCCGCCCCCTCAGCCTCGGCGGCGGGCGCGAGCGGGCTGATTCGACATTGGTCAACCAGCAGACGAGCATCATCGCCGATGAGCGCTTTGACGCTCGCATCGAAGGCCACACCCAGCTCGATGGCGGCCTGATCGCCTCGCTCGACGGTGATCTCACCCTCGATACGGGCACATTCGGCTTCTCCGACATCGCCGAGCGCGCCCGCAGCGACACCCGCCGCGCGACGCTCAATCTCGGCTTCGGCGGCGGCGGATCGCCCAGCATCGGCATCGAAGGCGAACTCGCCCACGCCGCCACCGACGCGGTGACCCGCGCCACGGTAGGCGAGGGCGAGATCATCATCCGCGACGAAGCCGCACAACGCGCACGCGAGGAAGCGGGCGAAACCCGCGACGTCGCCGCGCTCAACCGCGATCTGGATGCGGCGCGGGAGACCCTGCGGGATGAGCGGGCAGGGGTGCGGTTCTACGCGAGTGATTCGTCGGTGCGCGCGGCGATCGAAGCCGTGGACTTCATTGGCCGCACGCTCTCGGAAATCTCGCAAGAAGCCTTCCGGAACATGGATTCCGCAAGCTTCGATCAGATCGCCGACGCCCTCGAGCGCGACGCCCTGACCGACGAGGACGTTATTGCGCAGCTGGGCGCGTGCCGTCCGCAACACGGCTTCAACCTACTGCACTGGCTGATCTCGCCCGCGCATGCGGCAGTAACGTGCCGGATCGAAACGAATGACGGGCAGGTCATTCATTTCACGCGCGAAGAAACCGAGCAGTGTCTGGAGCTCTACCTCGCCATCGGCGAGCGCAAGCCAAGCGAAGTGCAGCGTTGGGTCGCAGGGCTGACCATCCTGAACGCCTTCGCCGAACCGATCGGCAACCTGCATGCCTTGCAGAGCGGCCCGGTGATCATCGGCGAGACCGAGGACGGCGAGCACTTCACCGCCATGGATGCGCAGGGCCGCTTCCTCTACCGCAACGCTGTCACGGGCATCTACTTCTACGCGAACCCTTACGACCTCAACGACACTGTCACCATCGGCACCGCCGCCGAACTCGCCGGCATCTTCACAGGCGTCAGCGCCGCATCACGCGTGATTGCGCGTGGGGCAGTGGCGGCGAGGGGTGGTGCAGATCTTGAGCAAATCCCGCAAGACCTTCAGACTGGTTTTCGCGGGCGCCGCGGCGAGCCGTTAGGTCAACCGGTCTTTCAACCCCTACGAAATGAAGCTACAAACATAATGGGGCGTCGTTACAGCGGACATGCGTTAGATCAAATGCAAAATCGCGGCTTGATGCCCCTGGTTGTCGAGGATGCTATTCAAACGGGCGTTAGAACGGCGGGAAGGAATGGAACAAGTATCTTCTATAACAGTGTGAACGGTGTGAGAGTTATTCTGAACCAAGGTGGAGACGTAGTCACGGTTATTCCCGGGCCAAGGTCTGTACCATGAATAAAAACATGATAGCGACAAGCATTGGAGAGATTCTAGATTATCAAGAACCTCCATCAAAGGAGCGATTCTTGCAGACAGTTTACTCAATTATTGATTCACTCGATGTGTGGAGAGAAGATGATGATTTTATAAAATTTTACAGTTATACCGAATCTGTTCAAATTGAACTTGAAATTCAAATCTCAGAAGGGATTCAGAATAAATATATAGCTGAAAATGAAGTTCATATTCTCAAAAATGAGTTCGAAAGAAGCTTGCGCAAGTTTACATTCCCTTCATGCTTAGTCAAAATTCAAGAATTAGTGCTTTCTAACGAAATGCTTGTCGATTCGGATGTTCTGATTTCATTTATTGAGCGATGTGAGTACAAGCAAGCGTTCGAGTATTTAGATTCAAATTTTAGTTCGTTCAAATTTTTATCGAGGGAGTATCGTGAGATTGTCAACTCTGCACTAGTGTACTATTAGATTTTTTGATACTGAATTCTGGCTCTTTGAACAATTAAATACCCCCGTTGCGCTTCCGGCCCATAGCCGCCCGCCCAGCAGCTCAACGCCTGCATGGCGCCGGGCCGTCAGGGCTTCAACCTGCATGATCTGATCTTCACCCGCGCCCATGCGGAAGCGGCTGTGATGTGTCCGCAGCAGCTGGAGGATATCGCGCGCGAATACGGCGCTGAAGCCCTGCGCCTTGCCAGGCTCGGCGCGGTGAAGGCCGGCGGGCTCCTGACCGCGCTGCTCTATCCGACCGGCACGTTCGGCGAGTTGACGCTCGTTCAGTTCGAGGGCGCCAACGGCGCCGACATCGAGTTTCGTCACCAGCCGGGCGAATCGCAGGCGACCCTCACCGCCGTCGGTGCGGACGGCATTGAATTCCGCTTCTTTCTTGTGCAGTCCGGCGACGCCTTCATCGTCAGCGCGGCGCAGCGCACGGACGGCCTCGGCGGGCTCGTAGATCTGAGCGCAAGGCAGGCGATCGATATTGCCGGCACGCTGTTCGGGCAGGGCAACGATGGCTTCACCGAGCACCGCAACGACGGCATCACCCTGATCACGACTGCCGCCGACCAGCTGCCGCTGATCTTCATCACGCCTGCCACCAACCAGGAAGGCTTCGTCCTCTCCACACCCGCCAACCCGCAACGGTCGCTCGATCTGATTACGACGGCGCCGGATGTGGGGTGGGTGACGACGTTCGAGAATCGGAGGCTTGATGTTGCCCAGGATCTGGGTGTTGACCCTCGATGGGTCGCGCCTGATGGCACAATACATTGGCCGCCGAATGATGGTTTCGCAACGGAACCACAGCGTGTAGACTTGGCGCCAGGAACTTTGCTTGACCGCTACGGGGCCGAGGGCGGGCGGTTCCTCGCTCCAGCTGGAACACCATTTGAGGCGCGGGCGATGCCGCCAAGCTCAAGAGACAGGCCTTTGACGAAATACGAGGTCTTGCGCCCACTACCGGTTGACGCTGGGCCAGCAGCATCATGGTTCGATCAGCCGGGCGGCGGAACGCAATTCCTTACAGATCGTAGCGTAAGCGATCTCATCAGGGATGGTTACATCAGGAGGCTGCCATGAGACAGACTCCTGAACGATATCAGATTATCCGAAAACTAAAAATGCACCTGGAAAAGGTTGGTATCGACATAGGCGCGAGGGATTTTTCGCAAAACGATTTTGCTGATCCATATTTTGATATTGAGGAGTCTGGATATAGCTATCATATCAAGGAACGAGATAAATTTTTGAAGAGTATACGGAATTTATCGGAGGATGAATTATTATATTTGTTGGTAAAGGATTTTATCGAATCCGAGGCCGTTGATTATGAGCTTAAGAATCGTATCGATGGTCAGGATTTTAGGAGATTATATTTTGATTACGCAAAATATCTTATGAAAAAGATTGATTATAAGTGGGAAAAAATTCTGGAAGAAGAGTTCGTTAATGTTTTGAAAAAAAATCCTTTTCAGGATATTTGAAATATATTAGATATTCTAAAATTCTTATGATTTTGCAATTGATTTTTGGAAATGAATTCAGAGTTTGCCGACTTTAAAGTATTATTAATCTTATTCGGTGTAGTCAATGAAAAAGCGGCTTTCTCTATTAAAAGAGGACTCATAAAATTTGGGTTTTGTCTATACGTGCTTGATTTATGGCGCAATATCATTCGATGAATTCTTGATGTGGGCAGATTATATTATTGACAATAATGAAGATTTCCCGGATTTTTTTTAAAAATTATTGACCTAAAAGATAGGGATGAAATTCGGCCAATGGATATTTTGGATTTAATCCAGTTTGGCCGCATACGAGAAGTGATATGAAGATTATCATGGCAATCGGTTTTAAGAGAGGGGTCAAAAGGAGCGAAGACGTCATTAAGCGATCCGAAGCACATAAAATTATTGCGACCGAGACGCGTATTTTATCTCTTTTTAAGAAGACGTTCCCGTTTTTACAAAAGACAATAAGCTCTATATCGCCAAGTTAATTGATGTTGTTGCCCGCGCCATCCTTGAGCGCCACGCCTCCCCATCACCACCCCAAAATTTTTCCCCCTGACCCCTTGGCGATGATCGCGCGTGGTGTTAGCTTTCCGACACATTTTTTGATTGAGGAGGGTAGTCATGGAGTTTCGGGAATTCGAGGTTCATGCCTTTCGCAGCCCCGAGCACGATCCGCCCTTTTGCGACATTTTTCATCGGGACGAGCGTGTCGTGCGCGTCTTCCGGCAGGCCGATGTCGCGGAGAAGACGGTTTTCTCCGCCGATGCCCCGCGGAATTACGATGAGGCCGAACTCGATATCCTCGTGACCTTCGCCGGATATTATATCGAGCGCGAAATCCCCCGTGCTTATCTGGAGATATTCGCCGTACGCGAATTCTGCAATCCGGATTACTTCCTCGGTCTCTACAACACCGCCATCGCCGCGAGCGCGCTGTATATCCTGAGCACCAACGAACGCGTCTTCGATTCGGACACCGAAATCGGCACGGAGCTCGTCGACATGGAATATCTCCTCGACCGGCTGGTCCGGCTGCTCGACGAGGACGCTCTGTACAATCTCCCCAAGGACGTCATGGCCGAATTCGTCCGTGAAATCGACCGCGCCGCCTTCCCCCTCATCCCCGAACACCGCACCGTGATCGAACGCATCGCCGCGGATCGCAAGCTGCGCCGGTTCTTCCCGTTCCTGGACCAGGACAAAGCTTCAATGGTCGCCTGACCCCCGCCTTACTCCCGCTGCCCGGATATCGCCCGTCACTCTCCGGCACCCCCGGCAGCCACCCCGCTCTTTGATCTGTTGCACGCTCCCGCAACCCGGCGCCGCGCCGGGCGGCAAGCCATGTCGATGCGGATCTGCGAGGCGTTCTCGAACGCGTCGCGGCCAATCAGAATCTGCGGCAGTTCTTCCCTCATCTGGACGACCCCGTCCCGCATGTCGCACCGGCGGCTCAGATCGAAAGCCACGCGAAACCCGCCGCGAGCAGGATGCAGAGTGCGGTGAGGAGGAGGGCGATCAACCGGGCATAGACTTGTCGCATGGTTCACTTCCTGCTCGGTTCGCCGGATGTCGGCAAGAAAGGCATCGGCAAAGGGGTCATCAACTCGGGGGTCAAACCAGATCGAACATTTCGGTGTCGATTTCGGTGAGCGGCACGCCGCGTGCGCGGAACGCATCGCGCGCCGCGTCCAGCATGGGCGCGGGGCCGCACATCAGGTGAGGCCAGGTCCGGCTCATTGGCGGAAGATTGCGCGCGAGCACCGCGTCGTCGATGAAACCGGTCTCGCCGTCCCAACCCTCCGGCGGATCCTCCAGCACGTGGACGATGGTGAGATCGAGCCGCGCGCGCATCGCGTCGAGCTCCTCACGGAAGCTCGCGCCGGACAGATCCTTGTTGGCATAGACGAGAATGAGCGGGCGCGTATCGCCGCGCAATTCGAGCGCCTTCAGATTGGCGAAGATCGGCGTGATGCCGATACCGCCCGCGACCATGACGAAACCCGGCGCATCCGGCTCGCGATCGATCGAGAAAGCGCCGTAGGGGCCATCGACATATGCGCGCGTCCCGGCGGGAATCTCGACGAGGCGGGCCGTGTCGTCGCCGAGCGGCTTGATGGAGAAGGTGAGTTCGGGGCCCTGTTCGGGCGGGGAGGAAATCGTGAAAGGGTGCTCCTTCAGCGCGAAGGGTGAGCGGCCTATCGACAGCCAGGCGAACTGGCCGGGCTTCCAGTGCTTCAGCCCGCGCCGCTGCGGGGCGAGTTTCAGGGTGTGGACGCCGCCGCGCTCGCTCTCGTTGGCCGTGACGATCCACGGGTTGCGCGCCTGCAGCCACGGTCGCCCGATCCGCGACCAGAGGAGGAGGCCGACCCAGCCGACGGTCACGCCGATCCAGAGCGCGCGTTTGTCGGCCGCGGCGGTATAGGTGCCGACGCCCAGAACATGCGCGACCGCCGCGGCAAAGCCGATCACCGCGAGGGCGATATGCAGGTAGCGCCAGAATTCATACGATAAGCGAAGCCGCTTCCGGAATTGCGAGCTGACGACGAGGGCGATGAAACAGGCCATCGCCACGCGTCCGGTGGTGAGTTCCCAGCGCGCTTCGAGCGGATTGAGCACGCCGAGAGCCGGCTGGTACCAGATGTAGAGGATCGCGAAATGCGCGAGCATCAGCGCAAGCGCGGCCCAGCTCAAATAGCGATGGCAGAGATAGACGATATCGGCGCCGAAGGGATGCGTCAGCCAGCGCAGGCGCCCGGTCAGCGCGAATTGCATCGCCGCGAGCGCGAGTGCGCCGAAGCCGAGCCCCATCGAAAAGGCCCAGAGAAACTCCGTCTGCGGAGGCCGCTCGCCGGTGAGGAGCACGATGAAAGGCAATGCGAGGGAAAGAACCGCGAGCGTGATCAGGGCGCTCGCCCAGAGCCGCACCGTGACGGGGCGATCGCGCAGGGGAGGGGCTTTCGCGGCGCGGGCCGCATCTGACGGGTGCTGATCATGCATCATCGATGCAACGAGCAAGCCGCGCGAGCGTTCCTTTGCCGCTACGCCATCGGCTTCGAAAATGCGCCGACGAGCGCCGATTTCGGCATGCGATCCCGCGATCGGAGGATCAAAGGATAATGGGATCCCGCGTTCTGCTTATCACGTGATGCCGTGATCCTGTGCTTCTTTGATCCTGCGCTCCCTGGATCCTCCTCACGTTGCTCTGCCCGCCTTCAGCTTCCCTCGAGCCCGCGCCGGTCTTTGGTTCGGAACACAATCCGGGGGCGGCGCGTTGAGAGCGTGGCTTTGGACGCTCCGAGTGCGCGTCGAAGCTTCGGGCAGGCACCAGCCGGGGGGCGTTCACGATGCAAGGTTATGAACCGTATTGCGGCCCGGCGCCGGTGCCGGACACGCTGCTCGCGAGCTGGAACACGGACCCGGTTCTGCTCACCGCGCTGGCGGCGATCGCAATGGCCGGCGGATGGCGGCTGCACCAGATCGCATCCCCCGATGCCCGTGCGCGTCGAGGTGCCTTCGCACTCGCCGGTGCTGCGACCTTCATCGCCTTCGTGGCGCCGCTCTGTGCGCTGACGGTCGCGCTTTTTTCCGCGCGCACGCTGCATCATCTCGTTCTGCTGGGGATCGTCGCACCTGCCCTCGCGATCGCCTTCCCGATGCGCCTGCGCGCGCCCTCGGTCGCCTTTCTCGCTGTCTCGATCGTTCTGTGGGCCTGGCATGTACCTGCGGTCTATACGGCGGTATGGAACCATGCCGCGATCTACTGGCTGATGCAGATCGCGCTGATCGGCACGGCCTGGGCCTTCTGGAGCAACGTTTTCTCCTGTCGCGACGATGCGCTCGAAACGCTCTCGGCGAGTGCCGCGGTTGCCGGTCTCGCGGGCCAGATGGGGCTGATCGGCGCCGTGCTCACATTCGCCCCGCAGGTCCTCTATCCCGAACATCTCGCGCTGACATATCCGTTCGGCCTCACGCCGCTCGCCGATCAGCAACTCGCCGGGCTGATCATGTGGGTGCCCGGAATGCTGCCCATGGCGATACTGACGGCGATGCTGCTGCGGCGCAGCTGGAGCCGGGGTTTCTCGGCATGATCGCGTTCCTGAAGGCATTGCATATCGCTGCCCTGTCGGTCTGGTGCGCGGGCCTCGTGATGCTCCCGGTGCTGATGTATTTCCACGGGAGGCAGCCGAAAGTGAGCACACAGGAAGGTTTTGCGCGGTTTCGCTGGCTCAGCCATACCAGTTACACGGTGATCATCACGCCGGCTGCGGTCATCGCCGTGAGCGCCGGCACGATCCTGATCATCGCGCTGCATCTCGTCGATCCCTGGATGCTCACCAAGCTCGTCGCAGTGGCGGGCATGGTGCTGGTGCATGCCTGGCTCGGCCACCTGATCTCGATGACCGGGGAGGGGGTCGGACGATACCGGATGCCCTCGCCCTTGATCGCGCTGTTCATCGGCATACCGCTGATGCTCGCCGTACTCTGGCTCGTGCTCGCAAAGCCCGATCTCACCGGGCTCACCGCGATGCTGCCCGCTTTCCTGCTCGAACCTCAGGGCCGTCCGCTGCCCGAGGTGCTCACGCCGATCTGATAATCGAAAACGAGTTTGCCCCCATGCCATCCCGTGAAGCCAGTCATGCCGGCCGCGACCAGCGAGAGAAGCAGCCCCCACGGCAGAACTGCCGCTTCCGGGTCGCCGATGCGCAGGAACCAGTTCGCGGCGAGGATCGAAAGCAGCATCACGGCGAGGATGAAATGCGTCCAGCTCGCGGAGCGGTTGCGGATTGCGCGTACGATCAGAAGTTCGACCGTGCCCGTCACCCCGGCGATCACGCCCATCAGGAAGGCACCGAACGCCGCCCAGCCGGCGGCCTGCGTCCAGAAGACGTCGCCCGTCCACCAGTAGAGCAGGTCCGCCCCGAGAACGCACATGGTGAGCGCGATCGGGAAGGCGACGAGCATGGCGTGCAGCGGGTGGCCGGCAATGGCGATCTTGGATTCCGTGTCGAAGAGCGCGCGCCGCTCCTCGACCGGGTCGACCAGCTCGTCCGCGGCGGTTTTGCGATGCTCGTCAGCCATATGCGTGTGCTCCTTGATGTGCTGCCTCATCCGATCAAGCGTTTTGCCCCGCTTACGGTTCCGCTCGGTCTCGCCGGGTGCGGCGGTGGGCTCTCCGCGCTCGCGCCGGCGGGGCCAGTGGCCGCCGACATCGCCTGGCTGTGGTGGGCGATGCTCGCCGGCGCGACGCTACTGACGCTCCTCGTCGTGATCCTCCTCGTGATGGCCTTCGGGCCGCCGCGCGACGTGCCGGAGCGACGCTGGACGCACGGGCTCGGCCTGTGGTTCTCGCTCGGCGTGCTCACGTCGCTCCTATTCACCGGGCTCTGGGTGGGAGAGCGTATCCTGCCGCGCGACGATGGCGCAATCGAAGTTCATGCGCATGCCTATCAATGGGGGTGGCGCTTCACGCAGCCGGGGGCGAACGGGCCGGTAGAAACGGAGAACGTGTTGCATATCCCGGCCAACCGCCCGGTAGACGTTCTGGTCACGACGGAGGATGTCATCCACGCGTTCTGGGTGCCGAGGCTCGCGGGTAAGGTCGATGCAATCCCGGGGCGCACCAACAGGTTACGGCTGGAAGCTGAAATGCCGGGCACGCTGTCGGGGACTTGCGCGGAATTCTGCGGCATCGGGCATGCGGGCATGCGCTTCGAGGTGATCGTCCATGCCGGCGAGGATTGGCCGGACGCGCTCCCGCAAGCCGGGGGAGGCGCAGATGAGTGAGGCGCGCAGGATGCCGGAAATGACGCCGAACGCGCCGCAGCGCGCGCTCGCCCTGCATCGCGGGCTCGACCGGGTCTGGCGCAACGATGCCGGGCTCTGGGGGCAGATCACCGCCGTCAATCACACGACGCTCGGCCTGCGCTTCATGGGTACGGCGCTGGTCTTCTTCGCCATCGGCGGCATTCTCGCGATGCTGATCCGCGCACAGCTCGCGACGCCGGAAGGGGCGTTCCTCGATACCGATCTCTACAACCAGATCTTCACGATGCATGGCAGCATCATGATGTTTCTGTTCGCCATCCCGATGCTGGAGGGGCTGGCGATCTACATGCTGCCCAAGATCCTCGGCACCCGGGACATGGCCTTTCCGCGTCTCACCGCGCTCGGCTACTGGTGCTACCTGTTCGGCGCGACCATCCTCCTGATCGCCCTGCTCGCCGGCGTCGCGCCGCGCGACGGGTGGTTCATGTATACGCCGTTGTCGAGCGCGACCTATTCGCCGGGGATCAATGCCGATGTCTGGCTGCTCGGCATCACGTTCGTCGAGATCTCGGCGATCTGCGCGGCGGCGGAGATCACCGTCACGATCCTGCGCCAGCGCGCGCCGGGCATGAAGCTCACGCAGATGCCGCTGCTCGCCTGGTACATGCTGGGCACCTCCGCGATGATGCTGGTCGGCTTCCCGCCGCTGATCCTCGGCTCCGTCCTGCTCGAGATCGAACGCGCCTTCGACTGGCCCTTCTTCGACGTGGCGCGCGGGGGCGACCCGCTGCTCTGGCAGCACCTGTTCTGGCTGTTCGGCCATCCGGAGGTCTATATCATCTTCCTGCCGGCGGCGGGGGTGCTCTCGACGATCATCCCGGTCCTGTGCCGCACGACGATCGTGGGCTACGGGGCAATCGTCGCGGCGATCGTCGCACTCGTCTTTCTCTCGTTCGGTTTGTGGGTGCACCACATGTTCACCGTCGGGATACCACATATGGCGCTCGCGTTCTTCTCGGCGGCCTCGGTGCTGGTGGCGGTGCCGACGGCGGTGCAGGTCTTCGCCTGGATCGGGACCATGTGGAAAGGCCATCCGCAGCTGCGGTTGCCGATGCTCCACGTACTCGGCTTCTTCCTCACCTTCGTCATGGGCGGGCTGACCGGGGTGATGCTCGCGATCGTGCCCTTCAACTGGCAGGCGCATGATACAGCCTTCGTCACGGCGCATCTGCATTACGTGCTGATCGGAGGTTTCGTCTTCCCGATGATGGCGGCGGCCACCTACTGGATGCCGCAGATTACCGGGCGCGCGCCGATCAGGGGGCTCGGCGCCGCCGCTTTCTGGGTGATCCTGATCGGCTTTCACGGCACCTTCTTCATAATGCACCTCACCGGTCTCGTTGGCATGCCGCGGCGTATCGACGTCTATCCGGCCAATCCGGAATGGATCTGGCTCAATCTGACTTCGTCGATCTTCGGCTTCGTGATGACGATCGGTTTTGCGCTGTTTGCCCTCGATCTGATCCTGCAGGCGCTGATGGGGCCGCGCACCGCGCGCAATCCGTGGGGCGCGCCCACGCTCGAATGGGCGATGTCGCTGCCCACGCCGAGCTACACCTTCGCCTCGCTCCCGCTGCCCGCGCAGCAGAACGCCGATGCGCGCCTCGCGCTCGCACGCGGGGAGGGCGCCTTGCCCGGGGCGCCGCGTGGCTTGCGCGAATTCCTCGTGACCGATGCGGGTTCCGCACGGCCTGATCACGTGGCGGTCCTGCCCGGCAATTCCGCCCTGCCGCTCGGCCTCGCTTCGGCGATCGGTCTTTTCGTTCTGATGATGCTGGCCGGCCTCTACTGGTTGACGTTGCCTGCGCTCGCGCTGGTCACGGTGCTGGTCTGGCGCTGGGGGCGGGGGATGGCGTTTGCGCGCGATCATGATCCGATACGCGTCGCGCCCGGGCTCGATCTACCGGTCCAGTGCCATCAGCGGATGACGCTCTCGCATACCGGTGCCGTCTGCCTTCTGGTGGCGAACGGGACGCTCTTTGCCTCGCTGCTCTTCGGCGTCGGCTTCCTCTCCGTCGTCGCACCGCAATGGCCCGCGCCGCAGCCGAGTGTCGGGGGCATGCCGCAGGCGCTGATGATCGGCGCGACCGTGCTCGCGCTCGCAATCGGCGCGATCGCGTTGCGTTTCGCCGACAGTGCGCGCAAGCGCGGCGCGCCGATCTTCGCCTCGGCGGGGGCGGGGCTTGCCGCCAATATCGTCGCGCTCGCGCTGGTGGGCTGGCTCGCCGCGACGGCGCTCGACGATCCGACGGGGCACGCCCGTGACGCGCTGCGCGGCATTCTCGCCGGATATGTCGGTCTTCATGCCTTCATCGTCGCGGGCTTTGCCGCTTTCGCTTATGATCAGGCGCGGCGCGGCGAGATCGCCCGCACACGCCCGGGAAGCCTTCCCGGGTGGCGATTGTGGCAGGATTACACGGTGGCGACGACGCTGATCGCAGCCGCCGTCGTTCTCTGGCAGGGAGGTGCGGCATGAGGCTGCTCGCCTGGACATTGGCCGGCCCGACCATCTGGGCCGTGGCTTTCAGCCTCGTTTATGCGCTGCACGGGGCGGGCTGCGCGCTCGGCTGGCAGCATGTCGAGGCGCCGCTCGGCTCGATGCACCGGCTCGTCCTGACATTGGCCTGGAGCGCGGGCCTCATCGCCTGCGGGCTGTTGCTCGCGGTGAAGCCCGCAGCCGAGGGGCGCGAGGCGCAGCTCCTGCATGCCGGCGCCTGGATCGGGCTCGGCGCAACGCTGTTTACGCTGTTCCCGGTGGTATTTGCGAGCACGTGTTGAGATAGCGCATCAGCGGAGTGAACTGCGACCTCCATTGTCGCATCGCTTGCTCCTGAAGCCGAAACCGCAATATGGTCTGAAAAAACCCGTCCTATGAAGGCGTTCGATGACCATTTCCGGGCCGGCCCGTATTGCCCTCGCATCACTGATTTCGGCGATGCTGCTGCTCGCGCCTGCGCGCGCCGCCGCGCAAGACCTCACGGTCTTCGCCGCATCGACCCTCACCAACGCCCTCGATCACCTCGCGGGGGAATGGACGGCGCGCACGGGCGAACGGGTCGTCGCTTCCTACGCGGGATCCTCGGCACTTGCGCGCCAGATCGAGGCCGGCGCGCCGGCGGATATCTTCATCTCGGCGAGCGTCGACTGGATGGATGCGCTCAATGCATCCGGTGACCTGCGCGAGGGCACGCGGCGCGACATCTTGAGCAACGAACTCGTCCTCATCGCACATCGCGACGACGCGGCGCCGGTCACCATCGAAGCGGATCTGGATCTCGTCGCCATGCTCGATGGCGGGCGGCTCTCGATGGCGCTCGTCGATGCCGTTCCCGCCGGGATCTACGGGCGCGAGGCGCTCGCCACTTTCGGACTTTGGGAGGATGTCGCGCCGCATGTGGCGCAGTCGGACAATGTGCGCGCCGCGCTCGCCTTCGTCGCCCTGGGCGAAGCGCCCTTGGGGATCGTCTATGCATCCGACGCCGTGGTCGAGGACCGCGTCACCGTGATCGCGACATTTCCCGAGGGCAGCCACACGCCGATCACGCTGCCCGCCGCGATCACCGCGCAGAGCGAGCATCCGCGCGCGCAGGAATTCCTCGATTTCCTCTCATCCGACATCGCTGCCCCGATCTGGCGCGAATACGGCTTCAGCGTTCCCGATTGATGCTGGAAGCGATCACCACATGGCTCGGGCCGGATGAATGGCAGGCGGTACGGCTGAGCCTGCGGGTCTCCTTCTGGGCGACTTTGGTGAGTCTGCCGCTCGGCATATTCGTGGCCTATGCGCTGGCACGCTGGGAATTTCCCGGCAAACAGGTGCTCAACGGCCTCGTGCACATGCCGCTGATCCTGCCGCCGGTGGTGACGGGGTATCTGCTCCTGATAACCTTCGGGCGGCGGGGCTCCGTCGGGCAATTCCTCGAAGAATGGTTCGGCATCGTCGTGGCTTTTCGCTGGACGGGGGCGGCGATCGCGGCGGGGGTGATGGCCTTTCCGCTGATGGTGCGCGCCATCCGCCTCGCCATCGAGGCGGTCGATCCCAAGCTCGAAGCGGCGGCGAACACGCTCGGCGCCTCGAAAATCTGGGTGTTCTTCACCATCACCCTGCCGCTGATCCTGCCCGGCATCGTCGCCGGCGCGATCCTCGCCTTCGCCAAGGCGATCGGCGAATTCGGCGCGACGATCACCTTCGTCTCCAACATTCCCGGCGAGACCCGCACGATCCCCTCCGCGATCTACGCCTTCCTGCAGGTGCCGGGCGGCGAGGCGGCCGCAGGGCGGCTCGTCATCGTGGCGATCATCATCGCCATGGCCGCGCTGATCCTCTCGGAATTCGTCGCGCGCCGCGTCGCGAAGAGGGTGTCGGGCTCATGACGCTCTCGGTCTGCCTCCGCCATGCCTTCCAGGGCTTCGATCTCGACGTCGCCTTCGAGGCGCCGCCCGGCGTGACGGTGCTGTTCGGCCCCTCGGGCTCGGGCAAGACCACGCTGATCAATGCGGTGGCGGGGCTCCTGCGCCCTGATGAGGGCCGTATCGCGGCGGGAGATCTCGTGCTCGTCGATACCGCCGTGCGCCGCTTCCTGCCGCCGCATCGCCGGCGTCTGGGCTATATCTTCCAGGAGGGGCGGCTGTTTCCGCATATGAGCGTGCGGCAGAACCTGCTCTACGGGCGCTGGTTCGCCCTGCGCGACGCAAAGCGCGAGGAGATCGGCCATGTGGTCGATCTGCTCGGCATCGGCCATCTGCTGGATCGCCGCCCCGGGGCGCTCTCGGGCGGCGAGAAGCAGCGCGTCGCGATCGGGCGGGCGCTCCTCGCCGCGCCGAAGCTGATCCTCGCCGACGAACCCCTCGCGGCGCTCGACGAGGCGCGAAAGGCGGAAATCCTGCCCTATTTCGAGCGCCTGCGCGACACGATCGACGTACCGATCCTCTATGTCAGCCATTCCACTGCGGAAGTCGCGCGGCTCGCGACCACCGTCGTCGCCCTGCGCGCCGGCAAGCTCGCCGCATCCGGATCGCCGGCAGAAGTGCTCGGCGATGTCGCGGCGATGGGCGCGAGGGGGATGTCGTCGATCCTGCACGCGACCGTCATCGCCCATCACGCGGATGGTCTGAGCGAGCTCGAAGGGGCGGGCGGTCGGATGTGGCTGCCGCGCGTGTCCCATGCGCCGGGAGCCACGATCCGTGTGCGCATCGCCGCGCAGGACGTGATCCTCTCGCGCGCCCGCCCGGAAGGCCTCTCCGCGCTGAACGTCCTCACCGGCACGATCGCCGATATCCGCCCCGGCGATGGCCCCGGCGCCCTGGTGACGCTCGCTTTCGGCCATGAACGCCTGATCGCGCGGGTGACGCGCCGGGCGGTGGAGGCGATGACGCTCGAACCCGGCCAGACCTGTCACGCGGTGATCAAGACCGTCGCCGTCGCCCCGCAGGATGTGGGGACGGCGGCAATACCGAGCGAGGTGAGGAAATGACGCGACCGCGTCGCCCGGGGATGTCCTTCGGTATCGGTGCTCTCGTGGGAACCGCCGGCGGGCTGATCGGGTTGGGCGGGGCCGAGTTCCGCTTGCCGGCGCTGGTCGGATTGCTACGCTTCAATGCCCGCGAGGCCGTCGCGGTCAATCTGGTGGCGAGTTTCATCGTGCTGGCTGCAGCCTTCCCGTTTCGCGCCGCAGCCGTCCCGTTGAGCGAGATCGTACCGCATCTGCCGGCGGTTCTCGGCATGCTCACAGGGTCCATGACAGCGGCCTGGGTCGGCGCCGGCTCGCTGCGGCGGATTTCCGACCGGATATTGGCGCGTCTGATCCTGATCCTGCTGGTCAGTCTCGGGGCCGTTCTCATCGCGGAAGGGTTATTCGTGGCGGAGCCGACCCGGCTCGTCGGGGAGGGGCTGGTGGTGACGATCGCCGTCGCGGCGGCCTGTGGCATCATCATCGGCCTCGTTTCGTCGCTCCTCGGTGTGGCGGGCGGTGAGCTGATCATTCCTGTCTTCGTGCTGCTCTTCGGCGTCGATGTGAAGCTCGCGGGTTCGATGGCGATGCTGGTGGGCATGCCCACAATCGCAATCGGCCTGACGCGCCATTTCGGGGCCGGAGCGGTGCTGCGTGAGGGGCCGGTCTGGCGGGCGACGATCCTGCCGCTCGGGCTCGGCTCCGTGCTCGGCGCCGTGATCGGGGCACTCTCAATCGCTTATGTATCGTCCCAGGTCCTGAAGGTCGGATTGGGGATCATTCTCATCTGGTCGGCCTGGGGCGTGTTCCGGCATCTGCCGCAGGGGCATGATGCAAAAGGCGCGCGGTGATTTTCAGATCCGCATCTTTCTATGCCGGCGCGCGCCCGGCGCGGCGCATGGCGCTCTCGAGGCTCTGGAGAAAGCGCGAGCGGTCGCGGCTCGTGAACGGTGCCGGTCCGCCCGTCTGCTGGCCGGCGCTGCGCAGATCCGTCATCAGATTTCGCGAGGCGAGCGCCATGCCGATACGCGCCTCGTCGAGAATATCGCCCTTCGGCGTCACGGCCTGCCCGCCGGCCGCGACGCAGCGCGCCGCGAGGGGGATATCGGCGGTGACGACGACGCTGCGCGGTACGGCGCGCTCGGCGATCCAGTCATCGGCCTTGTCGAGCCCCTCATCGACGATGATCAGGCTGATCATCGGATCGCGCGGCGCCGCCACGCGGCGGTTCGAGACGAGAAAGACTGGCGCCCCGTGGCGTGCGGCGACCCGGTAGCATTCGTCCTTCACCGGGCAGGCATCGGCGTCGATGAACAGCGTCGGGCCGCCCGGCGCGCTCATAGGCCGGGGCGCAGCTGCGTGGCGAAGCTGCCGCTCGCCTCGATGCAGTCATCCGTATCGGGCGGGCTCATCATCCCGTCCTGGCGGCAGAGCAGGGCGGTGAAGCTGCCCTCGGCCATGCCGGTATCGCCATCGAGATCGAGCGTGCCGAAGCTGAATTCAGCGTCGCGCGGCGCGTCGGTGCTGACGAAGAACGGGCCGGACATGCCGTTGGGGAAGAAGCTGACATCCGCATCCATGACGTCGCTGCCCATCAGCGACAGATTGAGCGAGATCACGTTGCGCATCCGGCTCTCGCCGCCCTGCTCGTGCCCCTGGATCGATACCGTGGTCACCGGCCCGAATTCCGAGAACTCCGCCGTCGCGGTCCCCTCCGACGGCAAGTGCAGCGTCTCCCAGACGAAGGCCTCGCCCCCGATCTTACCACTGACCTCCCCGATCGGCGTCTCCGCGAGAGCAGGTGCCGAAATGATCAACACCGCAAACACCCCCGACGCCGCAGCAAGCGGAAGGCGTCGCGGTGCGCAGGGATTCGAGCCGAGCGACGAAATGAGACGAAACATGGAGACCTCGCGAAAGATTCGATTGTGATTAGCCTTATTACCGGCGACGGCGCGAGGCGGCAAATCGGGTGGGAGTTGCTATGGACCATGAAATGGTCTAATTATGGCAGATATAAAGACCGCTCTCTAGTCTAAATTGGAGTGAGCCATGCAAGTGTCTGTAACAGAAGCCAAGGGGCAGTTGACGGAACTGGTTCGGCGAGCCGAAGCAGGCGATGACGTTATCTTGACACGGCATGGCCACGCTGCAGTGCGGCTGGTGCCGGTCAAGGCGGCGACGGACCGGAAATCCCGTCGGTTGCTGATTGAGGCCGTACGGGCATCCGCCGCTGCCAAGGCCACAGCCGGGCCAAAAGCGGCGCGTAGCCAGGACTTTCTGTATGGCGATGATGGCTTGCCCGAATGATGGCTGTCGATACGTCGGCCCTGATGGCGATCGTGCTCAATGAGCCGAGCGCGGATTCCTGTGCCACAGCACTGGAAGCCGAAAGCGATCTTCTGATTTCCGCTGGCACAGTGGCCGAGGCGCTGATCGTCGCTGCGCGACGAAATGTCGGCGAGGAGATGGAGCGCCTCATTGATGGCCTCGGCTTCGAAATCGTCAGCGTGACGCCCGCATCGGCGCGCCGTATCGCGCAGGCCTACGAAAGCTGGGGCAAAGGCGTGCATCCGGCAGCGCTGAACTTCGGCGACTGCTTCGCCTATGAAGTCGCCAAGGAGCATGGATGCCCATTGCTCTATGTCGGTGAGGATTTCGCCCGCACCGATGTCGCCGGAGTATTTTAAAGCTGTCCGGAGGTAAGCGGATCGCCGTCATCCCTCTCGAAATCCCATGTTGCCCAGTCGCCGCCGGTGTACCTCCCCCCATTGCCCGCGAAGACAGTTCTGCATGTGCGGGGTGTCGAACATCCTGCGGATTCTGGCGAAGATTGCTTCGAACATACGCAATTCCGATTCTGCGGTGAGCTCCGAAGCTCCTGTTCAGGAATGCCGGAGCACAGGAATCAATGGCCGGATGCTGCCAGGGTTCGCGCTAGGGTAAGGCCTTTGGTCCAGAAAATTATCTATATAAAACAAATACTTAAAACCAGATATGGCGGAAGGGGTGTCCGCACGAATACTACCAATAGCGCCAAAACCGTTACTAGGCACTAGATTTTGTGATTTTTTGCCGTATGGTTACCTATGAAATTAGGCCAAATTTTATGGCAGGAAAAATCACATGGCGCGGCACAAGCTGACTGAGAAGCAATGCAAGGCCCTGGATACCCCCGGCATATATTCGGATGGCGACGGGCTCTATCTGAGGGTGCGGCCCGGCGGTTCAAGGCAATGGTTGTTTGTGTATCGCTGGCAAGGCAAGCGCGCCGAGATCGGGCTCGGAGGATACGGCAGCGGCACGGCGCCGGTATCCGTTGCGCAGGCGCGGCAGAAAGCGGAAGCCCTGCGCGCGATGCTATCGAACGGCGAAGACCCAAAGGGGGATAAGAAGGGCGGGACGTTTGCCGATATCATGGAGGCCGTCATCCGCGTTAAGGCGAAATCCAGTCGTAACGAAAAGCATCGCCAGCAGTGGGCGATGACCCTGCACAAATACGCAAAGCCCCTGCACGATATCCCGATTGCCAAAGTTACAATTGATGACGTGGTGCGGACGCTGACCCCGATCTGGGAGACGAAGCCCGAGACTGCCGACCGCACCCGTATGCGGATTGCGGCGGTAATAGACGCAGCGAAAGCGCGGGGGCTCTACAAGGGCGACAACCCTGCCGCATGGAAAGGCGCGCTAGAGGCACTGCTACCGGCCCGCACGCGCCTAACACGCGGTCACCACGCCGCACTTGACCACAAGGCAATCCCGGCCGCCATGAAGGCGCTGCGGGCTTCCGACGCGGTATCCGCGCGGGCAGTTGAATTTGCCTGCCTCACCGCCGGGCGATCGGGGGAGGTGAGGGGAGCCGTCTGGTCGGAAATCGATCTAGCCGAATGCGTCTGGACCATACCCGCAAGCCGCATGAAGGCGGGGAAAGAGCACCGCGTACCCCTGACCCCGCGCGCGGTCGATATCCTGCAAGCGCAGCGGGACCGCACCACATCCGACATTGTTTTCGAGGGCGGCCGGGGCGGTACGCCTATCAGCGACACGGCGATGATAAAGAGCCTGCGAGCCGCGGCGCCCGAAAAAAAGGTGACGCTGCACGGGCTTCGATCATCCTTCAGGGACTGGGCCGGCGATGAAACCGCGCACCCGCGCGACGTGATCGAGGCAGCTCTTGCGCACCAGCTCAAGGATCGTACCGAAGCCGCGTATCGGCGATCAGACGCACTTGCGAAGCGCCGGGCGTTGATGGGGGATTGGGCCGATTATTGCCAACGCGGAAAATAATTTCGATTTCGTCCTGTACGTTTCCACAATCGCGGGCATAGCTACAAGATATCGTAGTGTAGCCGCATTCACAATAATGGGGCTGTGTCAACAATCTTGGAGGCATAAATGCAAAATTCCGCGAACGACAACCAGCCCCGCCTGATGGCGCCAAAGGAAGCGGCGCAGGCGACGAGCCTTTCGCGCTCGCTTCTGGTCTTGATGTCGAAAGAAGGCCAGTTTCCGCAGCCCGTTAAGCTGGGTGAGCGCCGCACGGCTTACGTGCGGGCCGAAGTCGAAAAGTGGATTGACGAGCGGATTCAGGGGAGGGCGGCATGAGCGCGGCCCAACCGCTAAGCGCTACAGACTGTCCAAAAACCCCGGAGTGTAACGCTTATGAGTAGGGGGCACGGCGCAATTCAGCGCGCGGCAATGGAAGTGCTGGACCAGAACGGCTCGCTTAGCGTCCTGGAGTTGGCTTGGGCTTGCTATGACGTCCAGCCCGACGCCACTGGCTTCATTGCCATCACCGACGCGCAGCGCGCCGCTATGGCGCGGGCGCTACAGGGGCTGCAAAGGCAGGGCTTGGCATTTGCTGTCCACCGGACTTCGCGCGGCGGCTATTTATGGATGAGGCGCGAAAATGCCATTCGACACGTCGAGCGCGTTGCCAGCACATTCGGCCCCCCGGCGCCGCGCGAATACAGCCCGGCGCTGATGGCGGCATGGCGAGCCAGCAGGGCCGACCGCGCCGCTTAACCACCACGAGGATCACCATGGAAATCTTATCCGCCCGGCGAGCGCCGCCGGGAACGGCCGCGCTATGCTTCGCGAACGTGAAGGTTAGCGACGACGTATCGCTATTTAATATCAAGATCACCGAGAAGGGCGGCCGATATTTCGCCTACGCGGCGAATGCGCAGGGCGTTCGCACCGCAACTATTTCGCCCCGCCTTGCCGACGAGATCGCGCGGGCAGCGATTGCATCGATTGGAGCTTTTGCCGATGCCCCCCGATAACCTCACCGCCGAAGAAGTCATCAGTCTCACCGGCGGCACGTTCGACGGCAGCGCGATCCGCGATGCTCGCCTCGCCACCGAGTCGGTCACAATCTTCGAATCGCGCTGGGGCGGCTGGCGCGTTGCCCCCCAGACCAGCACATATTCACGGCGCACCCTTCAGGCGCATCTGGACGTCCTCCTGGGGCAACCCGAGCGATTTCAGGCGGCGAATGACAACGGCCCGGTAGACGTCTGGGAGCGCAGCGCTTACCCACGCATACCGCCCGACACCCTTCCTTGCGAAGTCGGCGACTTTGCCGCGATCATGTCTGACACGATGGGCGCCGATCCTGCCGGCTTGGGTATGGCCGCGCTGACCGTATGCGCCGCAGCCATACCGGATCGGATCGTGATCCAGCCGAAGCAGCACGATCCATCGTGGACGGAATCAGCGCGCATCTGGACCGCGCTCGTCGGCCTGCCGTCCACAATGAAGTCACCCATCGTAGCGGCGGCGTCGCGGCCGCTGAAACGCCTTGACGACGAACTGCATCGGGAATTCCAGGCGGCGCAAGCCGCATATGAGGCCATTCCGAAGGAGGCGCGGAAGGATCAACCCGCGCCGAAACACAAGCGCCTGCGGCTCGAAGACACCACCATGGAAGCCGCGCAGGAAGTGCTAAAAGATAGCCCGGATGGACTCCTCTTATTGCAGGACGAGTTATCCGGCTGGTTCGGCAGCATGGATAAGTATAGCGGCGGCGGTCGCGGGGCGCAAAAGGATCGCGGCTTCTGGCTTCAGGCGTTCAACGGCGGCTCGTACACTGTCAACCGTGTCGGCCGCGGATCATCGATGATCCCCAATCTTTCGGTTTCCCTCCTCGGCGGGATTCAGCCGGAACTGATCCGCGCGATTGTTCGCGACACGCACGACGATGGACTCCTTCAGCGGCTTTTCCCGATCGTGTTGCGCCCCGGCCGCCTTGGCCAGGACGTCCCGCAGCCGGATGTCGCCGCTGACTTTTCCGGCCTCGTCGGCAAGCTTGCCGCGATGCCCAAGCCGGTGAACACGTTCGGGCAGGAGGTGCCGGTTCGGTTCTCGCCGGGGGCGCAGCTGATATGGCAAGATGTCACCGAGCGGAACCACCAGCTTGCGCGATCATGGGAGGCCGTCAACGTCAAGCTTGCGGCCCACGTTGGGAAATACAACGGCATGTTCGCGCGCCTGTGCCTGCTGTTTCATTGTATCGAAACAGTTGGATCGAGGAGCGCGACAATCGAGGAACGCGTTGCGGTTCATGCGCGTGCGTTCTTATACGACTTCTTGTATCCGCACGCGCAAGCGTTCTATTCGGATGTCGTGGGGCTGTCGGACAGGCAGGACCGGGTGCTGGCAGTGGCAGGCTGGATCCTGACCCACCGGCCGGAGACCGTAACCGTGCGGGCCGTGCGCCGCGGCGACAGCATCATGCGTGCGATGGAAAACCCGCAGGCCGAGGAAGTCCTTCACCAACTGGACGCCTTCGGCTGGCTTAACCCGGTGCAGCGCGTCATCCGGCGCGATAGCGCGGAGTGGTCGGTCGAGCCGTCGGTTTATGAATTGTTCGCCGACCGTGCCGAGGAAGAGGCAGAGCGGCGAGTCGCGATCCGGGAGATCATAGCGGGTAGCCAGAAGTTGCAAGCCGCATAAAATACAAAGTGTCACAGACTGTCCCTTACGCGCGTGAGATACAAATAATGTTTGGCCTCTTTCTTATATATAGAGGCTTTCAGTATGGCTCCCGCGCGCAAGGGCCACTTTGTGACACTTTGCAAATTCCACAATATACAACCCATCTAAACCCCTGCGGCCGGCAACGAGGCCAGAGCGCCCATCACGCCACTTCGCGGGGAGGAGCACAGTTATGTTTGCAGTCGAACCCTATTCAGCAGAGCACCAAGAGTACGGAGCGGACGGCGCCGGCGGACTCAAGTCGACCTGGAAGCCGTGCAGAGTTGTCGGCATCACCAAGGATGTCGGTGGCGATCCAGCCTACATAATCGAAATCACAAACGGGCAGGAAAGCTATCTGCAGGTCGTTGGCTACATCAGGCGGAAGGAGTGAGGGGAGAATAGTGGCGCAGATTGACCCAGAAAGAGCAACTTAGCTTGAGAGTTACGGTGCTCTTTCGGGGTAATCCGGATTCCAGTCGCACGTTACTTCGCGGTCGACCTCGTTTGCAAAGGCATCAATGCCGACTGTCGTCCATGCCCCCCAAGAGCCACCGCGATCGGTTCTTCCACGAGATTCATACGTAACTTGCCCGTCTTCTAGTTTCAGGACGCGGCGCACCTGTCTAAATTTTGTGACAAAGCATTTGCCGACGGTGATTTCACCAGGTGGAACAGGCATTGGATCCCCTTCCTTCCCTACGACGGAGAATAAGCGATATGTGGGTACCATAACGTATGCGGCATTGCCAAGCTAACCCCACAAAAAAATCCACCGATTCACTTTACGTTTTCGAACTTGAAGGCATAGCTATCATAAAGCCATGCATCTGCCGAACTATGAATGTCAATTGCTAAACGATCAACACTTTAACGCATCCCCGCAAGATATAGCAGCAACACAATCCACCCGGAGCAAACATGACAAACATTGCGAGGCGTCACGCTATACTGTCTGGCGATGGCTCCGGCCTGCCCGCACGGCAAGCCTATAACGACAACGAGCGCGAAGGCATCCACGCGCAGAAAATGCGCAT
This sequence comes from Salinarimonadaceae bacterium, assembly GCA_050485405.1. GTDB lineage: Bacteria > Pseudomonadota > Alphaproteobacteria > Rhizobiales > Beijerinckiaceae > Saliniramus. The sequence continues at coordinate 41,664 of JBJHBI010000019.1, forward strand.
CGCCTCGCGCCATACGGGGCTCGAACCGGCAAACGACAATTCCGAATGGCCGCTCGCAACCGCATTGCTTCGCGAGGGCAATAACGATCTGATCAAGTATGCGATGGCCTATCGCATGATCTACGATCGCGCGAAGAGCGAGGCAGTGCTCGGCGGCCGGGGCGTGTCGGTGGGGGACGGAATCGCCCTTGATCAGAAGGTCCACACCCGCGACTGCGGCCTGATGGAAAACAAGGGCGTTCGGGGTGTGGCGGTGCGGGAAGGCGGGACTCGCCGATCGGTGCCGGTTGACGAGGAGATGCCCGAGCGCAACTTCAGCAAGGTCCCCAAGCCCTGGAACGGCGACAAGCCCGTGAATGACATGATCGACGCGAAGCGCGAGCTGGCCCGGCTTCAGGACAAGCTGGGGCATCTTTGCGAGCCCTTCGAGATGTCCTGTATTGATGGCGCGACTTATCAGGAAGTCGGCAATGCGCTGGGCATCGCAAACCGCGCCGGCGCGATTGGGGCGGGTAATGTCACCGTCCACATGGCGCTGATCACTATTCGCGACGCGGGGTGCAAGCCGGCCCGGTGAGGCGAAGTATAACCCGATCGCTGTCCGAAGGGGAATGGATGAATAGGCACCTCTGCTATTCGCGCGACTTCCCCACGGTCGCACAAGACTCAGGACCGCCCTCGGGGTGGTCCTTTTTTTGTACCCTGAAACGTCAACTGCTAAACAAAGGGCGGTATCATGCACGATGATTCCGGATGGCGGACTTGTGCCGTCCTATCTCTAGACGAGGTCGCGCTTTACGCGGGCGTACCTCGACCTACAGTATTTCATTGGTTTGCGCTGGCGCAAGCAATGGGCCGGACTTGCGGCGTGAAGCGAGGCCGAAACCGATACTTCAGCGGCGATGATACGTTCTTGGCTGTCCTGCTCGGCACACTTTACCGGCGCGGCATCCTGGTGACTGACGTAATAATCCGAAACGCGATCGAATACATGGCGGAAGGCATCGAGAAGCCGGCCGAAGATGCCGAGTGGCGCGTGTTCGACAACCATTACCACGCCGATATTGTCATTCCTGTCGGGCGCGTCTGGCGGCATGTCGAGCAGATGGCGACGCGGAGGCCCCTTGCATGCTGAGTAAACTTCGCAATTGGCTATCCGGCTCGACACGCTCCTACGACGGCGCGGCCGGGGGGAGGCGCTGGCGCGGCCAGCAGCGCATGAATGCCCCCGTATCCGCCACCAACGCGGCGCGCGGCACGCTGGCGGCACGCTCACGCTATATGGTCAGCAATAACCCCTTGGCCGCCGCAGCAGTGCAGGCGTGGCAAGCGCAGGCGATCGGTGCAGGCATAAAACCGTCGTCGCAGCACGCTGATCCTGATACGCGTGAAGCTATCGGTGCGCGCTTCTCGGCATGGACCGACGAGTGCGATATCGAGCGGCGCACGGATTGGTACGGCCAGCAGCATGCCCTTTGCAGATCGATGATTATTGCGGGCGAGGGCCTGGCAATCATGATCAACACGGATGACGGATTGCGCATTCGCGTTCTCGATCCGGAGCAGCTGGACTCGTCTAAAAGCGCGAACCTTACCGGCGGCGCGTACATCATCCAGGGCGTCGAATTCAACGCCAACGGCGAGCGGGTTGCCTATCATTTGCTCACCCAGCCGCCCGGCTTGCAGATGGCGCTGCAACGCGAATCCCGGCGCGTTCCGGCTGAGGACGTCATTCACCTCTTCCGGCAAGATTGGCCGGGCCAAGTCAGGGGCACCCCATGGATGGCGCCCGCGCTACTGCGGCTTGCCGACGTGGACGGCTGGGTTGACGCCATGCTGATGAAGCTGAAGACGGCAAGCCTTCATGCCGGCTTCGTCACGAGCACAGACGGGAGCGGGTCGCCTTACGAGGGCGATCAGGACGGCACGACAATAACCGGCGGCATGGAGCCGGGCGCCATCCGATTCCTTGATCCGGGGCAGGACATACGCTTCAGCGACGCGGCGAGCGTGGGCAACGAGGCAATCCAGTTTTCGGCCGTATGCGAACGGCACATTGCCGCAAGCATGGGGCTCCCTGCGCACGCCTTCGGTGATGTGACGGCCGCGAACTACAGCAGCCTGAAGTCAGCAAATACGGCATGGCGCGCCAAGGTTGAGGCCCTGCAATGGTCGGTCCTCGTCTATCAGATGTGTCTTCCGGTGTGGCGTCGCTTTACCACGACTGAAGTGCTCGCCGGCCGGATCGAGACCACCATCGACGCGGCAATGCCCGTCAAGCACATCTGCCCGACGTTCCCGTCGCTGGAGCCCGTCAAGGACGCCACCGCAGCCATCATGAAACTGCGCGCTGGCCTCACCACCCGCCGCGAAATCATCGAAGGGGAAGGGCACGAGATCGAGGACGTCGATCGCGATCTTGCAGAAGAGGCCGCCCGCGCCAGCGAGCTTGGTCTCGTCTTCCCAGCCCTGACCGGCGCGAACGATAACCAGCCCGAGGCCGCGGAAGACGCCGCCTAATCAAGAGGAAAACCGATGCCAGAACCTAACGGCGTGCTCCAGCGCGCCGCACCCCTTCGCGCGTCTTCATGGGACGCCGAAGCCTGGACCGTTGAGGCGGTTCTAAGTACCGGCGCGGCAGTCGAGCGCTACGACGCCCGCGGCGTTTTTGACGAGGTGCTTTCGCTGGACCAGCAGTGGCCGTCAAGCATTCCTTTGCTCGATAGCCATTCGCGAAACAGCGTCGATGATCGCCTTGGCGAGGTGATCGATATCAAGACCGTGGGCGGCGAGCTTCGCGGCACGGTTAAGCTGTCAAAGCATAACGAACGCGCGAAGCGCGTTGCCGCCGAACTCACCGACAGCGCGAATTATGGAATCTCGATCGGCTACACAGTGTCCAAGTGGGCAGAGAGTAAGCCGGGCGGGAAACGCGTGAAGACGGCCGTCACGCTCGACCTCTTAGAAGCATCCCTTACCACCGTGCCGGCCGATAAAGGCGCAGGCCTTCGGAGTATTTCAAATATGACCACCGAATCCACCACCACCCCCGAGCAGCCCACGCAGACGCGCGCCGAGATCAATACGCACATCCGAGCCGTCGCGAAGAAGACCGGCCTGGATCAAGCCTGGATCGACTCCCAGATCGATGCCGAGCCGGACGTCGCCACTGTCAACGCCGCCGCCTTGGAGGCGATGACCGCGCGCTCTGCATCGACCGCGGTGCGCACGAGCGTGCATGTCGGCACCGACCACAATGATCCGGATCAGATCCGCAGCGCCATGTCGGATGCAATTGCGCACCGCATCGCACCACAGGCGGTCAAGCTTGAGGGGCGCGCTACCGAATATCGCGGGCTGTCCCTCCTCGATATGGTCGGCGATATCGCCGTTGCGCGCGGCGAGCGCCTTAACTTGCGCGATCGGGACGCCCTGCTTCAGCGTGCAGTCGGCGCGCACAGCACGTCTGATTTTCCCCTGCTTTTGGCGGATAGTGCGAACAAGGCGCTCCTCGCGCAGTACGAGATCGCCGCGCCGACTTACCGGAAGTTCGCGGCCCGGAAGTCGTTCAACAATTGGGATGCACATTCCTTCCTGCGCGTCGGCGATATGCCCGGATTCCAGGAGATCCAGGAAGGCGGCGAGGTTCGCTACGGGACGATGTCCGAGAGCGGCGAGAAGGTTACGGTGCGCGAATACACGACCGGCATCGCGCTGTCGCGCCGCGCTATCGCACAGGACGATCTCAGCGCCCTCGCCGACCTTTCAAGCGGCTTCGCAACCCGCGCCGCGAACGACGAAAATCGTTGGGTCTACGACATGGTGAAGGCCAATCCGACCATGAGCGACGGCGAAGCGCTTTTCTCGGCCGCGCACGGCAACCTGCCAACTGCCGCCGCGTTCGGTGCAGACGCCATAGGCGCCATGGTGCAGGCACTTCGCAAGCAAACGTCGCTGGACGGCATGACGCTGAATCTGCAGCCCGCCTATCTAGTCGTCGGCGTCGAGCTTGAAGTCAAGGCACGCCAACTCCTTGCGGCGGTCAACCCGACTAAATCGACAGACGTAAATCCGTGGACATCCTTCGCGGAGCTGGTTGTCGATCCCAATCTCGGGCCGACAGAATATTACATCTTCGCATCGCCGAATTCTGCGCCCGCCTTTATCTACGGACACATGGCCGGCATGGAAGGACCGCAGGCGCGCGCAGAAGTGGAATTCGAAACACTTGCGACTAAGGTCGCCGCAACTTTGGTGTTCGGCCATGGTGCTATTGATTACCGTGGCGCAGTTAAGAACGCTGGCCAGTAATGAGTGCTGAACTTCTTGAGCAGCGGGCGGCGCTAGTCGCCGCTCGCGGAAGTGGGCAATTAAAAATTGTTTTCCACTCGGGTGGAACGCGCCGGGAAATCGAGTACCGAAGCGTCACCGATCTGCAAGCCGCCATCGACGCGATCGACCGCGACCTCGCCGCCATCACCGGCCGGCGCCCGCGCACCTTTTTACCCGCTTACAATAAAGGACTCTAACAATGAAAAACTTCATCCAAACCGGCGATATCATCGAAGTCGTCGCACCCTCTGAAGTCGCCTCGGGTGACATCGTTACTGTCGGCACGCTTGCAGGCGTAGCCGTGAAGGACGCGGCATCAGGCGCGCCGGTCAACATCCAGACCCGCGGCGTGTTCGACGTAACCAAAACCGAGGCGCAAGCCTGGACGGTCGGGGCCCCGATCTACGCCACTGCGGCCGGCGTTGCGACCACGGCATCGAGCGGCAACACGCTGATCGGCAAGGCCGTTGCCGTTGCGGCAAACCCTTCTGCCATCGGCCGCGTTCGTCTGTCGATCTGATGGATTGGCGCAAGCTGGAAGCGGAGGCGGATTCCATCACGGAGTCCGCCTTCGGCGAGTCGGTGCGGTTGTCGTTTTTCATCAATCAAGTCGTGGACCCGGATCGACCGCTCGTCGATATCCGCGCGATCCTTCATGTCGGCGGCGACGATTCCAAGCCCGTGCAGGATGGCCTGAAGTACCGCACCCGGCTGACGGCCGGCAAGGGCGAGCTTTTCATCAATCGCGACACCTACAGCGGCCCGATGCCGCGCCAAGGCGACCGCGTCCGGGCCAATGAACGAGTCGGAATGCCGTTCTACGAGGTCGCCAGCGTCAGCGATCGGTATTCAAACTTGATCGTCCTTGAACTGAACCAGGCATAGGAGCGCACCATGACCGCAAACAACGTCGCCTTCGCGATCGGCGCCCTCATCGGCGCAACCGTTCGCGGAATTTGGTTAGTCGTTTTGCCCGCTTTCGGCGTGGCGCACCTGGCGGGCTGGATATGAAAAACGCGGCGCGCGTCACGCTGACGACGCCCGTCGCCGGCCTTTCGCGCGTTCGCGTTCGCTGGCCTGCGGCACATATCGTCGAGGCGCTTGTCGCTGAGCCGGACGAGCATCGAAAGCACGTTCTGACGCTTTCGGCGATGACCGGCCTTGCCCCTGAAATCGCATTGCAGCTCACCGAAGCGGACGCCGAATCGATTTTCGAGGCGGCCAGAAAGTTGAACTAAGATGGCTGTTCTCAATTCACAACTGCGCCTTACCATGCTCGACCGCGTGTCCGGTCCCGCCCGCGGCATCATGGGCACTATGCGCCGCATGCAGGCCATGGCGCACCGCACCAACGCGGCGATGCGCAACATGCTGGGCGGCGGGGTGCTGGGCGGCGCGATGCGCACCGCCGCGCCTTTTGTCGGGCTGTATGCCGCGGGCCGGGCGTTCGGTTCGGTGGTAAATTCCGCCGCTGATTTCGAATATGCCATGAACCGCGTTGGCGTGGTTTCGGGCGCGACGGAAACGCAACTGAAGTCGCTGTCGGACCAGGCCAAGGAACTGGGGCGCACCACGCAATTCAGGGCCAGCGAAGCGGCCGACGCGCAGGGCTTCCTTGCCATGGCGGGCTTTAACCCGGAAGAGATTCTGGGCGCCATGCCGGGCACGCTGAACCTTGCCGCCGCGGCCGGGCTTGAATTGGGTAATTCGGCCGACATCGTGTCGAACGTGCTGACCGGGTATCGCAAGCCCGTGTCGGAATTGGGCCATGTCACCGATGTTCTAACCAAGTCGTTTACAAGCGCAAACACCGATCTGCTGCAACTCGGCGAGGCGATGAAATACGCCGGCCCGGTGGCATCCGCGGCGGGCGTGGAATTCGAGGAAGCCGCGGCCGTTATCGGCATGCTTGGTAATGCCGGCATTCAGGGCAGTATGGCGGGCACGACGTTGTCCAATGCCATCGCCAAGATGGTATCGCCCACCGCTACGGCGCAGCGGCACATGCGGCGCCTGGGCCTTAGCTTCACCAATGCGGAGGGGCGGCTGTTGCCCTTCGCCGATATCATGGAGCAGCTCGAACCCCACATGGACGACGTGGGGCTGATGATCGACATCTTCGGAATCAGGGCGGGCCGCAATATGCCCGCGTTGCTTGCCGAAGGCTCCGATAAAATGCGGGACTTTACGCAGGATCTCCGCGACAGCAAAGGCGCGGCCGACGAGGCCGCCGCCGCAACCATGTCCGGCTTTCGCGGCCAGATGCGGGCGTTTGGTTCGGCGATGGAAGGCGTCGCTATCGCCATTGGCGAGCGGCTGAATCCGTCGATCGAATCCATGGTTGCCGGCCTTACCAGCGGCGCGACCAGCCTTACCGAATTCATCGGCACGTTCGACAACCGCGTCACGATCTTCGACCGCGTCGCGGCGGCCTATCGGGGCTTTGTGGACGGCGTGATGTCGGGCGACGGCAGCGTTGCCATGGACCGCATCAGCCGCGCGGCGCAATCGCTGAAGACCATGGTTTTCGGCAGCGATGTTCTGGACCACCAGGGCGAACTGCACCGCATGCGCGAAATGTCGGAAGCGTTCCGCGATGCTGGGGCGAACTTCGCGGCGTTCGCCAATAGCCTTGCAAGCGGCGATTTCCGCGGCGCGATCCGGAGCTTGAGCGACGCCTTCGCCGAAATGAACGGCTGGGGCACTTTCGCGACGCTGTATGCCGGGGCGTGGGGCATGAAACTGCTCGCCGCCGCGACATGGGCGTTGGTGTTTTCGCCGATCGGCCGGCTTGCGGCCGTAGCGACTGCCGTTGCGGAATTGATCGAGGCTTTCCGGGGCGCGGAATCGTTCGGCGAATTCGTGCGGAACCTGGGCGAGCTATCCGGGGTGCAATGGGCAATCATCGCCGCCGGCGTGGGCTTGATCGCGGCGAAAGTCTGGTCGCTTGCCGCCGCGCTGGGCGCGGTGAAGCTTGCGGGCGGGCTGCTGGCGTTGACGCGCGGCGCGGGGAGGATGGTGCCGTCCATGGCGGGCGGTGCCGCTGCAGGGGCTGGCGCGGGTGCTGGGGCGGGGGCAAAAGGCGGCTGGCTAGCCGGTGCGGCTAAGTGGGCGTTGCTCGGGAAGGTCGCCGCGGTCGGCGCGACGATAGCCGCCTTATGGGAGCGCGCCGGCCGGGATGAGGATGTCCAGCGGTCGTTCCGCGACGGCGAAGTCGGCCCGAACGCAAATCAGCCTTTCGACCCGGCCGACCCGTTCGGCACGCAACGCGGACCGTCCACCGGCGGGCAAAGCTTCAATGATCGCTTCGGCGATTACGAATTCGACTTGTCGTCGAAATCGCTTTCGTCAATGCTCAAGCCCGGCGATCAAGTGGATGCGCGCGTCGTCAATCCCCCGCCGCGGCCGAACGTGACGGTAACAAACACCTTCAACATACAGGGCTGGGCCGCGCCGGAAGATTTCGCCCGGCAAGTCGGCGACTCGGTTCGCGCCGAAGTCGGCGGGATGTTCGCGGACGGCGGGCTGTAGATCATATCCCGGCCCGGTTCACCTCGCTCTGTGGAACTCTTCTGCCGCGACGTTGCCGCGGCAGCCACTCGCGGCGCCCTCAATGATCATGACATCATGCGTCGCAAACCCGACGCTTGTGATAATAGCGCGGGTTCCGGAATCCACGGCGCAAGCCATCAGACTCATCAGCATGGCGGGGTTCGTGCGATGCACCCCGGCCTGGATCAGTTTGAAACCTTCGCTTCGCGCGGTCGTGTCCTTGTAGAGGAAAACCGTTTGGGCTCCGTTCATCCCACGAAGCGTCCCTTCTGTTGCATGAACCTGTCCTGTTCCCACAACCATTCCGATCACGACAATGGCCGCCCATGTGAATGCTCGCATTGTGAAACTCCTCCAAAATGCAAAGCTAGCACTCTGTTCGACAACGAGTCCACGACGCGCATCTGTTAACCTTTAGGTTTTCAAAAGGTACTGGCCGGGCGGCAACCCAAGCGGGCATCATACGCCCGATCTTTCGCTTGCTGAAATGAATTACTAGGGGGTTCCGATGCCAATTGAGGAGGTCGAAGTGTCCGGCCGCGACTTGGCCGGCGCCTTCGGCGTGTCCGAAAGGACGATCCGCGAACTAGCAGACCGCGGGATCATCACGAAGGTTGCGCGCGCCCGCTATCACCTACTCGCCGCCACGAAAGCCTACACGGCGCACCTGCGCGAAGTCTCCGCCGGCCGTGGTGGCGAGGCCGCATCGCTGGATCTCACCCAGGAACGGGCGCGGCTCGCACGCGAACAAGCGGATGCGCAGGAACTGAAGAACGCCACCGCCCGCGGCGAGCTTGTGCGCGCCGATGCCGTAGCCGCTGAGTGGTCGGATGCGATTCGCCTGATGCGTAGCAACATGCTCGCCGTCCCCGCCCGGTGCCGCCAGCGCAATAGCGGCTTTGGCCTAGAAGAGACCGAGTTGATCCGCCGCGAAATCACGGAGGCGCTGGAGGCGATTTCGAATGATCAAGAGTATCCGCCGGCAAGCGCTGGCGATGGCGCGGCCGCCGCCGCGGATGCGGCTTAGCGAATGGATTGAAGCCGAGATCCGGCTTCCCGATTCCGTGTCCGCATTGCCGGGTCGGGTCAAGTTGTACCCCTACCAAGTCGGCATCGCCGACGCGATCAGTGATCCGCTTATCGAGCGCGTTACCCTCGTCAAGCCGGTGCGCGTGGGCTTCACAACCCTGCTCACCGCGGCCATCGGATCGTTCGTGGCAAACGAGCCCGCACCCATCCTTGCCGTCCTCCCAACCGACTCGGATTGCCGGGATTATCTCGTCTCAGATATCGAGCCGGTTTTCGGCGCAAGCCCGGCCTTGGAGCGCGCCCTGGGCGGCGACAGTAAGGAGGGCGAGCGGGATACGATGCTAAGCCGGCGCTTCCCCGGCGGATCGCTGAAGATCGTGTCTGCGCGTGCACCGCGAAACCTGCGCCGGCATAACGTGCGGGTTCTGTTCCTCGACGAGGCCGACGCCATGGTGCCGGGGCCGGAGGGCAACCCGATCCTGCTCGCGGAGAAGCGCACGATCAGCTTCCCGGATAGGAAGATCGTGATGGGCTCAACGCCCGTGGACGCGGTGACTTCCAACGTGTTGCGGGCTTATGAGACGAGCGACAAGCGGGTCTTCGAAGTGCCTTGCCCCCATTGCGGCACCTATCACGAGATCATGTGGAAGGATATCCGGTGGCCGGAAGGCGAGCCGGAAAAGGCCTGCTGGGCGTGCCCGACATGCGAAGCCGAAGTGGACGAATCCCACAAGCTCGCCATGGTCGCGAAAGGCCGCTGGCGTCCGACCGCGCCTGAAGTTAAAGGCCACGCCGGCTTCAGGATCAACGCCCTCGTTTCGCCCCTGGCGAATGTGGCGTGGGGCAAGCTTGCCGCTGAATTCCTGGAGGCGAAGAAAGACCCGGAAAACCTGCGCACCTTCATCAACACGATCCTCGCCGAAGGCACTGGCGACGGTGGCGAAGAGTTGGAAGAGACCACCTTGCACGCGCAGCGCAAGCCGTTCGGTCTCGACAATGTCCCCGCCGAAGTCCTCGCCATAACCGCCGGCGTGGACGTTCAGCACGATCGGCTTGAGGTAACCTTTATCGGCTGGGATCGAAACGGCGCGGCGCATGTCCTGGGACACCGCGTGATCTTCGGCCGCTGGGATGACGACGCCACATGGATCGAATTGGACGATCTGCTTAAGGAGCGCTGGCGACACCCGCATGGCGGCCTGATCGGCGTTGACGCGGCCGTGGTGGATAGCGGCGACGGTGCAACCATGGACGTGGTCACCGCGTTCTGTCGCCACCGGGCGCGCCGCAAAGTGATGGCCGGCAAAGGCATGTCAGGGACACGGCCCTTCATCAAAGCCGCGCCGCAAAAGTCAGGGGATACCCTCTGGATCATCGGCGTCGATGGAATAAAGACGGCGCTCTTCGATCGCTTGCGCACCGGGGAACATTTCCGGTTTTCGGCCGATCTGGATCTCGACTGGTTCGAGCAACTGTGTGGCGAGCGGATGATGATCCGATACCGCAAGGGCGTACCTCGCCGCGAATTCGTACCCGTTCGCGGTCGCAGAAACGAGGCGCTGGATTGCGTGGTCTACGGCATGGCCGCCCATGCGCGCCTAACGCTGAATTGGGACCGGCGCGAGTCGGAACTTCGACTGGAGCCGCAGGCAAGCCGCCCGCGGCAGATTCAATCACAATATCTCAACACAGGAGGGTCATGGATATGACCATCGACATCAAAATCACCGGACTCAATTTGCATTTCGGGAAGACGTCCGGGACCGTCAAGCCGCTCGCCTTCGCCGACGTCGCGATGCCCGACCTGGGGCTGACGATCGAGGGGGTGATGCTCGGCGCCTGTGACGGCAAAGTTGTCGCCCGGCCGCCGTCGGCGAAATTGACAGCGCGCCCGGAGCGGCACGCCGTGAGCTGGGGCTACACTTCGCCGATCGGTGACGCCTTGCGCGACGCGATCCTGCCGGTGTTTTTGGCGCTGGGCGGCGAACTTCCCGCGAAACTTGCCCCGCCCGATCCCGAGGAGACCGCAGGCGTGCGCCGGGTTGCCCGGATGGTGCGCCATGCCGGCGACGACGAGAGCGCCGGTGTGCGGCGGGTTATCGGCAGTGATTATCTGGCGGAAATGAAGCGGGCGGGGTTGGATTAACGGCGATTGCGGATGGCGCCGTATGTCACGCCGACAGCCTGCCTCTTGTAAGGTATCAAAGCGACCAGCGGGAACGATCCCGTCTTCTGGTCGTATGATGCCTTACTTTTGAGCTGCATCCACATGCACTCCGCGTTGTCACCGCTTATGTTGACAATGGTCATCGCCGGTCCACCAGACTTCATTTGAACCTTGTCCCCCGGCTTAAAATTTTGTTCCTCCGACATTTTGCCTTCCTTGCATAGCGGGAGCAATCTGGGCTGAGCCGGGAAATATGATCCGGCCCAGCCCGGTTTTCACTCGGCCACAAACGCCGCCACATCCTCAAGGGTATCCGAGTATAGATGCGGCGTGTAACCGGACACAGGGACGTTCCGGCCCGCCTCCACGATCATGTAGCCGACGCCATAGGCTTCCCGCAGGTGCGAGCGCGCAGGCGTTTTGCGGAGGAGATAGCCTTCTTTCGCGAGAAGGCGACGGAGGCGAGATTCGAGGGTGTTGTCAGTCATAGCGAGGGCTCCTGGTTCATAGCAAAGGGTTCCTTATACAAGGATTTTTCGACCCTTTGCCGCGAACCGGGGGAGGTTGTCGAATGCCTCGGCCGGCGCACCCAGTTGGTGCTGCACTGCTTAGCTTGCATTATTCGCCGGGAAAATCAAGCCCCGATTAAAATCCAATCTCCCCCTCAAATTTGCTCTTGACCCGATATGCGTTTTCGCATATTCCTTGACAAGCAATTATTTTGTCAGGCTGCGCCGCTTTGGCTATTGCCAAGCATGCGAATCGCTAGTAGCTTCTGTCTGCCGATGGAGCAGATAGGAGTGATTAGCCATGGAAGCTCAAGAACCAAGCCGCCTGGCGGCGTTCAAGGCCAGCCGGCCTTTTGCCTTGGCGGTAGGGCGATGCGCCCGTGTCGAGGGCGATGAGCGCCCATTCATCATAACAGGGTGGAGCGGCCCGGAGTTCGAAGTCAGTTGCCTCGCCGGGGGCAGGCTGGAAATCGCAATGCGGCCCATTGCTGAGGTGAGCATGATCGAGGCCAAGGGCGCGGTGTGCGCCATCTGCCGCTATGACCGCACCGGCTGTCAGATCGCGAGGATGGCATCATGACCCGCCCCGACATTGATCCGGATCACGGTCTGATCTGCGCGACCGTGGAGGGTCTCCCCGGTCCGTGGCGCGTGACGGCGCGCGAGGGCGATACATGCCGGATTAGCTGCATGGACGGCTCGGCATTCCGGCTTGAGACGACTCACGTCGATAACGTCGCGCCGTTCTACACACGCGGGCCGCAATGCGGCGCATGTCCACACTGGAAAAAACGGTGCGGCAAGCCTGTAATGATTGAAGGAGCTGCAGCATGATCACCGAAGCGACCGAAGCCCCCGAATTTGAACTCGACGCCCCCGTGTTGATCACCGGCCGGATCGTCGGGCGCAGCGAATTTCGTACCGGGCCGCGGGCTTACTACGTCGAGTTCGTTCAAAAGGGGAAGCCGGAGCGGAGTTGGTTCTTAGCCGATGATCTGAGCGAGGAGGAGCCGGAATGAGCGACTTGACTTCCGGCGCGAAAATCCGCCTAATATGTGGGTTCATTAGAACACCGCCGCGTCATGCGCGGCCATGTCTCGCACTCGCAGCCTTCGGGCCAGCCCAAACCTAGCGAGACTTCCCACCACACGGATAGCCGCGCAAGCGGTTGAGGAAGCTTTGCAAGCCGCAATGATGCGGCTGGCGTTTGGCATGCGCTAAGGCGCGAATGAGGATCGAGACCATGAATATCCAGACGACTGACTATCACGCCGCCTTTGACTATCTTCTCGATCGGGCCAACGGGCGCGACCGGGCGATGCCCACCATTGACGGAAAGAAGCCTCACGATCTGCAAGATTTTCTGAAGCTGATGCCGCGAGATGAACCCCTATCTTCAGCCCATCAACGGGCAGTTGAATCGATGTTCATGAAGAAGCAGGCGGGATATTTCCGGACGGCCTGGAACCTGTTTCATCGCGTGCGGCAGATGGATACGGTGAAGCGAAAGACTGAGGCCATGAAGCGAGTCGTGGAAAAGGCCTTCAAGTAACACGGATGCCCCGTCACCACCGGGGCGCGGTCGCTGTCACCACCAGCGACCCGAGGGGCGGCGCGGCCTACGGGCGGGCGCCGCCCTTTTTCATGGGGTAGGGCGGGGAATCCATTTTATGGTAGATTTTAGGCCACGTCAGAAACACCGTTGATTTTATTGGGTTTTTTCGGTTTATGGCGGAAGGGGTGGGATTCGAACCCACGGTACGGTTGCCCGCACGGCGGTTTTCAAGACCGCTGCCTTAAACCACTCGGCCACCCTTCCGTTGTGGGCCGGTCATAGCGAAAAGCGGGGGCGGTGGGAAGAGTGGTTTTCAAGGGCTGCGGCGGCCGGATCGGCATGATCGGGCGCATCACGGGATCCGGGGATCACCGGATCGCAGGATGCCGTGATCAGAGGACCGCATGACCGGGGCGCAATCGTCGGGCGGCGGTATCGCCGTCGGCTGATGACGGGATCAACGGATCAGCGGATGTCAGGGCAGGGGACCCCCACCCGAAGCCGCTTTGCGCGCGCTCTCCGACGATCGCATGGCGCCGAATCGCGGCGGCGATTCCTCGGCGCGCCGGGATTGCCGGGCGCGGAATCGGGCGATGATCCTTTGATCCCATGATCCCGTGACGCAGGGATTCAGCGAGGGGCGACCCACGTCCGGCCTTCGCGATTCATTGCGCAGCAACGTTTTCTCTCGCCCTCGGGCAACCCTGATCCTATCCCGTCATACCCGGATCACAGGATCAGATGATCGCCCGATCCGGGTGTTAACCGGTCATTAACCATATTCGCGCAGCTTTCGTCCCAGGCATCCTCGTATCGGCGGATCACAGGATCGGCGGATGCGGGGAGGGGGCGCAGATTTCTTCCCGCGACACCACCCCCGGCCTTCACGCAAAAAAGGGATATCATCATGAAAGCTATCGCTTTCGTTACGCAAAAAGGTGGAAGCGGCAAGAGTACGCTGTGCATCAACCTCGCCATCGCGGCCATGCAGGCCGGGCGCTCGGTCTGCATCCTCGAGATGGACCGGCAGGCGACGATCACCGATTGGGCCGAGCATCGCGAAGGCGAGGGACCCGAGGTGGCGCAGATCGATGCACCGCAGCTCGACGACGTCGTGGCCCGCCTGCGCGACTACGATTACGACTATGTCTTCATCGACACGCCCGGCGTCGACAGCCCCGGTACGCTCTCGGCAATCCGCGCGGCGGATCTGTGCGTCATCCCCTGCCGCCCGACTCCCGCCGACCTGCGCGCCTTCAAGCCGACGCTGGCCGCGATCTACCGGCTCGAAAAGCGCTTCGCCTTCGTGCTCAACCAGACCCCGCCGCGCAGCTATCGCAACCGCGACGCCGCCGACGGTCTCGCCGTGCTCGGCGTTCTGCCCGACGTGAACATCGTGATGCGCAACGATCATCAGGATGCGATCGGCATGGGGCAGGGCGTCACCGAATTCAACCCGCAGGGACAGGCCGCCCAGGAAGTGCGCCGGCTCTGGGGCTGGATCGAGAAGCGCACGAACTTCAACAACCAGAACAAGGGTCAGGCCTTAGCGAATGTCAAAGTTGCATAAAGTGAGCCTCCGCTCGATCGTCGCGGCCTCTGCGCCGATGCCGATCGCTCTCGAGGACAGGACGCCCCCACGCGCCCATATCGCCGAACCGGTACCTGCTCCCAAGACGCTGAAGCAGCGCGCGAAGCAGATGTCGGTCTATCTCGAACCACCGGTCTACGACCAGCTGCGGGACATCGCCCATGCGGAACGCACCAAGATCCATCCATTGATGCTCGAAGCCCTCGACATGCTGTTCCGGCAGCGTGGTGCGCGCTCGATCCAACAGCTGATGCAGGATCAGGCGCGTCATGACGGAACTCACGGCTGAAACATGCCGGGCAGGCCCCCAGCGGCACTGCCGAGCGAACCCGCTGGCGCACCGCGCCGGCGGTCGTCCTCGTTTCTGCGAGATCGCTTCAAGTGCTTTTCGCACCGTCTGCGGTTTTTCTGCCACAGCGCTGAAAACGTGGCGAAAACCCGGCACAGCCGTGGAGCGTCTCAGGGACGTTAAGATTTTCGCAAGATTTTTCCGGGGCTTGACGCGGTCGATGAAAACGGCATTACGTCCTGCTCGCCCCAATTTCGTCCCATTTGGCGTCGATCCGATAGGGCGATGCGCGCTCCGCTCGGGGGCTGACGTCGCCGGGGCGCACGGGTTAACTTCGTATTCGTATCCCTGCCGCATGCTCGCACGGGACGTGACGGGAAAGGTCGACATGCCAGATGCAGATGCTTTCGGAACGCGCCGCGCCGCCGATCCGCTGACGGTTTCGCGTGCCGGTGCCTTGAAGGTGGTTCTGGTCGCGGGGCTCGCCATCGCCCTCGCCAATTGTGCCGGGCAGACCACCAGCTCGAAGGTCGATCCCAAATACGGCGTAGCGGCGAGCCCGCTGGTCGTCAGCGACGGCAGCGAGATCCCCCGTGGCGGTGGACGCGAAATGGTCGGCCGGCCCTACACGATCGCCGGGCGCACCTACACCCCGCGCGTCGACGAGAATTATTCCAATCGCGGCCTCGCCTCCTGGTACGGTCCCGGCTTCCATGGTCGCCAGACGGCAAACGGCGAGGTCTTCGACCAGCACGCCATCTCCGCGGCACATACGACGATGCCGCTGCCGAGCTATGCCCGCGTTACCAATCTGGAAAACAACCGCTCGGTGATCGTCCGCGTGAACGATCGCGGCCCGTTCCACGGCAATCGCATCATCGACGTCTCGAAGACCGTCGCCGAAGCGCTCGACTTCCGTCAGGACGGCGTCGGGCGGGTGCAGGTCGATTACGTCGGCCCGGCTTCTGTCGACGGCAGCGACGATCAGATCCTCGTCTCGACGCTGCGCGCAGACGGCCAGCTCGCCCAATTGCCGGATACCGATACCCGTCCGGGCGGGACCATGCTGGCCTCCGCCGAGCCCCCGGCTCAGGCCGAACCTGCCGCCCAGGCCGAGACGCAGGTCGCTCATGCGAGTTTCGCGCAGGCGGAACCGCAAGCCGCAGCGGCGCCCGAACCGGTTGCCGCCGGCGCGCAATCCGGCCCGCTCGCGGTCAATGGCTGGCAGGAGCGCGCCGTGTCGACGCAGCCCCGGCCTCCCGCCCGCAATGGCGGCGGATCGGTGCTCGCCGGGCTGTTCTTCGCCGACGGGCAGAGCGAAGCGCGCACCCTGTCGCGCGACAGTGCCTTCGGCGGCCTCGCGACCGCAAACCAGCGCAGCCTGCGTCGCACGCCGTGATGCCGTCTCGCGCAAGCGGGACGGTGAAGCGGGACGGTGAAGCGTGACAATGCGTTGAAACGTGTTGATTAATCGATGGTAAAGCCGCACATTATCGCCTGAGACCGCTCTCAGGCGCAGGATCAGGATTTGTGCGTAAGCTACGGATAACACTCCTACTCGTGAGCGTCATGCTCGCCTGCGCGCTCGTATTCGTGCCACGGAACGCGGAGGCACAGAGCTTCGAGACACGCGCCGAGCAGGCCTTTCTGATGGATGCCGAAACCGGCGCCGTCCTGTTCGCCAAGAATGCCGACCAGCTCATGGTCCCGGCCAGCATGGCCAAGATCATGACGGTAGAGGTCATCGCCGAGGAGATGCGGCGGGGGGGGATCGACGCGGATACCGAATTCGTCATATCCGAGGATGCCTGGCGGCGCGGTGGCGCGCCCTCGCGCGGCTCGACCATGTTCGCAGAGCTCGGCAGCGCCATCACGCTGTGGGACCTCCTGCGCGGCATCATCATCCATTCCGGCAACGATGCCTCGATCGCCGCCGCCGAAACGATCGCCGGCTCCGAGGGCGCTTTCGGGCGGATGATGACCCAGCGCGCCCGCGAGCTCGGCCTCACCCGGAGCCTGTTCACCAACGCCACTGGCTTCCACGACCCCGATCAGGTGACCACAGCGCGCGAACTCGCGCTGCTGACGCGGCATTTCATCGAGACATCGCCGGAAATCTACGCTCTCTACGGCGAAGAGGAGTTCACCTGGAACAATATCCGCCAGCTCAACCGCAACCCTCTGCTCACCATGGGCATCGGTGCCGACGGGGTGAAGACCGGCTTCGTCTCCGAATCCGGATACGGGCTCGTCGGTTCGGCGGTGCAGCTCGACCAGCGCCTGATCGTCGTGGTCAACGGCCTCGAAAACGCCCGCGACCGGGCGCTGGCCTCACGGCGGCTCCTCGAATGGGGGTTCCGCTCCTTCGAGCCGAGGGCGTTGTTCCAGGCGGGAGAGGAGGTCGGCAGTGCCCGGGTCTTCGGCGGCGATATCAATTACGTGCCGCTCGTCGCGAGCCGTGAGGTACGGGTTCTCATCCCGCGCGGCACCGATGAGCGCCTGTCAGCCCGCATCGTCTATCGCGGGCCGCTGGAGGTTCCGGTGCGCGCCGGCGACGAGGTGGCGGTGCTGCGGGTGATGCGCGGCGACACGCTCGCTCTGGAGATGCCGCTGCATGCCGCGCAGGATGTCGGGGAGGGCACGCTCACCCAACGCGCCCTCGACGCGCTGTGGGAGCTCGGCTCCGGCGCCGTGCGCCGCGCCATCTTCGGAAGCGAGAGCGGATGAGTGGGCTCTTCATCACGCTGGAAGGCGGGGAGGGGGCCGGGAAGTCGACGCAGATCAGGCGCCTCGCCGCGCGGCTCGAAGCGCTCGGACGCCGCGTCGTGCTCACCCGCGAACCGGGGGGCTCGCCCTATGCCGAGCGGATCCGTGAGGCGATCCTCGCGGGCGAGGGCAAGCCGTACGGGCCGTTTGCGGAAGCGTTGATGTTTTCCGCCGCGCGGCTCGACCATCTCGCGCAGACGATCCGCCCGGCGCTCGCACGCGGCTACGTCGTCCTGTGCGACCGTTTCGCGGATTCGACCCGCGCCTATCAGGGCGCTCTCGGCGCGGTCGACGATGCCGAACTCGCGGCTCTGGAGCGCGTCGTGGTCGGCGATACCCGGCCCGACCTCACTCTCATCCTCGATCTGCCGGCGGAAACGGGCCTCGCCCGTGCCGATGCGCGTCGCGGCGGAGCGGATCAGAAGGCCGACCGCTTCGAATCCGAAAATATCAGCTTTCACAGGCGATTACGGCATGCATTTCTAGCGATCTCGGAGGCGAAGCCACAAAGATGCCGGGTGATCAAGGCGGACCGTGACGCTGAAGAAGTGGAATTCGCGATCTGGAACTGCATCAAGGAAAAATTCGCGCACGAGCTGAAGATCACCCCTGAAATAGCTGAAACCTAACGATAATGTCGCAAACGCCCGAACCAGATCAACTCTCCGGCGCCCCGCATCCGCGCCATCGCTACGTGCTGTTTGGTCAGGAGGCGGCGGAGCGTGCGTTCCTCACCGGGTTTCGCAGCGGACGCCTGCATCACGCCTGGCTGATCGGGGGAATGCAGGGGGTGGGCAAGGCGACGCTCGCCTATCGGATCGCCCGGTTCGTGCTTGCACACGGCCATGCGCCGGAGCGCGCCCCCGAGGATCTCGCGATTGCGCCGGAGCACCCGGCGGCGCGCCAGGTCGCGGCCTTGTCGCATCCCGATCTCTTCATCCTGCGCCGCCTCGCCGCGACCGAGAAGAAAGCTGCGACGACGACGATCCCGGTCGATCAGGTGCGCAAGGCGCTGCATCTGTTCGGCTCGACCGCCGCTGCTGCGGGCTATCGCATCTGCATCGTCGACAGCGCCGAGGATCTCAGCCCGCCCAGCGCCAACGCACTGCTCAAGATGGTGGAGGAACCGCCACCGCGCTCGCTCTTCCTGATCCTCGCGCATGAGCCGCGCCGGGTGCTGCCGACGATCCGCTCGCGCTGCCGCAGGCTCGATCTCGCGCCGCTGAGTACGGCGGATCTGACCCGCGTGCTGGAATCGATCGACGGCGTCGCCGGTGATCGCGAAGCCATCGACGCCGCCGTCGCCCGGGCGGAGGGCTCCGCGCGCCGCGCTTTCGAGCTGCTCGATCCGGCCAAGCGCGAGACCGTCGAGACGATGGAACAGTTGCTCGCGGCCCTGCCGCGCGAGGATGCGGGCCGGGTTCTCGCCTTTGCCGAGAAGCTCTCGCGAAAGGGGTCGGAGGAGGAGTTCGCCCTCGCGCTCGAGACCCTGCAAGGCTGGGTATCGGGACTTCTTCACCGCCATGCGGATGCGGGCGCGCGGCGGCTTGCGCCCTTGGTCGAGGTGTGTGACAAGATCGCCCGCTCGGCGCGGGAGGCGGATATCTACAATCTCGACCGCCGCCCGCTCGTGCTGACCATGTTCGGCGATCTCGCCGGCGCCGTCCGGGCGCTCGACTGACGCCGTTTCATACAGAATTTCAAGAGGTTGCGCCGAATGGCTGCGAAGACGTACTACATCACCACCGCGATTTCCTATCCCAATGGCGCGCCGCATATCGGCCATGCCTACGAGGTCGTCGCGGCAGATGCGATCGCGCGTTTCAAGCGCATCGACGGCTATGACGTCTTCTTCATGACGGGTACGGACGAGCACGGCCTCAAGGTGCAGCAGACCGCGCGCAAGAACGGTGTCACGCCGAAGGAGTTCGTCGACGGGCTCGCCCCGCAATTCCAGGCGATGGGCGAGCGGCTCAACTGCTCGTTCGACCGCTTCATCCGCACCACCGATCCCGACCATCTGCCCTCCACCCACGAGTTGTGGAAGCGGATGCAGGATTCCGGCGACATCTATCTCTCGAAATACGAGGGCTGGTACTCGGTTCGCGACGAGGCCTATTTCGACGAGGGCGAGCTCACGCTCCAGCCCGACGGCACCCGCCTCGCGCCGACCGGCGCCCCCGTGGAATGGGTCGCGGAGGAGAGCTATTTCTTCCGCCTCTCGGCCTATCAGGACCGGCTGCTCGCGCATTATGCCGAGCATCCCGAATTCATCGGCCCCGATACGCGGCGCAACGAGGTCGTCTCCTTCGTCAAGCGCGGGCTGCAGGATCTGTCGATCAGCCGCACCACCTTCGACTGGGGCCTGCCCGTGCCGGGTGATCCCAAACACGTCATGTATGTCTGGGTCGATGCGCTGAACAACTACGTCACCGGCTGCGGCTTCCCCGATGAAAACGACCCGCGCTGGCGCTACTGGCCGGCGGATGTCCACATCATCGGCAAGGATATCGTGCGTTTCCACACGGTCTACTGGCCGGCATTCCTGATGTCGGCCGGCCTGCCCTTGCCCAAGCGCGTCTACGGCCACGGTTTTCTCTTCAATCGCGGGGAGAAGATGTCGAAATCGGTCGGTAACGTGATCGACCCCTTCGCCCTCGCCGACACTTACGGCGTCGACCAGCTGCGCTATTTCTTCATGCGCGAAGTGCCCTTCGGACAGGACGGCAACTATTCGCACGATGCGATCGTCAACCGCATCAACGCCGATCTCGCCAACGATCTCGGCAATCTCGCCCAGCGCTCGCTCTCGATGACGGCCAAGCATTGCGACGCCGCGGTGCCCGAGCCCGGCGCCTTCAGCGATGCCGACCGCGCCATGCTCGATCAGGCCGAGGCGCTGCCGGAAAAGGTGAGGGGGGCGATGGAGGATTTCGCCCTGCACCAGGCGCTCGCGGAGATCTGGGCCGTGGTCGGCGAGGCCAACCGCTATTTCGCCTCACAGGAGCCCTGGGCGCTGCGCAAGAGCGATCCGGCGCGGATGAACACCGTGCTCTATGTGACGGCGGAAGTGCTGCGCATCGTCGGAATCCTTGTTCAACCATTCATTCCGGAATCTGCCGCCAAGCTCCTGGATTTACTCGGAGTTCCTTCGGATCAGCGCCTGGTCGAGACGATCGGGGAGGGCGGTCGCCTCACGCCGGGAACGGCCCTGCCCGCGCCGCAGCCCGTCTTCCCTCGCTTCATCGAACCGGAGGCCTCGTGAGCCCGGCATGATCGTCGACAGCCATTGCCATCTCGATTTCCCGCAATTCGCCGAAGACCTTCCCGGTGTGCTCGATCGCGCCGAGGCGGCGGGCGTGGGCCGCATGGTCACGATCTCGACGCGGGTGAAGAACTACGACACCTATCGCGCCCTCGCCGAGAGCGATCCGCGGGTCTTCTTTTCCGTGGGCACGCATCCCCATAATGCGGGCGAGGAGCCGGACGTGCCGGCGGCGGATCTGGTGGCGCTCTCGGTGCATCCGCGTTGTGTGGCGATCGGGGAGGCGGGGCTCGACTACCATTACGACAAAAGCCCCCGCGACGTACAGCGGCAGGTCTTTCGCACCCATATCGCGGCTGCGCGCGAGACGGGCCTCCCCCTCGTCATCCATGCCCGCGAGGCCGACGAGGAGATGATCGACATCCTCGGAGACGAATTCACCAAAGGCGCCTACAAAGCTGTTTTGCATTGCTTTTCCTCAGGTGAGAAGCTCGCCATGACCGGGGTCGAGCTCGGCTTTGCGATCTCGTTTTCCGGCATCGTCACCTTCAAGCGCTCCGAGGAATTGCGCGACATCGCCCGCAAGATCCCGCGCGAACGGCTTCTCGTAGAGACCGATGCGCCCTATCTCGCGCCTCAGCCGGTGAGGGGCAAGACCAACGAGCCGGCCTACACGGCGCATACCCTGCGCATCCTAGCAGAGGCCCTCGATATGCCGGCAGCGGAGCTCGAAAAGGTGACGACGGAGAATTTCTACGCACTCTTCGCCAAGGCAGCCATCGCCGACGGCAGGGCGGGCGCCTGACCATGGCGCTGGTGGCGACGATCCTCGG
>JBJHBI010000020.1:0-62107 GCA_050485405.1 Salinarimonadaceae bacterium
GTTGACGGCCGGGTCGAGCGCTTCGATCCGGGCGATGCAGGCCTCCATGAGCTCGACGGGCGAGATGTCCTTGTTGCCGATCCGCCGACGCAGTTCGACGGCGGAGAGTTCGGGAAGCGCGGTCATGACGATGCTTTCTTCTGCGCGCGGCCGGATGCTGTCAGGCCGTGATCGTGCCTTCCCGGGAAAGCGGCTCCGGGGGAGCGCCGACCGGGCGGCGGATACAGGCGACGTGGTGGCCGGGCGCGACCTCCACGAGGGGCGGGTCGATCTCCCGGCAGGCCGGGAGGGCGAAGGGGCAGCGCGTATGGAAATGGCATCCAGACGGCGGCTTGGCCGGGCTCGGCACGTCCCCCTGGATGATCAGCCGCCGGCGCTTCTTCGTCGGATCGGGAATCGGCGCGGCCGACAACAACGCCTCGGTATAGGGATGCATCGGCGTGTTGAAGAGGCGGCGTTTGTCGGTCAGCTCGACGATGCGCCCCAGATACATCACCGCGATGCGGTGGCTGATATGGCGCATCACCGCGAGATCGTGGCTGATGAAGAGATAGGCGAGCTTGTACTCCTCCTGCAGGTCGATCAGCAGGTTGAGGACCTGCGCCTGCACCGATACGTCGAGGGCGGAGACGGGTTCGTCGGCCACGATCACGTCGGGATTGACGCTGAGCGCCTTGGCGATGCCCAGGCGCTGGCGCTGGCCACCCGAGAACTCATGGGTGAACTTGCGCATGTTCTCCGGGCGCAGACCGACCCGCCGGAACAGTTGCGCCACCCGGTCCTCCAGATCGGCGCCCTTGGCAATACCGAAATTCGACAAGGGCTCGCCCACGATCGCGCCGGCGGTGAGGCGCGGATTCATCGAGGAATACGGATCCTGGAACACGGTCTGGATACGCCGGCGATGCTCCCACATCCGCCCGGGGGAAAGCGCCGTCACATCCTTGCCGCCGAGGCTGATCGTACCGGAAGTCGGCTCGAGCAGCTTGAGCACCGTCTTGCCGACTGTGGACTTGCCGCAGCCGGATTCGCCGACGACGCCGAGCGTCTCGCCGCGCCGGACCGAGAAGCTCACACCGTCGACGGCGCGCACGGAGCCGACCTGGCGCTGGAGAAAACCGCCGAGGATCGGGAAATGCTTGACGAGGTTGGAGACCTCGAGGCTCGCAGGGGCGTCGTTCTCGTTCATGCTGTTGCCATCTCGCGTACGCGTTCGACTTCCCAGCACGCGGCGACATGGCCGGGCGTGCTCTCGACATAGGGAGGCATCTGCGTGCGGCAGCGCTCCGTGGCGAAGGGGCAGCGCGGCGCGAAGGCGCAGCCCGGGATCGGATCGATCAAGACCGGCACCATGCCGGGAATCTCCTGGAGGCGCGTTCGCCTGTCGGCGGCCTCCGCATCGAGATCGAGACGCGGGATCGCCTTCATCAGGCCGCGCGTGTAAGGATGCATCGGATCGGCGAAGAGATCCGCGACGGACGCCTCCTCGACCTTGCGCCCGGCATACATCACGACGACGCGCTGCGCCGTCTCGGCCACGACGCCGAGATCATGCGTGATCATCACGATGGCCGCGTCGATCTTTTCCTTCAGCTCGATCATGAGATCGAGGATCTGCGCCTGGATCGTCACGTCGAGCGCCGTGGTCGGCTCGTCGGCGATGAGGACCTTGGGATCGCACGAGAGCGCGATCGCGATCATCACGCGCTGGCGCATACCCCCCGACATCTGGTGCGGGTACTCGTCGAGGCGCCGCTCCGGATCGGCGATCTTCACCAGCGCGAGCATCTCCCGCGCCCGGTCACGCGCCTCCTTCCAGGAGACGCCCTTGTGGCGCACCACGTTCTCCGCGATCTGGGTCCCGATGGTGAGAACCGGATTGAGGCTCGTCATCGGCTCCTGGAAGATCATGGAGATCTCGTGCCCGCGGATCTCGCGCATCCTCTCCTCGGAGAGCTGCGTGAGATCGCGCCCTCCGAAGAGCACGGAGCCGCCGACGATGCGGCCGGTCTCCTTCTGGATCAGACGCAGGATCGACAGGGCCGTCACGGATTTGCCGCAGCCGGATTCGCCCACGACCGCGAGGGTCTCGCCGATGCCGACGTCGAAGGAAACGCCGTCCACCGCCCGGACGACACCGTCATGCGTGAAGAACTGCGTCTTCAGGTCTTTGATTTGGAGAATGCTCACATGCGCCTCGACAAACGTGGATCCAGACGGTCGCGAAGGCCGTCGCCGAGCAGGTTCACCGCCAGGATCGTGACGGTGAGGAAGGCACCGGGAAGCAGGATGCTCCACGGGGCGATCTGGAAGAACGAGCGACCCTGCGAGATGATATTGCCCCAGCTCGGGATCTCCGGCGGCACGCCGGCACCCAGGAAGCTCAGGCTCGCCTCCACCAGCATCGCCGAGGCGCAGACATAGGTCGCCTGGACGATCAGCGGAGCCATGGTGTTGGGCAGGATGTGGCGGGTCAGCAGCATGAAGCCCCGCGTTCCGCCCGCGATCGCGCTCTCGACATAGGGCTGCTCCCGGATCGAGAGAACGACCGAGCGCACCAGGCGCACGATGCGCGGCACTTCCGGGATCACGATCGCGACCAGCACGACGCCGAGGCCCGGGCGGGTGAGCGTGATCAGCGCGATCGCGAGCAGGATCGCGGGTATCGCCATGATCCCGTCCATGACGCGCATCACGATCGCATCGACGCGCCGGAAGTAGCCGCAGACGAGACCGAGCGCGAGGCCGATGAAGCTCGCAAACAGCGCAACGGCGATGCCGACGGTGAGCGAGACCCGCGCGCCGTAGATCGTGCGTGCGAAGATGTCGCGCCCGTACTGATCCGTCCCGAACCACCATTCGGCGGAGGGCGGGCGCAGGCGTTGTGCCGGGGTCATGCGCAACGGGTCCCCCGCGATCAGCGGCGCCGCGATCGCCATCAGGGTGAGGATCGCGAGAATCAGGCCGCCGATGAAGATCGTCGGGTTGCGCCGGATCGAAGTCCAGAGCGATGGGGGCTTGCGTGTCGGCGCTATGGCGATGGGCTGTACGATATCGGTCAAGACGTGCTGCTCCGGATTTCCGCTCGCGTTTTCAGAAGATCAGGCCGGGTTGCGTATCGTCGTCGAGCGGCCAGATCGGTCGCTGGACCTTGGTGTAGACCATCTTGCGATAGTCACGCGGCAGCGGGCCGTCGGATTCGACGTAGATCACGCGCTTCGAGATCGGGCCGAAGGCCGCCGCGAAATGGTTGGTCGACTTGCAGACGAGGATCTTGCACTGCGTCGGCTCGATCCCGACGTTGCGGAAGAGATCGAGACCGAGCGCCTGGGTGCGGTTCGAGATCAGGACGGCCTCGACGCCGCCCACCCTGATCGCGGCGCAATCGCCCAGCGGCACCCGGGTCGGGCCGAAATCCTGCCAGCAATCGCGGGCGAGCGCGGTGACCTCGACGGTCGCGTCGACGGGCGTGCCCGATGCCGGTCCGGTCTTGCCGCCGAAGCGCAGGGGAAAACGCGCGCCCTTCCCGGCATCGAAGCACAAAGCCACGGCGACCGGATCCCAGATCGGCCCGACCGCCGCGCCCTGCGCGTCGCGCGCCATCAGCTCCCGCAGGATCGAGGTGTTGTCGGACGGCGCGCCGCCTCCGGCATTGTCCGTCGGCTCGGCGATGGTGATCGGACCTTCCGGGGCCTCCATCGCGATACGCACCCCGTCCGCGACTTCGAGGAATTCCGGCATCGTCTTGCCGCGCATCGAGACGAATTCCTCGCCCAGCCGCGTCGCGAGCGCGTCAGCCTTCGCCTTGTCGCCATCGGCGACCACGAGAATGCGGCCCGTCATCTCCGGCACGTCGGCGTAAGGGAAGCAATGACCGGCGGAGACGGAGAGGATGCCGTCCTCGCCTTCGAGCGAGAACATCTTGTCGACGAAGGCGCGCATCAGCGGGAACTGCGTCGGATAGGACTGGATCTGCCGGCAATCGTAGAGCGACATCACCGGCTTGATCTCGCCGCGCACCGTGCGCAGGACGAGATCGAGCAGGTCCTCGGCCCGCTCGGCCACGTCCGTGTGGGGGAATTCCTTGTAGAGCACGATGATGTCTGAATGCTTCACCCGCTCGATGGTGAGGTGGCAATGCGGATCGAGCTCGACACCGATGACGCAATCCGGGCCGACGATCGCGCGGGCGCGGGCGATGATGTCGCCCTCGACATCGTCATATCCGTAGGCGACCATCGCTCCGTGCAGGCCGAGCACCACCGCATCGAGCGGCATCGCGGCCTCGAGCTGGCCGAGCACCTCGTCGCGCATGAACTCGTAATCCGCCTGGTTCACCGTGCCGGAAGGCGAAGCGGCGAAGCAGCTTCCCTCGATCAGGGTGAACCCGTCCTTCGCGGCGCGATTGCGGGCGACGAAGAGCGGCGCGGTGCACATGCGCGGCGCGTCGGCGGGATGCTCTCCCGGGCGCAGGAAGACGCTCTCCTGGAAAGCGCGCAGGCTCGTGGGAAGGGGCGAGAACGTGTTCGTTTCCGTCGCGATCGTGGCCGAGAAGATGCGCATCGTCATGGTCCGTTCTCACTCCGCCCGTCGCGCGATCTCGCGGATCGCGGTCGCGATCTGCGCATCGTCGTCGGGCTGCAGGGCCTGGGGGTCGATATGGAGGCGGCCATGGGCGGCATGGCGCTCGGACAGGTGGATCGGGGGATCGCGGCGCTGCAACGCGCGCGAGAAGGCGATGGCGTCACGCGCGAGGCTCAGTTCGAGCACGGGGACCCGCCCCGTCTCGGCGGCGGATTTCAACCGCGCCGCGACGCCCGGACAATCCCCGATCGCCTCGGCGATGGCCTGCAGCCGCTCCTGCAGAGCCGCGTTCGCACCCGTGTCATCGGCGGCGCAGAAGCGCTCCAGCGCGACGAGCAGCCCGACGATCTCCTCCTTGCCGACCTTGAAGCCGCGCCCGATCCCGTGATGCGGCACACCGCCCATGGCGGCGCGGTCGATCAGCCCGGGCGGCTCCCAGCTCTCGGGGGTGACGTCGAGATCGATCTGCTGGACGAGTGCCGCGCCAACGAGATCCGCCCGCCCGGCGAGGATGCCCGATGCCTGCGGCCCGCCGATCGCCTTGCCGCCGGAAAATGCGACGAGATCGGCACCGCTCTCGATGAACCGGCGCAGGTTCTCCCGCGGCGGCAATTGCGCGGCGGCATCGACGATGACGGGAATGCCCCGTGCCCGGCAGATGCGCGCGGCGAGCGCGAGATCCGAGATGTTCTCGGGCGTGGCCGAGAAAGCGAGCGCGGCGGTATCGGGCGTGATCGCCGCCTCGATCTCCCAGGGTTCGATCCCGCGCACGCCCGCACCGGTGGCGCGGTCGTTGTGGCCGAAATCGACGAGCCGCGCGCCCGCCGCCTCGAAGGTGCGGGAATAGCCGGTGCGCTGGGAACGATGCAGCAGGATCTCGTGCGGGAAGTCTTCCGCATGCGGCAGGGCGCTCATCCGCGCGAGGTCCCAGCCCGTCATGCAGGCGGCGGCGGCCAGCGTCAGCGCCGCTGCGGCGCCGCTCGTCACGAGCCCCGCCTGCGCCCCCGTCGCCCCGGCGATGCGGATGCTCGCCGCGGCCTGCAATTCGGCGATGTCGACACTCGCGCGCGCGGCCTCCGCCATCGCCGCGAGGACCGCCTCGTCCATGAGCGATCCGCCGAGCCGTGTCAGCGTCCCGGCGGCGTTGATCCGCCGGGCGACACCGATATCCGCATATATGTCGCCCTTGCCCATCACGCCTGCCTCAATGCCGGATGCGGGGGTCGAGGAAGGCGTAGGAGAGATCGATCAGGAGGTTGATGATCACCTTCGTCGCGGCGAAGACGAGGATCAGCCCCTGCACGATCGGATAGTCGCGCTTGAGCACCGCATCCACGGTCAGCCGTCCCAGCCCCGGAATGTTGAACACCGTCTCGGTGATGACGACCCCGGAGATCAGGAGGGCGATGCCGATCCCGATCACCGTGACGATCGGAACGGAAGCGTTCTTGAGGGCATGCAGGAGGAGCACGCGGGTCGTCGCGAGCCCCTTGGCGTTGGCGGTGCGGATATAATCCTGCGACAGAACTTCCAGCATGGAGGCGCGGGTGATGCGCGCGATCAGCGCGATATAGGTCGTCCCCAGGGCGACCGCCGGGAGGATCAGGCTCTGGATGCTGGGCCACAGCCCTTGCGAGAGCGGGCGGTAACCCTGCACCGGGAGCCAGCGCAGCTGGATCGAAAAGACGTAGATGAGGACGTAGCCGGCGAGAAAGACCGGGATGGCGAAGCCGAGCACGGAGAACAGCATCACCCCGCGATCGATGAACGTGCGGGCCTTCCAGGCCGCGATGACACCGAGCGGAATGGCGAAGGACACGGCGACGACGAGCGTCGCGAGCATCAGCATCAGAGTGGGTTCGAGGCGCTGCGCGATCAGCGTGGTGACCGGCATGTTCGAGAAGATCGAGGTCCCGAGATCACCGCGCAGGATGCCCCCGGCCCACATGAAGAACTGTTGCCAGATCGGCAGGTCCAGCCCGAGTTGCTGGCGGATATTGGCGATCTGGGCGGAGGACGCGTCGTCGCCCGCGATCAGCGCGGCCGGGTCGCCGGGGGCGAGGCGCAGCAGCAGGAAGACGAAGATCGCGACCACGGCCATGACGGGAATCGTGGCGAGCAGCCGGCGGATGATATAGGCGGTCATGCAGGTCCTCTCGATCGCTCCGGCGACCGGACTGGCCGGTCGCCGGGCGTTTGCGCGTTCAGGGACACGGGTGCGGCGATCAGTCGACGCGCTCGATGTTCCACAGCACCGTCAGACCGGTGACGGGGACGATCCCCTCGATCATGTCGGAGCGATACGCCATCGGCTGGGTCCATTGACCGAAGCTGATATACGGCACCACGTACATGGCGCGCTCCTGGATCTGGCGGGCCACGTCACGGCGCTCCTCCTCCGACTGGGCGAAGGCGAAGTCCGAGCGCAGGGTCTCGAGCTCCTCGTCGCAGGGCCAGCCCACATTGGCATCGTCGCAGGTCGCGCCGAGCCAGGTGTTCAGTGCCGGGTTGAGCGCCGTCGTGCCCGAGGAGGTCGTCACGAAGATGTGCCAGCCGCCGTCTTCCGGGAGTTCCCGGTTCGAGCGGCGTGCCACCACCGAACCCCAGTCGATGGAGACCGCGTTGACGTTGAGCCCCGCCTCGCGCATCGAATTGAGGAGGACCTGTGCCGCCGGGGTGATGGTGTGGTGGTCGGTGGCGGCGAGAACGTAGATCGGCTCCCCGTCATATCCGGCCTCGCGCATCATCTCGTAGGCCTTCTGCGGATCGTAATCCGCCATGATCTCCTTGCCGGTCTCGTCCTCGTAGGCCGTACCGCAGGTGATGAAGCTGTGGCAGGTCCGATAATAGTCGGGATTGCCGACGATGGTCTGGAGATAGTCTTCCTGGTTGACGAGGTGATACAGGGCCTGGCGCATCTGCGGATTGTCGAAGGGCGGGTGCAGATGGTTGATGCGGATCGTGCCCCAGTGGCTGTCGACCGCGCCGGTGCGGATCACCTCGATATTGGGATCGCTCTCCAGGATCGGCAGGAAGTCGACGGAGGGCTGTTCGAGGAGGTCGATCTCGCCGGCGATGAGCGCCTGCATGCGGGTCTGGGAATCGTCGATCCAGACCAGTTCGATACGGTCCACCTTCGGGATCTTGGCACCCGAGAAACCGGAGGGATCGCCCTCGCGGGGCACGTAATCCGGGTTCTTGCGATAGACCGTGCGGCTGCCCGGTACCCACTCGTCGCGCACCATCATGAAGGGGCCGGAACCGATCGACTCGGTCACCTGCTCGTCATTGCCGAGCGAAGCATCCTGTTCGCGCATGATGATGGGGACCATGGTCCCGGTTTTCCCCAGTGTGTCGAGCACGAGCCCGTAGGGCGCGTTGAAGGTCATGGTGAAGGTCTTGTCGTCGACCGCCTCCATGGAATCGAGATGGGCGAACATGGCGCGAGCGGCCTGGTCGCGCGCACCCCAGCGATTGAGCGAGGCGATCACGTCCGCCGTCGTGACGGGCGAGCCGTCATGGAACATCAGACCGTCGCGCAGGGTGAAGGAATATTCGAGACGATCGTCGCTGATCGTGTATTCCTCGACCATCTGCGGATGCGGTACGCCGTCATCATCGACGCCGAAGAGCGTGTCGTAGATGAGCATGCCGTGAATGCCGGCGATCGTCTGGGTGGTCCAGTGCGGATCCAGTGTCCGCACATCGGCATGCATGGTGGCGCGCAGCGTGGTTTCCGCGAATGCGGCAGTCGGCGCAGCGCCGACGAGAAGTGCTGCCGAAACCGTCCCGAGCATGGCCGCTTTTCGCGAAGCACGAAGGGCTGACCGAAGCTTTGCCATTATTGTTCCCCTGTTGATTGAATATTGAAGAATTTTTTTTGCTTTGCGGCGAGATTAATTACCCCCCGGGAGCGGACAACCCTCCGCGCGGCTGGATTTTTCGAAATGCTCCTACCCAAATGAACTGCTTGCGATTAAGCGGAATCTGGTGTATGTGGCCGGCGCTTACATGAGGCATGGCCAATATTTCAATCAAAACCGAGGTAAGTATTTCTACTTAATTCGTAACTGCTCGTGATTTATTGCACATTCCTCTAGGGAATGTCGCTCGGCATATCCCCGCCGACGCCCCTCCCCGCCGATAGCCCGAACGCACCGTCGCGGCACGCTCGACGCCCCGCGCGGCGATACTCTACGGATGTCCGCCCGGCCGAGAGCGCTTCTCTCGATCGCCCTTCGTCCGAGCACCCTTCGCGCGAAAACGCTGTGCACGCATACCCTTCGCCCGTCCCTGCATCGCCTCGATGGCCACCAGGCTTGACAGCAGCGGCACGATCGCCGACCCTGCAAATTGTCGACAATCGACAATTCGGGCGAAAATACCGGCAGCCACGCCTGATCGACCGGCGATGCCCTCGGGCCGTGAACGATCAGGCAGGCGAATGCCGGGGCGCCGGGAATGGGGACGGGAGGCGGATCATTGGCGTCCGACGCGTTTCATGAGAGCTTCGAGCCGGAGGCGGCTGACGAGACCCGCCAGAGCCGCATCCACCGCCAATTGCGCGATGCGATCCTGAAAGGGCGCCTCGTACCCGGCACGCGCCTCACCGAATCCGAACTCTCGAAACGTTTCGGCTCGAGCCGGGCCCCGGTGCGCGAGGCGATCCGTCGGCTGGAGAGCGAGGGCCTCGTGCGCTCGGATTTCTGGCGCGGCAGCCGGGTCGCGGAACACACGCCGCGCGAACTCTACGAACTCTACGCCCTGCGCGCCGTCATCGAAGGCTACGCCGCCCGTCTCATCCCCGGCGGCTTTTCCGAAGAGGACCGGCGCCGGATGGACGCCATTCTCGACGCGATGCAGGAAGCAGCCGATCGCGGCGACTGGCTCGCCGTCGCCCAGCACGACACGCAGTGGCATCGCGTCATCATGGTCGCCGCGCAGCAGCCCGTGATGCTCGCCGCCTGGGAGAACGCCAACGGCCCCCTGCAGATGACCTTCAGCCGCACGGCGGGCGCTTTCTACAGCGCGAAACACATCAAGGCGCGGCACCAGGCCGTGATCGAGGCGATCGAGAGCAATCGGTCGATGGCCACCGAGGAGGTCATCCGCAGCCATTACCTCGAAACCGCAGAATGCCTGCTCGAAACGCTGGAAAAAGCGGCGGGCAGTGACGAACCCCGGGCGAATGGTCCGGGGAAAAATCCGGAAACCAACGGAGTGGAACCATGAAGACATTCACGATCAAGGCCACGGGCCTGCGCACGATGCTGTTGGGGAGCGCCGTCGCCATTACCGGTCTCGGTCTGGCGGCACCGACGAGCGCCCAGGCCCAGGAGCAGATCGGCTTCGCCACGACGGCGTCGTCATCGGGCTGGTACAGCTTCTATGCCAGCCTCGCGACGCTCGCCAACCGCAACAGCGACGCGTTCAACATCTCGGTGGTCGAGACCGGCGGCGCCGCCGACAGCCAGGCCATGGTCCATGCCGATCAGGTCGAGATGGGCATCGCCAACTTCCTCGCCCTGCCGCACATGATGAACGGCACCGGCGATTGGGAGGGCCGTGCCAACCCGCAGCTGCGCGGTCTCGCCATTCTCTCGGCCACACCCAACGTTCTGACCGTGCACGCCGATAGCGGGATTTCCAGCATCGAGGATCTCGAAGGCAAGCGCATCAATCCCGGCGGCCTCGGCACGGCCACGGAAGCCGTCACGCTCGCGATCTTCGAAGAACTCGGAATTGAGCCGGACTGGCAGCTCGCGGGCATGAACGATGCGGCTGATTTCTTCCGCGACCGGCGCATCGACGGGTTCTTCAAGACCTCCGGCACCATCGACCAGCCGGATTCGCTGATCGAGGAACTCCAGGCCACGATCGACCTGACCGTGATCGGCTTCACCGAAGAGCAGGCCGAGATCATTATCGAGAGCGGGCTCGCGCTCACCTTCGACGTCCCGCCCGACGTCTACGCGAACCAGCCCGATACCGTGATCTCCAAGGGTCTCGCCTACGGCTATTTCGCGCGCGCGGATTCCCTCACGGAGGAAATGGCCTACGACCTGATGAAGACCACGCTGGAACAGGCCGACGAGATCGCCACCTTCTATCCCGGCGGCAACCCGCCCGATTTCCTCGAACTCACCCTCTCCTCGCCGATCCCGCTGCATGCGGGCGCGGTGCGCTACCTCGAGGAGCAGGGCATCGAGGTGCCCGAGCAGCTGATCCCGCCCGAATACGAAGGCTGAGCCGCATTCGGGGCCCGCGCCGGGTGTGAGGTGCACCCGGCGCGGATCCGCGCTGTCGAAACCATTCGGGAAACGGCCTCGCGCGTGTCCTCGCGATGCGCGCGCCCGATCCCATCGATCTGCACAGGCATGCCGCCATGACCCGCAATACCGATAGCCCCGCCTCCGGTGACCCCGCATCGCAAGAACCGGGCAAGCCGCAGGTCGATTCGAGCATCGACGAAGAAGGCAGCAGCAACCGCCTGCTGACCGGCTGGCAGGGCACGTTCTTCGCCGGCATCGCCATCGCGTTCTCGTGCTTCCATCTCTACACGGCCTTCTTCGGCAATCTGCCGCATATGCAGCAGCGCGCCGCTCACGGCCTGTTCGGCGTGGTTCTCGCCATCGCCTATTACAGCCTGCGCAGCGGTGGCGGACGCGCCGACGGGCGGCTGCCCTGGTATGACTGGCTCCTGATCCTCGCCGCGATCCTGCCGATGGGCTACGTGCTTTTGAACTGGCAGGACATGTTTCGCGCCCGGCTCTTTCCCGAACAGCATCACATGTGGCTGACGATCCTCGCGGTGGGCGTGTTTCTGGAGGCGTGCCGGCGGGTTCTGGGCTGGAGCCTCGTGATCCTCGCCGGATTCGCGCTCGGCTACGCCATGCTCGGCCATCTGATACCGGGCACCTGGGGCCATGCCGGCTTCAATGCGGACCGGATGGTGAGCCGGCTCTTCATGGCAGATTCCGGCCTGTGGGGGATGCTGCCCGGCCTGTCCGCCACGGTGATCTCGATCTTCATTCTCTTCGGACTGATCATCATGGGAACGGGGGGCGGGCGCGCCTTCATGGATGCCGCCCTCGTCATTGCCGGGCGGCAGGTCGGCGGTGCGGCGAAGGTCTCGGTCGTCGGTTCGAGCCTGATGGGGACGATTTCGGGATCGGGGATGGCCAATGCCGCCGCGACCGGCTCCCTGACCATTCCGATGATGCGCAATCTCGGCTACCGGCGCGAATTCGCCGTCGGGGTCGAAGCCACCGCATCCACCGGCGGCCAGCTGATGCCCCCGATCATGGGGGCGGGCGCCTTCGTGATGGCGGAGATCGTCGGCATTCCCTATCTCACCATCGTCGTCGCGGCGATCATTCCCGCCATTCTCTTCTATCTGGGGAATTTCTGGGTCATCCACCTCTCGGCCCGCAAGGAGGGCATCGCCCCCGTTCCCGCCGAGCGGATCCCCTCGGCACGCGCCACCTTCACGGTGATGTTCTTCCTGCAGCTCGTGCTGCCGGTCGCGCTTCTGATCTGGTATCTGCTCTCCGGCTACTCGATCGCCTATGCCGGGTCGCAGGCCGTGCTCGCGACGATCATCGTCTTCTTCGCCTTCAACTGGGAGCACAATCTCCGCGACAAGATCTTCATCTTCATCGAGATCTTGCGCAAGGCGGGAGTGAGCCTCGCCATGATGGCGGTCCTCGCCTTCGTCGCGCAGATCGTGGTGTCGATGATCTCGGCCACCGGGATCGGGGTGAAGTTCACCGACATGATGGTGATGATGGGCGGCCAGTCGCTGATCCTCGTGCTGATCATGGGGATGCTCGCCTGCATCATCCTGGGCATGGGCATGCCGACGACGGCGGCCTATGTGCTCAGTGCCGCGCTTGCGGCGCCGGCCCTCGTCGCCCTCGACGTGCCGCCGCTCCACGCCCATCTCTTCGCCTTCTATTTCGCCATTCTCGCCACGATCACGCCGCCGGTCTGTACGGCGATCTATGCGGCTGCGGCGATCGCGGAAGTACGCTGGACGCGCTGCGTCGCCGATACGATGAAGCTCGGCTGGGTGGCCTTCACCATCCCGTTCATGTTCATCTACTCGCCGCAGCTCCTGATGGAGGGCGCACCGCTCGAAATCGTGGCCGTCGCGATCGTCAAGGCCATCGGCGTGCTCGCGCTGGCCACCGCGACGATCAACTATTTCGCGACGAAGCTGACCCTCCTCCAGCGGCTCCTCGCCTTTGGCGGCGCGATCCTGCTGATCACGCCGGGATGGCTCACGATCATCGTGGGGCTCGTGGCGACGGGTGTCGCGATGGCGCTCAACCTGCGTGACCACCGCCTGGAGAAGGTCGAGGCGGGTCAGCTCGCCTGAACGCGGCGGCGAGGGGCAGCGGGTGGACGGTGAGGCGACGACCCGTATCGCCACGCCGCGCTTGCGCAGGAAAATCGCGCCGGGCGCTATCCACCCGGTAGCGCGATGTTCTAGGACTGCCCCGAAGGCGGGCCCGCCGGGTCCGACGCGCTTGCGGGGGAACAGCCATGCGTGACGCATCCGACGACCGGTCGTGGGTCTCGAACGCCATCGGGACCATCGAGGCCGATTTCAACCGCTCGTCGGACACGCATCTCCTGCGCGTGCCGATCCCCGGCGCGCCGGGGATCGCGCTCTATCTCAAGGACGAATCCACCCATCCGACAGGGAGCCTGAAGCACCGGCTGGCGCGCTCGCTGTTTCTCTATGGCCTTTGCAATGGCTGGATCGGGCCGGATACGCCGATCATCGAGGCGTCCAGCGGCTCGACCGCCGTATCGGAAGCCTACTTCGCGCAGATGCTCGGGCTGCGCTTCATAGCGGTGATGCCGCGCTCCACCTCCCCGGAGAAGATCGCGCAGATCGCGTTCTACGGGGGCGAGAGCCATTTCGTCGACATGCCTGCGGAAGTCTATGCGGAGAGCGCGCGGCTCGCCGCCGAGCTCGGCGGCCATTACATGGACCAGTTCACCTATGCCGAGCGGGCGACGGACTGGCGCGGCAACAACAACATCGCCGAATCGATCTTCAGCCAGATGGCGCAGGAGGAGCATCCCTTCCCGACATGGATCGTCGTCGGGGCCGGAACGGGCGGCACCTCGGCGACGCTCGGACGCTACATCCGCTACCGCCGCCTGCCGACGCGCCTGTGTCTGGCCGATCCGCAGGCATCCGCCTTCCACCGCAACGTCGCCGACGGGACGATCTGCACGTCGAGCGACCCGCAATCGGTGATCGAAGGCATCGGGCGCCCGCGCTGCGAACCCTCGTTCAACCGGGAGCTGATCGATGCCGCGATCGCCGTCCCCGATGCCGCGAGCCTCGCTGCGGCGCGGGTCCTGTCACACCATATCGGGCGCTCCTGCGGCGGGTCGACCGGAACCAACATGTGGGCGGCGGCACGCATCATCGCAGCCATGGTCGCGCGCGGCGAGACGGGATCGGTGACGACGCTCCTGTGCGATTCGGGCGACCGCTACCGCAGCACCCTGCTCGACCCGCAATGGCTCGCGGGCCGTGGCATCGACACCGCCCGCGAAGAAGCAGCCATGGAGCAGTTCTTCGCCCATGGCCGGCTGACGATACCGGAAACGGGCGGTGGGGCTTGATGCCTGACACCGCATCGATTGCCCGAGCCCGTCGAGCGCTCACAGGCGCGCGAGATAATCACGGAAGCGCCTGCCGCGCTCGGGCCGGAAGACTTCGTCCGTAACGACCATTTGCGCGATGCGGTCCAGCCGGAAGTTCCGAAAATCGTCGGCGAGCGTGCACCAGGCGGTGAGGAGCCAGACGTCGTCGAACAGGGTGATGCCGAGCGGATGAATGCGGCGCTCGCTACTGCGGCCATCGAGTCCGACATAGGCGAGATGCAATACGCGCTTTTCGCGAAGAGCACGCCGAGTCGCGGCACCCCAATTCTCAGCCAGTTCGTCCGCTTCGCGCCGGCGTGTCACGGCCAGGAGATCGAGGCTCTTGAAAGCCTCGCCGATATCGGCGCCCCGGGACGCTCCGAGCGAGTCCGCGATCTTTCCGGTGACCCTCTGTGCTGCTTCACGCAATCCACCACCCCGACGAACCATGAGAAGGCGCATGCCTAGCATGATCGCCTCCATCTCTTCGTCGTCGAATTGCAACGGTGGCAGGAAATAGCCCGGCTCCAGCTGATAGCCGATACCCGCTTCCCCGCGAACGGGCGCGCCGATCGCCTGAAGGCTCGCGATGTCACGATAGATCGTGCGGGACGATACGCCGAGGCGTTGAGCGAGCACATCGGCAGAAACGGGCCGACGCGCCGATCGAAGCTGATCCAGCAAGGAGAACAGGCGCAGGGTCTTCATGTGGTGAAACTGTAGCACGATCCTGACGGATCCTGTCAGGATGATCGTTCAATAAGGGGACCGGTCAACGAGTTAAGGAAAACCACCATGTCACGATGCCCCTGCCTCGAAATCGCGGCCTATTCCGTAGAATCCGTCATGGAAGCCGATCACCAGCGTAGCCTCGCAGCCGAACGTGTCGCCGCATTGCCGGGCTTTGCCGGCTGGCTCCCGGTCGAAGGTTGTCGGAACCCTGAACAGCGCGCCGACCTCGTCATCTGGTCCGATCGGCAATCCGCGGATGACGCTGCCGTGATCGTCGGCTCGTCCGAGGAGTTCGCGGCGTTCCGCGCCACTATCGCAAAGCTCGGCGCAATCGATCACTACGCCTTGCCGTCCGGGGGCCTTCCACTCTTGCAGGCAGGCGACGGCATCGAAATCGGGCGCTTTCGGCTCCGGGCAGGCGTGACGGAGGCGATGTTGCGCGAGGCGCATGAGTGGATGGTCGGGAGGCATCTCTCGCGCCTGCCCGGCTGGCGGGGCCAACGCCTCGCCCGATTGGACGGCGATATCTGGCTGGATATCGCATTTGCCGAATCCGATGACAAAGCGCGCGCGATCTGCGCCAGTTGGACGGGGAATCGCGAGTGCGAGGCTTTCCTCGCCCTCATCGAACCGATCTCGATGGAGTTCGGGACGTTCGCCTGACGTTGCGGTATTGCATCCTGGCAGGTTCGATGAACCGGCAAGGGCATATGCGATTCGCCTGCTATGATGCCAGGGAAGACACATTATCGAGGCTATCCATGTCGGAAACGGGCGGCGGGGCTTGATGGGCGCGTTTTCGAACGCGATACGGACGATCCGCATCGCGCTGCGGGCCACTTTCAGGCGCGGGCGGCTGACGACGCTCGTGATCGCGGCGGCGGGGACGGCGGCCTTCGCCGCGGCGGGCCTGCCGCTGCCCTTTCTCTTCGGCCCGATGGCGGCCTGCCTCGTCGCCGCGCTCGCCGGCGCGCGTCTCGAGGGAATGGGGCAGGTCGGCATCGGCGCGCGCACCATCCTCGGCGTCGCGGTCGGCGCCTCGGTGACGCCCGCCGTCGTCGCGCAATTGCCCGCGATGGCCGCCTCTCTCGCCCTGATACCGCTCTATGTGCTCGTGATCGGGCTGATCGGCGTGCCGTTCTTTCGCCGGGTCGCGGGCTACGATCCCGTCACGGCCTATTTCGCGGCCATGCCAGGCGGCCTCCAGGACATGGTGATTTTCGGCCAGGAGGCGGGTGGCAACGTGCGCGCCCTCTCGCTGATCCACGCGACGCGGGTGCTCGTCGTCGTGGCGCTGGCACCGATCATCCTCACCGGGCTCTACGGCGTCGGGTTGACGGAAGCGATCGGCGAGCCGGCGGCGGAGATCCCCTTGAGCGAACTCGCGATCATGGTGGCGGCGGCGCTGATCGGCTGGAAGGGGGGCGAGCGGATCGGGCTTTTCGGCGCCTCGATTCTCGGCCCGATGATCGTCACCGCGATCCTCTCGCTCGCCGACGTGATCCACTACCGCCCCCCCGCCGAGGCGATCCTCGCCGCCCAGTTCTTCATCGGGATGGGGATCGGCGTGCATTATGTCGGGGTGACCATCGCGGAACTGCGCCGCGACGTGTTCTTCGGTGCGGCCTTCGTGGTGATCCTCGCAGCGCTCGCCATCGCCGTGACCGCGATCGCGACCTTCGCCGAACTTGCTCCGCCGGTGGAAGCCTTCCTCGCCTTCGCGCCGGGCGGCCAGGCGGAGATGACGGTGCTCGCCATCGTCGTCGGCGCGGATCTGGGCTTCGTCATCGCCCATCACCTCACCCGCATCATTCTGGTCATAACCGGCGCACCGCTGCTGGCCGGGCGCGCCGGGGCGAAGACGCGGGTCCGCGAGACGCGCAAACCGGATGACCCCGACGGCGACGGCGACCGAGAGCGCTGATGGCGTCGATGTGCTCGCGGGCCGGCTCAGTCCGGCCACAGACGGGCGGGGATCATCACCTCGCCGCGCGCGAGCAGGCGGGCGGTGCGCAGGATGCCTGCCGCCCGCACGTCGAGCCGGCCTTCCTCCAGCACGTAATCGAGGGTCACGACGATTTCGCCGGACGGGTGCTCGATCCGCACGAGTGCAGGCTTCTCCCGCGGCGGAACCGCGATGCCTTGCGCGATCGAGCCGGGAAGATACAGGCAAGCCGCGATGCATTGTCCACCGGTGACCGCCATGGCGGGGTGGCATTTCCAGGGCATGAAATAGCGTGCGGTAACGGCAGCGCCCGGCAGGCGCGCCGGGGCGAGCAGGGCGAATTTCGGTGTCACGGAGCGGGAGACGTCGCCGAGCCCCATGCGCCGGCCCGCCTCCATCCGCATCCGCTCCATCCACTCCAGAAG
Source organism: Salinarimonadaceae bacterium (assembly GCA_050485405.1). Lineage (GTDB taxonomy): Bacteria > Pseudomonadota > Alphaproteobacteria > Rhizobiales > Beijerinckiaceae > Saliniramus. The sequence goes on from JBJHBI010000020.1 coordinate 17,356, forward strand.
ATCGATATCGGCGTCGAGAACCTCGCGCGGTTCGTAGCCGGTCACCCCGAGATCGGCCGCCCGCGCGATCACCAGCGGCATGGCGACGTCGATGCAGGTGACGGCGATGCCCTCGATGGTCTCGCGCGCTTCCCCCGTCGGCAGCATCGCGTCACAGACCGACCCCGCAGCGTCGAGGAAATCGAGCCGCACCGGCGCGGCGGAGCCCGGCACCCCGTCGATTTCGGTCTCGCCATCGTATTCGACGATGCCACCCAGTGTCTCCACCGACGCTTCGACTCGCGCGCCGGTATTCACGGCATGGATGCGCACGCGCGTCCGCGGCCCGTCGGCGGTGACGAGCCCCATCTCGATCGCAGCGGGGCCGACACCGGCGAGAATGTTGCCGCAGGTGGGGCGAAAATCGACCTCGTGGGCGAGCGGGTTCACCTGAGCGAAGAAGTAATCCACATCCGCCCAGCCGTCGGAACCCGGTGAGAGCATCGCCACTTTGGTGGTCACCGCGGCCCCGCCGCCGATCCCGTCGATATTGAGCGGATGCCCCGCCCCCAGCAGGGCGATCAGAACCTGCGCGAGTTGCTCGCGATCCTCGGGCAGATCGGCGCGGCGAAAATACGGGCCACGCGAGGTGCCGCCGCGCATGAAGAGGAAGGGTATCGCACGCTGACGCATCACATCTCTCCGTTCAGCGCAGCGGCCAGGGCAGACGGACCATGTCCTGCAACTGACCATAAGGGAAGTTGAGATTGAGGGCATTGGCAAGCAGCAGCACGAAGGCCGCGGCACCCGCCGTCAGGATCAGCGTCCTGATCGGCCCCGTTCGCGCCCGGACGGGGAGATAGATCAGGAAGAAGGCGATCATCGCGAGGAAGAAGCCGACGAGCGCCGTCAGCGCGACGAGAAGCGCGATCCAGAACGCGCCGCTCCACAGCGAGCGCACCCCCTGATCGGCGGCGTTTTCCGGCGCCTCTTCCTGGTCGTAGACGATCTTGGCGCTGTCCTTGGCGACGAACAGCCGGAACAGCACGATCGCACCGAACAATGCCGCGATCGAAGCCACGACCAGCGGGAAAACCTGCCCGAGGAAGCTCTGGCGCAGGGCGTCGTTGATCGCGAAGACGAACAATCCCAGTGCGAGCGCGGCGAAGGCGATCTGCGGCCAGCGCTCCCTCAGCGCGAGGGCCGGGCCCGGCGCCGGGGCGTTCGGATCGGTCTGCTTCATCGCGACCCCGGACCCGTCATCGACCCGCGCCTTCATGCCGATCCACAGCGAGACGACGGTGATGGCGAGAATGATCAGGACACCCGGGCGGGCGACGAAGCCCCAGCCGTAGAACTGCACCGCCTGGTAGAGATAGGTCTCGGCCTGCGGCGCCATCACGAAACCGATCAGGAGCGCCGGACGCGGCCAGCCGAAACGGCGCATGTAGATCCCGATCAGGCCGATCACGAGCAAAGCCACGAGATCGTCGAGGATCCGGGTTGCCTGGAAAGCGGCGAAGCAGATCACCGTGATCATGAAGGGGGCGAGCAGCTGGAACGGGATCAGCGTCAGCCGCGAGATCGGGATGGCGAGTGCGATACACAACGCGGCGCCGAGAATGTTGGCGAGCGCGAGCGACCAGATGATGGTGTAGGTGACGTCGAGATTGGCCCCGACCATGGAGGGGCCGGGTTGGATGCCGAGCAGGACCATGCCACCGAGAAAGATCGCCATGGCGCCCGATCCCGGAATGCCGAACATCAGGGTGGGCAACAGCCCGCCGCCCTCCTTGGCGTTGTTGGCGCTCTCGGGCGCGATTACGCCGCGAATATCGCCCTGCCCGAAACGCGGATCCTTCTTGGTGCTCTGCACCGCGTGACCATAGGCGATCCAGTCGACGACGGTGCCGCCGAGCCCGGGAATCGCGCCGATCACCGCGCCCAGGCCGGAACAGCGTACGGAGAGAAACCAGTTTCGCCACCAGTCGCGCACGCCCTGGAACCAGCCCGCTCCGAGGCGCATATCGGCGGCGATGGGGCGGTCGCGGCGCAGCAGATCGACGATCTCCGGCACCGCGAAGAGGCCGAGCCCGACGATCACGAGGGGGATGCCGTCATAGAGATAGTCGATCCCCATCACCATGCGGAATTCGCCGGTGGCGGGTGCACCGCCGATCGAACCGATCACCAGCCCGATGCCGCAGGCGGAAAGCCCTTTGACGAGCGATCGCCCGGCGAGCACGCCGACCATCGACAATCCGAACAGCGACAACATGAACAGCTCCGCCGATCCGAAAGCCAGGATCAGCGGCCGCGCGACGAGCACGAAACCGGTCAGGACGATCGCACCGATCACGCCGCCGACGAGCGAGGAGAAGAACGCCGCCGACAGCGCACGCGCCGCCTCGCCCTGCTTGGCGAGGGGGAACCCGTCGAGCACCGTCGCCTGGCTCGCCGAGGAGCCGGGTATGCCCATCAGCACCGATGCGAAGGTGTCCGATGTCGGAATCACCGCGACGAGCCCGATCAGCAGCGCGAGCGCCGACGTGGTGTCGAGCCCGTAGAGGAAGGGCATCAGGAGCGACAGCCCCGCGATCCCGCCCAGCCCGGGAAACACGCCGACCATCAGGCCGAGCAGAACTCCGACCAGCAGGAAGGACATGTGCTTGAACGTCGCGATCTCACTGAAGGCGGAGAGAAAGACATCGACCATGACGACGGTCTCCGTCCGGCACGCCTCGAGGCGCCCGGAATGGCCGGAAATTTCATATGGAGCCGGGTGCCCCGCCCCGGTCACCGGGACCGGAGCGGGGCGGGACGGCTGCCCGGATCACTCGCCGAGGCGCACGTTGTATTCGGTCTCGAGCATGTTCACGACGCGCTCGCGCACCTCCGGGCTGATCTGCGTGCCGCGCCGGAACAGGGCTTCGGCCGCCGCATCGGTGACCTGCCCGTAGGCGCCCAGGACGTCCTCGACGGATTCGAGATATTCGGGATCCTCGAACATGTCGCGGAAGGCCTGACGCCAGGCCTCGACGATGTCCGGCGGCGTGCCCTCGGGCAGGACGACCATCTTCTGGGCGGCGAAACCGGCGGTGTTGAAGGCCTGATAGGCTTCGTAATCCGGCCCGGAGGGCGGCTCGCCGTGCATGATCTCGTAGACCTCTTCCATGATCGGGAGATCGGGGAAAGTGGGATCGCGCGCGGGATTGCCGTCCTCGTCGAGGACGCCCCAGGTGAAGAGCGGCACGGCGTCACCGGCCTCGACCAGCGGAACGACGTTGCGCAGATAGGCCGAGGAGGTCTGGTAGTCGATATTGGTCTCGCCGCGCTCGAAGGCGAGGCGCCCGTCGCCGCGACCGCGGAAGCCGAAGACGTATTGCACGTCGAGGCCGAGCAGGTTGAAGGCGAGCATCGGCACGAGATCGAGCGAGGTCGCGCCCTGGCTGGCATAGACGAGCCGCTGGCCTTGCAGATTGCCGATATCGTCCACCGATTCGACGCCGAGCTGCGGGGTGGTGTAGACGACGCCGCCGGTCGGCGAGACCATCACGACTTCCCAGTCCTGATATTCGTAGCGCACGCGCGGATCGCCGAGGAGATACGGGAACTGCGTCGATCCGGACGTGCCGAGGATGGTGAGCCCGTCGGGGCGGGCGCGCTGGGTGAAGAGATTGGTGCCGCGCGTCGAGCCGCCGCCCGGCTCGTTCACGACCACGACTTCGGGATTGCCCGGCAAGTGTCTCTGGAGAAACGGCGCATTGAAGCGCGCCCATGTATCGGAGCCGCCGCCGGTGCTGAACGGAATGATCCATTCCACCGTCTGGCCGGAGAACGAGACCTCCGCCTTCGCCGGAGCGACGAGCGCGATGCTCGCGACCGCCGCAGTCAACGCGAAGACCCCGCGTCGGGTTACCTTGGTGAACGCTGACATGTGTTTTTTCCTCCCTCTGGATGCGCTGCCGACGGCAACGCGGCGGCTCGCCAGTTTTCGAGCCGATGGAATCAGGCTTGACCAGCCGCTTCCCGGAATTCAGACATAACCGGGCGCAGACGAGCGATTTGCTGCAGTGCAAAACGGCATTGTTCGAGAATCGAAGCGGCTGGATACATCTGTTTCCCCCTGTTTGCCTGTTTCGGTTTTTTGGTCAAAACTCTGAGGCGGGTGAACAATAGCGACGAAAACTGTCTGGAACCTGTCAGAGGCGGGAAAATGCGCATCGTGCTCGTCGAGGACAACGCCCTGCTCGCGCGGGGCGTGATCCAGGCACTGGGGGATGAAGGGCATGCGGTGGACTGGCTCTCCTGTGGGGAGGACGGCGCGCAGTTCATCGCGACACAGGGCTGCGATCTCGCCATTCTCGACGTGAACCTGCCCGGGCGCTCGGGCATCGCTGTGCTGCGCGAGATGCGCCAGCGCGGCGACGGGGCGCCGGTGATCATGCTCACGGCCCGCACCACGCTCGAGGATCGCGTCACCGGGCTCGATGCGGGAGCCGACGACTATCTCACCAAACCCTTCGCGATGGCCGAACTCGCAGCCCGGGTGCGCGCCCTGTCGCGCCGTCGCGCCGCGCCCGCAGGGGATATCGAGACGATCGGCAGCCTGCAATTCGACCAGACCGGGCGACGGCTGATCGGCCCGCAGGGCGATCTCGAATTGCCGCGCCGGGAACTCGCGCTCTTCGCCGCCTTGCTGGCGTGCCGCGGGCGCGTTCTCTCGAAGGACGAGTTATGCGACAGGCTCTACGGTACGGGAGCCGATATCGAGACCAATGCGATCGAATTGCTGGTCTCGCGGCTGCGTCGCAAACTCGCCGGGACCGGTATCTGCATCCGCACGCTGCGTGGCCTCGGCTACGTCATGCAGGAAACGGACGGGGCATGAGGCAAAACGCGTCCGGCACCGGGCTTGCGAAGCACAGCATGTCGCTGCGCCTGCGGCTGTTCCTGATCACGCTCGCACCGCTGATCATCCTGTCGGTAATCGCATCCGGTGTGCGTTACCGCATGGCGCAGGACGTCTCGAACACGCTCTATGACGAGACCCTGCGCGTCGTCGCCCATGCCGTCGCCCGCGAGGTCATGCTGACCAAGGGGGATGTGCTGGCCGATGCGCTGGTCGAATCCCTCGTCGGCGCGCTGGGCGATCCGATCTTCTACCAGGTGGCCGGTGCGGACGGGCGTTTCGTCGCGGGCTATTCCGATGCGCCGATCGACCCGCACGACAAGGAACTGCCCGGCGGGCAGCCGGTCTTCTTCGACGCGCAATATTACGAGGCGCCGGTCCGGGTGGTGCTCCTGCGCGAATTCATCGCCGATCCGGAATTCGACGGCTGGACCACGGTCCAGGTCTGGCAGACCGTATCGCAACGGCAGGCCCTGAGCCTGCGGCTCCTGGTGGAAGCGGGCGCGGTGCTGATCTTCGTCGTTCTCGGCGGCGTCGGCATGGTCTGGTTCGGTATCATCTGGGGCCTGCGCCCGCTCACCGATCTGCGCGAGGCGGTGCTGTTGCGTTCACCCGACGAATTGCGCCCGATCCGCCGCCCGGTGCCGCGCGAGGCCGGCCCGCTCGTCGCTGCGATGAACGCGCTGTTCGCCCGGCTACAGGATGCATTGCAGCGGCGCGACGCCTTCATCGCGGATGCGGCGCACCAGTTGCGCAACCCCGTCGCCTCGATCCAGGCGCAGGCGGAGGCTGCCGCCGGCGCTCCGGATGCCGACGAGCTGCGCATGCGTGTCGGCCATCTCGCGCAGGCCGCCCGCCACGCCTCGCGTCTCACGGAGCAGCTCCTGAGCCTCGACCGGGTCAGCCAGAAACCGCCGCAAACGCCACTCGCCCGGCTCGATCTGGCGCAGATCGCCTCTGCGGCGGGGCGGCGCAGCGCCCCACGGGCACTGGCTGCGGGAATCGAGATCAGCTTCGAAGACCATACCCGCAGCCCGCATGAACGTCGCGTCGCCGGCGACGCGCTGATGCTTGGTGAGGCGCTCGACAACCTGATCGACAACGCGCTCCATTACGGCACGTCCGGCCCGGGCGGGCGCATCGTGATCAGTCTGCATCCGCCCAGCGATACACGCACGGACCCGGTCCGCCTGCGCGTGCGCGATGACGGGCCGGGCATCCCTGACGAGGCGCGCGAACGGATCTTCTCGCGTTTCGTGCGGCTTCGCGAGGATGGCGGCTCGGGCTGCGGTCTCGGCCTGCCCATCGTCAAGGCCATCGCCGAATGGCATGGCGGCACCGCCGCGCTACTGCCCCGTGACGCCGAGGGTGGGGCGTGTTTCGAAATCGTCCTGCCGCGCGCGCCCGGCTGAAGCCGCCACCGCCGGATCAAATGAAAGCGGCACGACGCGCGCGCCTTGACCCGATCTTGCATGCGGATGTATACATTTGCATGCAAGAGCATCCATGATCAATGCCGGTTCATTGGTCGCGGCACTCTTTCCCTGCATTCCGCCCCGGAGGAGAACCGATGACGGTTACGGTGCGCCAAGTGGATGATCGCAGGGAGAGCGGCGAGCCCGTCATCAGCCGCATCCATGGCGGCTCGCAGGGCGAGAGCGCCTATCAGCAGATCCTCGATGCGATACGCGGCGGCGTCCTCCAACCGGGGACCCGCCTCATCGAAACCGAACTCGCCCGGCAATTCGGCGTCTCGCGCACACCGATCCGCGAGGCGATCCGACTGCTCGAGGCGGATGGGCTCGTCGTGCATCTTCCACGCCTCGGCGCGACCGTGCGCAGCCTCGATTACGCGGAGGTGATGGAGCTCTACGAGATGCGCGCCGTCATGGAGAGCACCGCTGCGCGCCTCGCCGCGCGGGCGGCTTCCGATGTCGAGATCAGCGAACTCGCCGCATTGAATGCCGAGATGGCGCAGGCCGGCGAGGATGACGGTCTGGTCTATGTCCTCAACCGGCAATTCCACCTCACCCTGCTGGACGCCGCCAAGAACCGGTTTCTCACCAAGGCCATGGCCACCTTGCAGAAGACACTCCTGATCCTCGGCCCCTCGACCCTCGTCGAGCGCGCGCGGGCGAAGGAGGCGGTGGCCGAGCACGAAGCGGTGCTCGACGCCCTGCGCCGGCGCGACGGGCAGGCGGCGGAGGACATCATGCGGGCCCATATCGAAGCCGCCCATCGCCGGCGCATGCGTCAGTTGCGCTTCCGCAACCGGGGTGATCAGGAGGAATGGGGCCTGTGAACCGATGACCGGGCGATACGATATTCTCGTCGTCGGCGGCGGCAATGCCGCGCTCTGCGCCGCGATCACCGCAGCGGAAGAAGGCGCGCGGGTGGCGATCCTCGAAAGCGCACCGATTGTCTATCGTGGCGGCAATTCGCGCCATACCCGCAATTTCCGCTGCATGCACGAAGGGCCGCTCTCGGTCCTCACCGGGGTCTATGGCGAGGAGGAATATTTCGAGGATCTGATGCTCGTCACCAAGGGCGTGACCGACGAGCATCTCGCACGCCTGACCATCCGTTCCTCGCAGGAATGCCTTCCCTGGATGGAATCGCAGGGCGTGCGTTTTCAGCCGTCGCTCTCCGGCACGCTCTCCCTGTCGCGCACCAACGCGTTCTTTCTGGGGGGCGGCAAGGCGCTGGTGAATGCCTATTACAACCGCTGCGAGGATCTCGGCATCGATGTGTTCTACGATGCCGAAGTACGGCACGTTCATGTCGAGGGTGACCGGTTCACGCATTGCGTGGTGACGATCGCCGGCGAGAGGCGCGACCTCGCGGCGCGGGCGGTCGTGCTCGCCTCCGGCGGTTTCCAGGCCGATCTCGACTGGCTGACCCGCGCCTGGGGACCGGCGGCGGCGAATTTCCTGATCCGGGGGACGCCGTATAACCGGGGTGTCGTCCTGAAGGACATGCTTGATCAGGGTGCGGTGAGCGTCGGTGATCCCACCCAATGCCACGCGGTCGCGATCGACGGGCGAGCGCCGAAATCCGACGGGGGCATCGTCACCCGGCTCGATTGCGTGCCCTTCTCCATCGTCGTCAACCGCGACGGCGAGCGCTTCTACGACGAGGGCGAGGATGTCTGGCCCAAGCGCTATGCGATCTGGGGGCGGCTCGTCGCCGCGCAGCCGGATCAGGTGGGCTATTCCATCATCGATGCCAAGAGCATCGATCTGTTCATGCCCTCGGTCTTTCCTCCCGTCATGGGCGATACGCTCGAAGAGCTCGCCGACAGGCTCGGCATTCCAGGCGACGCCCTCACGCGCACCGTCGCGCGCTTCAACGCCGCCTGCCGCGATGGTGAATTCCACCCCACCGAAAAGGACGGGCTCGCGACGAGCGGGCTCGAGCCGCCCAAGACCAACTGGGCGCGGCCCATCGATACGCCGCCCTATTACGGCTACAGCCTGCGCCCCGGCGTCACCTTCACCTATCTCGGGCTCGCGGTATCCCCGGATGCCCGCGTGCAGGGCGCGCACGGCCCGCTCGCCAACGTCTTCGCCGCGGGAGAGATCATGGCCGGCTCGATCCTCGGGCAGGGCTATCTCGCCGGGTTCGGCATGACGATCGGGACCGTCTTCGGACGAATCGCGGGACGGGAGGCCGCAGCGCATGTCGCTTGACGCAACGATCACGCAAGGCGGCGCGACACCCGCCATCGACGAAGCGCGCCGCCAGATCGAGATCTGCAATGCTTGCCGCTATTGCGAAGGCTATTGCGCGGTCTTTCCCGCCATCGCGCGCCAGCGCGCTTTTTCCGATGGTGACATCACCCAACTCGCCAATCTCTGCCATAATTGCCGGGGCTGTCATTACGCCTGCCAGTACACTCCGCCGCATGAATTCGCCCTCGAACTTCCCACAATTCTGGCCGAGGTTCGCCAGGAGAGCTGGGAGCGGCAGATGCGCCCGCGCATGATCGGGCGTCTGTTCCACGAGAGCGGCGTGACGCTCGCCGCCGCGCTGGTGCTCGGCCTCGCCGCGCTCTTCGCTGCGCTCGCCGCGCTTCGGCCCGAAGCGGGCGAGGGATTCTACGCGTATCTTTCGCATGCGGCCATGGTCGCGATCTTCACCCCGGCATTCCTCGCCCCGCTCGCGATCGTCGCCCTCGCCTTGCGCGACTATTGGCGCGAGACGGGCGGGGGCGCGATTCGTCCGGCCGATATCCTCGCCGCCGTCAAATCGGCGGGCGCCATGCGCAATCTCGATGGCGGCCAGGGGCAGGGCTGCAATTTCGAGGATGGCGACCGGTTCACCAACAGACGCCGCCTCTATCATCAGCTGACGCTCTACGGCTTTCTCCTCGCCTTCGGCTCCACCGCGAGCGGCACGGTGCTGCATTACGGATTGGGCATCGAAGCGCCCTACGGGTTGTTCAGCCTGCCCAAGCTCTTCGGCATTCCCGGCGGGATCATGCTGTGTATCGGGACGGCCGGGCTGGCCTGGCTAAAGACGAAGGCCAATCCGAAGCTTGGTGCCTCACGCGCCTGGGGCGGGGAGATGGCTTTCGTGTTGCTGCTCTTCTTCGTGTCGTTCTCCGGGCTCGCGCTCTATGCGGCGACGGGAACGGCCTTGGTGCCCGCTCTCCTCGCGATCCATCTGGGCGCCGTGCTCGCCTTCTTCCTGCTGATGCCCTATTCCAAGATGGTGCACGGCTTCTTCCGCTTCACGGCTCTGATCCGCGAAGCCCGTCAGGCGCGGCTGTATCGGGCGCGCTGAGCCATCGCTTCGACGCCTGGTTTCTCAACTTGGCCGTGGAAGCCGGAAAGGGGCTCTTCCGCGTTCTCGAAACCCGGCTTGCCGCTATAGCGCAGGCTTTCGTCATTCAGGAAGCCGACTGAGATCACGACACGTCGCCCCCTTCCACCGAAAGCGGCGCGTGAGGATTACTCACCCGCACGCCCCTTTTCGCCGGCGAGTGCCTCCGCCACGGCGGAGGGCGGATCATCCATGGGGGCTTGCGCGACAGCGCGTTCGGGCCGCGCGATCATGAGTTGGCTCGCCACGGCGAGACCGAGCAGCGTCGCGCCCGCGATATCGGTATAGAGCCCCGGATTGATCAGCACGAAGGCAGCGCCGAACAGACACAGCCGCTCCCAGATGCGCGTCGGTCCGAAGAAGAAGTAATTGTGCAAGGCGGCTGCCAGACAGGTCACGCCGATCGTTGCCGTCACCACGGTCATCGCGATCGTCGACCATTCTCCCATCATCAGCAGCGAGGGCCCGAACACGAACATGAACGGGATGATGTACCCGGTCAGGCCGAGCTTCACCGCCGCCCAGGAGCTCTCCATCAGGCCCGCCCGGGAAATCCCGTTGGCAGCGTATACGGCGAGCGCGACGGGGGGCGTGATTGCCGAGAGCACGGCGAAGTAGAGCACGAACAGATGTGCCGCCTCCACCTGCACGCCGAGCCGCACCAGGGCGGGAACGAGCAAAGCGACCTGCATGATGTAGGCCGGCGTCGTCGGCAGCCCCATGCCGAGGATGATCCCGGCGATCATGGTCAGGATCAGCGCCGGCAGCAGCATGTTGTAGGATGCGGCCATGACGAGATTCGTGAAGGCGAGTCCGAGGCCGGTGAGAATGATCACCCCGATGACGATCCCGGCACAGGCACAGGCGAGCGCCACCACAATGGTGTTGCGCGCGCCCGCCGCGAGGGTCTCTATGATCGTGCGCGGCGTAAAGGTGTAGCGGGTGGAACGGCGCAGCCATGTGGTCGGGATCACCGAGACGATACCCGACAACGCGGCGAACGAGGCCGAATATCCCGACAGCAGCACACCGATGATGATGGCGAGCGGCAGGAACAGATGGCCGCGCTCGCGCAGCACCTCACCCAGACGCGGCAGGTCGGGCTTCGGAATCCCCTTCAGGCCGATGCGCTTGGCTTCGAAATGCACCGCCATGAACACGGCGACGAAATAGAGAATTGCGGGGAATATCGCGAATGTCGCAACCGTCAGGAAACTCGTGCCGAGGAACTCGGCCATGACGAAGGCGGCAGCCCCCATGATCGGCGGCATGAGCTGGCCACCCGTCGAGGCCACGGCCTCGACCGCGCCCGAAAAGGCGGGCCGGTAACCGGTTCTACGCATCAGCGGAATGGTGAAGGTGCCCGTCGTCATGACGTTGGCCACCGCGCTGCCCGAGACCGTCCCGAACATCGACGAGGTGATGATCGCGACTTTTGCAGGCCCGCCGGACGTGTGCCCCGCGAGTGCGAGGGCGAAATCCATGAAGAGCTTTCCTGCCCCCGAGCGCTCGACGAACGCGCCGAACAGGATGAACAGCATCACGTAAGTCGCCGATACCGACAGGGGAATACCGAAGATGCCCTCGGTGGTCAGATAGAGCTGGTCGAGCATGATGCCGATGCTCTGGTTGCCCCAGGTCAGGCCGTAGAGCAGAAAGAGCGCCGCCGTGATGGTCAGCGCCCAGCCCGTGGCGCGCCGCGTCGCCTCCATCAGGACGAGTATGAGCGTCACGCCGAAGACGTAGTCCCACATCGTTGGGTCGTCCACATACGGCATCCTCATCCGGATGTAATCGAGATTGAACATGGGATAGAGCGATGCCGCGCCGGCTGCGAGCAGGAGCAGCAGATCGAGCGGACCCACCCGCTCCGCCCGTCCCGTGAGACCCGGCAGGATCAGGAAGGCGAGCGCGAGCGCGAAGGCGAGGTGGAGCCCGCGCATGACATAGGCATCGGGCGCGCCGAAGAAGGCGACGTAGAGGTGAAAGACCGACATCGACACCGCGATGATGGTGACGAGCCACCCGGTGATCCTCTGCGGCAGATACAGCATGGCCCCTCCTCCATCGCGGGGCGCGCCGCCGGATCAGCCGATGACGGGCATCCTCGCCGATGTCGATGAATGTGTGAGAGATATCGATTGGCCGGGGATCCCGGGCCGCGACGCGGCCCGGGATCCGTCATGTTCGCACGCGGATCGGCGATCGTTCCCGAGGCTTGCAGGCCCCGGCCCGACTCACACGGCGCCGTGTTCAGTGTAGAACCGGATCGCGCCCGGATGCTTGGGTACGCCGATATCTTCCGCCATCATCTCGATCGTGGTGTCGCTCATCACCCGCACGATCGCGGCGAGGTCATCCATGTTCGCGACGATACCGTCGAGCAGGTTGTAGACGATGTCCTCGTCGAGATCGCAGCGCGCGATGATGTGCGTGGCATAGCCCACCGTCTGCACATCCTCGTCCTGACCGGGATAGGTACCGGCCGGGATGATCAGCGACGAATAACCGGGATTGAGCTCCCGCATCGCTTCGATCTGCTCGTCCGACATCCCGATCAGCCGGATATCACGCGAGGAGGCGAGATCCATCACCGAGGAAGCGGGGATGGTCGTCCCGAGCGTGAAGACCTGGGCGTTGTTGTCGCGCATAAGCGAGACGGCATCGGTGTAGGAGACATGGCTGACGCGACCGAGATCGTCATAGGTCAGGCCCGCGACTTCCAGCGCCTGTGCGGTGGCGAATTCCGCCGTATTGCCGCGCGGCTGGATCGCGACCGCCTGGCCCGCCATGTCCTCGATCGTATCGATGCCGGCATCGGCCAGCGCGACGATCTGGAAGAACTGGGGATAGAGCGTCGCGACATTGCAGACATTCTCCTGCGGTTCTTCGAAAGGCGCACGCCCCTCGACTCCGTCCACGGTCGAGATGGAATTACCGAAGCCGAAATCGGTGCGACCGGTGGCGACGGCGCGCACATTCGCGATGCCCGCACCGGGCATCACCTGCATCGTGAAGTCACGCTCACTCATGATATTGGCGAATGCCCCGCCGAGCGGATACCAGACGCCGCCCTGCGGGCCGGTCATGATGCGCAATTGCTCCGCCTGTGCGGCAGGGGCGGCGAGAATGGCGAGGCTGACGCCGGCGACGAGCGCGGCGAGTTTCGTCTTGCTGGACATGGACGTCTCTCCTTCGAGGTTTCCATCAGCGCTGTACTCTGTCTGGCGGTGCATTCGCTTGGTTGGCGATCACGGTGGCCGGCGCGAGCCGTCGCCGTGACCTGGAAAGACGAGCCGCAGTCGAAATTCATCCTGACGCAGGGGCATTCATGTGTTCACGAATGCGTGACACACTAGAAAGCAATTCATAAATTGTATTCTTGAAGCAAAAACCAGTCTTGATGCTGGAAGAACCAATCCCGCATTTGTGGCGGCGATGGACCTGCGAGCACCATGACGCAGAGGCGCAAGCGGCCCGAGCGGGGCCGCCTCTCAGGGCTACCTCTGCGAGCGTTGGGGCGTCAGAAATACGCTTCGGTACAGTGGAATTCGTAGGCCACCGTCAGCCCCTCGGGATGGGCGTCGAGTGCGGGGACCGAGGCCGCGCGAAGGTGCAGGCGGCCGGTCGCCCGATCCGGGTCGGCATCGACCTCGCCCATATCGCCCATGGACGCGGACATGCGAAATTGCTGGCCGCTCGCGGGATGTCCGTCCCTAAAGATGAGATCGGCGCTGGAGGGCGCATCGAACGCGACGCTCTCCGGCGTCCCCTCCCCCCTGAAGGCCAGCCGCAGGCGAACGCCCTCGGAGACCGCGATCATGATGAAGTCATCGGCGGAAAAACCGCACTGTGCCGCCATGACATCCCCGCCGGCGACCTGCGCGACCTCGGGATCCCAACTGATCGTGCCGACATCCTCCGCCTTCACAGCGGGGCTGATCGCGAAGACCAGGGCGGCGCTCGCCACGAGCTTGTAACCGAGGTTTCTCATGAATTTGGTCTCCATCGATGCTTGCCGCGGGCACGCTCGGCCCGAGGGACGCGCGCGGCCTCGTTCAGGATTCGGGGCGTCGTGCAGATCTAGCCGCTCGATCACCCTCGCGCCCCCTGCGAATGAAGGGGGCGCCGGGGCATCGGCTATGCCATTTCTGATCGGCACATGGATCCGCTCGCGGACATGGCGCGAATGGGCACATCCCAGGCCGCCCCATCTGCTCACGGATGGGCTGCAGCCGCAAAGGCAACGGAGCCGACGTCGCGCATGAGGGATTTCTCGGCCACCGCTCTCTGGGCGAAGATCATGACCCATATCGAGGCGTTCGGCGCTTCGCTCGGCATCCGGCGCAAGCCCGTTTCGACCCCCCTTCCCGATAGCGACGCGCAGCGTTTGCGCGAACGCCTCACTCCACTCGCCTCGCAGCTGGAGAACCTTCGCCGCGACACCTGCGCGAAATTGGACAGGCAGGCGCGGATCCTCCTGCCTTCGGTCGCCGTCGTGGCGATCGCGCTGTTCGTATTGATCGGCGGTGGCGCCGCGGCGCTCCTGGCACTGCCCCGACTGGTCATCGTGGTCCTGATCGCGGTGACGGTGGCCTGGCTGCTTCTCCAGCACGCGCCCTACCGCGCCCACAAACGAGCCACTCGCATCGTCTTCGCGCAGGCGGTCGCGCAGGAATTGTCGGGCTTCGAATACACTCCCGATCCGGAGATCGCCCTCGACGACTTGCGCGCGCTCGCGGTGTTTCCCCATGTCAGCGCGGCGCATGGCTGGGACATGATGCGCGGCGAACGCGACGGGCTCGCCGTCAGCATCTGCCGGCTGAATATCAACTACCACTACCGACGCAGCCAACGCCGCGAAAGCCATCGCAAGTCCAACCTCCACGCGATCTGCGTCGAGGTCGCCGCCAGCCCTCTCGGCGCGGTTCACGCGGTCCTTCTTCCCGGCATGGTCGATATCCGCATCCACCGTGCGATCACGCGAAAGCATGGGCTGGAGGTCGTTCCGACGGGGGATGCGACGCTCGACAGCCGTTTCAAGGCCTTCCTGTCGGATCCCGCCGCCGTGAAGGCGCTGACCGAACCGCCGATGCGCGAAGCGCTTTCGGAACTGGGCAAGCGTGCCGATGCTCCCCTGACAATCTTCTCTCCGGGACGGACCGTCGCGTTGTTTCCGCTACCCGGCGACATCTTCGTGCCGTTCGCGCCGCGCCCCTATTGGGAGCCCGTCGATCTCGACCGGTTCATCCAGGCCTATGCCTGCGATCTCGCTGATCTTCATTCCCGCCTCATGGCCGTCATCGCTTTGCAGTCGCGCCAGCTTGCACAGCGCGGCCATTGACTCGCCCGCCGTCGCGCTCGACGACCGCGAGGACGCGGAGGCGATCGCTGCTTTCCGCGCGCTGGTCGATAGCGTGGTCGTTCATGATCGCGCCGACGGAGGGGTCGAGGCCGAGGTCATCGGCCATCTCGCCGCCCTGCTCGGCAAGGATGCCGAGAATTGGGGGGAAAGGGTGGTAGCGGAGGAGGGACTCGCTACCACAAAACCCTAAGCCCCTGAAAAACAATGACTTTTATTGCTGGACTAGATCCCAGCGTGTCTCATTGATACCGTACCGATTCACGATTGGTCAAGAATGAAATGCCCTCGTGCCGCAGCGCGTAGAAAGGGGCTGATTGATGAGACTGAGCGCGTGTGCCTCGTCGAGGCACCCCACAAGCGGATACGCTGGAAAACCTGACCAGAAGCAATTTCAAACGGATATCAATCCAAAAACCACCAACAAAGTCCGTGCAAAATCTGCGGCAAGAAGATTAAAGTATACCGGTCGTTTACTTTAAAACTGGCTGTCGATCGCGATGCAGAGATTGCCCCACAAGCGTTTTAAATTATCACACATTTGGTGTTCACGTTTCATTGTAACACTCTTATAGACTCTTTTCTAGAGCATGAATCCAGCCATCTATCATCATAGCGTTTATGCGGCTAAACCAACACGAATAAGGGAAAACCGGCTCATCCGAGAAGGCCCACGCCATGTGAAACCCAGAGAGATCCGCAGGCCGCTGTAAAGGGCTCACGCCATTTCCCTCGCGAGGACCTCGGCTTGCTGCACGACCTTTTTGATCGCCTCAGATTGAAGATCTGGTGGAAAGCCGTGCTTTCTCAAGATGCGTCGGATGCTGACACGCATCTTTTTACGCACATCATCGCGTCGCCACCAATCCACCCGGGCGTTCTCCCGCACGGTCATGACCAACTCCGTGGCGATGATGCGCAGCTCCTCGTTACCCATCAACTCCACGGCGCTCTCGTTTGAAGCCAACGCATCGTAGAAGGCCACTTCTTCCGGAGAAAGCCCGTCTTCCGGCTGTTCCTGCAGCTCCTTCGCAATGGCGATCAGCTCCTGGATCACCTGCAACGCATCAACACTCCGGTTGTGGTATCTTGCCAGAGCCTCTTCGAGGCGCTTCGAAAATGCCTCCTTCTTCGTCGTATTCGTTCTCGTCCGGGTGCGGATCTCGCCATTCAGCAGCTTCTTCAAAGCCTCCACCGCGAGATTCTTGTGCTGGGTGTTCTTCAATCCCATGAGGAATTCGTCGCTCAAGACGCCGATATCAGGCCGATCGATCCCCGCCGCCTCAAGGATATCAACGATCTCGGTCGAGGCGACAGAACGGTTCAGAAGCTGGGATATTGCAAGGTCGACCTCATCAATGCTGCGTCCACCACGGACACCGGCATCCATTTTCCGGATAGCGGCCTGTATGGCCGTGAAGAAGCCGACCTCATCCTTGGCCTCCTCGGCT
This sequence comes from Salinarimonadaceae bacterium, assembly GCA_050485405.1. Taxonomy (GTDB): domain Bacteria; phylum Pseudomonadota; class Alphaproteobacteria; order Rhizobiales; family Beijerinckiaceae; genus Saliniramus. The sequence goes on from JBJHBI010000020.1 coordinate 33,884, forward strand.
TCCTGGGATCCTGACGCGATTCGGAAGGCTTTGACGAGGCCGGCAATGGCCGTCATGAAACGTTTCTTGGATTCGGTGCGATCTTTTGGGACCCCGCCATCGACCTTGAGGTTCAGCACGTGCTCGATCGCGACTGGCAGCATCCTGATGCGATCCTGCGGCGTGCCACGAACCGCTGACATGTAATCGACGCCGTGGAACAGGCCCCGCATGATGTCGAGTTGCGTCAAGAACGCATGAACAGCTTCCCCCTGATCGATCCCCGTTTGTTTGCGGTCAGCATTCGAATAGTGATTGAGGGCCGCCTTCAGATCAGCGGCGAGCCCGATGTAATCGACCACGAGCCCGGAGGGCTTGGCACCAAACACCCGGTTGATCCTTGTGATCGCCTGCATCAGGCCGTGCCCCTTCATGGGCTTGTCGACGTAAAGCGTATGCATGCACGGCGCGTCGAAACCCGTCAGCCACATATCGCGGACGATGACCAGCTTGAACGGATCTACCGAATCCCGATAGCGGGTCCGCAATGTCTCCATCCGGGCTTTTGATCTGATGTGCGGCTGAAACTCTGACGGGTCCTGTGCTGCACCCGTCATCACGACTTTCACTGCCCCCTCAGCATCATCATCAGAATGCCAATCCGGACGGGCGGCCACGATACGGTTATAAACCTCGACGCAAATCCGCCGCGACATACAAACAATCATTGCCTTACCGCCATCCATGGCCTCAAGGCGGGCGTCAAAATGCCTGAGAATGTCCTCGACCACCTTGTCGAGACGGGCTTCAGACCCGACCAGGGCTTCAATACGTGACCATTTGCGCGTCATCGCATTGCGGGTCTCGTCGTCGATCTCAAGCCCGTGGTCCTCGGCGTCTTCGAGAATCTCGTCGTACTCTGCGTCGAGGAATTCCCCGGCCTCCTCGCCAAGCTCTATCTTCGCCACACGGCCCTCATAATAAATCGGAACCGTGGCTCCATCTTCCACTGCCTGTGCAATGTCATAGACATCGATGTAATTGCCGAAGACCGCTTGCGTATCGGCGCCGACGAGCGAGATCGGCGTCCCGGTAAAGCCGACATGCACAGCTGACGGCAAGGCTTGACGAAGATAATGGGCAAACCCATACCGGGTCTCACCCGTCTTGGCGTCCACCTTCGCTTCAAACCCGTACTGCGTCCGGTGCGCTTCATCGGCAAAGACGATGACGTTCGATCGGTTCGTCAGCTGCCCGAACTCTGTCTCCCCCTTGGCTGGGCGAAACTTCTGCATCGTCGCGAAGATCACGCCGCCAACCTGTCGCCGACTGAGCTTTTGACGCAGATCCGAAATGTCCTCCGCCTGCTCGGGTGTTTCTCCGAACAACTCTTCACATCGCGAAAACGTAGCGTAGAGCTGATTGTCGAGATCATTGCGGTCAGTAATGACGAGGATCGTTGGATTTTCCAGCTCGGGATGGCGCATCAACCGACCAGCGAGGAAGGCCATCAGCAGAGATTTTCCCGATCCCTGTGTGTGCCACATGACCCCGCCGCGTCCATCGAGCTCCCTCGCACGCAGAACGGAACCGACCGCTTTTCGCACGGCGTGGAACTGATGATAGGCCGCGATTTTTTTGATCGGCCCCTTGCCTTCATCCTCAAAAACCATGCAGAACCGCATGAGCTCAAGGATAGTGGCCGGCGCAAGCAAGCCGTGGATTAGGGTCTGGAGTGCAAGATCCGTCCCGTCTTCAACCCGGCTCTCACCATCGACCGTTCGCCACCGCATAAACCGATCGAAATTCGCCGAGATCGAGCCGTAGCGGGCTGTCACCCCCTCGGAAATCACATTGAAGGCGTTCGTCCGAAACAACGCCGGAACATGAGCCTTGTAGGTCTCGATCTGATTATAGGCACCTTTCAATGTACCGGTCTCGGTCCCTTTGAGCTCGACCACGATGATCGGCATTCCATTGAGGAAAATCACGATGTCGGGCCGGCGTGCCGTCTGTCCGGCCACCTCGAACTGGTTCACAACCAGCCAATCATTTTCGCCGTCATCCCAGTCGACGATCGTGGCTATCGCGTTGCGCTCTTCGCCATTCTCGAACCATGTCACCGGAACCCCACCCACGAAGAGGGCATGAAGACGGCGGTTTTCCGAAATCAGGTCGCCCGCAAACTCCGTGTCGCGGACCCGATTCAGCACCGTCTGGACCGCTTCGGGCGAGAGAGAAGGATTCAGGCGTCGGATTGCGGCATCGAGCCGGGGCAGCAAAATGGTGTCGTGGTAGCTTTGCCGGGCCGGATTGTCGGTTTCAGGGGATAATTCAGAACCGGGACAATAGGTGAAACCCAGCCCTTGAAGTTCACCGATGGCCCATTGTTCGAGGTCGTCTTCCGTTGCAAATGCCATCAGGACGACTCCTCGTGCTGCTCGGTTTCGGTCACCCGCAGGGATCGGTTGAGGCGTGCAAGCGGTTCCCGCATGGCGGTCTCCAGTTTTCGGATATGCGTGGAGAGCCAGTCGATCATGGCGGGCCAGTTGTCGCGATCGAACCCGTCGAAAGGCTTGGCGTAGACGATCCGGCTCGCTTTTTTGTCATCCATACGCCGCCAATCGAAACTGTCACCGAAAGCCGCTTCGATCCTTTCCTTCTCCGCATAGAGCTGGTCAAAGAGCCATTTGTTCTCGGCGGTCTCCATACGCTGGAGGCTCAATTCAACCCGTGCTTCGTCGCGGGAAAAGATCATTTGGAAAGGGCAGGATCCGACGCCTGAACCCGCACTCAGCCAATGATCGCGTGTCGGATTGATGTTGCGGAAAAGCGCAACCCCGTCTGCCCTCAACTGATTGAGGGCCTGTGTCCAGAACTCCGCCCGGATATTCTGAAGCTTCTTCTGCGTGCTCTGCGTGACCTTCTCGTCGGTTCCCTTCGAGGTCATCCCGATCATATAGTCGGCGGCCTCGGGTGTCGGGATGATCTGCTGAACATCGATGAACAGCTCTTCGCCGAAGCTGTACGGAATGACCTTGAAACACTGGGCGCGAATGCCCCGGCTGAGGAGCCAGAGTACGGTCGCCGTCACCTCGCGGCGGAAATTCGCCGCGATGAATATCATCCGCTGATCGTTGCCCGGGTTGAGAACCGTCTCTTCGAGTTCTTCCGCCCCCATGAACTCGCAGATTCGCTCAACGGCATTGCCGCCTCGCTCATGGCGATCGAGATACTGCTGGTAGATATCCACGATCTGGGTCTTGGTCAGGCTTGAGACATAAGCGGTGTATTTCAACGCCTGCCAGGTCACGTCCCTGCCGGAATCGTCGAGCTTGTTCTCGATGACGACGAGATTTCCGTCCTTGTCGATGGCGAGGAGATCGAGACGCTCGCGGGTATCGGCAAAGCCGTCGAACTCCTTCTGGATTATGAGCAGTTCCTCACCCAACGCATCGGGCTGATTGGCAAGCCATTCCTGAAGATGCTGCCTCTCACGCAGATTCAGATCCGAGAAACGCTTCTGGTCGAGACGAGAAAGACGGTTTTCAGATAGATCGACGCGAAACATCAGGCCACCTCCTCGATCTGCTCTTTCGCCTCGCCCACGCGGAGCTCGCCGGACATTAGCTTGGGCAGGAGGGTGTCGCGGAGGGTCGCCAAGGTTGTAATCTCTTGGTCTATCGAGTCGATTCTTTCTTGAATCGACCCGACCCGTTCCGAGAAAACGCGTATCACTTCAGCACCAGGAAATGTGACCTTTAGTCGATATGCGTTTTCGCGATTTAATCCCGGAACGGCTGCATCGGTGTTCATCTCTGAAAGGGGCAGGTTGCGTAGTATATGAAGCGCATACACCATCGGATATGATGTTGAAACATAGTAGGTTGTATCGATCGGCCAGCATCCTCGTGGTGACCAGTAGATGCTTCCTACAGTTCCTTTTCGTCCAACAACGACGGTAGCGCTTGCGACCAACGGGTCGACATGAGAACTGTCAGTCCCGCCTGAACCATATACAGGATAAGGGCCAGGCTGGCGGAGGTCTTTCTTGAGGGCTTTCCCGTAATTGAGCGTCAGAATATCAACAAGGCGGCGCATCTCCCACCCCTCCGGGATCCCATCATCCCCGAACCGATTCGGAAAAAGGGTGGCAGTTTCCTCATCCATAAAGGCCGGCACCTGGCCATCAGCCTTGGCTTTCACCGGATCGAAGTCGACAAACCAGGACCGGTAAAGCGCCCGTGCCATCTCCTCCAGCGTCGCAGCCATCCGCCGGTTCAGCTCGATCTTGTCATCGAGCGCGCCGAGGATGGAGGCGATTTCGCGTTGTTCGGTGAGGGGCGGCAATGGCATCGTCATTGCACGCAACGAAGTAAGTGGTTGGCCGATACCCGGCGTTCCGACAGTCGATGCGAATTGCAAGATCTCATCCTTGCCCATAGCCGACTTGAAGAACCAGAACACAAAATCCGGGTCGGCGATCGCGGTATTGACGCGCAACCTCATCAGGCTGGTGGACATCAATAGTGGCTGAGGATCGGAAGGGGTTACGATACCAACCTCGCCGATCGCACCTCGGTGCGGGAAGAACAGATCCCCCTCCTTAAGGAGGGAACGCTTCAGCCGATCCGCCGTCTCTTGCGCGACATAAACGTAGTCTCCGACCAGTTTGCGGCCAGATCCGATGTTGTTCCCTCGAACCACTGGAACACCGGTAGCGGTGTAAAGGCTCGCCTTCATGGACGAACCGAAGGGACCGATCGCAATGGACCCGTCATCAAGGCCGGCGATAGTCTCGACGGTGGTCACGGGGAAGCATGAAGAAATCATGCTATCCTCCCCAGCTTCGCCTCAATTTCGGCCTCCAGCCGCCGTCCCTCGGCGAATTGCTCTCTGAGCTCCGCCAACAGCCGATCAAATTTCTCCGGAAATGGCTCATCGTCCTCCTCCGCCGCCCCGGCCCCAACATAACGGCCAGGTGTCAGCACGAAATTGTGCTTTTCGATCTCATCAACCCCCGCAGATTTGCAGAAGCCGGGCTCGTCCGCGTAGGCATCCTCTCCGTGCTCACCTCTCCAGGCGTGATAAGTTTCCGCGATTTTTGCGATCTCAGTTGGGGAAAGCTCCTTCTGTTTTCGGCTGCCCGTGATCAGTGCCCCCATCTTCCGGGCATCGATGAAGAGCACCTCGTGGCGGCGATCCCGGAGGGGGCCGCCCGATGCCTGCCCATTCGACTTGTCCTTGGCGAGAATCCATAGACAGGCGGGGATCTGGGTGCCGAAGAAGAGCTGACCCGGCAGAGCAACGATGGCGTCCACGGCGTCCTGCTGGACCATCGCCTTGCGGATATCTCCCTCCCCGGATTGCATCGAGGACATGGAGCCGTTCGCCATGACCACGCCGGCAATGCCGTTCGCAGAGAGATGGTGATGAACATGAGACATCCACGCGAAATTCGCGTTGCCGACCGGCGGCGTCCCGAATTTCCAACGGTGATCTTCACGCAGCTGATCGCCGTCCCAGTCAGAGATGTTGAAGGGTGGATTGGCGAGGATGAAATCAAACCGCTCGTCGGGGAAAGTATCACGCTTGAGCGTCCCCTCCTGGTTCCAGCGGATCTCCCCCAGAATGCCGCGGATCGCGAGGTTCATCCGGGCGAGGCGGAACGTGGTATGGTTTCGCTCCTGGCCATACACCGCAATGTCGCCGAGCCGGCCCTGATGAGCTTTGATGAATTTCTCAGACTGAACGAAGAAGCCCCCCGTGCCGCAGCAGGGATCGTAGACGCGACCTGATGTCGGCTCCAGCATCTCGACAAGAACCGCAACAATGGATCTCGGCGTGAGGAACTCACCGCCTCGCTTGCCCTCGGACGAGGCAAATTCTCCGATAAAATACTCGTAGATACGGCCAATCAGATCAAAATCGGCGCTTGTTCCGTGAAGCCGGAGGTTCGTGAACATCTCGATCAGACCGGTGACGATGGATCGATCGAGATTTGCCCGTCCATAGACCTTCGGCAGAGCATCCTGCAGGGTGGGGTTTGCCCGCTCGATTTCACGCATCGCTTCGTCGACTTGGACGCCAATATCATGGGCTTTGGCGTTCGCGGCGAGACGGTCCCAGCGGGCTCCTTCGGGCACCCAGAACACGCTCTCGGCTTGGTATTCCTCCGGATCATCCAGATCGATCAGTTCGTCCTCGGCGAATTCCGTCCGCTTCGCCTCGAAGGCGGCGGAGACATAGCGAAGGAACAGAAGACCGAGGGCGACATGCTTGTACTCTCCGGGATCCATTGCCCCACGCATCTTGTCTGCAGCTTTGAAGAGGGTTTTTTCGATTGCTTCTGTCATTCTTCTTTATCCGCTTCAGCGTGCAAAACGCTTATGGGTTGAATTCTTTGTTCGGCCAGAGCCCACGATAGCCATGATAAAAGCCGGTGAGAAGTTCGCAGATCGCTGCGACCGTTGATTTCCAACAAAATTCGGCGGGATCGAGTGGCCTGCGATGTACAGCCCCGCAAGAGGGCGTCATTGGGCGGGCCCGCTGAAAAACTTCGGCGATCGTCCGTGTGGCCTGGTCCAGAAAAGCTGCTCGAATCGTCGAATTGCAAACATCCGTCACAAAGTACATTGCCAGCAACTCGCAGAATTGGATGCGCACCGAAAAGTCCTTCTGGCCTTCCGGATCGAGCATAAAACGTTTCCCAACGCGGCTTCCGCAGAGAGCCAACCTCTGCCCTCGCTCAATGGAAGATATTCTTAACCCATTGAAATTACGACATATTTTGAGAATATTGAAGGCTCCGATCCTCCATACGCCGCTGATGTCCCGGCTTCGAAAATCCGTACTTGAAGCGCTTATTTTTGCGCGCATGGAGAATTTACAGAGTATTCCGATCGCACGCGATCGACTTCATGTTAACCATAAATGTATTCGCAAGATTTTTCTTATTGCGATTTACCGAACAACAGGCTACATCTCATCATGTTACGGTTCGCAATGGTGCGGACCGGGCATGGCGGTGGCCTGAGCTTTTGGAAGCGGTCGCCGATGCTGGCGGGAACCGGCATCGACGACCTGGCCATCTCAACCTGGCTAGAGGTTAAAATGACTGCTTATAACGATAGCATGCCCGCAGCGGCGTGCAACACCGACACGTATGTCGGTTTTTCTCCTGACGAAAAATCCTGTTCGACGGCCGAGCCGTTTCGGGGAATGTGTCGTGATTTCGACGGCGTGATGCTTGATCGGGTCATCCGCGTCTTTGCCGCGATGGATGAGCACGGGGGATCACGCGCGCTCGGCGATCTCATTGCGGTAATCAATGATGTCAGCAGCCCGATGAGGGTCATCATGACGATGAGCAAGTTCGGCTTGATTCGCTTCGACGGCGGCAAGCCGTTTGACGCAAATCTGCTGGTTCATCGCGTCGTCTGAGCACCTCCCAGCGCTTCAACTCCTTGAACGCACTTACCGCGTCGTCGGATCGCGGCGTGCCTTTGCGCATGCCGGTTCCTGATCGCATCAAGAACAGGATGAAAACATGAAATACAGCAAATCCAAGATCTCAGATGAGATCGCTCTCTCATATACGAGAGGCCTGGACGGACAGCTCGTAGCTTTCGAGCTGAACGACACTTTCGACGTCGTTACGTTCTCCAATGCAACCCTGATCTCAGCCCAGCCTGGGATCTATATCATCACCAATCCCGCTGGCAAAAACTACGTCGGCCATGGTGGCGTTCTCCGGCAACGCATTGCTCAGCATAGCTTTGGCGTGATGCAGCCGTTGCGGATCGTGGCGATTGTTGGTCAAGCGAAGCCGCTCGATCGCGAGGAAGCTGCTGCGCTCGAACGCATTGTCGCACAATCTCTCTGGCCGTCCGGCGATCTTCCCGGCCGGAATCAACATTACCCCAATGGAAGCCGTGTCGACGACGATCAATACGCAGCTCTGCAAGCCGGGTGGGCATCTCTTTGTGCGGCCTTCCGCAACACACTTCCCGCTCTCGCGAGGCCATGGGTGGGGCCCGAATACGCACAGATTCCTGTCCCGGGAGAAGGTGATTTGCTGATTGGTGGCCGACGAACCGCACAGCGGCGCGGTTTGAAGGCTTCGATCGTAACGATCAACGGGGGCTATGTGATCGAGAAAGGGAGTGTCGTCAGAGCCGAACCCCACGATGAAAAGCGGCGGCTATTTTGGTCGACACGCAGCGAAGGTCGCTATGCCGGGATCCTCGTGCCGGACGACGCCGGATTGAAACTCACGCGTGGCGTTTATTTCAAGACGATCGCGGCGTGCTCGCGGTTTGTGTTCGACACAACCGAAACTGCGATTTGGCAATCGCCTGACGATTTCGGCGATTTCCCGACACAAAAGGGGGCATGATCATGACACATGAGAATCGAGACGTGACCCGCTCCTTGGCTTCTGATCACGATCATTCGGCTCTGCCGGATGATCTCTCGACAGACAATGAATCAGCCCGCTCGGATCCTGATACTGGCGAGGATGCCCTGGCGATTGCGAATGAGCAGTTTTCGCGTGGTCGTGACGGCGATCATGATGATGGCAATGACGATGATGACGCGCATGTGGCGGAAGATGGGGAGGAGGAAGATGCAGCAAAGCCGCCCAGCACATCCAGACGTATCATCGCGAATTGGGTCATCGCGAAGCGTTTGCATGATGTGCTCAAGCCGATACAGGAAAAGAAACCATTCTGTCTGCTGATCGAAGTGCCGGAAGCGTCATGGTCCGAGCCGATCGCTGATGCGATTGGCGACCTGACGGGTCGGCTGAGCTTGTTTCGCCGCATGCGTGATCGAATCGTGACGATCGACGACCTGCCCCGTCGTAGCTCGAACGAAAGGCTTCGCGAAAAGTGCCTCCACCCACTCGTAAGGGGGGAGCCGCTGGTGATTGTCTTGAATCAGCCATTCAAACATCTCCCGAACGACATTATTGGGTTGATCGATCATCACGCCGTCCTCCGACCACTTGACACGAAGGACCTGTTGGCAATCATCGAGGAGTTCACGCAAACGAGCGTACCCGTGATCGGGGACGATCTCGCCACCGGCCTGACCCTCGATCAGATCGCCGGGGCTATCCGCCCTCGCGATAACCCTACCGCTATGATCCAGCGTCTTCATGCGCTGCGGCAATCGGCAAATCGAACTCGTTCGATTGCGGTTCCAAAGCTGCAGGATTTGTCAGGCTATGGGGAAGCAAAAGTTTGGGGATTGAGGCTGTCACGTGAGATTGATCGGTATCGAGCGGGCGAAATCACTCTTGCCGATCTGCCGAAAGGCTTGCTGCTTTCCGGTCCGCCAGGCTGTGGGAAAACTTTGTTTGCTCAGTCACTTGCCGTCACTTGTAACATCCCCATCGTGCCGTCGAGCGTCGCCGATTGGTTGCAAAATGGCGACGGCCACTTGGGCGATGTGATGCTTGCGGTAAAGAAAGTCTTCGACACAGCGCATCAACAGCAGAAACCGGCGGTGTTGTTTCTCGATGAATGCGACGCCTTCATCGATCCAAACCGTACGCGAGATCGTTCAAACTGGTGGCAGACCTTGCGTGCAGGGGTTCTCTCATCAATCGATGGAGCTTCGACAGAACCCGGTCTGATTATTCTAGGGGCGTGTAACTACCCCGAATTGGTCGATCCCGCATTGCGTCGTTCGGGACGCCTGGATCGGCATATTCAGATTCCGCTTCCCGACGCGTATGCACTCGCATCGATGCTGCAATCGGCCCTCGCAGACGAGCTGCCTGATGCCGACTACCAGCGTTACGGAAAGGACATTATTGGTTCGACGGGCGCAGACGTCGCCCGCTTCGTGCGGGAAATCCGTGCTCGTGCGCGTGATTTCGGTCGCAACGTTACAGTCGACGACGTCGAGGCGGTATTATCCCCGCCTGACCAGCGGCCTGCGGATCTAATCCGGCGGATCGCATTTCACGAATCCGGGCACGCGGTTGTCGCGTCACTCCTCGACCGAGACGTCAAGGCTGTGTCGTTGTCGAAAGCTGACACAGGATTCGGGGGGTACGTTCTCGCGACGAGACCTATGATCTTCACACATGCTTCAATTGAGGAGGAGGTTCTGATCGGCCTTGCGGGGCGAGCCTCAGAGGTCATGTTCGGGCTGGCGGCGTCGAGCGGAGCCAGTGCGGATCTCGTCGAAGTTACACGGCTGCTCGTGCGAGCTCATGGTAGCTATGGATTCGGATCATCGCTGTCGAGCATTGATGAAACTGCCGACACCCAGCAGCTTCTCATGGTCGATACGCGGCTGAAACAGATTGTCGACAACGATCTCGATCGTCTATGGCGGCGCACGCTCATGATCGTTGAACAGAACGCGCACGCGATTCGGTCTGTTGCCGAGCTGCTGATTGAACGCAGGCATCTCGATGAGGAGGAGATTTCGCAGATTATCGCGAGGTGCCGTTCAGCGCCGGCAATGATAAGCGGGTAACGTCGTTGGGTAACCCGTGAAAGCGACGTTGAATCCATTAATCTAGAAATACGGATGACCCCGCCCGAGAAAATTCTCGGACGGGGTCATCCGAATGTGGAGCCGCATCGCGTCGGTCACCTGAAGCTACCCCTAAACACGACTGAGGTTCCATCTGAGCTTGCCTGGCACTTGCCGTGCGACCTGTTTAAGCTCTTGGCTTATCAGTGTGGTCTCGGCGGGAGCGGGGGAAGCTGACTATCTGGTTCTGGGCGAAACAGCGAGCAAGCTGCCGTTCGGCTGGCGACGCCCAATTCGGTCGTTCAAAGGACCACTGACGGCTTCCCTAAAGCTGCCGTTCTGTAGTCGACCCCGAGTGCGGATGTTCCAGCATTTCGGGGAACGGGGTGCCGCTTTACGATTCAAGTGCTGACGTTGATCCCCGCTAGGAAAGGTAGCTACTTTGCGCAAAGCAAGACTTGGTATGCAATCAGTTCTGCCTGAGTGGGGGAATAAGCGCGATGACGGGTGATGATTACACACTCGGCGACGATCAGCCGAAGAAGGATCTAAAAGACGATCGGCTGGGATATGCTCCATTTGCCGAGCGCTTGGCGAACGTCGTCATCAATATGAACGTACCAAACGGCTATGTTATCGGGCTTCACGGCAAGTGGGGCTCCGGAAAGACCACGGTCGTCAACTTCATTCTCGAGCACATCAAGAAGCACAAGGATGAGGCAAAGAAGGTCGAGCACGTCGACTTTCGCCCTTGGATAGTGTCAGGTCACCAGGACCTGATGGCAGCCTTCTTCAAGTTGTTGTCCGAGCAGCTGAAACCCAAAGAAGGCAAAGTCAGAAAGTTTTTCAGAAGGGGCATGCGCACCACAGCGGAGGGCGCGGACAGTCTGGTTGATGCAGCCGCCACTCTATCAGTCGCAATTGATCCAAGTGGCGGTGTATTTTCGCGGCTGGCCGGCGGTTTCGGCAAGAAGGCGCTAAATGCCGCTGCGAGCAACTATCTCAATACGCCGAGCCTGCAAAAGGCATATGAAGACCTCAGGGATCTGCTGTCAAAATGTGACCGTCGCTTCCTTGTCACCATCGACGATATCGATCGGCTCGAAGACGATGAGATCAGGTCGATCATGCAAATGGTCAAGACCATCGGTCGCCTGCCAAACGTCATTTACCTGCTGGTCTATGACCGCGAAATAGTGTGGCAGGCACTTGAGGAAGGCACGGACCGCGTTGGCCCGCGATTTGCCGAGAAGATCGTTCAGCAGGAAGTCGAGTTGCCTCTGCCCGGGAAGAACGCCCTTCTGACCATGCTCGACGAAGAGATCAAGTTCATGACCGCTGACGGCGAAAACTCGGCCAGGTGGCAATACATTGTCAGAGACGGCGTGTACCGCTGGATGAATTACCCGCGTGACGTGCTGCGTTTCTCGAACGCTCTGAAGTTTGCCTGGCCTGCTTTGAAGGGCGAGTTTGACTCTCAGGATCTAGTGGCCATCGAAGGCATCCGCCTGTTCGATTCGATGGCGTTCGATTGGATTCGTCTGAACCGTGACTTTCTCTTCAACGAAGGCCGCTACTTCATGGGTGCTGACGAGGAACGGAGGGCAAACGTTGAGGCGCTGAAGGAGTCCTTGCTGCCGACGACCGTCGACGTGATTATGGCGCTCCTAACCGTCCTCTTTCCGAGCCAGGGTAAGTGGTTTCAGGGCGATCGTTACATGATAAGCGAGAACTACGCCGCATCGCAGGCTCGTCGAGGTCTAGCGAGTGAAGCTGGCTACGACGCCTACTTTGCTCTTCGCCCCAGCGCTGACGCAGTGCCCAAGAGCACAATTGATGCGGTGTTCGACAAACTCGACGATGAGAAGGCGATCACGAGCGCGCTGCGAACGTACGTTGGGAAGGACAATCGCCGCGGCCGAGCGATGATCGGGCTCTTCCTGCAGGATTTGCGCATCCGCTTCGCTGTCGATCCTAAGCCTGAACCATCCCAACAATTGCTCAACGCACTGCTCTCGATTGGCGATGAAGTACTTGGTCTCCCTTGGCGAGGAGAGATGTTCACGCTCGAACCGAGCGGAACGCTTCGCTTCTTGGTACGCGATTTGCTTGAGGCATGGGGTGAAGAGGAAGCTGGCAAGCACCTCATAGCCGCCTATGAACAGTCCAACTCTCCGTTCGTCCTAGCCGACCTCTATGTCGATCGCGGCCGGGAACTCGGCGTCTTCCCGAGTGATGATCCCGGCCGACGGGTCATCAGCAAGGAGGATTTTGAGAAGCTCGGTACCGTGCTGATGCCAAAAATACAGGCCGCGGCCAACGATGGCTCGCTCGTGAATGTGCCCTTCTTATGGGACATAGCACGGTCATGGAAGCATTTGGGCGATCCGGCAGCCGCGAAGGAATGGCTACGCAAGGGCATCGAGGCGGACGGCAGCTTCACGGCGAAGGTGATCAAAGGAATGGTAACTCAGAGTTCCTCGGGTGGCGGCATCCGGTATAGCTTCCGCAAGGAACCAGATGAGGACCTTTATGACTTGGGCGCTGTGTACGAGAATGCAAAGCACCACCTCAGCGATGCTAACGGCCTGACCGACGACGAGCAGGCGCTTCTCAAGGCACTGGTAGATGGCGTCGATCGAATACGGGCAGGCCAGTCGCCCGATCGTTCTGGAGGCGACGGTGATGAGTGACTACCTCGTGCTCGCCTATCTGGATGGCCGCTTTCCCAACCTCGCAGCCCAGAACCCGACCGTCCCCTCCCCACCCATCGCGGTTGTCGGCGGCGATCCGGGCTCGCTGAATTGACAAATGGATTCCTGCTGTCGCGATGGGGGCCGCAAGCGGACTGTCCGGTAGTGGCCCCAAAACAACCTAAGCAGCCCCACCATCTACCCTTGTTTGCGCAAAGCAATAGATGTTAGCCCCGTATGTATATCTGTTTTCGTAATTATATCATACTCAGTGATATGGGAAGCATAACGAAAGGCTATCTCAGCAGAATCGAACTACTATCATCAATTTAATTCTTAGAATTCACACCAAAATTATTATTGGTCAGACAATGAAATACAATGGTTCTATTGTTGGCTTGCCGTATCATATTGAGTGTATTTTCTCTGCGCAACTGCCGTGTGATCGTTGATAGTAATTTAAGAATATCACTCTGATCGCTTGATGGTGTGAGAACGGCGCATACGATATCTATCTTCTCATCATCAATCGCGTCGAACTCAATGGGTGCCTCCAAGCGTATGAAGAGGGCAAAAGGGGATGATAAGCCCTCAATGGGTGTGTGGGGAATCGCAATGCCGGATCCGATGCCCGTTGATCCGAATTCCTCCCGATTCCGAAGGCCAGAAAAAATGTTGCGCTGCTCGATGCCTGTTGCAGCGCCCGCTTTTTCTGAGACGAACTCGAGCAACTCTTTCTTATTCTTGACTGATACACCCAAATATACATTATCAGGCGTGATTACCTCAGAAACTTTCATGGTAAATCTCGCTTTTCATGTGTCACTCGCTGCCAACGATTGTTCAGTTGATTAATCGTATTCCGCCTCGCTTAGGCGATAGCCCACCCCGGTTTCCGTTGTAATATATCGTGGAGCGTCCGGCGCTCGTTCGATTTTCTGTCGGAGTTGCCGTACATGGACGCGTAAATTCTGAATTTCGGCAGAGCCGCCCCATATTTGATTGAGCAGATGCCGGTGGGTTATGACCTTTCCGGAATGTTGAACAAGCACACGCAGTATCTCGTACTCTTTCGGTGATAACTTCACCACCTGGTCGCCGAGCCTGACGATTCGTTTGACCAGATCGACGGATAATTCGCCGGTTTGAAATACTGGTCGCTCTCCTTGCTGTTGTAGTCTGTGTCGGAGGGCCACTCGGATGCGGGCGGCCAATTCCTTCGTGCCAAAAGGTTTGGTCACGTAATCATCTGCGCCGAGCTCCAGAGCCCTCACAATACCAGGTTCATCCGTTCGGCTCGAAAGGATGACAATCGGGACGTCCACGCGTTCGCGGCGCCATTTTGCGAGAAGTTCGTCACCCTGCATGTCCGGCAGCCCCAGATCGAGAATGATCAGATCGGGCTTTTCCACTTCGAGCTTCTCGATAGCGTTGCGGGCGCAAGTGGCCTCTATAATGGTGTATCCTTCCACCGAAAGGCCAACGCGCAGTAGTTTCCGGATCGGGGGCTCATCATCAATGATCAGGATGCGTATCATCTGGTTCGTCATTTCGTTTTTCCGCTTTTTGTACGCCAGCTGGCGTTGGCATGCGTATCGTAAAGGCCGCTCCAGAGCGATCTGGTCTATTCGAGGCGGTGATTGTTCCGCCCATGGCCTCAATGAACCCCTTGCAGATTGAAAGGCCGAGTCCCGTTCCGGCGAGAACGTGGTCGCGTTTTCGTGCGCGGTAAAAACTGTCGAAGACCTTCTTAAGATCGGAAGGCTCAATCCCTGGACCTTCGTCCACTATCTGGATCATGACCCATGACCCATCCTCCCAGGCACGTGCGGATATTGTCGTTCCGGGCGGTGAGAATTTGGCGGCATTATCGAGAAGGTTGAACATCACTTGCTCAAAAAGAACGGGATCGAAATTCAACAGCGGTATCGTTGCGGGGATCTCGGCAACCACCTTGTGATGCGTCAGAATCTTGCCCGCACGACGCAAGGCTGCTCCAACGACATCGTCCAGATATTGCGGCGAGGCGTTCGGCGCCATGGCGCCCGTTTCAAGACGCGACATGTCGAGGAGGTTGGCAATAAAGCGATTCAACCGTTCCGATTCATCGACGATCGTCGAGAGCATGTCTGATCGTGCCTCCGCCGGAAGCGCATCGGAATAATCACGCAGTGTCCCTGCGGCCCCGAGAATGGCAGCCAGCGGCGTCTTGAGGTCATGCGAGATCGATGCCAACAGGGCCGAACGTAATTTATCGGCCTCAGCGGCGAGCCTGGCTTTGTCGACATCAGCAACCAGCTGAATTCGCTCGATTGCAACTGCTGCCTGATCACTCAATGCATCCAACAGACGCTGTTGCTCCGGGGTCAGTAGCGGGCCCTCCTTATCGCTGTCGAGCCCGACGACTCCTACCGGCGTCTTGCCAGTGATCAGAGGGACATAAAGGCGTTGGGCTCCGGGTAGCGTGTCGGCTCCGCGACCCGCCGGACGATTATGCTCCCAAGCCCACTGCGCAGCCGCGATATCTGCATCGACGAGTGTGTCGTCGGGCGGCACGCCAGCGCGAACAGTCACCGTATCGTTTTCAGGGAGAAGAATGACAACGCGAAGCCTGAGCATCGAAGCCATTTGATGGGAGGATGCCCAAAGAACATCATCGAGCGTGCCGGCTCCGGCGAGTTTTCGACTAAACGAATAAAGGGCCTCTGTTGTTCGCGCCCGAGCTTTTGCGGCGACTGCCTGGGACCGTGCTCTTGCAGCAACATTGGAAACAATAAGTGCAATTATTGAAAAGAATACGACAGAAACAATTTCTTGTGGTCTGCTGATCCAGAACGTAAAGTACGGTACCGTGAAAAAGAAATTGTAGCTTGCCGCGGATAGGACACTTGCGTAGAGAGAAGGGACCAATCCAAACCATACTGAGACGGCTACAACGGCGGTAAGAAATATCAGTGCGATGTTCTCCACACCCAATAATGGCCATAGCAATATACTGGCAATCACCGCTGCCGCGACGACAGCGCTTGACCTGAAATAAGTCTTCCATTCGCGATGCGGTTTCCGGCTCGCCGGTTCGACTAATCGTGCGGCGGCATGTGTCTCGGGCGAACGGCTGCCTGCGACGACGTGGACACTGATGTCACCTGCACGCCGCACAAGATCATTCACCACCGAACCCCGCAGTACCTCGAACCACCGCGGGCGGTTGCTCTTGCCGATGACGATATGCGTGAAATTATTCGACTTCGCATATGCGACAACATCTTCAGAAAATGGTACGTCACCGCCCGGGATAGAAAAGGCTTCACCCTCCAGATGCTCCGCGAGCCGCAGCGCCTCGGCGATACGATCACGATCCGTTTCCCGAAGGTGTGCTGCTCTGCTGCCCTCTACATGAAGCGCAGTCCAAGGAGCATGAAGCCGATCCGCAAGCCGTTTGGTGTAGCGGACAAGCCCAGTCGCACCAGGGTCTTCATTAACACATACGAGCACACGGTCGCCTGCTGCCCATGGTCCCTCGATTGCGCCCTGGCGCATCTGACTGAGTAATTGCTGGTCTACCCTCTGAGCCGTGCGTCGTAGGGCCAATTCGCGCAGTGCCGTCAGATTACGGGGAGAAAAATAGTTCTGGACGGCACGCTTGGCCGTCTTGGCTACATAAACCTTGCCTTCGTTCAGACGCCTGATCAGATCTTCTGGTGTGATATCGATGATCTCGATATCATCGGCCTTGTCTACAATCGAATCGGGAAGCGTCTCGCGCACCCGTATCCGCGTAATCTGCGTGACAACGTCGTTGAGGCTTTCGAGGTGCTGAATGTTTAGCGTGGTGTATACATCAATCCCTTGCTCGAGTAGCTCAAGAACATCGAGATAGCGTTTCGGGTGCCGGCTGCCAGGCGCGTTGGTGTGAGCCAGTTCATCTACCAGGATCAGCCCGGGCCTGCGTTCCAAAACAGCATCGAGGTCCATCTCCTCAAGGTCTTGACCCTTATAGCTGATTTTCTTTCGCGGAATAACTTCCAGCCCGCGCACCAGAGCCTCGGTTTCCTGGCGACCGTGGGTTTCCACCACGCCGATCGCTACATCCTCGCCGGCGGCTTGCCTGGCGCGTCCGGACATCAGCATTTCGTATGTTTTGCCGACACCGGGGGCGGCACCGAGGAATATTTTGAGACGACCACGCGTTTCCTGATCCGCCTTTTCAAGTAGCGCATCAGGGGACGGTCGCCTATCCTGCCCACGATCATTCAGCCGATTCATGTTCAATTCCCGTGAGGAAAGCGGCAGTCAGCGACTGCCGCCACCACTTTATAATGCGTCGAGCGACAGATTTAGTTCGAGCACATTGACGACGCGACCATTCGTGAGGAAGCCGCCAGGTGCGTATGCGGAATTCCGGACGAGGGTTTCGACCAGTGCTGGATCCAGACCTCTTGCATCGGCAACGCGGGCGGCCTGAAAAAGGGCTCCCTCTTCCGAGATGTGAGGGTCGAGACCGGAGGCCGATGCAGTGGCGAGATCGGCAGGAAGGGGATTCTGCGGCGTCGCTCCGTGCAGGGCCACGAGCATTCTCCCTCGCTCGGCGACGTTAGCGCTCGTGGGCGACCAGTTACTGCCGCCCGCACCTGCACCATCATGATCGACAGCCGAAGGGCGAGGCCAGAAATAGCGGGTTTCTGTAAACGCTTGTGCGAGCTGTCGACTTCCAACTATTGTGCCATCTGCATTTCGGATCAACGACGCATTCGCTGTATCCGGCACCAGGGTTTGGGCAATGGTCCAGACTGCAGTGGCATATCCGACGACGCAAATCAGCATAGTTGCGAACGCGACTCGGAGACTTGCTGTAAACAGGTTCATGATGCTGTTCTCCTGATCATTTCATGAACATGACGTGCTCGGCAATCGGCCCGAGTGTCGCTGCGGGAAAGAAGGTGAGTGCACCGACCACGATGACGGTCGAGGCTAGCATTGCGGCGAAAACACCTCCTTCGACGCTCAATGTGCCGCTCGATTCAGCGCTGCGTCGCTTCGAAGAAAGCGACCCTACAATGGCCAGCGGAAGAATGATCGGGATGAACCGCCCGAGCAGCATCACGATCCCGGTGGCAAGATTCCATGGAGTGGTGTCATCATCGAGCCCCTCGAAACCCGAGCCGTTATTCGCACTGGCCGAGGAAAACTCATAGAGGATCTCACTGAACCCACGCGGCCCTGCATTGTTCACAGCATCCACACCCCAAGCTGTCGCCGAAAAGACAGCAGTGCCGCCCAAAATAAACAACCCGTGGGCCAGCAATGCGAACAAGGCGAACCTTACTTCCCGGGCTTCGACCCGCCAGCCGAGATATTCAGGTGTACGGCCTATCATCATGCCGGCCACGAACACGCCGACGATGATGTAGATGAACATGTTGATCATGCCGACGCCGACGCCGCCGAAGGTTGCGTTGAGCCACATTCCGACCATCGGCATCAACCCTGTCAGAGGATTGAGGCTGTTGTGCATGGAACCCACGGAGCCGTTCGATGTCGAGGTGGTCAAGACCGACCACAATGGGCCGGTCGTCTCTCCGAGGCGCATTTCCTTGCCCTCCAGGTTGCCGGAGGTCTGCTCGATAGGCAGATCGGCAAAAGCCTGGGTCGGGGCGCTTTCGAAGTAAATAGCTCCAGAAATCTTCAGGAGAAGGAAAACAAGCATGACCGCAAATATGACACCAGCGTGCCGTAGGCGACCGATAATCCGACCGAACATCCAAACGCAAGCCATCGGGATCAGAAGGATGGCGACCATTTGAACCAGGTTTGTCCAGAAGCTCGGATTTTCGAGCGGGTGCGTCGAGTTTGGCCCGAAGAAGCCGCCACCGTTTGTTCCGAGTTGCTTGATCGCGACAAACGCTGCGACCGGCCCTCGGGCAATCGTCTGCTGAATGCCTTCCAGCGTCGTTGCGACTGCAGCGCCTTCGAACGTCATCGGTACACCGCCAAGAGCCATGAATAGGGCGATGACGAAAGCGATTGGCAGCAACACGAGGAACGCGGCACGCTGGACATCAATGAAGAAATTGCCCAAGGGCATACCGGCCAGGCCTCGCGCCAATGCCGCGAGCGCAGCAATCCCTGTCGCAGCGGACACGAACTGAAGCCACATCAACCCGCCCAGCTGAGTAAGGTAGCTGTAGGTCGCCTCGCCCGAATAATGCTGCAGATTGGTATTCGTCGTGAACGAAGCCGTGGTGTTGAAAATCAGACTCGGCTCTACCGCACCCATCCGGTCCGGGTTCAGAGGTAGATATTGTTGCAGCGCTTGAAGTACGAATACCACGGTAAACATAACCGCGTTGAAGGCAAGCAGAGCAAAGACATACTGCTTCCAGTCCTGCTCCGTGCGACCGATGCTGCCCGAAATTCCCTGAAAAAGCGCTGTGGCCCGTCCCGCCGATGTTGCGGGATTCATGGCTTTCGCCAAGTAATGTCCCATTGGCCAGGAGAGAAGTGCCGTACCGCCTACGATGAGCACGACGAGGAGGATCGATGTATCAGACATGAGTTTTCTCCGGACTCGTGCTTCAGGCTCGATCAACGGCACTGGTCATGAGCGCAAGAAGCCCAAATACCGCCAGCCCGAGGAAGAGGTACAGAATAGTCATGAGTTGTGTTCCTTTTGATCAGGCAAGGCCGAGAGCGGTGATCGTCATGTCAATCGCCTTGATGCCGATGAAAGGCACAAGGAGACCACCGAGGCCGTAGATGAGAAGGTTGCGACGCAAGAGCAGGTTTGCTCCGATAGCCTTGTAGGCGACGCCTTTGAGCGATAGCGGGATGAGCGCTACGATGATCAGGGCGTTGAAAATGATTGCCGACAGGATGGCGCTTTCAGGGGTCGAGAGACCCATGATGTTGAGTGCGCTAAGCTGTGGATAGAGGGTGATGAACATAGCAGGGACGATCGCAAAGTATTTTGCCACGTCGTTTGCAATCGAAAAGGTTGTCAGAGCACCGCGAGTCATCAGGAGTTGCTTGCCGATTTCCACGATCTCGATGAGTTTGGTGGGATCGGAATCAAGATCGACCATATTGCCGGCCTCTCTCGCGGCAACTGTCCCGGTATTCATTGCCACGCCGACATCTGCCTGAGCGAGTGCCGGTGCATCATTCGTCCCGTCACCGCACATCGCGACCAGTTTGCCTTTCGATTGCTCATCGCGGATCAGGTTCAGCTTGTTTTCCGGCGTTGCCTCCGCGAGGAAATCATCAACGCCGGCTTCAGCGGCAATCGCGGCTGCAGTCATGGGGTTGTCGCCGGTGATCATTACCGTGCGGATACCCATGCGGCGCAGTTCCGCAAACCGCTCCCGAATACCGCCCTTGACGATGTCTTTGAGGTGAAGAACACCAAGAAGCCGGTTATCCTTCAATACCGCAAGCGGCGTGCCTCCAGCTCGCGCAATATCATTCGCGATTATCTCGACCTCGCGTTTTCCTTCAGAGTCGACGCGAGGCACACCAACCGCCATGGATGTCTGATCGACATGCTTGAGGATGGCATCGACTGCCCCTTTTCGAATTGACGTGCCCTGCAGATCGACACCGCTCATGCGACTCTGGGCCGTAAACGGGACAAAAGTGGCATTCAGCGACGCCATGTCTCGTCCGCGAATGCCATATTTTTCCTTGGCCAGGACGACGATCGAACGGCCCTCGGGAGTCTCGTCGGCCAGTGAGGCGAGTTGCGCGGCGTCGGCAAGCTCCTGCTCAGTGACACCCTTGACGGGGCGGAATTCGGTGGCCTGGCGATTGCCCAGTGTGATCGTGCCCGTCTTGTCGAGAAGGAGCGTATCGACGTCGCCGGCGGCTTCGACGGCACGCCCAGACATTGCCAGAACATTGAAGCGCACCAGCCGGTCCATGCCGGCGATACCGATCGCCGAAACGAGAGCACCGATCGTGGTCGGGATCAGCGTCACGAACAATGCCACGAGCACGATTACCGGAATGGAGCCGCCGGCATAGGCGGCGAAAGCGGGGATTGTCGCGGTTGCCAGAACGAACACCAGGGTCAGGCCGGCAAGCAACACATTGAGCGCGATCTCATTCGGGGTTCTCTTGCGTTCTGCTCCTTCGACGAGGGCGATCATCCGATCGATAAACGTCGAGCCGGCTGCGGCTGTAATTCTCACCTTTATCCAATCGGACAGGACCTGTGTGCCCCCGGATACAGCGGATCGATCGCCACCGGACTCCCGGATCACGGGTGCAGATTCGCCCGTGATGGCTGCTTCATTGACAGACGCAATGCCTTCGATAACCTCTCCATCCGATGGGATGATGTCACCCGCTTCCACCAACACCACATCGCCGACTTGAAGGCTGGTTCCCGGAACAAGTCTTACTTCGTCTTGGTTTTGAAGCAGTTTTGCCTGCGTTTCGCTACGGGATCGCCTGAGCGAATCCGCCTGTGCTTTTCCCCGTCCTTCCGCGACCGCCTCGGCAAAATTTGCAAACAGAACAGTGAACCACAGCCACAGAATGATCTGCAACGAAAACCAGAGATTACCAGTGCCGTTGAAGGCATCTTTCAAGAACAGGATCGTCGTCAGAACCGACGCAATGGCAACGACAAACATAACAGGGTTTTTTGCGAGCGTACCCGGATTGAGTTTCTTGAATGCATCACCCAGTGCGGGGACAAGTATTCGAGCATCGAAGATGCTCGGCGAGGTAGACTGGCTCATGATGGGCTCCAGCTGGCTATCATTTGTGGCACTGCGGAACGTGCCGGCTCAAACCGGTCCGAGGGGGACGAAACCTGCAGCCATGAGGCTTTAGATCCACGTTCGGATTTCAATCGGGGATAGCGATGAGTTGGCTCATTGGTAGCGTTGATGGCCAAGACACGGACGCTCACGCTACCAGGAGGTATCCGGCGGATATCAGAAACGCTCTGGCCGCATGAGCGCATAGATCAGATACCCAGCCATAAACACCACCACGGCTCCGCCGAGGACATAATCTACGACCATTTCCGTCTCACTTTTCCAAAACAGCCTGCCGCGGCAGAACGGCCTCAGCATGCGTCAGATGACAACTGGACAATGCGTCCGAAGAGCACGCCGACCCGCTAAGGGAAGGAAGGCGGGATCGACGTACATGCAGCAGGCTAATCGGAAAGCGCGTAAACGTTCGAGAGACGCGGGGGCACTGAAAAATATGAAATTCATAAAGATTTTGAGACGACGCGGAACAGACCTTTTCGATTGATGCGGCAACGCGAATTCCAGGCCAATGGATGAATCGGCCCTTACTGCCAGACCGGGAACTCATGGCAATCGTGTGGTTGCGATGATCCGCTGCAACCGGTTCAGCCGCGCCAGAAGCATGGCGAAGGCGAGGATCCATTTCACTCCATCGGGCAGCATGGTAAAATTTACCGGTGGGCCGAAGATCGAGCCGAGGCCGGGGCCAACCTTTGCCAAGGCCGTTACTGCTGCCGAAGCGGAGGTGACGAAATCGAGATCGAAGGCCACCAGCGTGATGGCGACCGGGCCGTGGGAGATGAAGAAGAGCGTGATATACACCAACATCGAACGGATGACCGATCCACGTTTTGGCTTGCCCACTACGTCCATCGGCGCCGAACTCCTGCGCCTATCGAGACATCACTTTGATTTCGCGAATGAAGCGGAATGACCGCTAGCGGGGAGAGCGATGCAAACCGCCAATGCCCGGAATGGGGCGCATGGCCGTCGCGGAAAACCTATATGTCGCGGGAAGCCGTTCGGGTGCCGGGAAAGCCAAATAATAACTCGTGATTCGCGGCTGGGCCCTACAAAGATCTGCTTACCCGGTGAATTCGCACCCCGGTTACATCGCTGGCCTTGGTGAATAGCTCGGCAAGTCACAACCAACGTCGATGCCTTGCCGCTCACAGATACGGGTTACTGCGGCGGCAAGCTCTTCTGGCTGAAGTGCGAGTTCAGGCTTCTGGAGGAGGATCGCACGAGTGCGTGCGATACGCCGCAACTCAAGATCTATGCGTGAGATCTCTTGATCCCGATCGCGCTGGATCTCTCGTTGCTCCGCTTTCCACCGGTCTTCCGCCGCTTCCATCGCGACGCTGCTACGATCGACATGGTTCTGAGCGAACCGGAGATCTCTCATCGCGTCTGCACGTCGCTTCTTCGCTTCGTCGTAGCGAGCTGCGAATTTCGCGGCTTTGCCCGTGATCTTCGAGATCAGCGAATTGGGGCGTCTTGCATCGAGCGCCGCAAATTCCTTCCTCGCCGCTTCCTCCGTCGTCGTCGCCTCTTGCAGGCGATTTTTTGCCGCCGCAAGTACCGATCGCGCTCTTGTGAGCTTTTCCGGTTCACCAACAGGTGCGTTCAGCGTTTGCAGTTTGTGCATCAGACGCTTCTCATGATTGTCGAGCCTCTGAAGGATCCTGATCCTCGCCGTTTCGGCGTTCGGTTTCCGGGATGCTTCAAGGGTTGCGGCCCCGGCCCCAAAGATAGGAACATCACCACGACGCTCAAAACCTGCACTTGCCGTTGTTGTCGTGACCTCCGGCGGCTCGGCAGAGGGACTCGTGGACATTTCACGATGGCATGCTGGTTCGATTGCCGCCGTCGTTTCGACAGTGAAACGGTCCCCGCTGATAAGAGTTTCGGCTTTCGAGCGATCCGTCGTGTCGTTCGAAGCGACAGCCCAGCCCGGACCTCCGGGCAAGATATGGAGCCCATCTTCATTGGGAAGATCCGGGGTTTCCTTAAAATGCTGATTTGACAGCGAGGCCGAGGTTTCTTCATCGGAAAAATCTGGATTGGTGTTGGCGCCCGCCGTAGCTGACGCGATATCCACCCCCGCGATGTCGAAGTCTGCGTAATCCGCCGTGCGAGATTCGAAGTAGCCGATCTCGAACGGTGCAACGACATGTCCATTTTCATGATGCATTTCGAGAACCCGATCGGCTACATCGTCGCGTCCGATCGCACGAGCGAAATACGCCACTGCTTCCGGCCTCACCGTCGGCGTAAGCTCTTCGCCGAAATCGACCTCCAAACACCGTGCAACGGCTTCGAGACGGGCATAACTGTGCGAAATGTCGAGCGCTCTCAAGTGAGGCCCCACGTGAGCGAGGACGAGATGGAAATGGTGATCCGCCCTTCCGGGGCTCGCCCGTTTTTTGAAATGCTCGACGAGCACATACCCGTGCTTTTCCGCACCCAGTGCCTCCAAGACGCGTGAAACCGCCAAATCCCGTTCATGCTCACTGAGATTGTATTTCGGATTGATCGTGATGTGCTGAAATGCGATCGACGCACGCGATGCATCACGCATCATTTCCATCGCCCGCATCGCAAGCTTGGGCGTCGGGCCAATCATGTTGAAAACACCAACCAGCTGCGGCGGCTTCAGTTCATCGCGGAAGACATAATCGTGGAGAATGTCCCCGTCGTCGTGAAAAAGCCCATGGCGGTTCTGGGTGATGATCATGACGCGTCACCAATCAGGTCGTTTGCCGCCGCAATAACGCGGTTGCAGGCGTCGAGGATCTCACCATTACAATCGGCACCGCCCCCCGTGGTATTGCTGGCCTCAGTGACCCGCAGAAGACCCTGAATGATGCACGCCGCCGCGAGAATCTCGCCGATTGCCCGAGTATGCGGCCCGATGCCGGGACGCGCTCCATGGTCGGGGCTCTGCCATTCGGCTGCTTCAAGGGCTGCGATCCGGCAAAACGTGCTGATACCAACACCTTTCCGCTTTGCTGCAGACAGCAGATGAGCATTCTCCGCAGGCGTGACGCGAAAGGCCTTCACAAGGCTTGCGTTTCGTTTTTCCGAGTTAGACATCGTGCAAATCGTTTGGTTTGCGCCGGATCTGGCGGATTGCGGTAATACCGCCAATTCCTTGCTTATTGAAGATGCTGAAGGAGCAGGCGATTTGGAAATTTTACTTTTCAGATAAGAAAGTCACAAACATCCAAATGCATACGATTTGATGGATTGAGGCGTCGTCACGAAATTTGCGACGCCCCTGCTGCCGTGAGCACTTCGAAATGAATGCGATATCAGCTGTCAACCGGACTTCCTGAAATCAAGATCCAACCACGGCTTCTCAACACGAAGCTCGCCAGCCATGACCTTCTCACGGGCACGCACGAGAATACGTCGCATTTCTTGAACGACAGGCGGCTCGATTTCAGAAATGATCTTCGCTTCAACAGGATTTAGGAATCCTTTTCCACCATAGCCATCGCCGACCCCAATTGGGGCATGCCCAAGAATCCGCCGCTTTGTACGCCCAGCAACTCCTGCGGCATCGATCCAGTCCGACATCAAGTGCCGGGTGCTATAAAGTTGAAGGTTCGCTCGTTTCCAGCCAAGATGCCGCTTGACGTATTGAAACGACCGCGTAAGCGACCTACTCCACGACACGACCCCATCTTTTCTGATGTAGGGTTCACAGTCCGGAAACAGCCGGGTACATCCCGCCGCGGACAATTCCTTTGCTCGATCAATCAATCCGAGATCGATCAAAAGCGGATGAACCGGGACCATTCGTGCCGAGTTTGACGTCTTCAGTTTCTTCGCGTCAGCGACCGCCACTCGACCTTTCGAAGCGTCGAATGGCTGCAAGTTGAAATACACGAACTCGCCGTCAGTCTCGATTTGATCGATATCGAGTTGCCCAATCTCGCCGGTACGCATGCCCGTAAAAATTGAGATCAGAAACCCCCAGTAGAAATAGTTTTGCAGCAGAATCTCGCCCGGCGTCCAAATATGGTGCGCATTGCGACAGCCGGTAAACAGCGGCTGCGACACGAGCTCGATCAACTCGGAATCTTCGAACTTGTCACGCGGCAAGGGCATCATGTTCTGCGCTGTGACAGCGTCGAAGTGTGGCATCGCACCAATCCAATAACCACGTTTTTCCAGATACGAAAAGAATCGTCGAAAACCCGAATGATAGCGATTTGTGATGGTCGTCGTCGTCAGCCGTTCGAGCTTGTCCCAGCCCTGCTTCTTCGCGAATCTGTAGCGGGCATAGAGGCTGCCGACATGCTCGCGGGGCATGTTTTTCCGCGTCGGAATTTCTGGCAGTGCTTCGTTGACACGCTTGATGTCGCCTCGCGTCACGGCATTGAGTGTCTTGTCGCCAATCAACGCGATCATGAAGTTTATCGTCGGCGCTACGTCAGCATCCGCTCGACCATCTCGGTGCTTGTATCTTTCTGCAGCAAGGAATTCATCGCGAGCTCTGCTGAGCGGAATTGGATATGCTTCTGGTGCAAGTGGCCGGCTGTCGCGATCTCGGATCAATTTCTCGAATGCATCGTCCGCTGCGACCTCACTATCTGCAGCCACAACGCTTGAGGACGAAATCTTCTCCGCACTTGTTGAGGAATCAGCATCGTGGGCCGCCTGCGGAACCGGATCCGCAATTGCAGAGCGCGACGTCGCTGGTTCCGGATGCGTAATTTCGGCAGGGAGCACCCCTTCGCCGAAACCCGCTCCCTCCAAAATGTCGACCGTTTCAGGAGGTTCGTCGTTTTGACGTGACTTGATCTCTGCCGAGCCCCAGTCGATCTCAACCTCCTCGGACACCTCATCGCCACGTTCGACGACGTGCGTCGCAGCCAATGCCGATGGCGCTGCCGGATTGGTCGCCCGGGCTCTGATCGCGGTGATTACGTTGCGGCTGTCTTTCTCACGTGCCGAGATAGCCCGGAACGGCTCGGTCTTTGGTTCCGGCTCAGGAGGTGCAGGGTGATCCGCGTTCGCATCGATCAAGCCTTCTCGTACAGCGATGATTGCAGCGTGGCGGCCCTCCTCACAACCGGACGCCTTCGCGGCTTTCTTGAGCTTGCTGGGGATCGCGACATTCGCCTCGACGAAATGCATCCACTCATCAACCAGGCGAGGATGCAGTTTGACGTGATCGTAGCGGGCAGCGTTCAGTCTATCGATGATACCCCGCACGACAGTTTCGTAAGCGAGCCGTTCTGCGAGCGTATCCTCTGTATAGTTTTTTTCTTTATTGTATGTCTGAAGCCTTGCCGTGACAGCTTCACACAAATTGCTCAAACCTTCGCAATCAACGACTTCCATCACGCTCACCAACACCTTCATAAGACGCCGTCTTGCGACAAACGAATCTGATGTACGAAGGCTAGCACGAATCAATCGAATTGAGAGCTCACCTGCGACGACGCCGCGAGATCGCATCTGGAGATAATAGCGGCCACCGGA
Source organism: Salinarimonadaceae bacterium (assembly GCA_050485405.1). GTDB lineage: Bacteria > Pseudomonadota > Alphaproteobacteria > Rhizobiales > Beijerinckiaceae > Saliniramus. The sequence continues at coordinate 61,311 of JBJHBI010000020.1, forward strand.
ATGGCGGGCGAGATAAGAGGGACGCATGACGCATCAGCCTTCTTCCCGGCAGGGCCGTTTCCCGCTTTTCGCCTTTGATACATCTCAATGAGACGTCACAAATGGAAGAGGAACCGAGTCTGCGCAAGCTGTTGATCTGACTTGCTTTTCTGACCCGGGAAAAAGTGGTAGCGGAGGAGGGACTCGAACCCCCGACACAAGGATTATGATTCCTCTGCTCTAACCGGCTGAGCTACTCCGCCCCGTTGCGCGGGCCCCGAGGGGCCGTGCGTCGTCGGCCTCGGGGATATACGGAGCGCGTGGCGGGGTGTCAAGCGAGGCGAGACCGTCGATTCGCGATTTTCACGAGCGCTTGGCGAGGCGCATCAGCTTGAACCAGCCGGCGGGGAAAAGCGGTGCGATCTCGATCACTTCGACATCGCCGCGCGCCTGCGCCCAGGCCTTGATCCGCTCGATGCGGAAGGCCGAACTCCAGCCGACTTTCCTCATCAGGGGCGCGACCCATTCCTCGATCTTCGCCATGGCGCCGCGATCATAGCCGAGCTTGGACGAGATCACGATCTCGCCGCCGGGCTTGAGAACCCGCATCGCCTCGTCGAGCGCACCCTCCGGATCGGGCACGAGGGTTATCACGAAGGGCACGGCCACCGCGTCGAAGCTCGCATCCGCAAAGCCGAGACGGCAGGCATCCATCGCGGCGACGAGGCGTGTCTGCGGTGCGGCGCCCGAGAGCATCTTGTCGCGCGCGCGCTCCAGCATGTCGAAGGAGAGATCGACCCCGATGACGCGCGAACCCT
>JBJHBI010000021.1:0-61727 GCA_050485405.1 Salinarimonadaceae bacterium
TCGTAGAACGCCGCCTGCACGTCTTCCATGGTGATCTCGCGGATCACCGGCTGCGCGACCGGCATGTGCTCGGGCACCATTTCCGCCGCGCGACCCTGATTTTCCCCGGTGCCTTCCTGAGCCATATGCGTCTCTCCCCCTTCGCGCCTTTGTGGCGGGCGCGTCGCATCGCGCGCAAATCTTACGGCAAAGCCGCCTGTCGACCATACGGCGCCCTACTTACGCAGAGCGCCGCATCGTCTCGTATTCACCGCAGCGACCGTCGGGGGAGTGTCCGGTCGCGGCGGGGCCGGCTTCAGCCGAGCCGTCCGCTGGCATGAGCCAGCATGGTGTAGACCTTGCCCGTCTCCGAGACGAGATAGGTGCGTGTCAGGATCTGGTCGCGGTCGTCGCGGGCGACCTCGCGCAACAGGCGCTCGAACTCCTCGACATAACGATCCACCGTCTGGCGGAACTCCGCGTCCCGCCCGTATTTGCGGCGGATCTCCTCGAAGGTCTCGCGTCCCTGCGCGGTATAGATGTTGCGATCGAAGACGTTGCTGTCGCCGCGATTGAAGCGGTCCCAGGCAGAGACGACGGCGCTGTGCTCGACCATCCGGGCGATATCGACCGAAATGGCGTTGAGCGAGTCGAGCGCGGTCGCGCCTGAATTGCGTCCGCTGCCGCTTTCGCTGCGGGAGGGTTCCGCACGCGGTTGAGGCTGCGCCGCAGCTGAACCGGGTGCCTGCGCCGCGGGTGCGTCATCCTCGTCACGCGAGGCGCGCAGGAGCAGATCAGACAGCCAGCCGCCCTTGTCGTCGCCCTGACGGCTCGCCGATGCGCGCGGAGCCTGGGTGTCGGTTCCCCGCAGCTGGAGCGGAGCGGCGGGGGCCGGCGCTGCCGGCTGCGGAACCGGTTCCGGAGCGCGGGCCTGCGGCGCGGGAGCAGCGGGTTGCGGCGTCGCCGACACGCTGCGCGATACGGCTTCCGCAACCGCTGCCATCGCGCCCTGCGAGGCGGAGGTCGCGGGGGCTGCCGCCGCACCGACGCTGCCGGTCATGCGGGCGGCCTGGCCGGCTTGTGTGCTCTGGCTCGCGAGACGCGCGGCATCGGCCTGTGCGACGTCCACCGCCTTGCCGGAGCGGCTGACCAGCGAGGACAGCTCGTTGAGCGCCTTGATCTGGTCGGCGACGACACGGCGCATGCTGGTCGTGGTCTCCTCCGTATCCTTCGGCAGTTCGGCGAGGCTGCGCTTGAGCTCGTTGCGGGTGGCTTCGAGCTCGCGCTGGATCTGCGCGGTCATCGCCCGCAATTCCTCGGTCGCTTCGCGGAAGCGCTCCGACGTGCCTTCGAGGGCGCCCTGCATGTCACGCGCGACATCCTCGTAGGCCGAGCGGATCGCGGAGCTGGTGCGGGCGCGCTCGCCATCCGTCGCCTGGCGGATCTCGGCGAACTGCTTCGAGATCGCCTCGCTGCTGGATTGCGCGCTGTCGGCGAGGACGCCGCCGATCTCCTCGGCCTTGCTCTGCGCTTGCGTGAGCGAGCCTTCGATCAGCTGCGTGAACTGCCGGCTGACGTTCTCCATCTCGCCGGCGCGTTCCTCGACCCGCGCGAGCAGCCCTTCGAGCGCCTGGCTGCGCCCGTGCAGACCCGAACCCATGCGTTGCTCGAGCTGTTCGAGCATGCGCGTCGCTTCCGTCAGCGCAGCGATCTGGCGCTGCGTGCTCTCCGCGACCGATTCACCGCGTGAATCGAGCGTCTTGGCGAGCTCTCCGGCTTCGTACAATGCACCGGAAGAAATCGAGCGAAGTGCCTGTGCCTGCTCGGCGATCCGGCCCGTGGCGGCGTTTGTCTGCTCGGAGACCTCCCCGAGCAGCGCCGAGATTTCGGTGACGCGGGCGGAGAGGTTACTCTCGACCTCGCCGAGATTGCCGCCGGCGCGGCGCGCGACTTCGTCGAGCACGCGGTTGGCGTCGTGCAGGCGCACCAGCACGCTGCCGAGCTCGCCGCGAATGCGCTCGTTGGTCGCGACGAGCGCGTCGATCGCCTGCTGCGCACCCTCGTCGATGGCGCCCTTGAGCGCATCGCTGGAGCGGCCATAGACGTCCTGCAATTCGGCGCTGCGCTCGCGCAGGGTGTCGAGCAGGCGCCCGCCCTGCATTTCGAGGGAACGCACCACGTTGTCGCCGGCCTCGGCGATTTCGCGGGCGAGGCCGTGACTGCGCTCGCCGAGCGCCCGCACGAGCCCTTCGCCGCGCACGTCGATCAGGCTTTCGAGCTGATCGACCTTGGCGCCGAGATTGCCCACCAGCGCGTCGCCGCGCGTATCGATGCGCTCGCTCAGTTCGCCGCCGCTGCGCTCGATCAGGTTGGCGAGATTGCCCACCGTCGTCTCGATATCGGCGATCAGCGCCTGGCCACGCTGGTCGAGATTGTTGCTGAGCGCGTTGCCGCCCTTTTCGAGCAGATAGGCGAGCTGGCCGAGGCTGGTATTGAGCTTGGCGACGACCTCCTCGCCGCGCGCATCGAGCGTCGCCGTGAGGCGCTCGCCGCCGCCGTCGAGCAGGGAGCCGATACGGGCGATGCGGCCCTCCAGTTCCTGGACGAAGGCGTCGCCGCGCTGGTCGAGCAGCTTCCCGAGATTGTCTCCGCCATTCTCCAGCAGGCTCGCGATCCGCGAGATACGGCCTTCGAGGATGGCGACCATGGCCTCGCCACGGGCATTCAGATTGGCGCCGATGCGCTCGCCGCCCTTGTCGAAGATCGCCTGCAATTCGTCGACGCGGCTGCCGAGCGAGCCGACCAGCGTTTCGCTACGCTGCTCGATCATCCGCGCGAGGCTGTCCGACTGCTCGTTGAAGCTCTGGGTCGCGGCTGCGATGCGCTCGCCGAGGGAGACGACCATGTTGCGGCCGCGCTGCTCGATCACCTGGCCGAGCACCTCCGAAGAGCGGTCGATCAGCCCCGAAAGTTCCTCGATCCGGTTGCCGAGATTGGCCGTGATCTCGCGTCCGCGCTCTTCCAGCTGCTGACCGGCATCGCGGCCATGGGTGTCGAGCGTCTCGGAGAGGGCGCGGGTCTTCTCGTCGAGGACGCTCGCGAGCGAATCCGTGCTGCCACCGATCGCCTGGGCGATCTCCTGGCCGCGCGTCTCGAACAGCGTGACGATGTCGTCGATACGCGTGCCGAGCAGGTTTTCGAGATTGGCGCTGCGTTCGCCGATGCTGCCCGCGGCGTTCTCCAGCCGCGCGAGCACGTCGCCCTCGAGGCGGTTGACGCTCGTATCCAGCGCCTGGACGATTTCGCCCGAACGGTTGCCGAGCTTCGCTTCGATCTCGTCGGCTTTCGCCGCGAGCGTGTCCGCGATGGCGACGCTGCGGGCGGTGACGATCTCGCCGATCTCGTCGACGCGCTTCTCCAGCGCCTGCGACACGTCGCGACCGCCTTCGGCGAGCACGCGTGCCATTTCTCCGGTGCGCACCACGAGCGCTTCGTTGAGGGCGTTGGCGCGGGCGCCGAGGGTGGCGTCGACCTTGCCCACGATGTCGTCGAAGCGGGTGGTGATCTCGTTGCCGCGCTGGCTCGCGCGGTCTTCGAGTTCGCGCAGGCGGTTCTCGATCATGTCCGCCGCATCGCGGGTCCGGTCACCGAGGGTGTCGGCCAGCGCCTTGCCCTCGATGTTGATGACGCGGTCGATCTCGGAGAAGCGGCCCGAAATGACGCCGCTCATGGCTTCCACGTCGCGGGAGAACTTGTCGACGAGGGCGCCGCCGTCGCGCAGGAGCGCCGTCTCGATCCGTGCGAGGTTGTCGCCGATCACGCCCGAGAGCTTCTGCGAGCCCGCATTCACGGCCTGTTCGAAGGTTTCGGTGCGCGAGGTGATGGCCCCGGTCAGTGCCTCGGTGCGCGCGTCGATGGCGGTTTCCAGCTCGCGGGTACGCTCGCCGAGCTTGCCTTCGAGCGAGCCGATACGGCCGTCGAGGCTCTGCTCGATCTGCTGCGTGCGCGCGTCTAGCTTGCCGGTGAGCGCCTCGGTGCGTCCGTCGATCACCTCTTCGAGATGGCGGGCGCGCTCGCCCAGATCCTGCTCGAGCTTGCCGCCGCGTTCGACGATGATCGCCTCGAAGCCGGAAAGGCGATCGCCCAGCAGCTTCTCGAGCTGACCGGCCTTCTCGCCGACGACGCCGGTGATCGTATCGCCGGACTGGCGCAGCGCGTCGTTGATGCGCGCGCCCTGGCCGGCAATGGCGAGTGCGACGTTCTTGCCGGTCTCGGCCAGCTTGCCGCGGGTCGCCTCGGTGTGTTCGTCGAGATTGCGGTTGAATTCCTCGCCCGAGCGGGTGATGCCAGCTTCCATGCGCTGGCTCGCCTCGTCGAGACGGGTGACGGCCTCGGCGCTCTTCTCGGCGAGGCGCGAGACCACTTCGTCACCGCGCTTGCCGAGATCTTCGCCGATCTCGCGCAGGCCGGAGGCGATCTCCTCGCGCATATGCGCGCCGCGTGCGCCGATTTCCTCGGCGATGCTGCGACCGGTCGCTTCGAGGCGCTCGTTGATCTCGCTGCCGCGTGCGGCGAAGCTCTCTTCGAGCTTGTTGGCGGTCGTTTCGAGGTTGGATCGCAGCTGCTCGCCCTGATCGGCGAAGGAGCGGTTGACCTGTTCGCCGGTCTCGGCCAGCGAGCGCGTGACGCTCTCGGCGCTTTCCAGGATCTTGCCCGACAATGCGCCGCTCGTCTCTTCGAGGGAGGAGCGGAATTCCTCGGCGCGCGTGGTGATCGCGGCGGCGAGTTCCTCGCCGGCTTTGGAAATGCCCGAGCGCACTTCTTCGGTCACGCCGCCCAGGCGCCGGACGAGTTCCTCGCCGCGCGAGGCCATGTCGTCGACGACCTGCTCGCCGGCGCGCCCGAGCGCGGTGGTGATGTGTTCGCCGCGGCTCTCGATCGAGCCGCTGACCCGGTCGCCGGTGGCGGAAATCGCCTCGACGATGCGCTGGGAGGCCTTGTCGAGATCGTGCGAGAAGGTTTCGTGCGAGCCGGAAATGGCGCCGCGTACGCGCTCGGCATTGGCGACGATCGCCTCACGCTGGGCGATCAGCTCGTCGACGAGGGAGCGGATGCGGATCTCGTTGTCGGAATAGGCGCGCTCCAGCGTCGAGATTTCGCTGCGCACCAGTGTCTCGAGCTCTCCGGCGCGTGCGAGCGCACGCTCGATCCCGTCGCCGACGGCGGCGACCTCGCGGCGAACGGCCTGCGAGACGGTCAGGACGGCATCGGTCGAAAAGCTCTCGGGCTCGGCGAGGCGCATGGCGACCTGGCCCATGGAGCGGGCGACGAGCTTCATTTCCTGCGAACGGATCGCGAGAACGGCGGCGGTGAAGAAGAAGATCGTCGGCACCAGCATGACGGCACCGGCGATCGCCGTCTGCGCGGCGCCCCAGCCGGCGACCATGGCACCGAGGCCGCCATCGAGGCTCGCAAGGCCGATCAGCGCGCCGATCCAGGCGAGAGAGGCGGCAGCCGCGTAGCCGTAGGGCTTGCGCGACGGGCGCACCTGAAGCGCCTGCATCAGCATGCCGATGCTCTGGCGGTCGTCGTTGGCGACGCGTGCGCGATCCGGGCTGACGATCCCGGCCTGACGCTCGCCCTCGCCCTGGCGGGCGGACAGTTCTTCGTCGAGGGCGGTACGGTCGAAGCGCCGGGTCAGCTCGTCTTCCTCAATCGCGGGAAGGCGCGGCTCGGGCCGCTCACCGGCGGGTTCGTGCGCAACGGTTTCCTCGGAATCGGGATTCTTGGCCGAAGCATCGGTTTCGGCGGCAGCGGAATCCTTGACCGGGGTCGCGTCGCCCGTGGAGGAATTCTCCGGGCGCGTGCTCTCCTCGTCGCCGTCGGAGCGTTTCTCCGCCGGGATTTCGGGTCCGAGATTCAGTGCCTGCTCGACTGCCGACAGCGCCGCTTCCGCCGGATCCTTGAGCTTCTTTTCCGTTGCCATGTCGCCGCCTCGATAACGCATACATTCGCGGGGTCATGCCTTAGCGCGTTGCGAGTTAATGCTTCGCGCCGTGCATGGATGAAACACGTCTCACGCCGCCTCCCGAGCGTGCAAGAACGATACCCACGATTTTCCACCGGTGAGTGTAGTCCCCTGCAAACTCAAAGAAAACCGGGCCGCAGCGCGATTTTAGGCTTTCATTAACGATATGGTTACCAAAGCAGCAAAAGTAAGAGTACACAAGGGTTTCGCCCGTCACATAACTGTGGACCACAGGCGAGGGCGGCGGCAGGATCGTCCGCTGGCCCGGGATGGGACACCCAAGTGGCGACTGGAGGCCACAGGCGATGACGAAAACGGCTGCTGCACCAGAGCGGGACATTCCGCTCCTCGACACCGAATTCCTCGCCACCGCGACTTTCGACGACGAAGCGCTCGCAGACGAGTTGCTCGGCCTGTTCGAAGGGCAATGCGATGCGCTCACGCCGCAGATCGCGCAGGAGGGCGGGGCGCTGCAGATGCGCATCGATGCCGCCCACACCCTCAAGGGCGGTGCCCGCGCGATCGGTGCCCGCGCCGTCGCCGATGCCGCCGAGCGGGTCGAGGCCGGACTGCGCGAGAGCGGTGCACTCCCCGGCGAGGACTGGGCGCGCCTGCAATCCGCCATGCAGGCCACGCGCCTCGTCATTGCAGGGCGGCGCGGCTGAGGCGTCGCGTTTTGCACTGCGAAGGCTGGCATCGCGTTCTGAATTGCCCTAAGTAGCTCCCCGAATTACGGGGCCGGACGGACCGGCGCGCCGCCGGACAGGGTCGAACGGGAGCAGCGATTGATGGTGAAGATCAACTACGTCGATTTCGAGGGCAACACCCGCACCGTCGAGGCGGAGCCGGGCGCCACCGTGATGGAGACCGCCATCCGCAACGCCATTCCCGGCATCGAGGCCGAATGCGGCGGTGCCTGCGCCTGCGCCACCTGTCACGTCTATGTCGACGAGGCCTGGAGCGAGAAGGTCGGCGGCCCCGAAGCGATGGAGGAGGACATGCTCGACTTCGCCTTCGCGGTGAAGCCCACCTCCCGCCTGTCCTGTCAGATCCGCCTCACGCAGGAGATGGACGGCCTCACCGTTCACACCCCCGAACATCAGGGCTGACGCCTGCGCCGCTGACCGCCCGCCGGCCTATTCGGCGGGCTGGTTCTGCGGCAGGTTCGTCGAGAACCAGCCCGTCGTCGTCTCGCGCCCCGGTTCCGGATGGCGCGGCACGAGGAAGGCGAGGCTCAGCGAGATCATGGCGATGCCGGCGCCGATCATGAACACCGCGCTCGGATCCGTCATCCAGATCACACCGAACGTCACGGGGATGAAGACCGCCGCGATGTGGTTGATGGTGAAGGCCACGCTGGCCGTGGGCGAAATGTCGGCGGGATCGGCGATCTTCTGGAAATAGGTGCGCTGCGCGATGGTCAGCGTGAAGAAGATCCCGTCGACGATGAAAAGCGCCCCGGCGACGGCGGCGCTTTCCGTCAGCGCATAGCCGAGGAAGACGACGATCAGCGAGATGTTCTCGATGATGATGGTCTTGCGCTCGCCGAGTATGCCGATCAGCCGCCCGAGCATCGGCGCGGCGAAGATGTTCACCGCACAGACGATGAAGAGCAGCTTGGCCATGCCCGCCACGTCGTAGCCGAAGCGCTCGACCAGCAGGAAGCCGCCGAAGGCCATGAAGAGCTGCCGGCGCGCGCCCGAGAGAAACGTCAGCATGTAATACAGCCAATAGCGCGTGCGCAGGACGAGGCCCTTGTTCTGCGGTACGCTGCCTTGGAAGCGCTTGAACACGCTCATCGCCGTAATCGCGAGCATGATCGTCGCGCCGCCGGCCACGAGGAACAAAATCTCGAAGCTCGGCTCCATCAGGAAATACACCGCCGCGATGGCCCCGTAGGCGGTGAGCTGCGCCGCCGCATTCGCTCCGTGGATCTTGCCGAGCCCGCCCGGCGCCTCTTTCTTCGAGAGCAGTTGCAGGGCGAGCGCCTGGTTCGCCGTCTCGAAATAATGGAAGCCGATCGACATGATCGTCGTGGTCAGGAGCAGCCCGTAGAAGCTCGGGAAATACCCCGTCATCGCGATGCCGATGCCGAGAATGATCAGGCTGAGATAGGCGAGCATCTGCTCGCGCATGATCATGAAGAGAAAGATCGCGGTGAAGGCGAGGAAGCCGGGGATCTCGCGAACCGATTGCAGCACGCCGATCTGGAATCCGGTGAATCCGGCTTCCTCCTTGGCGAAGTTGTTGAGCAATGCCTGCCAGCTCGCGAAGCCGATCCAGTTGATGAAGGCGAGCGTCATCAGGAAGACGATCGGCGAGGCGAAGACGGCGCGCTGCCGCCAGGGGGCGTCGGCAAAGAATGGCACGGGAGAGAATCCAAAGGTTCCGGAAATCGGACTTTGCGTCCGGGGAGGGGTATCGTCAAATCATATGAGCTGAGGTTTTCGCGCGCAAATGCCGGGTTTGACGTGCGTCAAAGCCGAATGCTCGCGAGCATGCGAGCGTGTGAACATCCTTTCACACGCATTTTCGTGCGGTAAAGCCGGAGTATTCCCCCATGTATGAAACCATTCTCGTTCCCGTCGATCTCGCCGAGCCGGAAACCTCGAAGCCCGCCGTCGCCCGTGCAGCGGCGATGGCGCAGAGCGGGGAGGGGCGTGTTCGCCTGATCTACGTCCGCTCGATCATGCCCGTCACCTACATGGAATTCGTGCCGCCCGATTTCGACGCCCAGCAGCAGAGCGAGGCGGAGGAGGGGCTCGCCGAGATCGCCGCCGATCTGCCCTTGCCGGCCGAGCGCGTCTCTTCCGTCGTGCGCCTCGGCTCGATCTATCACGAGGTGCTCGACGAGGCCGACAAGTGCGGCGCGGATCTGATCGTGATCGGCTCGCATCGCCCGAGCATGTCGACCTATCTGCTCGGCTCGAACGCCACCACGATCGTGCGCCACGCAAAGGTCTCCGTGCTGGTGGTGCGCTGAGGCTGCTTGCGCGGGAAGAAACGCGGATTTGCGTCGCGGAGATGCGCGCGGGCTTGCCCTGTGGCGCGCCGCGGCGTAACTCATGCGCGAAGCAAACACGTTCGATCCCGCGCAAGGCCCTTCATGATCGCCCAATCCAAAAAGCCGCGTCCGACCCCGCCGGTCCCCGGTGCGCGAATCCTCGTCGTCGAGGCGCGTTTCTACGATGATCTCGCCGACGAACTCCTGCGCGGCGCGAAAGCCGCCATCGCGCAGGCCGAGGCGCAGGCCGAGATCTTCACCGTGGACGGCGCGCTCGAAATTCCGGCCACGATGGCGATCTTGCTCGATCGGGCCGAGGCCGCCGGCGCGCCCTATGACGCCGCCGTCGCGCTCGGCTGCGTGATCCGTGGCGAGACGGGGCATTACGAAATCGTCGCGGGCGAGAGCGCGCGGGCGCTGATGGATCTCTCGGTGGAGCGCCGCCTGCCGCTCGGCAACGGCATTCTCACCGTGGAAAACGATGATCAGGCCTGGGCGCGCGCGCGCGTCGGCGAAATGAACAAGGGGGGTGGCGCGGCCGATGCGGCGCTCGCCGTCCTGCGCATCAAGCGCGGCCTGGTGACGGAGAGCTGATCATGGCCAAGAACGTTTCCGGCACCAATAAAGCCAGCGAGCGCAGCGCCGCGCGCCTCGCCGCCGTCCAGGCGATCTACCAGATGGAAGTGTCCGGCAAGGGCGTCGTCGAGGTCACCGCCGAGTTCGAGGCGCACTGGATCGGGCGCGAGATCGAGGGCATGACCTTCAACGCCTCCGACATGCCCTTCTTCCGCGATCTCCTCGCCGGCGTGGTGCGCGAGCAGCGCGCGATCGATCGCGCCACCGACGATACGCTCGCCGAGGGCTGGCCGCTCGCGCGGATCGAATCGGTTCTACGCGCGATCTTCCGCTGCGCCGTCTTCGAACTGATGATGCGTCGCGACGTTCCCGCCCGGGTCGTGATCAACGAATATGTCGAGGTCGCGCACGCCTTCTATGACGGCGAGGAGTCGGGGATGGTCAACGGCGTGCTCGACGCGCTCGCCCACAAGCTGCGGCCGGACGAGTTCGACGGCAAGCCGCGCAAGCCCGGCTCGCGTGGAAACTGACGTAGCGTAAAACTGTCAAGCTCGGTCTTTTGGCCGCGTGGAACGACATTTCGGCGGCGAATGCACACGTAAATGGCTAAAATTCGCCGTTTACGTCTGAAAGCGTGATTGATTACTCATTCACCAAGTTGTATCCAGAACCCGGTTCTCCCAAAGGGCGGATCGGGGAGATTTTGCATATGTATACTCATCATAAATTGAGTGAAGACGCGTTGATCGATCGTTTCTTCGCGCCGATCGCCGGGGAGGGCGGTTTCGGCATGCGCGACGATGCGGCGATGCTGACACCCGCCGATGATTCGGACATCGTCGTAACCATGGATGCGATCGTCTCGGGCGTGCATTTCCTGCCCGACGACCCGCCCGCCTCGATCGCGCGCAAGGCGCTCGCCGTCAACCTGTCCGACCTCGCGGCCAAGGGCGCGCGTCCCCGCGGTCACGTCTTGTCGATCGCGCTGGAAGAGGGGTGGAGCGAGGATTGGCTCGCCGCCTTCTCGCAGGGGCTCGGCCACGCGTCGCGTGCCTTCGGCTGCCCGCTGCTCGGTGGCGACACGGTTCGCTCGAACGGGGCGTTCTGGCTCTCGATCACGGCGTTCGGGGAAGTGCCGCGCGGACAGATGGTGCACCGCTTCACGGCGAAGGCCGGGGACGTTGTCTGCGTCAGCGGCTCCATCGGTGATGCCGTGCTCGGTCTCGCCCTGCGTTCGGGCACGACGGCGCCCTGGGCGCTGGATATCGGTATCCAGAGCCGCGTCTTTCTCACCGATCGCTTCCTGCACCCGCAGCCGCGCAACGCGCTCGCCGATATCCTGCGCCGGAAAGCGCGCGCGGCGATGGACGTCTCCGACGGGCTCGCCGGCGATCTCGCGAAGATGTGCAAGACGAGCGACGTCTCCGCCGAGATCGCCCTCGACGACATCCCCTTCTCGAAAGCGGCGCGCAGCTTGTGCGCATCTCATCCGGAATTGCGGGACAAGCTCGTAACCGGCGGTGACGACTACGAAATCTTGTGCTCAGTCGATCCAGATGCGCTCGATGATTTCCTCGGCGAATGCCGGCAGGTCGGCATCGCCATGACCCCGATCGGGCAATTCCGTCCGCGTGATTTCGCGCAAAACGGTTGTTCGCCTATATTCAGCGACGCGAGCGGGCAAAAGCTCTACCAGAAGGGCTCGTACAGCCATTTCTGAGAACCGTTCATGAGCGTTCAGACCGCCGCAACATCCGGCACCGGCACCGACCCCGATGCCCTCGCCAAGCGCAATGCCTGGATCCTCGCCGGTGCGCAGGCGCTCGGCGGAGCCAACCCGGCCATCGTGATCTCGATCGGTGGGCTCGTCGGTCTGATGCTCGCGCCGCGCGAGGCGCTCGCGACGCTTCCCGTCAGCCTGCTCAATCTCGGTCTCGCCGCCGGCATCATCCCGGCTGCGATGGTGATGCGCCGGTTCGGGCGCCGCAACAGCTATGTCTTCGGCGGCCTGCTCGGCGTGATCGGCGGTTCGACCGCGGCACTCGGGATCGTCCGGGGCGATTTCGTGATGTTCTGCATCGGCACGCTGATCGCCGGCTTCTACGGCTCCTATGTGCAGAGCTACCGCTTCGCCGCAACGGATGCCGCGACGCCGGCTTTCCGGGCACGGGCGATCTCCTACGTTCTGGCCGGCGGGCTCGCTGCGGGAATACTGGGTCCGCAAGTGGTGATCTTCACCCGCGATCTGGTGCCGGGGGCCATGTTCGCCGGATCCTTCATGGCGCAGGCCACGCTCGCGTTGATGGCGATCGCCGTGGTCGCCTTCCTGCGCACGCCGCCGGTGCCCGTCACCGCGCCCGCGCCGAGCGATGCGCCGACTTCGTCGGGCCGTCCGCTGCTGACGATCATGCTGCAGCCGCGCTTCATCATCGCGGTCGTCGCGGGTGTCGTCTCCTACGGGCTGATGGCGTTCCTGATGACGGCGGCGCCGATGGCCATGGTGGAATGCGGCCTGCCGCTCGAGACGGCGGCGCTCGGCATTTCCTGGCACATCCTCGCGATGTTCGCGCCGAGCTTCTTCACCGGCAAGCTGATCGATCGCTACGGCCGGGAGACGATCACCGGGATCGGTCTCGTGCTGATCGCGATTTCCGCGGTGATCGGCCTGTCGGGGCTCACCGTGGCGCATTTCTGGACGGCGCTGATCCTGCTCGGCATCGGCTGGAATTTCGGCTTCATCGGCGCGACGGCGATGGTGACCGACACCTATCGCCCGGAAGAGCGCACCAAGGCGCAGGCGGCGAACGACTTCATCGTCTTCGGATCGGTGGCCGTCGCCTCGTTCTCCTCGGGCCAGCTGCTCGATGCCGGTGGCTGGGACATCGTCAACTGGATGTCCTTCCCGCCGCTCGCCCTGGCGCTCGTTCTGGTGATCCTGCAGGCAAGGATGCGTCGGGCGGCGGCGGCAACTTGAGCAATAATCGGCATGCTGCGCCGCACAATCACGCAAGTTTTTGCATAAATGACGTTTGCCGATAGCTGAAAATTTTGGCAGGCTCCGTCCACCGCACTGGGGGCGGACGGTGGGCGGCGTGTGATGCAATGCGCCGGCGCGTGGATCGTCTCGGCCCCCCAAAGGCAAGGACGGTCACATGTTCGCATTGTTCCTGATCATCATACTGGGCGCGTTGTCGATCGCGTACGGCCTGTGGGCCATCAACGACGTGATGAAGCGTGACGCGGGTACGCAACGCATGCAGGAGATCGCCGCCGCGATCGCCGAGGGTGCGCAGGCCTATCTCTGGCGCCAGTACATCACCATCAGCATCGTCGGTGTCGTGCTGTTCGTGGTACTCATCTTCCTGCTGTCTATCTGGGTCGCGATCGGCTTCGCCATCGGAGCGATTCTCTCCGGCGCCGCGGGCTTCATCGGCATGAATGTCTCGGTGCGTGCGAATGTGCGCACGGCGCAAGCCGCCTCGCAATCGCTCGCCGGCGGGCTCGACGTCGCCTTCAAGTCCGGTGCGGTGACCGGGATGCTGGTCGCCGGTCTCGCGCTGCTCGGTGTGGCCGTCTACTATCTCATCCTGACGCGGATGCTGGGCGCCGATCCCGGCGGGCGTCTCGTCATTGATTCGCTCGTCGCCATGGGCTTCGGCGCCTCGCTGATCTCGATCTTCGCGCGTCTGGGCGGGGGCATCTTCACCAAGGGTGCGGATGTCGGCGGCGACCTCGTCGGCAAGGTCGAGGCGGGCATTCCCGAGGATGATCCGCGCAACCCCGCCACCATCGCCGACAATGTGGGCGACAATGTCGGCGATTGCGCCGGCATGGCGGCCGATCTGTTCGAGACCTATGTCGTGACCTTCGTCGCGACCATGGTGCTCGCCGCGATCTTCTTCGCCGGACAGACCGGGCTCGAGACCATGATGCTCTACCCGCTCGCCATCGGCGCGGTGTGTATCGTGACCTCGATCATCGGCACGTTCTTCGTCAAGCTCGGCCAGGATCAGTCGATCATGGGCGCGCTCTACAAGGGCTTCATCGCCACCGGTGTCTTGTCGGTCGTCGCCATCGCCGTGGCGAACGTGATGCTGTTCGGGGGCTTCGGCACCACGATGGAGGCGCGGATCCCGATCGTCGGCGGTGGTACCGACACGGTGACCTTCACCTCCTTCTCGCTTCTGATGTGCGCCATCATCGGTCTCGTCGTGACGGGGCTGATCGTGGTGATCACGGAATATTATACGGGCGTCGGCTTCCGTCCGGTGCGCGATATCGCCCAGGCCTCGGTCACGGGCCACGGCACCAACGTCATCCAGGGCCTCGCCGTGTCGCTCGAATCGACGGCATTGCCGGCTCTGGTGATCATGGCCGGTATCATCTCGTCCTATCTGCTCGCCGGCCTGTTCGGCATCGCTATCGCGGTGACGGCCATGCTCGCGCTGGCCGGCATGGTCGTGGCGCTCGATGCGTTCGGCCCGGTGACGGACAATGCCGGCGGCATCGCGGAGATGGCGGGGCTTCCCAAGGAGGTGCGCCAGTCGACCGACGCGCTCGACGCGGTCGGCAACACCACGAAGGCCGTCACCAAGGGCTACGCGATCGGCTCTGCCGGTTTGGGCGCGCTGGTGCTGTTCACGGCCTATACGGCGGATCTGAACTACTTCATATCCACCGCGAACGAACCCGGCTCGACCTCCTACCAGTATTTTGCGGGCGTCTCGCCGGACTTCTCGCTGTCGAACCCGTATGTCGTCGTCGGCCTGCTCTTCGGCGGTCTGATCCCGTTCCTGTTCGGCGGGATCGCGATGACGGCGGTCGGGCGTGCGGCGGGCGCGGTTGTCGAGGAAGTGCGCCGGCAATTCAAGGAGAAGCCGGGCATCATGCAGGGCACGGAACGCCCCGATTACGGGCGCGCCGTCGACATGCTGACCAAGGCCGCGATCAAGGAGATGGTGGTTCCTTCGCTGCTGCCGGTTCTCGCACCGGTCGTCACCTTCGTGGTGATCTACCTGATCGCCGGCAAGGATCAGGCCTTCTCGGCGGTCGGCGCGCTTCTGCTCGGCGTGATCGTGACGGGGCTGTTCGTGGCCATCTCCATGACCTCCGGCGGCGGCGCCTGGGACAATGCGAAGAAATCCTTCGAGGATGGTTTCGTCGACAAGGACGGCGTGAAGCATCTCAAGGGTTCCGAGGCGCACAAGGCCTCGGTCACCGGTGACACGGTCGGCGATCCCTACAAGGACACCGCCGGCCCCGCGGTGAACCCGCTGATCAAGGTCACCAACATCATCGCGCTTCTGCTGCTGGGCGTCCTCGCGGCGATGTGACGAGCGCCCCCGGCGCATCTGACGAGGAGGACCCCGCTTCGGCGGGGTTTTCCATGTTGAATTCATTTCAAGCATATATGATACTTGAAAAGCATATATAGTCGGGTTATAAATTCACTTATTTTTTGGAGATTGCCAGATGCTATCGATTGACCTGTCGTCGCCTTCCAATGCGACACCCTCCTATGCATCTTCGGCCCGCTCGTCGCTCGAGGGGCAGGAACAATTCGCACTCGTCGCACAGCTGTCTCCGGCGGCTGCGTGGCCGGGGGCGGAGGCCTATATCGATAACCTTCTGACGCGGTTGTTCCCCGGCGGTGTCCAGGTGGGAGCCGGTGCGCTCGCGTGGCTCGGCGCGATCGCCGGAGGGGTGCTGTCATCGTCCTTCGGAGAATATCTCGTCGGCGTCGCCAGCGGGCGGATTCCGCCTGAGATATCCGCCCGCGACCTTCAATTCGCCGGGCCTCTGGTCACGGCGACGGGCATCGGCCAGGATGCGTTTCAGCGTCTCTCCCCGGAGGGAAAAATCGCGCTCATCAAAGGATTTGCCGCGATTTCTCAAGATGACGCACTAACTCCGCAGCAGATGCGTGAGGCGGGCAATGCGCTTTATGCGCGGCTCAGCGGTGCGGTCATCGGCGAATCCGGGCGCGCGCTTCCCGGCCCTGCGGGTCTGACCCCGCAGGAGCAGGAACATCTCGGTCTGACCGGGCGGCCCGCGCAGCCCGATGCCGCATCGCCCATGCCTGCACAGGAAGGCTTCCCGACGGGGGGCGACGCGTGGCCGCTCGTGCTGACCAATCCAGGGGCGCAGCCGGATGTGTCGTCGCATACCGGCTATCCGCGCGACGCTTTGCGCGATCTTGCGATCCAGCGCACGGTATTCCCGGCCCTGACCGGCGGCCCCGGTTTCGAAGATACGCCTTTCGGCGATCCGTCCCGTCTCCCGCAGGTGCTGAGCGATGTGGAGATGCTCGCGCGAAGCGCCAAACCCGTAGCGACGCCCGGTGCATCGCGCAATATCGCGATGCTCGAATACGATCTCGACGGGGTGACGGGGCGCTTGCCTTCGATCAGCGGCAACCGGACCGTCCCCGGCTTCGCTCCGCCCGTTCCGGCCGATAGCGCGATCATTCCCGCGCTCTACAACAACCGGCAGGCGGATACGGAGTACAAGCTCCTGAACTGGCTCGCCGAGAACATCGAAAATCATCTCGACGGCGCGGATACGAGTGGCAGGATCGCGATCTATTCGAAGTTTACCGTCTGCGAGTCATGCGCTGCGGTTATACGTCAGTTCCAGGAACTGTATCCGAGGATCTCGGTCACGGTGATCCACGGCACCGAGCCGCGCATGCCGGCGAACCTGTCCGACCCGCTACCGGGCAACCCCCGCCCCAACTGAGCGGAGGGCGACGGACCCGACCACGCAAGCTCGCCCGTGTCCGAGCACGGGCGCAGGCGTAATCTATTGATTTCAATGGGAAATCAGTGGTGAGCGCGCAGGGGCTCGAACCCTGGACCCACTGATTAAAAGTCTCGGTTTGCTATTTATACGTGTTTCTGGATAGTATCACGTTTTTCATGAAAGTTCTTGATTTATCGATATAATTCGCCCTACGGTGTCTAATCGCTTACGGATTTTTGGAGCCGTTTCCTAAATCGGTAGTTCCCACGTAGTTCCCACGAAGGGGCCGCGGACTGCGATCGGAGAGGCTCGAAGGCGCACTGTGAGAGGCACGCCATATGCGGGGACGAGCGGCGGGGAAAGATCACGAAAACCGTTGTCGACGGGCTCACGCCATCGGCGAAGGAGTTCACCTTCTGGGATACGCATCTCGCCGGCTTCGGCGTGCGGGTGCGCCCGCAGGGCGGCAAGAGCTACATCCTGAAGTATAACGCCGGGCGCGGTCGCGGCGCTGCAGCTCGTCGGGTGACGATCGGCGCCGTCGGCACACTCACGCCGGACGACGCGCGCGGCAAAGCGCAGAAGCTCCTGCAAGAGGTGATCTCAGGCGACGATCCATCCGCGCGCTCGCGGGAGAAGCGCGAGAAGCTCCTCGCCGACAAGAACGCCCCCACGGTCGCCGACGTCCTCGACCGCTTCCTTGCCGAGCACGTCGACGTCAACTTGAAGAAATCCACCGCTTACGACTACCGCCGCACGGTCAACAAGATCCTGAAACCGCGCCTTGGCACGATCAAAGCGCGGGATCTGCGCCCGCAGCACGTCGCCGAAATGCATCATTCGATGCGCGAGACACGCGTCATGGCGAACAACGCAGTGAGGATCCTCTCCAGCGCCATGGGCTTCGCTGAGACATGGGGGCTGCGCGAGCCGGGCACCAACCCTTGCGGGATCCGGAAATTCGGCCAGCGCCGGCGCGAACGCCTGTTCTCGGATAATGAGGTCGCGCGCCTCCTCAACACCGTCGACGAGATGGAAGCGGACGGCCGCATGCCGGCGCGTCAGGCGCTCGCGGTGCGGTTGCTCTTCGCCACCGGCTGCAGGGTTGGGGAGATCGCGGCGCTGCGCTGGGATGGCGTCGACTTCGACCAGGGGCTTCTGACCTGGGAGGATTCGAAGACCGGCCGGCTTGTGAAGCCACTCAGCTATGAGGCGCGCGAGCTCCTCGAGGCCGCACCGCGCGAGCCCGGGGCGCCTTTCGTCTGCGCGGCTGGTCTCACCGCGATCCGGATTGAGACGATCGCGGCGGCCTTCGAGGAGACCATGCGCGTTGCGGGGGTAGAGGCAAACGAGAACGCCTCGTGCCATCTCATCCGGCACTGGTTCGCGACCAAGATTTACAGCGACCCGACAATTCCGCTTCCGGACCAGATGCGCATCGTCGGGCACCGAAGCGTCGCCACCGCGATGAGGTACGCGCAGACGCGCCTGGACGAGGTGAAGAGCGCGGCGGATGCGTCGGCCCGGAAACGCGCGGCCGCGCTTACCGCAGCCCGGAAAAAGCTCGCGGGCAATGTCGTGCCGCTCAAGGGCGGGGGCGCGTCATGACGGATGCGGAGTGGGTTGAGATTGAGCGCCTCATATTGAAGGCAGGCGGGCGAATTGATCAGCCTGAGGCAATCCGGCAAAAGCTTGAGGGCGCAGCGGCGATTTCCGCTTTATGGCCGAAGGCTGCTGCGGAAGTTAGCGACGGCGAAGCCGAACTTGTGAGAGCTGGAAAGCAGGCAGAGCGGCTGCTCGAAAGCCTCGACAGGCTGGAGATCGGCGGACCGATGAGCGGCCCATTACTCTCCGAAATGTTCGATCTTGCGCCCGATTTCGACAACGAGGGCACGCCGGCGCCACTGCCGTCACCCGCAGCATATGCAAAGCTCTCCGAGATGCGGAGCGCGCTCGCCCGATTGGCGAAGATTGCAGAGCACAGAGCGACAAACCCGCGCCCGCGCATCGGGTCCAAGGCGCACCGTGCAGACTGGTTTCTGATGGTCGTGCGAGCGCTGCATAGCGAGGCCGGTCTCGACCCCCGATCGACCCCGCCTGAAAAGCTCAACAAGATCGTTCGCACGGCGTTCGCAGCGCTGCCGAATGAGGTTCGTTGCGGGATTTCGGGGGAAGCACTGGCGGAACAGAAGGCGGTCCAATACGGCGTTAAAGCTGCGATCGCGGAACTCGAAAGTTTCGGCCATTTCTCGGCAATCGATCAGGAAGCCGCCATCATGAAAGCGGACAAAATCTAAATTTCGCGCCGTGTCTTTTGTCCGCGCATCACGCGAAAAAATGTGAACATTGGGAAGCCGTTCCACACATCAGGAGAACGGCACAATGAACCAGTCAGAACTGTTAAGCCTTGAAAATCGCTGTGACGAGTTCGAAGCCGCGAAATATCTGCGGCGTAAGGTCTCGACACTGCGAAATTGGCGCGTAACCGGTGACGGTCCGCGATATCTCAAGATCGGCGGACGCGTCGAATACCTACGCAGCGATCTCGAGGAATTCGTTTTCGCGGGCCTCGTCAACTCCACTACCGAAGCCGAGCGGCCGCGTCGCCGGCCCCGCCGCGAAACGGTGGAGGATTGATCATGGCGAGGTCGAACATCTTCCCCGTGATAGACCACGGGCGGCAAGTCGGAATCGTGATCCAGCGCGGCTACCGCCTCGAGGCGTTCCTGGGCAATGGCGACTACATCGCGAGCTTCATGCCACGCGAGCGCGAGGCGGCCCGGGCTGCGGTGCTCCGCGTGCATCGCGCCAAAGAACCCCCCCCTGCGCCGACGAACGGCGAGGGGGGAGGGTGCCCCAAAGGGGCGGGGTGCGATGATGATGCAACACGACTGATGAAATTGAAACCCCTGCGGGTGAAGAAAGGGGCGCGGGCATGACCGATGCGCATGAGCTTTTCCTCGCCGATCGCGAACGGTCGATTGATGAAACCGCCCGGCGCCTCGCCGGTGTCACCCAAGACGAAATGAAGGCAGGGTTTGACGAAGCCATCGCGGCCCGGTCTCGCGCATTGTATCGGCTCGGACTTGGGGCCGAGGAGATCCTCGCGGAGATCGATATCTTCAGCGGGGATCTCGCGCGCCGGCTCGGTGAGCTCCAGGACGAGAGGAGGGCGGGCAATGCCGGCTGAAATCGTGCCGTTCCCGTGGCGCCGGCGCGGCGCACAGATACGGAAAACCGTGCACTACATGCTGACACTCGACCGCAAGCACGCTGAGGCGCATCTCCAATCGCAGTTGCGCCGGCTGCGCGGGAGCCTCGAGCGGAAAGGCGTTCCGATCGACCGGATTGACGAGGAGGTGAGTTCCTACGAGGGCGCGTTGCGAGCCGCGACATGGCGTGCGTTGCTCTCGGAAGGGGGTGCAGCGTGAAGCGGCACGACCAAAAGGGGCGGAGCAAAGGCGACCCCAAGCACACCCGCCTATATGAGTACATGCTGGCATCGGAGGCCTGGCGCTCACTGAGCACCGTCGAGCGGGCGCTCTATCTCGAGATCAAGCGGCGATACAATTCGAAGAACAACGGTTTTCTCGCGATGAGCGCCCGGGAAGCCGGCGAACTCCTGCTGATAGGCAAGAGCACTGCCGCGAGGGCGCTGCGGTTGCTTGAGGAGCGGGGATTCATCAGCTGCGCACGCCGCGGCGGCTTCAACTGCAAGGTTTCTCACGCCAGCCTCTGGCGCCTCACCGAAGCGAAATGCGACGCCACCGGAGAGCTGCCGACGAAGGAATTCATGAGGTGGCGGCCGGGTGCTCAGGAGGGGGTCGAAAAACAAAACACGGTCCCATCTCAGGTACGCGCGGTACCTGTGGTGGGACAGTACGGTACCTGAGATGGGACAGCACAATCACCGTGGGTAGCAAAACGGTACCTGAGATGGGACCGTGAAGGCCGATTTGAGGATTTCACGGTCCCACCACAGGGACAGTATATAGTATACCAGTACCGCTCGCGCCGGTGCGGCCCGGTGGCCGGTCTCCGGTGAGGCGCCGACGGGGCGAGCCTTCCAATCATCATCATTGCATCGCCTTGATCGCGAGGGCTCCACCTTCAAGGGCTTCACGAGGCCGGTGACGGGCCCAGGATCTGGAGGCGTCCGGTCTCGTCTTTTCCTCCGATCGGCCTGCATGGGCTCCCCAGACTCTGCGAAGTGCACTCTGCGCGCATTCTCTCATGCATAATATATTCGACAGTATCGAATAATAGATTAGGCGCTGAATTCTGTCGATTAGGCGAGACTCCCTTGTTTCAGCATGATATAAATGGGTTCTAATCTGAATACACAGGAGATATCGGGCGATGACCGGCGCGCGAAATCAATCCAAGCGACGAGGAATGCAGCCGGCGCGGGTCGGCGCGGGGCACTTTGCTTCTCACTGGTCGGCACGAAAATGCGGAATCGTCGGGTTTCTCTCAGCTCAGGGGAAATCCGCCCAGGAGATCGCCGACATCCTCGCCGACGGCACGACCGCGCCGGAGATCCGCCAGAGATGGCGGGAATGGGGCTTGCCGATCTCTCGGGCACGCGGGCGCCGAAGCCGGCTGATGCCTTGCTACATGAGCGCCAACGGCGCGGCGATCGTGTCGCGCGAGGCCTCAACCAAGGGGCTCGACCCTGGGGAATACATCGGGCGTGTCGCTGAGGCTGTTGCCCGCGATCGCCTTTACGAAGCCGTTCTTGACGATAGGAGGTCTTGACATGGACGCGTTGACGAAACTCGAAATGCTGAATCACGCGATCGAAAACCCGCTGCTTGATCACCTCAGCCCGGCGAACGGCGATGCCATCACCGGCCTTCTCACCGAGGAACGCGACACGGTGGTGCGCGAGCTCCTCGCGGCCGGGCCGATCGCGGACGTCCATCGTGATCGCGCCTTGCGCATTTACGAGGCGCTCGACAATGGCGGTGCTCTTGCCGACGGCCTCGACGCGGCACTGTACGAGGCCGTCACGGGGAACCCCCGACCGGATCACGTCTGAAAGGACAACGACCATGACCCATATTTTCATCGGGCCGGGTTATCATGGCGACGATGTCGCCTTGGCCCTGAAGTATGCCAACCGGCACGGCCTCATCACCGGTTCGACCGGCTCGGGCAAGACCACGACGCTGCAGCTCTTGGCCGAGGGCTTCTCATCCGCAGGCGTGCCCGTCTTCGCCGCAGATGTGAAGGGCGATCTCTCCGGGCTCGCCGCGCCCGGCAATCCGGTTTCGCCGGCCGCGCGGCGCGCGCAGGAAATGCGCATGCCATATTCGGCGAACGCCTTCCCGGTGCGGTTCTGGGATGTGCGGCGTGATCAGGGGCTTCCGGTTCAAACCAGCCTTCACCGGATCGGCCCGCAGCTGGTCGCGCGAATGCTCAATCTCAACCAAACCCAGGAGGGCGCGCTCGCGATCGCGTTCAAATGGTCTGAAGACGAGGAGGCGCCCCTCTTCGATCTCGAGGATCTGCGCTGGACCCTGTCCGAGATGCTCGAAAGGCGCGAGGAGATCTCAGGACGGTACGGCAACATCACCGCCGCATCCGTGAACACCATACAGCGCGAGATCCTCGCGGCCGAAACGCAGGGGGCGAACGATCTTTTCGGCGAGCCCGCATTCGAGATCGGCGACTTGCTCCAGAACGGTTTCGACGGGCGCGGGGTGATCAACCTCCTTCACGCCGATTCCCTCATGGAAGCCCCGCGCCTGTATTCCTCGCTCCTTCTCTGGATGCTCACCGAGCTGTTTCGCGAGCTCCCGGAGGCCGGCGATCTCGACAAGCCCAAGCTGGTTTTCTTCTTCGACGAGGCGCACCTCCTGTTCGCGGACGCGCCGAAAAAGCTCTTGGAGACGATCGAACGCGTCGTGCGCCTGGTGCGCTCGAAGGGTGTTGCCGTGTTCTTCGTCACCCAAACGGCGCAGGACATCCCGGCTTCAGTGCTCGCGCAGTTGGGGAATCGGGTCCAGCATTCCTTGCGGGCTTACACGCCAGCCGAGCGGAAAAAGGTCCGCGCAGCCGCGCAGGCTTTCCGCCCGAACCCCATGATCGACACCGAAGCCACCATCACCGCCATGGGCACCGGTGAGGCGTTGGTTTCATGCCTGGGGGACGATGGCGTGCCGGCGATGGTCGATCGGGTGAAGATCTTGCCGCCCTCGTCGAAGCTGGGGCCGATCCTTGCCGACGAGCGCCGGGGGATCATGATTGAGGATCCACTTGCCGAACGCTTCCCGGCGGTGCGCGATGCGACGCGCGAGCAGGTCGAATTCAATCAGCGTTGGCGGCGCGAGAAGGGGCTCGACATTCATGATCAGCCCTTGACGTCCGATGGTGTCGACGTGGTCGGCGATGCGATGAAAGTCTTGCGCGAAGGCACTGCAAAGCCCGCCAGCGTCTCGAAAAAATGGCTCGTCCTCACTGCCGTTGCAGCGGGGGTGCTTGTGGGCATGTTTGTCACGAGCTGAAATAAAGCAAACTTAAGCCGGGCAAGGGTTTTCGTCGAAATTCCCCATACCTCAGCCGGTTTGCGCAGCTTGTCACTTTTCGGCAGATTCTCGTGGAAATTACGCGAGGATGGACATGTCTGCCCGATTTCCGCTTTCCGAGGTTTGCCGCGCCGTCGAGATATCCCGTGGCAAGGTCGCCATGTGGCAGTCGCGCGGCCTTTTGCCAACCTATGGCCGCGAAGGTCTCACCGAGCACGAAGCCTTTCGGTTTGTGCTCCTCTCCGAGCTCATGGATTTTGGGCTGGACGGAGACCGCGCCGCCCGCGTCGCGCGCGTCGCCGCGCCAATCCTTCGCGGCGACCGTCTCTCGTATCTCGTTGCGATGACGAGCCCGAACTTCAACACCGACGGCGCCGGTTCAATTCAGGTGATACCGCATGACCGCCTCGCGGCGACGATCACGGCACCGGGCGTGCGGGCTTCGCTTGTGTTGAACATTGATTTCGTGGCGTATCGCGTTGAAGCAGCCTTCGCCAAGCTGAGGGCGAAAGCCTGATGCCCCGCCCGGCTTCGATGCCCCCGGCGATCCGTCAAAAGGCTGTGCCTCAGCCGCGCCGATCGGTGGCAGTGCGCAACTATGAAGGCGCCGGCCATGGTCGCCGCTGGTCCGGCTTCAGCGATATCAGCTCGCCTTCCGCGGCTGCGCTTTCTGCCGCCGGAACGTTGGCCCGCCGGGCGCGCGGGCTCGTGGCGAATAACGCCTATGCGGCGAGCGGTGTGGAAGCATGGGAGTCGGCTCTGGTCGGCGCCGGGCTCAAGCCGCAACACAAGAACGCGGCTCTTGCGCTCGCCTTCGAAGAAGCAACGGACTTCCTCGACGCGGATGATCTCACCGACTTTTACGGGCTTCAGGCTGCGGTCGCGCGGTCGGTAGTCATCAACGGCGAAGCGCTCGCGGTGCTCTTGGCAGATGGCCGGATTCGCCTCCTCGACCCTGAGCAGCTCGACCGAAACGAAAACCGGGACATGCGCGGCGAGGCGCGAATCGTCCAAGGCGTCGAATTCGATCAGCAGGGCCGGCGGGTCGCATATCACATTCGACAGGATCTGCCCGGCTTACCGTTCGCACAAAGCTACCGGACGATCCGCGTTCCGGCGGCGCAGGTGCTGCATGTGTTTCGTCCCATATTTGCTGGGATGGTTCGCGGGCTGACATGGTTTGCGCCGGTGCTCTTGCGCTCCGCTGATTATGATCGCGCGATCGACGCGCAGCTCACTCGCCAGATCACCGCCGCTTGTTTCGCGGGGTTCCTATACTCCGAAGATCCTTCCGCATTCGATGGCGACGAGGCGGGCGGCACGCTTGAGGGCGGCCTTGAGCCCGGTACGATGAAACGCTTGCCAGCGGGAACGAAAATCGAGTTCTCCTCCCCCGCAGCGATCGGCGAGGAGGCGATCGATTTCCTCAAGATCACGCGGCAAGAGATCGCTGCCGGGCTTGGTGTCCCGGTGCACGTGCTTTCCGGTGATCTCAGCGACGCGAATTATTCATCGCTGCGCGCCGGCCTCATCGAATGGCGCCGCAGGGTCGAGAAGCACCAGCATTCCATGCTGGTCTATCAATTCTGCCGCCCGGTCTGGCGCTTCTGGTGCGTCCAGCGCGCGCTTGCCGGTGCTCCGGAGATGGCCGGCTTCTTCCGCGACGAAAGGCCGTTTCTCGCGGCCAAATGGATCACTCCGAAGTTCGATTTCGTCGATCCGAAGAAAGACACGGACGCGGAAATTGCCGCGTTGAATGCCGGACTGATGACGCGGCGCCAGGCGGTGGCGGCACGCGGGTACGACGTCGACCAGCTCGATGAGGAGCGCGCCGAAGACGAGCGCCGCGCCGCACGCTTGGGGCTGAGTTTCCCCGCGCTTCAAGGAAAAGGGTCACCGAATGCCGACAGCTGAAGCCGAAGCGCTGATCACGCGCCGCGCGCCGCTCAAGTCCTCGTCATGGGATGCTGAAGCCGGGACCGTTGAGGCGGTCATTGCCGCCGGCGCAGGCGTCCGCCGATACGACGAGCGCGGGGCGTTCACCGAGTATCTTTCGCCGAAGCCTGAGCCGGTGGATTCCGTCCCCGTGCTGGACGCGCACGCCCGTTGGTCCGTCGAAGACGTGATCGGCGATGCCTCGCGGATCCGCGCCGTCGGCGAGGAGACGCACGCGCTGATCACGCTGAGCCGGGCGAACCCGAAAGCCCAGCTCGTACGCGCGGAGCTCGACGACGGCCGCCGCTACGGGGTTTCGATCGGCTACCGCGTCCAGGAGTGGCGCGAGACGACCGACCAGAAATCTGGCCTGCGCAGCAAGACCGCAACCCGCTGGACCATTCACGAAGTCTCTTTGGTGCCTATCCCCGCCGATCCGAACGCGGGAACGAGGAGTGATCAACCGATGCCGAACGAAAACCCCGCCACCGATCAGGTGACCACCACCACGCCCCCGCCTCAGCAGTCGGCCGAATCCGCGCCGGTTTCGCGTGCGGCCGTCAATGCTGAGATCCGTTCGATCGCCCGCCTTTCCGGGCTCCCCCAAACTTTCGTCGATCAGCAGATTGATCGCGAGGCTACCGCCGATGAAGCCCGGAAAGCGGCTTTCGAGGCTTTGCAGGCGCGATCCGCTTCAGCGGAGCAGCTCCGCCCGTCGTTTCAGATCGGCGCCGACCACACGGACCCGGATCAGATTCGCAGCGCGATGGCCGACGCACTCGCGCACCGCCTCGCACCAGGTGCCGTGAAGCTTGAGGGCCGCGCCACCGAATATCGCGGGCATTCGCTCCTCGATCTCGTCGGCGATATGGCGGTTGCGCGCGGCGACCGGGTGAACCTGCGCGACCGGGAAGCGCTGATGTCCCGCGCCGTCGGTGCGCATAGCACCTCGGATTTCCCGCTCCTCGTCGCCGACGCCGCAAACAAGGCATTGCTTGCGCAGTATCAGGTTGCCGCGCCGACCTATCGCACCTGGGCCGCGCGCCGGAACTTCGCGGATTTCAAGGAACACTCGTTCCTGCGCGTCGGCGATGTGCCCGCGTTCACGGAAATCCATGAAAACGGCGAAACCAAGTACGGCACGGTCAGCGAAAACGCAGAGAAAATCGCTGCGAAGGAATACGGCACCGGCCTCGCGCTCGGCCGTCGCCTCCTTATGAACGACGATCTTTCGGCCCTATCCGACTTCACGGCCGGCATCGCGACCCGCGCGGCGAACGACGAGAACAAACTCGCGTACGGCGTGCTCGCCGCGAATCCCGTCTTGTCTGATGGCGTTGCGCTATTCCATGCAACGCACGGCAACCTTGCCGCCACCGGCACGGTGATCGACGCAACCAGCATCGGTGCGGCGGTGAAGGCCCTGCGCGCGCAGAAGTCGCTTGACGGAATGGTGCTGAATCTTCAGCCGGCCTATCTCGTTGTCGGCCCGGCTTACGAGACGGCGGCGCGTCAGATCCTCGCCGCAGTTATGCCGACGAAGGCTGCGGACGTGAATGTGTGGTCCGGCTTCGCCGAACTGGTTGTAGATGCCAACATCACCGGGAATGACTGGTATTTGTTCGCATCGCCCAGCGCCGCCCCGACTGTGATCTACGGCTATGTGCAGGGAGCCGAAGGGCCGCAGATCCGCAGCGAGCGAGATTTCGACACGCAAGCTCTGAAGGTCGCGGCAAGCCTCGACTTCGCCGTTGGCGCTTCTGACTTCCGGGGCGCTTACCGCAACGCTGGCGCTTAAGCCCTGATCACCAGGTGAAACCATGCCGAACGATTCCTTCGAAGCGATCTTCGCCGCGCCGGACTATGACCCGTGCGCAGCGCTCGCGGTGCTCCGGCCTGCTTACATGCGGCTCGTCGCCGGCGAGAGCGCCCAGAAGATCAGCTTCCGAGATCGGGACGCCTGGTTTCACCGGGGCGACATCGAAAAGATGGGGGCGCTCGTCTCCCGCCTTGAGCGTGAGTGCAAGGGGCGCAGCCCTATCCACACAATCCGATTCCGTCACTCGAAAGGCGTGTAGCCATGAAGAACTTCATCCAGCCCGGTAATACCGTGACCGTGACCGCCCCCGCCGGAGGTGTGAAATCCGGTGACGGCGTCCTTCCCTATGCCGGCTCGTCCCTCTTCGGCGTTGCCGCGACCGATGCGGCGGAGGGCTCCCCGGTCGAGCTCGCGCTCGTCGGGGTCTATGATCTGCCGCGCGATAGCGGCGCGACGTTCACCCCGGGATCGCCGGTGTATTGGGAAGCAGCGGAAAAGCGCGCGACCGACGAGGGCATTGAAAACCCGGTGATCGGTACGGCTCTTGAGGTTTCCGCAACGACCGTGCGCGTGCGCCTGTTCCCGCACCCGCTTAATCTGATCAACATCGTCGAATTTGCCGCGCTCGCAGGCCGCGTCGCCGCCCTAGAAAACGCCTGATCCTTTTTTCAGATCCGAGCCCTGAGAGCACGGGCGTTGCGACCGTCCGCAAAGTCGAGAGCGTGGGCTCAAACATCATTGAGCGCTCTCGACCATGTCGCCGGCTCTGGTCTCGTACGGTCATGCGGGCCAGTCCTCGATGAGAGTGGTTGCGGCCATTCTCAAGCTTCCGGCCTATCCCTCGCCACAGGGCTGGCCGGCGCCCCCGCGGTGTATTCTCGTCATCGCGGGGGCATAACTCACCCCGCTCAACACACCCCCAAAGCCCAAGCCTCAGAGATTGCTTCACAGCGCCGCACGCTGGAACGCGCCGCGCTGGCGCATCGGGGGCGCTGCGTCACGACAACGCCTGCCAGAGGCCACGGGAAGGGCAGCGCGGGGCGGTTTGCGTGGGTTTTGAGCGGGTCCTTCCTGAAGGGGCGCGTAGCGGGGCACCGACCCCCGGCTTCTGTCCATGGAGTAAAAGTTTGCTAAGGGGTTCCGCCGCCGATGGCCCGCCGCACGAAGAACCCCGCGAAATCCGCTGATCTCGAAAACCCGGCCAAGGTCTCGGCTCGTGAGCTCGGCCGGCTTCTCGGCTTGTCGGATCGATCGGTGCGCGATCTCGCGGCGCGGGGCGTGGTCGCGCGTGACGGGCGCGGGCGATATCCCCTTGAGGCTTCGGTTGCCAGCTACTGCGCGCACCTGCGCGAGATGGCCGCCGGCCGGGCCGGTGATGACGGTTCGCGCTCGCTCGTCTCGGAGCGTGCCCGACTTGCGAAGGCGCAGGCTGATGAGCGGGAGGCGAAGCTCGCGGCGATGCGTCGAGAGCTCTTGCCGGCCGGCGAGGTGCTCGAGGAATGGTCATCGGTATTGCGCCAGGTCCGCGCCGGCATGCTCGCGGTCCCGTCCCGTGTGCGCCAGCGCCTCGGCCACCTCACCGCCGATGATGCGGAGGTGATTGATTCAGAGATCCGCGACGTTCTGAGCGAGCTTGCATCTGATGCTTCATGAAGGGATTGCGCGCGTCCGGCGCCAGGCTCTCGCGGCGCTTGTTCCTCCCGCACGCCTGAAGCTCTCCGATTGGATCGAGGCTTCCGTCAATCTCCCCTCCGAAGTTTCGGCACTCCCCGGCAAGGTCCGTCTATGGCCTTTCCAGCGCGAGATAGCGGACGCGATCGGCGATCGGCGCAATGAGCGTGTAACTCTGGTCAAGCCGGTGCGCGTCGGCTTCACAACGCTCCTCACCTCCGCGCTTGCATCCTTCGTTGTGAACGATCCGGCGCCCATCCTTGCGCTACTCCCCACTGAAAGCGATGCCCGCGATTTCGTCGTGTCGGATCTCGAGCCGGTTTTCGATGCCTCGCCGGCGCTCGTCGGCATGATCGGAGCCGAGCGCGACGAGCGCGGCCGCAACACGCTCAACTCGCGGCGCTTCCCCGGCGGGTCGCTGAAAGTGGTCGCTGCAAAATCGCAGCGCAACCTACGCCGCCATACCGTCCGCGTGCTCCTCTGTGACGAGGTCGACGCGATGGAGTCCGGGGCTGAGGGCGATCCGCTCGTTCTGGCTGAGCGCCGTACGCTCTCCTACGCTGACCGAAAGATCGTGATCGGTTCAACCCCGATCCTCGCCGAATCATCAAAGGTGCTGGCCTCGTATGCGGCGAGCGACCAGCGGGTGTTCGAGGTGCCTTGCCCGTCGTGCGGCGCCTTCAATGAAATCCGTTGGCAACATATCGTGTGGAAGCCGGGGGCGCCGGAAACGGCCGCCTATCAGTGCCCCCACTGCGAAGAGCTGATCGACGAGCGGAGCAAGGCCGCCATGGTCGCCGCCGGACGATGGCGCGCGACCGCGCCGCATGTGAAGGGGCATGCCGGCTTCCGGCTAAATGCGCTGGTTTCTCTCCTCGCAAATGCCTCTTGGGGGAAGCTCGCGGCTGAATATCTCGCGGCGAAGGATGACCCCGAAAAGCTGCAGGTTTTCACGAATACACTTCTCGCCGAGGGCTGGTCGGATGGCGTCGGCGAGGGCTTCGACGAGGAGGAGCTCGCCGCCGGCGCGCGCGAATTCGGTCTCAACGCGATACCGGCGGACGTGCTTTTCATTACCGCCGGATGCGACGTCCAGCGGGATCGAATCGAGGTCACGCTCCTCGGCTTCGATCGGGAGGGCGCGCTTTATGTGCTCGCTCATGAGATCGTCGACGGCGGCCCCGATGAGGCGACTACCTGGGCAGAGCTCGACGAGCTCCTGAAAACGAAATGGGATCATCCCCACGGAGGCAAGATCGGCATTGACGCGGCGGTGGTCGACGCTGGCGACGGTGGCGTCATGGACCAGGTGATTGCGTTCTGTGCGCCGCGCTCCTCGCGCCGGATCATGGCCGGGAAGGGGATGGCAGGCGATCGGCGTTTCATCGAACGGACGCAAGCCAAGAAGTCCGGGCGCGTGCTGTACCGGGTCGGGTCCGATTCGATCAAGAAGCATCTCGACCGGCAACGCCGGCGCGGGGCGATCCTCTTTTCGAGCACCCTTGAGCCCTGGTGGTACGAACAGTTCGCATCCGAGCGGCTCGTCACCCGCCACGTGCGCGGGCGCCCTCAGAAACGATGGGAGCGGATCCCCGGGCGCCGGGCTGAGGCCCTCGATTGCACGGTGTACGCCGTCGCCGCGCGCCAGGTGCTGCACACCTCTCCCGATGCCCGCGAAGCAGATCTTCGCAATCCAACGATGACGAAGCCCAAACCGGCACCCGTCATCCGTTCCGCCTACTTCGACCGAAACCGCAAATTCTGAGGAGGCCGGCTCATGGCCCGCACACTCGTTGGTAACCTCATCCTGCGTATGCGCGATGAGCTCTCGGCTCGCGCGCGTGGCGCTGTACGATCGATCCGCGACGTCGAAAGGGCGGCCTCGGAGGTGGGGCGCGGCCTGCGCAACGCGCCGGCACCGTGGGGCGCGAACTTTCAACGCCAGCTTGACCGGTTGAAGCTCACCCGGGACGAATTCCGCGAGGTCGGGCGTTCCTGGGATGCGCTCCAGCGTCGGATTCGTCAAAACAGCATGAACCAGGCACTGCGCGCCTCGAGCACTGCGACATGGCGAACGAGCGTCCTCGGGCATTTCTCGGATGTCCGCGCCGGGATGCGACAGACCGAACAGCGTTTCGCGCAGATGCAAAGGCGCATGGCGTCGCCGATGCGCTGGACGAGCGCGGCGCTTGGCCTCGGCACGGGGTATTACGTCGTCGGCCGCGCAGGGCGCGAGGGCTTCAGGGCCGCCGGCGAGCGCGGGCGGCGCGAGTACCAGTATGAGCTCGCGAACATCCCCCAGACCTACAGCGAGCGTGTCCGCGAGAAATCCCAGTCTCTCGCAAAGCGCTATGGCGCGATCGACCAGAGCGAAATCATGGAACTGGGGCGCGTGGGCTATACCCTGTTCGGCGGGCGCGAGGATCACGCCCTTGCGATGCTTGAGCCGATCGTGCGCAACATCGTCGCCACGATGACAGAGCAAGGCCCCCAGGCCGCGGCCGATCGCGTCCGTTCGTTCCTGCGCGCCATGGACCAGGCGAACCGCAACGAGCTGCTATCCGGGCTCGGTCCGGAGAACATCGCGCAGATTATGGAAGGGGCTGTGAAGGCCGCCCAGGTTGAGGGCAAGGAAATCCGCGTCGAGGATTACCTCGCCTTCTCCCAGACGGCGAACGTTGCCCGCTATGCGCTCACGAATGATTTCTGGTCGAGCTACCTGCCGGCGCTGATGCAGGACCAGGGCGCCGGGCGCATGGGCCAGATCCTCGCCGGCGCATATCGCAACCTCGTCACCCCGATCGGTGCCGGTCCGCAGGCGCGTTATCTCCAGCGCCAGCAGGCGATGGGGCTGCGCGACGAGAACCAGACGCTGATCGGGCGTGATCTCTTCGTGCAGAATCCCTTCGAATGGGCGCATACGTATTTCAAGCCGCTCCTGGAGAAGCAGGGCGTCGACATCACGAACGAGGGCGAAGTTGCGGAGGCCGTTGGCCGGGTAATGTCGCATCGGCTCGCCGCCGGCGGCATGACCGCGATGATCATCGCTTCGGAGAATATCCGGAAGAATATCGAGATGTACTCCAATGCGCTGGGCTCAAGCGATGCGGAGAACGCCCGGCACCGTGACCCCTTCATTGCTTTCAGCACGTTCCTGGCATCGCTGCGCGATCTGTCTGCGGAACTCGGCACCCATGTCTTCCCCGTGATCATCCCCGCGCTTAATCGCCTTTCCGACGGGATCCGGAACTTCGCAGAGCGGATCAAGGGAATCGATAGCGGGTGGAGCCTTGGGCTTGGGATCGCGGCAACGGCCGGCGGTGCGGTGGGGGCGTGGAAGCTGGCAAGTGCCACTTGGGGGCTGATCACCGCCGGTGCGGCGCTGAAGGCATCAGCCGCGGCGTTGACGGCCGCAGCAGTCGCGCAGGGAGGCGCGGGCGTTGCCGGCAGTGCTGCCGGCGCTGCGGCGGGTGCCGGGCGTGGCGGATCTCTGCGACACGCGATCCGAGGCGGATGGCGCAAGGGCCTCGTCGGCGGCGCGCTCTACGGGCTCGGCCGATTCGGCATCGGCTGGGGGCTCGACACGGTCGACGAAGCGCTGGGGATTGAGGGGCGCGACGATATCGACACGAGCACGTCCGGGATCCTCGGCCGCTTCGGCGATCGGTTCCGCGATCTGCGCGAGGGATCGGGTTCGCCTGATCGTACCCGAGGACGCAGAAACGCGGGCCGCGCAGGCGAGGTCGGCCCGAATGCAGGCCGGTCGCTCGCGGAGGCCTTCGGGCTCGACGGCGCCCAGAAGGATGCGGAAAAGCTGAAGGATACCCTCTCCGCACCCAACAAGCTCAATCTCGACAAGAAAGAGCTCGAGGAAGCCCTTTCGATCGCGCAACGCCTCGCGAACGTCCTTCAATCCGTCCCGGGGCTCTCAAGGGCCGCACGCGATGAGGTCGACGATGCCGCCGACCGCACAATGCGCAGCGCGTACTCGGATTATGGGGTGGTGCCGTGATCTTATGGTGTCTCTTTTGGAAATATCATACCCGGGAATTGATCCTGAAGACGCTCTTTAGATTTCGAATATAAGCCCTCTAATATGTAGTTCATTTTGGTAAATTCAAGAAATTCAAACCGAAATACTATTATTTCATTCTCTGCTTGTGAAAAAACTTTATCAATATTCTTCATCATATCTACAAGTTTCTTAAATTTTCTAAAATCTTCATACGCGCTGTCTTGGTTTCTGTCCAGCGGGCCATCAAAAAAATGCCCCTGATCCATCCTATTTTCGTAATACTCCAAAATCTGTTTTAAGAGGCCGAATGCAGCGTCAACGCCACCAGGATCATTTATATCCCTAACTGTTCCAAAATCACGCCCAAAAAAGACGAATCCAGTTCCATCCGTTGGCAATGCAATCTTTCTGTTGATCGACATCCAATGAATTGCCGTATAGTATAGCACAGAAGAAAAATATTCATACTGGCTGCTTTTCTGTGACACAGACAAGCTGTGCTGCATCATCTTTGCCTGATCAGCGCTAGCCTTCGCTGTTTCAGCGTTTGCCTTTGCTGTTTTTTGAAGTACATCACGAGTTAGAGCGAGTTCCCTTCGTTGGAGCTTAAGTTCTTTGCGCTGAAGGCCAAGCTCCCGTCGTTGCAGCATTGTCGCCACGAAAAGCCAAAGGAATGCGAGCGGGGCAAATATCCCGGCGAGTACGTTACCGATCTCGCTGAGCGTGAGCCGTGCGGGCTCTTCGGCGCCTGGGGGGACAGGGGCGCGCAGTGGCCACCATTCAGGAAGCCGAACGACCAAAAGCCCCACCAAGACGGCTACAAGAACAGCGGTGCCGATCTTGCCAACCCTGAAAATCTTCTTTCCTTCGTCCTCATTCCCTTCCGGCTGGTTTTGCTCCTGCCCGCTCATCGCCGCCCCCTCCCATCGCTTCCCCACTCCATGATGCAACACGCGCGGCGCAGGGCGCAAAGCACTACGTGCGAATCTCATTGCTCGGTTGTGGAAAAGCCCTCGATCATCGACCGCAGAGCCCAACGATTTCATTCAATAGCTGATCAGCGTAGACCGCATTCTCCAGCGCCGTGATCTTCTTGATCGTGGCCTTGCTGATGCCCAGGTCGCGGGTCTGGTCCTCGATATGGCGCCGGTCGACCAGCTCCCCTTCCATGTGCGCCCGCACAACTTCGTTGCACCACATGTGGAATTCAGGGGAGAGGTACTTGGCAAAGGCGATAGCGATCTGCCAGTGCCCAAAAGTGCCCCCTGATTTTCCTTGTTTTTTCGCCATAACCTGACTGTCAGGCAGGTTATGGGTGACGGCGACAGCCTCAATAAAAGCGGCACCTTCCTTGCGCGCCCAGTTGAAGGGTTCACGGTTGGAAGGCGAGCCGGCAGCTTTCCACATATCGGTGAGCGAGATCATCTCGCCCCGATCCCGGATCACATGACCTTGATAGACAAGCTGCTTGCTGCTGGTGTTTTCGGGAAGGTTCGTGTTACCCGACATCGTTCATCTCCTGTTTGGGGTTGGACGGCGTCGGGGCGGACTGGCCGGCAAGCTGTTGCCGCTCCGACGCACTGATGATCCGCCGCACATCGGCGAGCGCTTCATCCCGTGTGCGCTCTGCCGCATCTGCGATCTTGCGGAGATATTCGATCTGATCGGTTGTGGAAAAGCGGCGGATCGCTGGGGGAGCGATAGCGGCCTATGTAGTTCCCCGGTAGTTCCCCGACGAAAATCCCCCTCCAGCCGCTTTCGCGGCAATCGAAATTCTCTTTATTTTCGAGGGGGTTGTGGTGAGCGCGCAGGGGCTCGAACCCTGGACCCACTGATTAAAAGTCAGTTGCTCTACCAACTGAGCTACGCGCTCGATGGGCGTCGACTTAAGGCCTCAAAGGCGCGGGGTCAACCGGAAAAGGGTGGGGTGGGGCGGTTCTTCGCCGGGGTTGGCGTATCGGGGCTTGATTTTGCCACGCTCGCTCGGAACGCTTGACGTGGCGCGCGTTCATGCGCACTTCCTGCGCGGGCGGCGCGGGACGCCGTTTCGCGAATCATCATCGATCCGGAGAAGAGCAGTGGACCGTATCAGGGCGTTCGTCGAATCGCGCCTTCTGGAGCGCATCATCATGACGCTGATCGCGGTGAACGCGGTCACGCTGGGGCTGGAGACCAGCGCCTGGGCGATGGCCAATTTCGGGCCGTTCCTGCTGGCGCTCGACCAGATCATCCTGACGATCTTCGTCATCGAGATCGCGTTGCGGCTATCGGTCTACCGGCTGAGTTTCTTCAAGAATGCGTGGAACGTGTTCGATTTCACGGTGATCGCCATCGCGCTCGCGCCGGCCACCGCCGCGTTCTCGGTGCTGCGCGCGCTGCGGGTCCTGCGTCTGTTGCGCATGATCACGATCGTGCCTTCGCTCAAGCGCGTGGTCGGCGCTCTGATCGGGGCCTTGCCGGGGATGGGCTCGATCGTGCTGCTTTTGTCCTTGCTTTTCTACGTCTTCTCGGTGATGGCGACGAAGCTCTTCGCCGAGAGCTTCCCGGACTGGTTCGGCACGATTCCGTATTCGGCCTATACGCTGTTCCAGATCATGACGCTGGAGAGCTGGTCGATGGGGATCGTGCGCCCGGTGATGGATGTCTATCCGCTGGCCTGGCTGTTCTTCGTGCCCTTCATCCTCTCGACGACCTTTACCATGCTCAACCTGTTCATCGGCATCGTGGTGAATGCGATGCAGGTCGAGCACGAGGTGGCGCACGAGGAAGAACGCAAGGCCGAGGAGGCCAAGCAGCAGGCGGCCCAGAATTCACGCGAGGCGCTGTTCGACGAGATCAAGGCCCTGCGCGCCGAGATCGCGGAACTGCGCGGGACGATCGGCAGCCGCTCGCCTGCGCAGTAGAGCGTGAGCCCGCCTCACGACGCCTTCAGATGCCGGATCGGGCGGCCCGGTGCGACCATCTCGGCGGCAGCGACGATGCCCTGCGCGTCGATGCCGTAATGGCGGTGCAGGTCGGCGATCGTGCCGGTCTGGCCGAAATGCTCGACGCCCAGTGAACGCGTGCGATGACCATGCACCGCGCCGAGCCAGGCGAGCGTCGCGGGATGGCCGTCGATCACGGTCACGATGCCGCAATGGGGCGGAAGATCGCCCAGCAGCCGCTCGATATGGCTGCGCGCATGCACGAGGCCGCGCTCGCGGGCGCGCTGCGCCGCCGTCCAGCCGGCATTGAGCCGGTCGGCGGACGTAACCGCGAGCAGCCCGACATCGCGGCGATCCTCGGCCATCAGCCCCACCGCCTCGATCGCCTCCGGCGCGATGACGCCCGTATAGGCGACGATGACCTGCGCGTTCGGGCCGGGCTCTCGCAGCCAATAGGCGCCGTCGACGATACCTTGTGCGAGTTCCGGCGTCATCTTGCGGTTGGGCTGCTCGATGGAGCGCGTCGAGAGGCGCAGATAGACGGAGCCGCCTGTCTCGTCCCGCAGCCAGGTCCGCTCGTTCGGCTCGCCGGAACCGTCGCGCTGCACATATCCGAAGGCGAAGCGCATGATCTCCGAGAGCTCGTCCACATAAGCCGGCTCGAAGGAGGCGAGGCCGTCCTGCGACATGCCGATCAGGGGTGTGGCGATCGATTGATGCGCCCCGCCCTCCGGCGCGAGGGTGATGCCCGATGGCGTCGCGGCGAGAATGAAGCGCGAATCCTGATAGCAGGCATAGTTCAGGGCATCGAGCCCGCGCGAGATGAAGGGGTCGTAGAGCGTCCCGATCGGGATCAGCCGCTCGCCGAAGAGCGAATGCGACAGGCCGAGCGCCGAGAGCTGGATGAAGAGGTTCATCTCGGCGATGCCGAGCTCGATATGCTGGCCTTCGGGCTTGAAATCCCAGTTGAAGGTGGAAGGGATGCGCTCGGCTTTGAAGGTATCGGCGAGGCTCTGGCGCGCAAACAACCCGCGCCGGTTCACCCAGGGTCCGAGATTGGTCGAGACGGTCACGTCCGGCGAGGTGGTGACGATCCGCTCGGCGAGCTTCGTCTCGCCGCGACCGAGCTCGTTGAGGATCATGCCGAAACCCTGCTGCGTCGACAGGCTCGCCTGTTGCGGCATCGGGAAATCTTCCGGCACGGGCAGGGCCGGCGATGTGAGGCGCCGTTCGCCGCCCGCACGGAAAGGCACCTTCTCGAGGAAGGCTTCGAGCGCGTCTTCAGGCAGCGAGAGCCCCTCGAAGCGATCCCATTCATGGCCCTCGCGCACGCCGGCCTGTTCGCGATAGGCGGCGAATTGCGTCGGCGTGAGCAGGCCCGCATGGTTGTCCTTGTGGCCGGCCAGCGGCAGGCCGAAGCCTTTGATCGTATAGGCGATGAAGACGACGGGGCGGTCGTGGTCGATCCCCTCGAAGGCCTCCAGCAGCGTCGGCAGATCATGGCCGGCGAGGTTCGTCATCAGACGCGCGAGCTCGGCGTCGGAGCGCTTCTCGATCAGCGCGGTGAGGGGGCCCTGATCGCCCAGATCATCCATCAGCCGCTTGCGCCAGGCCGCGCCGCCCTGGAAGGTGAGGGCGGAATAGAGCTGGTTGGGGCAGGTATCGATCCAGTCGCGCAGCTTGTCGCCGCCGGGCTCGGCGAAGGCCGCTTCGAGGAGCGAGCCGTATTTCAGCGTCACCACCTCCCAGCCGAAGGCGCGAAACAGCGCCTCGAACCGGGCATAGAGGCCCTCGCGGATGACCGCGTCGAGGCTCTGGCGGTTGTAATCGACGATCCACCAGGTATTGCGCACGCCCTGCTTCCAGCCCTCCAGCAATGCCTCGAAGATGTTGCCCTCGTCCATCTCCGCATCGCCGACGAGGGCGATCATGCGGCCCTCGCGGCGCTCCTTGGCCCAGCCATGCGCCTTGACGTAATCCTGCACGATGCTGGCAAACAATGTCTGCGCCACGCCGAGGCCGACCGAGCCGGTGGAGAAGTCCACGTCGTCGGCATCCTTGGTGCGCGAGGGATAGGATTGCGCGCCCTTGTAGCCGCGGAAATTCTCCAGATTCTCGCGGCTCTGCTTGCCGAACAGGTACTGGATCGCGTGATAGACCGGGCTCGCATGCGGCTTCACCGCGACGCGATCCTCGGGCCGCAGAGCCGCCATGTAGAGCGCCGTCATGATCGTCGCGAGCGAGGCCGACGAGGCCTGATGTCCGCCTACCTTCAGCCCGTCCGCACTCTCCCGCAGGTGGTTCGCGTTGTGGATCGTCCAGGTGGAGAGCCACAGGATCTTCTTTTCAAGCTCGGCGAGAAACGGCAGACGCGGATCGCTCATGATCGGGGGGCTCCTGAAGGCGCGCGGCGCGACCTCGATGGTCGCGGCGGGGATCGTTGCGCATTTGTAGCGCGCGTCGTGACGTTAAGGGAAGGGAGGAGGTGCCCCACACTTGCATTCTGCGCCGGATGTTGGAACCTTGGCCGAGCGGGCCGGTTTACATTCCGGGCCGGGAACGTTCGCCTGCGGGTTGCCCAGACCGCACTGAATTTGAGCAGCCGGGTGATCGAAGTCGGGGAGGGGGCGCGTCCCTTTCGTCGTATCCCCGCGCTATCATCGTCGCGAATCGGCGCCGTCAGAGCGTCTGACACAACGAGGGACCATGGCCAGAACGCAGTCAACCGCGCATCCCCGCATCTACTACCTCCATCACCGCGCCGTGGGAGCACGCGATGCGCTGGAGGTCTGGCTCGATCAGGCGCGCGATCTCGGCTTCGACCATGTCGCGCTCTCGCCTCCCTTCCGCCCCGGTCGCACCGGCGACGTCTTCTTCCCCGTCGATCACGATCTGCCGCATGAGGGGCTCGGCTTCGAGGATCAGCTCGTCGACGCGCTGGCCTGGATGGCGCGCGAAGCCGAAGCGCGGGGGCTCTCGTTGCTGATCGATCTCGCACCCCAGCAATTCGCGCTGGAGCATCGCGAGGTGGAAGCCGCACCGGACAGGTTCACCGTACGGCGCGAGGCGGCGGGCGGGCCGGTCGATCCGCGTCGCCCGGCGACGGCGCAGGGCGCGGCTTGGTCGCGGCTCGACGCGGAATGCGTCGATTGGCTGACGGATTACTGGACGCCGCGCATCGCCGCCTTCGCGCGTGCCGGGGTGAAGGGTTTTCGCGCGGTGCGCCCCAATGCGGCATCGGCCGATCTGTGGCGCCGGCTCATCGCGGTGATGCGTAAAGCGCGCCCGGATGCGCTCGTCATCGCCGATACGACCGGCCTGCCGCGTTCCGATGCGCTCGGGCTCGGCGGTTGCGGCTTCGATTATCTGCTCTCCTCGCTACCCTGGTGGGACGGGCGCGCGCCGTGGCTCGTGGAGGAGCATGCGGCGCTCTCGGCCATCGCGCCGGTCATGACCATGCCCGAAGCGCCCTTCGCCACCCGTCTCGTCGAGCGCGTCGGCGATGCGCGCGGGATCGTCCCGGCCTATGGGCGTGCTCTACGCCTCGCGGCGGGGCTCGGTTGCGGCATACTGATGCCGATGGGTTTCGAGCACGCCGCCCGCCGCCCGCTCGATCCGATCGAGAGCCGCCCGGAAGATGCTGGGCGGATGGTCGCAGAGGCGCCGGCGGAGATCGCCGATCTCGTGCGCGAGACGAATGCGCTGATCGCGAAGAATCCGGCGCTCGCCGAACCCGGTCAGTTGCGCGCACTCACCGGCCCCTCCGCCCAGGCGACCGGAATCCTGCGCACCCCCGCCGATCCGCGCGTGGCGCAGGAAGCGGTGCTCGTTCTGGTCAATCCTGATCTGGAAGACGGCCACGATGTCGGCGCGACGAAGCTGCGCGCGCAGATGGGCGGCGAATTCGCCGGGTTCGTACCCCTCGACGGTGGCGATATCAGCGATTCCGCCGGCGATACCTTCTATCTCGAACCCGGCGCGGTTCTGCTCGCCCGCGCGGTACGCGCGAAACCCGTGAAGCTCGCCGTTCCCGCCGGCAAGCGCGCGGCGAAGGCGGCGGGAGCGGCGCCGCGCATCGTCGTCGAGGCCCTGTCGCCCTGCATCGATCAAGGGCGCTATCCGGTCAAACGCATCGTCGGCGATTCCATCACCGTCGATGTCGATGCCTTCATGGACGGGCACGAGGTGATCAGCGTCGAGTTGCGCTGGCGCGCCCTCGACGAGGATGAATGGCGCACGGCCCCGATGCTGCCGCAGGGCAATGATCGCTTCCGCGCGATGATGCATCTGGAGCGGATGGGGCGGCACGAATATGTCGTCGAGGCCTGGTTGGACCGATATGCCAGCTACGCCCGCGATCTGCGCAAGAAAGCCGATGCGGGGGTGGATATCACGCTCGATCTTACCGAGGGGCGGCTTCTCGTCGAGGCGGCGCGCGCCCGGGTGAAGGGTGATCTGAAGGAGCGGCTTACCGATATTCTGGTCGATCTCGACCACGCCGATCAGGCGGGCAAGGTCGATATACTCACTGGCACCGAGACGCGGGCCTTGATGCATGGGGCGGATGATCGTCCGTTCAAGGCGCAGAGCGTCGTCCAGCCCGTCGATGCCGAGCGTCAGCAGGCTCTGTTTGCGAGCTGGTACGAGATTTTCCCGCGCTCGCAGACCGACGATCCCGATCGCCACGGCACCCTGCGCGACGTGATCCCGCAATTGCCGCGCGTGCGCGATATGGGCTTCGACGTGCTCTACTTCACGCCGATCCACCCGATCGGGCGCAAGAACCGCAAGGGCCGCAACAACACGCTCACGCCGGGGCCCGACGATGTGGGTTCGCCCTATGCGATCGGCTCGGAGGATGGCGGGCACGATGCGCTGCATCCGGAACTCGGGACGCTCGAGGATTTCCGGGTCCTGCGCGATGCGGCGATGGAGCACGGGCTGGAGCTTGCGCTCGATTTCGCCATCCAGTGCTCGCCGGATCACCCCTGGCTGAAGGAGCATCCCGGCTGGTTCGATTACCGGCCCGACGGCTCGATCAAATATGCCGAGAATCCGCCGAAGAAATACGAAGACATCGTCAATGTCGATTTCTACAAGGACGAATCGATACCGGATCTCTGGATCGCGCTGCGCGATGTCGTTCTCTTCTGGGTCGGGGAGGGGGTGAAGACGTTTCGCGTCGACAACCCGCACACCAAGCCGCTGCCCTTCTGGGAGTGGATGATCGGTCAGGTGCGGGCGCGCCATCCGGACGTGATCTTCCTCTCCGAGGCCTTCACCCGGCCCAAGATGATGTACCATCTGGCCAAGGTCGGCTTCTCGCAGAGCTATACCTATTTCACCTGGCGCAACACGAAATACGAGCTGCAGAGCTATCTGGAGGAGCTGTCGCAGGAGGCGCCGAAGGATTTCTACCGGCCGCATTTCTTCGTCAACACGCCCGACATCAACCCGGTCTACCTCCAGCGCTCGGGCCGCGCCGGCTTCCTCGTGCGCGCCTGCCTCGCGGCGACTTTGTCTGGCCTGTGGGGCGTGTATTCCGGCTACGAACTGCTCGAATCCGAGCCCGTTCCGGGCAAGGAGGAATACAAGGATTCCGAGAAATATGAGATCCGCGTGCGCGACTGGAACGCGCCGGGCAACATCGTGCCCGATATCGCGCGGCTCAACCGGATCCGCAAGGCGAACCCGGCTCTGCACACGCATCTGAACGTGCGCTTCTACAATGCCGCGAACGAGCACATCCTCTATTACGGCAAGCCCTCGCGCGAGGGTGACGAGATGATCCTCGTCGCGGTCAATCTCGATCCGCATCACGCGCAGGAAGCCGGGATCGAGGTCCCGCTCTGGGAGTTCGGGATCGCCGATGACGGCGCCGTCGATGTCGAGGATCTGATCGCCGATCGCGCCTTCACCTGGTGGGGCAAGAACCAGCATGTCCGGCTCGACCCCGCCCAATACCCATTCGCCATCTGGCGCATTCGTCCGCACAGGAGAAGTTGACGTGGCCTCACGCAAGAAGATCGCCAATCTCGACAACGATCCGCAATGGTACAAGGACGCGGTGATCTACCAGTTGCACGTGAAGTCGTTCTTCGACGCGAACGATGACGGCATCGGCGACTTTGCGGGGCTGATGAAGAAGCTCGACTATATCGCCGAACTCGGCGTCACCTGCATCTGGCTCCTGCCGTTCTATCCCTCGCCGCGGCGCGACGACGGCTACGACATCGCGGATTATCGCGGGGTGCATCCCGAATACGGAAAGATGGGCGATTTCAAGCGCTTCGTGCAGGAAGCGCATGCGCGAGGCATCCGCGTCATCACCGAGCTCGTGATCAACCACACCTCCGACCAGCATCCCTGGTTCCAGAAGGCGCGCATGGCGAAGCCGGGCTCGGCGGCGCGGGATTTCTATGTCTGGTCGGATACGGATAAAAAATATACCGGCACCCGGATCATCTTCCTCGATACCGAGAAATCCAACTGGTCCTGGGACGAGGAGGCGCAGGCCTATTACTGGCACCGCTTCTACAGCCACCAGCCGGATCTGAATTTCGACAATCCGCGCGTGCTCAAGGAAGTCTTGAGCGTGATGCGCTACTGGCTCGATATCGGCGTCGACGGGCTGCGGCTCGACGCGGTGCCATACCTCGTCGAGCGCGAGGGTACCAATAACGAAAACCTCCCCGAGACTCACGACATCCTCAAGCAGATCCGCACCGAGGTCGACAAGACCTATCCGGATCGCATGCTGCTCGCGGAGGCCAATCAATGGCCGGAGGATACACAGGATTATTTCGGCGACGGCGACGAATGCCACATGGCCTTCCACTTCCCGCTGATGCCGCGCATGTATATGGCGATCGCGCAGGAGGACCGGTTCCCGATCACCGACATCATGCGCCAGACGCCGGAAATCCCCGAGAATTGCCAATGGGCGATCTTCCTGCGTAACCATGACGAGCTCACCCTCGAAATGGTCACCGATCAGGAGCGCGATTACCTCTGGGAGACCTACGCGTCGGACCGGCGCGCGCGCATCAATCTCGGCATCCGTCGCCGCCTCGCGCCGCTGATGGAACGCGACCGTCGGCGCATAGAACTGATGCATTCCATGCTCTTCACCATGCCCGGAACGCCGGTGATCTATTACGGCGACGAGATCGGCATGGGCGATAATATCTATCTGGGTGATCGCGACGGCGTGCGCACGCCGATGCAATGGTCGAGCGACCGCAATGGCGGCTTCTCGCGCGCGGATCCGGCGAAGCTGTCGCTGCCCGTGATCATGGATCCGCTCTACGGGTATGACCGGGTGAATGTGGAATCGCAGCTGCGCGATCCCAATTCGCTCCTGAACTGGATGCGGCGCATGCTCGCCGTGCGCAAGCAATATCAGGCCTTCGGGCGCGGCACGATCCGTTTCCTGCGCCCGGCCAACCGCAAGATCCTCGCCTATCTGCGCGAGAACGGCGACGAGCGCATCCTGTGCGTCGCCAACGTCTCGCGTCAGGCGCAGGCGGTGGAGCTCAATCTGGCGGAATTCGCCGGCAAGACGCCGGTGGAGATGTCGGGCGGGGCGGCCTTCCCGACGATCGGGCAATTGCCGTACCTGCTCTCGCTGCCGCCCTTCGGTTTCTACTGGTTCGAGCTGAGCGAGGGCGTCGAGCCGCCGGCCTGGAGCACCGCGACGGCGGGGATGGAGCCCGAGCATCTCACCTTCGTCCTGCGTAACGGCGTCGCCGATGTGCTCAAGCCCGGCACCCGGGAGAAGAGCCGCGAGACGCTGGAGAGCGACGTGCTGCCGCAATACATCCCGCAGCGGCGCTGGTTCCAGGGCAAGGATGCCGCCTTCAAGGGCGCGCGCGTCGATGCGGCGGTGACGCTGGAGGGCGCGGAAGGCCCCGTGATCCTCACGCTCTGCGATGTCGAGACGGATGCGGGTGTCGAGAAATACACGCTGCCGCTGGCCGTCGCCTGGGACGAC
Source organism: Salinarimonadaceae bacterium (assembly GCA_050485405.1). Taxonomy (GTDB): domain Bacteria; phylum Pseudomonadota; class Alphaproteobacteria; order Rhizobiales; family Beijerinckiaceae; genus Saliniramus. The sequence goes on from JBJHBI010000021.1 coordinate 43,216, forward strand.
GAGGCGATGCCGCCCTTCGCGCCGCAGCTCGCCATGGCGCGCGTGCGCCAGAACCGCCGCGTGGGCTATCTCACCGACGGCTTCGCCATGCCCGGTTTCGGCCATGCGTTGATGGACAAGCTGCGCACGAGCGCCGTGATGCCGATCGAGCGGGGCGAACTCGTCTTCGAGCCGGAGGAGACGCTTGCGGCGCTCGATCTGCCCGCCGATGCCGAGATCGAATGGCTCGGCGCCGAGCAGAGCAATTCGACGCTGATCGTCGGGCGCGAGGTCGTCGTCAAGCTCCTGCGCAAGCTCACCAGCGGCGCCCATCCGGAAGCGGAGATGAGCCGCTACCTCACCCGCGCGGGCTTTGCAAATGCCGCACCGCTTCTGGGCGAGGTGCGCCATGTCTCGGCGGAGGGCGTGCCCACGACCATCGCCATCGCGCAGGGCTATCAGCTCAATCAGGGCGATGGCTGGGACTGGACGCTGAACTATCTCGACCGCACCATCGACGAACTCTCCACCATGACGGAGGAGGAAGTCGATCAGGCCGAGAACCTGTTCGAGACCTACCGCAACTTTGCCGGCAATCTCGGCACGCGGCTTGCCGAGATGCACCGCGTCCTCGCCGCAGCGCCGGTGGAGGAGGGGGCCTTCGCTCCCGAGAATGCGGGCAAGGTGGATGTGGCAGCGCTTCGCCGCTCGGTCGAGAACCAGGTCCGCGCGGCTTTCAAGGTGATCGAGAAGCGCGACTGGAGCGCTGATGAAGCTTCCGACGTCGCCGCCCTGATGCAGCGGCGCGACGATCTCCTCGCGCTGATCGGCGAGCGCGCCGATGAATTTGCCGGGCGGATGCGCACGCGCATTCACGGGGATCTGCATCTCGGGCAGGTGCTCGTCGCCGGCGGCGATGTCGTCTTCATCGATTTCGAGGGCGAGCCCGCCCGTCCGCTCGAGGAGCGACGCGCCAAGGCGAGCCCCTTGCGCGATGTGGCCGGGCTGATCCGCTCCTTCGATTACGCCGCATCGAACCTGGTCAAGCACCGCCATACCCCGCGCGGGCCGATCACGGAGCATCGCGTCGATCATCTGCGCGACCTGTTCCGCGAGGAGGCCGAGGAGGCCTTCACCGAGGCCTATCGCGCCGGCAATCCGGACGCGCTGTCGGGGCAGGGGCTGCTCGATCTCTTCATTCTGGAGAAGGCTGCTTACGAAATCTGCTACGAGGCGGCGAACCGCCCCGCCTGGCTCGACGTTCCCCTCCAGGGCTTCGCGGGCGTCGCAAAACGCCTGCTCGACGACGGAAAGGAGAATGCGTGAGCGATATCCGCCATCCCGCACTGCATGGTCTCGAACACGCCGCCATGGACGCCCTGTCGGGGCGGCTGACCGATCCCTTCGCCTTTCTCGGCCCGCATGAGAGCGAGGCGGGCTGCGTCGTACGCAGCTTCCAGCCCGGCGCGCAGAAGGTGGAGGTGGTCTCGTCCGAGGACGGAGCGGTGCTGGCGGCGCTCGAGGAGGTCAGTGACGGGCTGTTTGCCGGGATCATCGGCGCGCGCCGGCCCTATCGCCTGCGCGTGCAATGGCCGGGCGGTGTGCACGAGGCGGAGGATCCTTACGCGTTCGGGCTCGTTCTGGGCGATCTCGACCTGCATCTGATGTCGGAGGGCGCGCATTGGGAATTGCCTGAGCGCCTCGGCGCGGTGATGACCGAGATCGAGGGCGTGCCCGGCGTCGCCTTCTCGGTCTGGGCGCCGAATGCGCGGCGGGTCTCGATCGTCGGGGATTTCAATTCCTGGGACGGGCGGCGCCACCCCATGCGGCTGCGCCACGGTGCGGGCGTATGGGAATTGTTCGTGCCGCGCCTGAAGGCCGGCGAGCGCTACAAGTATGAAATCGTCGGACGCGAGGGCCAGACCCTGCCGCTCAAGGCGGATCCGCTGGCGCGGCGCACCGAGGTGCCGCCGGCCACGGGGTCCATCGTCGCCGAACCCTTCGCCTTCCATTGGACCGACGAAGCCTGGATGGCAGAGCGCGAAGCGCGGCAGGCACCGGATGCGCCGATGTCGATCTACGAGGTGCATCCCGCCTCGTGGCTGCGCCCGGAAGGTGACCATACCGGCGTGCTCGACTGGGATGCGCTTGCCGAGAAGCTGATCCCGTATGTGGCCGATCTCGGCTTCACCCATATCGAATTCCTGCCCATTGCCGAGCATCCGTTCGGCGGCTCCTGGGGCTACCAGCCGCTCGGCCTGTTCGCCCCGAGCGCGCGCTACGGCACGGCGGAAGGATTTGCACGCTTCGTCAATGCCGCGCATCGCGCCGGGATCGGCATCATCGTCGATTGGGTGCCCGCCCATTTCCCCACCGATCCGCACGGGCTCGCGCGCTTCGACGGGACGGCACTCTACGAGCACGAGGATCCGCGCGAGGGCTTCCACCAGGACTGGAACACCTACATCTACAATCTCGGCCGGCGTGAGGTGCAGGGCTTTCTCATCGCGAGCGGGCTCTACTGGCTGGAGCGCTTCCACGTGGACGGGCTGCGCGTCGATGCCGTCGCCTCGATGCTCTATCGCGATTACAGCCGCGAGCACGGGCAATGGGTGCCCAATATCCATGGCGGGCGCGAGAATCTCGAAGCGATCGATTTCCTCAAGCGCTTCAATACCATCGTGCGCGAGCGCACCCCCGGCGCCGTCACCATCGCCGAGGAATCGACCGCTTTTCCCGGCGTGTCGCACCCGGTCTCGGAGGGCGGGCTCGGCTTCCATTACAAATGGAACATGGGCTGGATGCACGATTCGCTGCAATATGCCTCACGCGAGCCGCTCTACCGCTCATACCACCATAACGAACTGACCTTCGGCCTCGTCTATGCCTTCTCGGAGCGCTTCGTGCTGCCGATTTCCCATGACGAAGTCGTCCACGGCAAGGGCTCGCTGATCGGCAAGATGCCCGGCGACGACTGGCAGAAGCGGGCGAACCTGCGGGCCTATCTCTCCTTCATGTGGAGCCATCCGGGCAAGAAGCTGCTCTTCATGGGCTGCGAGATCGGCCAGCATCGCGAATGGAGCCATGACGGCGAGATCGACTGGGCACTTTTGCAGGACGAATCCCATGCCGGGCTGCAGATGCTGGTGCGCGATCTCAACCGGCTCTATGCCCGCGAACCGGCTCTGCACCGCCTCGATACCGATCCGGCCGGTTTCGCCTGGGTGATCGGCGACGATGCGGCGAACTCCGTCTTCGCTTGGCTGCGCAAGGCGCCCGGCGCGCCGACGCTGCTCTGCGCGCTCAACATGACCCCGGTGGCGCGCACGCATTACGCGATCGGGGTGCCGCAGGCGGGGCGCTGGCGCGAGATCTTCAATTCCGACGCCGCGCTCTATGGCGGCTCCAATACCGGCAATGGCGGGGGTGTCGAGACATCCGCGCAGGCCGCGCACGGGCAGGCGCAATCGCTCGATCTCACCCTGCCGCCGCTCTCCCTCACCATCTTCCGCTTCGAAGGATGAAATAGCACATGCCAACCCTGCCAGATCGGCTCTCACCCGGTTCGCCTTACCCGCTCGGCGCGACCTGGGACGGGCTCGGCGTGAATTTCGCGGTCTATTCCGCCCATGCCGAGCGGATCGATCTGTGCATCTTCGATCCGACGGGCCGGCGCGAGATCGCGCGCTTCGAGATGCCGGAATGGACCGACGAGGTCTGGCACGGCTATCTGCCGCATGTGCGCGCGGGGCTGCTCTACGGCTATCGCGCCTACGGGCCCTACGAGCCCTCGCGCGGGCATCGCTTCAACCCCAACAAGCTCCTGGTCGACCCCTATGCCAAGGGCCTGCACGGCGAGACGCGCTGGAGCGATGCGCTGTTCGGCTACCGGGTGAATTCGCCGCGCGCGGATCTCTCCTTCGACCGTCGCGACAGCGCGCCGGCGGTGCCCAAATCCATGGTCGTCGACGACAGCTTCAACTGGGGCGACGACCGCCCGCCCGATATTCCGTGGGAGGAGACGGTGATCTACGAGGCCCATGTGAAGGGTCTCACCAAGCTGATGGAAGAGGTGCGCGTGCCCGAACGCGGCACCTATGCGGCGCTCGGACACCCCGCAGTGATCGCCCATCTCAAGCGGCTGGGGGTGACCACCGTCGAGCTGATGCCGATCCACGCCATCCTGCAGGACCGCTTCCTGCAGGAGAAGAAGCTGACCAATTACTGGGGCTACAACACGCTCTCCTTCTTCGCGCCCGAGAACCGCTACATGTCCAATCCGGGTGATCAGGACGAGCTGCGCATCGCCATCCGGCGGCTCCATGCGGCGGGAATCGAGGTGATCCTCGACGTCGTCTACAACCACACCGCCGAGGGCGGCGAACTCGGGCCGACGCTTTCCTGGCGCGGGCTCGACCATGCGAGCTATTACCGCCTGCTGCCGGACGATCCGCGCCATTGCATCAACGATACCGGTACCGGCAACACGGTGAACCTGTCGAATTCGCGCGTCCTCCAGATGGTGATGGACAGCCTGCGCTACTGGGCGACCTCGTATCGCGTCGACGGGTTCCGCTTCGATCTCGGCGTGACGCTGGGGCGCGAGCCCCACGGCTTCGATCCCGGCGCCGGCTTCTTCGACGCCCTGCGTCAGGATCCGGTGCTCCAGCGCAAGAAGCTGATTTCCGAACCCTGGGATATCGGCCCGGGCGGCTATCAGCTCGGCCACCACCCGCCGGGCTTCGCCGAGTGGAACGACCGTTTCCGCGACAGCGTCCGCCGTTATTGGCGCGGCGATTCCGGACTGCGCCCGGAAATGGCCTCGCGGCTGACCGGGTCCGGCGATCTGTTCGACCGCCGCGCGCGCCGGCCCTGGGCCTCGGTGAATTTCGTTGCCGCCCATGACGGCTACACGCTGGCTGACATCACCGCCTATGAGAAAAAACACAACGAAGCTAATGGCGAGGGCAATCGCGACGGCCATTCGGAGAATTATTCGCGCAATTGGGGCGCGGAGGGCGAGACCGATGACCACGCCATCCGCGAGATGCGCCTGCGCGTGATGCGCTCGATGCTGACGACGCTATTCGCCTCGCTCGGCACGCCGATGCTGCTCGCCGGCGACGAGTTCGGGCGCAGCCAGTCGGGCAACAACAACGCCTATGCGCAGGACAACGAGATCTCCTGGGTCGACTGGAGCAAGGCGAAATCCGAGGAGGGGCAGGCGCTCACGGATTTCGTCGCCCGGCTGATATCGCTGCGGCGCTCGTATCAGGGCCTGCGCTCGCGGCGCTTCCTCTACGGCGTCGATATCGCACCGGGAATCAAGGATATCGACTGGTTCGACGAAAACGCCTGCATCCCCTCGCCGGAGGACTGGGACGACCCCGAAAGGCGGGCTCTCGCCATGCGCAGGGCGCAGGTCAGACCCGACGGGCGCATCGAAATGGTGCTGTTCCTCATGAATGCCTCCGGCACAGCCCTCGATTTCCGCTTGCCACAACCGCCTGCCGCGTGGCGTCTTCTGATCGACAGTGCCCGTCCGCAAGAGGCGGAGGGGCCCGTCCATGGGGAGATCTACGGGGTGAGCGAGCGTTCCGCCGTCCTGCTGGTTGCGGAGCGCGAAAGGGAAGAGGGATGACCGCTTATCAGTTTCCGATCACGGCGGGGGCTTCGATCCAGGCGCGCAACCGCACGCGCTTCCGCTTCTTCGCGCCGGCGCAGGAGCGCGTGGCGCTGATGGTGGAGGATTGGGATCCGATCCAGATGGAGCGCGACGATGCTGGCTGGTTCACGGTCGAAGCGGAATGCGGCGCCGATGCGCGCTACCGCTATCGCCTGCAGGACGGCCTGCTCGTCCCCGATCCCGCCTCGCGGCTCCAGACGCCCGACGTGCATGACCGCAGCATCGTCTACGACCCGGAAACCTATGCCTGGCGCTATCCCGAATGGAAAGGGCGGCCATGGCAGGAAAGCGTGATCTACGAGCTGCATGCCGGCCTGCTCGGCGGCTATGCGGGCGTGGCCGAGCATCTGCCGGCCATCGCCGATATCGGCGTCACCGCGATCCAGCTGATGCCGATCGCCGATTTTCCGGGGCGCCGCAACTGGGGCTATGACGGGGTGCTGCCCTTCGCGCCGGATACCGCCTATGGCGATCCACATGATCTCAAGGCGCTGATCGACCGCGCCCACGAGCTGGGGCTCAACGTCTTTCTCGACGTCGTCTACAATCACTTCGGCCCCGACGGAAATTACCTGCACGCCTATGCGCCGGAATTCTTCCGCGACGATATCGAGACGCCGTGGGGCGCAGCGCTCGATTTCCGCCACCCGGAACTGCGCCGCTTCTTCAAGGAGAACGTGCTCTACTGGCTGATGGAATACCGCTTCGACGGCCTGCGCTTCGATGCCGTCCACGCCATCCATGACGGTGACTGGCTGGAGGAGGTCGGGCAGGCCGTGCGCGAGACCGTAGAGGAGGGGCGCCACGTGCATCTCATCCTCGAGAACGAGCATAACGACCCCGCTCCCCTCGACGGCCCCTTCGACGCCCAGTGGAACGACGACTTCCACCATTGCGTGCACGTGCTGCTGACGGGGGAGGGCGCCGGTTATTACGGCGGCTTCACGCAGGAAACCACGGCGAAACTCGCGCGCTCGCTCGCGGAAGGCTTCGTCTATCAGGGCGAGACGGCGCCAGGATCGGACAAGCCGCGCGGCGGGCCGAGCGGGCATCTGCCGCCGACCGCCTTCGTCAACCATATTCAGAACCACGACCAGATCGGCAACCGCGCCTTCGGCGAGCGCCTCACCACCATCACCGACGCGCCGGCCCTGAAAGCGGCGATCGGCCTGCTTCTGCTCGCGCCGCAGATCCCGATGATCTTCATGGGCGAGGAGACGGGCTCGACCGAGCCGTTTCTCTTCTTCACCGATCACCATCCCGGCCTCGCGCCGCTGGTGCGCGACGGGCGGCGCAAGGAATTCGCCGCCTTCCCGGAATTCGCCGATCCGCACAAGCGCGAGACCATCCCCGATCCGAACGACCCGGAGACCTTCGAGCGCTCGCGTCCGGTCATTGCCGGGGAGGGCGGCGACATGGTGCGCGAGGATCTCTACCGCAACCTGCTCGGCATACGCCGCCTGCGCATCGCGCCGCATCTCGAAGGGGTGACGGCGCTCGGCGCCGAGGTGATCGGCGAGAAGGCGGTGATCGCGCGCTGGCGGCTCTCTTACGGTGGCGTGATGACCATCGCCTGCAATCTCGCCAGCAGCCCGGTGAAACCCGCAGGAAAGGTGTTTCCGGACGTAGCACCCGTACATTGGGTGGGGCGCGGACTGGTCCGGAAGGAACTTCAGCCGCATTCGACCATTCTCTGGATAGAGGAGAATGCCTGACGATGAATCAGTTGCGCGATCTCGCCCAGGCCGCCGGCCTGACCCTCGCCTGGACGGATTATCGCGGCGAGAGGCGCGAGGTCAGTGACGATACGTTACGCGCGGTCCTTGCGGCAATCGGATATCCGGCCCGAAATCCCGCAGAGATCGAGGCGAGCTTCGCCGCGCTCCATGCGATCCAGTCCGGCGCGGGCTTACGGTTTCTGACGACCGATTGCGGCGCGCCGACACTGCTCCCGCCCGATCTGGCCCATCATGCCGTCGCGCGGCTTCGGCTCGAGAACGGCGAAGAGCGCGAGATGCGCCTCGTGCCCGGCCCCGCCGGCATGTCCCTCGCACCCATTCTGGAACCCGGATATCACCGCGTCGAACTCGATGACGAGACCCTGACCCTCGCCGTTGCACCGACGCGCGCCTTCGGCATTGCGGATGCGCTCGTCGGTGATGATCAGCACGCAGCGAAAGCCTTCGGCATCGCAGCCCAGATCTATTCCCTTCCGCCGACGCCCTATTCCAGCTTCGGCGATGCGGGCGCGCTGCGTGATTATGCACGCGCTATCGGCGAGGCGGGGGCGGATGCACTTGCGATCAGCCCCACCCACGCGCTCTACGCCGCCGAACCGGGCCGCGCGAGCCCCTATGCGCCGTCGACGCGGCTGTTCCACAATGTGCGGATGGCCGATCCCGAAGCCGTTTTCGACGGGGATTTCGCCGCCATCGCGCGCAGCGACGCCCCCGGCGCGCCGCTGATCGACTGGGCTCGCGAGGGCGCGGCCAAACACGATGCGCTACGCCGGCTCTACGAGCTTTTCGTCGCGGATGGCTCGCAGGATCTGCGAGCCGATTTCGCGCGTTATCGCAGCGAACGCGGGGCTTTGCTCGAAGAGCACGCGACCTATGAGGCGCTTCACGCGTATTTCGCGCGCGATCCGCATGGGCCGCGCGGCTGGCAGGGCTGGCCGGAAGCCTATCGCGACCCGCAATCGCAGGCCGTCGCGGGCTTCGCGCAAGAGCACGTCCACGAAATCGGCTTCCACGCCTTCCTGCAATGGCTGACCGAGCGCTCCCTCGCGGTTGCGCAGGACGCTGCCTGTGATGCCGGGATGCGCATCGGGGTGATCGCCGATCTCGCGGTGGGGATGGATGCCGGCGGCAGCCATGCCTGGAGCCGGCCCGACGACATCCTCCAGGGCGTGAGCATCGGCGCGCCGCCTGATCCGCTGGGGCCACTCGGGCAGGATTGGGGGCTCACCACCTTCTCGCCGAAAGCGTTGCGCGAACACGGTTTCGCCTCCTTCATCGCAACGCTTCGCGCCGCCATGCGCATCGCGGGCGGCGTGCGGATCGACCATGTGATGGGTCTCCAGCGGCTCTGGCTGGTGCCCTGGGGCATGCCGTCGAGCGAGGGCGTCTATTTGCAATATCCGATCGACGACATGCTGCGCATCGTCGCCCTCGAATCCCACCGCCACCGCGCCATCGTGATCGGCGAGGATCTCGGCACCGTCCCGGACGGATTTCGCGGGCGGATCGCTCAGGCCGGCATTGCCGGAATGCGGGTGCTGCTGTTCGAGCGCGAGGATGACGGGCGTTTCCGCGCGCCGCAGCATTGGGACGCGAATGCGGTCGCCATGACGACGACACATGATCTGCCGACGATTTCCGGCTGGTGGCAGGGCAACGACATCGCCTGGCGCGACCGGCTCGGGCAATTGCCGAGCACCGAGGATGCGGGCATCCAGATGGCCGGGCGGCAATATGACCGGCTTCGCTTCTGGGAAAGCGCCTCCGATTACGGCCTGACACGCGAGCCGATCCCTGATATCGCCCATCCGGACGCGGTGATCGACGTCGCGCTCGACTATATCGCCATGAGTGCCTGCGAACTCGCCATCGCTCCGGCGGAGGATATCGTCGGCATGCATGAGCAGCCCAACCTTCCCGGCACGATCGACAGCCATCCCAACTGGCGCCGACGCCTGCCCGAGGCGCCCGCGACGGGTCCGGTGGCGCGCGGGCGCCTCGCGCGGCTTGCAACGGCGCGCCCGCGCGATCCGGCGACGCGCCGAGGGCCGGTCGAACAGCCCGAAGAGCCGCCAACTAAGCGCGAAGAGGAGCCGCAATGACCCCGCGCGCGACCTATCGCCTGCAATTCAACGCGGATTTCACCTTTGCCGATGCGCAGGCGATCGTGCCCTATCTCGCACGGCTCGGTGTCAGCCACGTCTATGCCTCACCGATCCTCTCATCGCGCAGCGGTTCGTCGCACGGTTATGACGGGGTCGATCCGACCCGGGTCGACGAGGAACTGGGCGGCGAACCGGGCTTGCGGGCGCTGGTCGCGGAGCTGCGCGCACATGATATGGGGCTGATCGCCGATATCGTGCCGAACCACATGGCGGTGGGCGGCGCGGAGAACGCCTGGTGGCTGGACGTTCTGGAGAACGGCGCACTGAGCCCCTACGCGGACTTCTTCGATATCGACTGGAACCCGCCCGATCCCGCTTTGAAGGGGAGGGTGCTCGCGCCGTTTCTCGGTGAGCCCTACGGCGTCGTCCTCGCCGCCGGCGATCTCGCGCTCGTTTTCGACGAGGTGCTGGAGAGCTTCGCCATTGCCTATCACCATCATCGCTTTCCCATCCGCCCGCAGGACTACCCCGCGATCCTGCGCGCCGGCGGGGAGGAATTCGAAGCACTCGCGCAGCGTTTCGAGGCGGCGGAGGGGCGCGCCGGCTTCATCGAAGCCTGCCGCGTCACCGCCGCGATGGGGGAGCGCCTCGATGCTGTCTGCGCCGCCCATCGGGATCCGCAGGTGCTGCATGATCTGATCGAGCGTCAGCATTTCCGGCTGGCCTGGTGGCGTATTGCCGGGGACGAGATCAACTGGCGGCGTTTCTTCGACATCACGGAACTCGCGGGCCTGCGCGTCGAGGATCCACGCGTCTTCGACATGACGCACGCGACCATCCTGCGGCTCTATCGCGAGGGGCTGGTGGATGGTCTGCGCATCGACCATATCGACGGTCTGCGCGACCCTGCCGGCTATTGTCACCATCTGCGCGAGCGTCTCGATGCGCTGACGGAATTGCGCCCGGAGGAGGCGGGGCGCGAGCGGGCCTGGCTGATCGTCGAGAAGATCCTGGGCCGCGAGGAGACCCTGCCGCGTGACTGGGATTGCGACGGCACCACGGGATACGAATTCATGGACCGCGTGAGCGCCGTCCTGCACGATCCGGGTTCCGCCGATGTGCTCTCGGAATTGTGGAGCGAGGTGAGCGGGCGCTACCTCGATTTCGAGAGCGAGGAGACGGATGCGCGCAACGAGTTGCTGGTACGTGACTTTTCCGGCCAGCTCGAGGCTTGCGCCCGCGCCTTTCATGCGATGACGCAGGCATCGCTCGAGACCCGCGACATCACCCTCGCAGCCCTGCGCCGCGCGCTGACGGCGCTGATCGTCGCCTTCCCGGTCTATCGCACGTACGCAACGGAAGGCGCCTCGCCGGGCTCGGATGCACCGCATCTCGCGCAGGCCGTCGAAGCCGCACGGGCGATGAGCGCGCCGGGCGAGGAGGGAGTGGTCGATCTGATCGCCGGCTGGCTGTCCGGCATCGGAAATCCTGATCCGCAGGCGCGCGGAGAGGCGGTGGCGCGCTTCCAGCAGCTCACGGCGCCGATCGCGGCGAAGGCCGTGGAGGATACCGCTTTCTACCGCTACGGGCGGCTCATATCCCGCAACGATGTCGGCTTCGACGTCGCCGCGCTCGCCATCGGCGTCGATGATTTCCACGAAGCGTCGGCGCAGGCGGCGACGGATTATCCCGCAGGGATGATCACGACCGCAACGCATGATCACAAGCGCGGCGAGGATGTCCGCGCTCGGCTCGCCGTGATCAGTGCCGATCCCGGCGGATGGGGCGAGGCCGTGGCCGAGTGGTTCGAGCGCAACCGGCGGCTCTCGGACGAGACGATCGATCCGGCGGATGAATACACGCTCTACCAGATGGTGGCGGGCGCCTGGCCGCTTGATCTCTCCCCGGATGACGCACCGGGCCTCGCGGCCTTCGCAGATCGCCTCGCCGGCTGGCAGGAAAAGGCGCTGCGCGAGGGCAAGCTGCGTTCCTCGTGGCGCGCGCCGGATGGCAATTACGAAGCCGCCTGCCGGGCCTTCCTCGAGGCGATCACCAACCCGCAGCGCAGCCTGCCCTTCATCGAGACGATGCATGATTACGTCGAGACGATCGCCCCGGCAGGCGCGCTGAACGGCCTCACACAGGCTTTCCTTCGCAATCTCGTGCTGGGCGTGCCGGATCTCTACCAGGGCTGCGAGTTCTGGGATTTCTCACTGGTCGATCCCGATAACCGCCGCCCGGTCGATTACCCGGCGCGGATCGCAGCGCTCGACGATGAGGCGTCGCTGACGGCGCTGCTGCCGCATTGGCGCGACGGGCGCATCAAGCAGGCGCTGATCGCGCGGCTTCTGGGCCTGCGCAAGGCGGCGCCGGCGCGCTTCGCCGAGGGCGATCACGTGGCGCTCGAAGTGGCCGGCGCGCGTGCGGGCAAGGTCATCGCCTTCGCGCGGCGTTACTCGTCGTCGCTGCTGATCGCCATCGCGCCGCGCTGTTCGGGAGAGGCGATCCCGCCCGGCGGGCCGCCTCATCCCGATCCGCAATGGTGGCGCGACACCCGTGTCGTCATCCCGCCGGACATGATCGGGACCCCTGTCCGGGACGTATTCGGCGGCGGTGCCGAGGCGCCTCTCGGCGAATTCCTCCCCCTCGACGAACAGCTTCGTCACCTGCCGCTCGCTTTGCTCGCGAGTGGGTGAGGGGCGGGGGTTAGGTATAAGCCATTGAACTTATGAATATTTTTGGCGTTTTCCTTGCGCGAGTGTTGTGTGCCCACATACCAACACGCCTACGTGCACACATGCCCACGAGAATGCTTGCATGCATGCCCACTTGTGGGCGTGAATAATTGTGGACTTGCTGGTGCGTCGGTGAACAGCGCAGCATCCTTGTCAGCATGCAGGCTTGCTGGTGTGTGTACACGTATTCCTGTGGTCATAGTGTTTTGCGGGCAAGACGTCGTGTGGGCAAGACGTCACCTGGGCATGACGGCGTGCGAACATGACGGCGTGCGAACATGCCGGCGCGCGGGCAGGTCCACTATGCTCACACTCGCCTTGCCGCTGAGCTCTGGCTGGAAGTCCGGCGTGATCGAACCCAACGGAAGCATCGCCCATCTTAGTCCCCCTCCAACGGGCTCGGCGTGGCGGATGACACCACGTTCCGAGCCACCCGGCGGAGATCGCCGAAAGCCGCTGCGGGCTCGCGGACCGGGCGCCCAGGCGCCGTAGCGGGTGCAGGGCGATCGCCTTCGTGGCCCGCACTGTGGCACGGACGATGCCGGCATTGAGATCTGATACGCGGCGATGCGGCGATGCGGCGAGTTTGCCTGGCTGAGCGTTCAAATGTGACATGGTCTTGGTTGGGCGGGCCGCGGCCGGAGATATCAAACCCACCGACATGAACTGTCCACTTCGGGCCCCGCCGCGGCGCCTAAATGCAAGAGCGGTGAATGCGAACCCGATGATGCGGCGGACCGAGATGTCGATTTCCGCTGCATGCGAGAAGCGGCTGAGATTATAGCGCCGAAGGGCAGGGGGGGTGCGTGAGCGGATCCAATCGTGGTGGACAAGCAGTCGCGTGGACAAATTATCGTGTGGGCGCGTCTACGTGATGGCGGGCATGCTCGTGGGCACTTACGGCATCAATTCGCAATCGATCAGCGCGGCCGGCAGTAGCAGTGCCGCAAACCTGATGGCCGATTGGATTGCGAGCGTCGTAGTCGTGACCCGTTAGCACCGAGGAGCCTTACCGCGCTGAACGCTTCCACAACCCGGGCTGAATCGCCGGTTCTGGCGATCGTTGAGTTGCGGATCAAACACCCTGAGGGCGGGGGCGCAAGGGTACTATGATGACACGTCTGCGCGCGGGCATGCGGACGTGCCGGCATGTGGACTTGGTCAATCAACGGTGCTCAAGCGAGACCAATTGGTGAACCGCGCTGCCCACAAGTGGCCCAGTGGGCATGTCCTTCTGTGGGCTTGGCGGATTGTACCAGGACAGCGCCCGTACAAGACTCGTTCTGCTGAATGGCGAAGGTTAAGGCCATCAGAAGCCGCGCTTCGACGCTCGCCTCCAAGGCTCATATCGGGCGGCAGCTTCTCGTCGGAACGAGTGAAGAGGCGCATATTCGGAATAGGCCGTCGATCCCGGCAAGCGGGCAGGGCGGCGGCCGGAAAGACGTCAACCGGTGCGCACTACCCACATGCATTTAAGCCTGCAGGCGCGTGGGACACCATCCCTGGGTCGTGGGCAGGTATTGCCGACCGGTAGGCATGTGGGCAAGTCGTCGCGGTGTTGTGTTCACACGTGCAGGGCGCCGTCAGTATAACGTCGAGCGTCTCGAACAGAACCCATCGCTGAGCCTGAAGGTGCCTGAAAGTCAGCGGGCGCGTCGTCATGCCTGCCTGCCCACATGCAGGCAGAGTACATAAGCCCACATGTCCGCATTAAAAGTTATGACATTTCAATATTTTATCTCTTCGGTCGATTTGAGCTTCGAATTTGGAGCAATCGGGTGGCAGCGTTCGGCATTGGCATCGACACGGTACCACGCCCTCCACCCCCGCCGAGCGTGTCGCGGTACTCTAGGGTTCATTACCAACCATTGGCGTGCGGTTGTTGTGCCCATGAGCCGCTGGGAATCTCGACTACGGTCCAGGAATTCCAACCGCCGTCGAGCGTGGCTATGAGCAGCCACAATATAAACCTCCGCCGCTTCTGACGGACCGCAATCTGGCGGCAAGGGTAGATCCGGCCTGTTTGTGGGAACATCGTCGGGTGGGCAGGCCGGCATGTGGGCGCGTCATCAAGCAAACGATATTATCTTGTCACCAAAGAGCGTCGAACGCACGGCCCACATGACGGCGCGCCCGCATGTCCACAATTGTTCAAAGCTAAGTTTTTGAAATATCGATCTAATCGTCAGATTCTTGGTGCCGAACTGGCACCAACCGAACCTGCGCTGGCTGAGAAGGCTTCCGGCGAAATACTGCCGAGCAACAGCCAGCATCATAAGGCAACGGCGTCGGCGGTGCTGCGGCTTACGACGTATGTATCACTGAGGAGGCCGGCGGCGGGGAGGGCGGTCTGGAACCCGGATGGGCCAGCAAGTCCCGTCCCCGGAATACCCGCCTCATCGCCGCACACCTCGAGATCTCCGGGGGAAACACATTGGCCGGGTCAAACCGGCGCCTTGGCGGCACTCTGCCCGCAGAAGGCATGTGCAGTGATACAGGTAGAACACTATGCCAGCACGTAGCCATGCCAACGTGCAGTCCTGCCGGAAGGAGTACGTGTGGTCTGGACCACATGAGGGCAGGCGCTTCGCGCACGTTTGAAGCTCTGGAACGTCTGAGTGGGTCATCGGACCCGTCGCGCAAACCATCGCAATCATTTCGAACGCCCCCAGGGCAACCGATCGGGCAGGGTGCGGGGATTCGTCCGGGTCAATTACCGCAGCATAGCTTTGCTTCGCACATTCTGCTGCACGACAAACTTGGCCGACCAAACAGATCACGCCGCGCCACCACGTCTACACGACAACAGGCCCACGTGAGGGCATGTCCACTGGATGGCACGTCCACCAATCTGCCCACAAAGAAGAACCTCTGTCGGACGCTCGGACTCCTAACTGCGGAAGCTGCCCTTGATCCGGTTTCCGCGCCACAAATGCACGTCATCCGCCCAACGCATGAAACTTCCACCAAGCCGCAGAACCTTTGCCGGCATCATAGCCTGGCCGGCGAGGCGATCATCCGCGCTGTGCAACCTCGACGGCATCGGGTCCGCTGCAAGGCCGAATGTCCAAGGTGTCTGCCATGTCTCCGAACGCTGGTCGTTTACGCCGCGTGATCAGATGAGCAAAGCGATAGAGCAGGGCGCCTCGACCCGACTCTGCTATGAATACGCGCCTGCAAGACCACCCGCTGACATGTCTACGCGCAACCATGCCGTCACGAAGACAGGCCCCCATGCTGACATGTCGGCGTATCCAGCCGCCGGGTGAAAACGGCCTGGTCTGAGATGAGCTATCCGCATCCATCCTGCGAGCTCCATGCAAGATGCGCGTACGTAACCGCATCGTGGCAATCGCATCGGGTTCGCCGCGTGGCCATCATGGGTGTGAGACGTACGGCCAGCTGAACCAGCGCACCATGGCCGATAAGACGGGCAGGGCGGCGGCATCACGGGTTTAGAATACGCCCGTTAGACGATGAAGGCGCGGTAGGGGCCGATAGAGCGCCTGACGGCCTGCGGTGACGTTCAGACAATCAGCAAGCGCCTAAAGGACGCCTACAAGGCCCCACAAACGGCGTCAGGAATGGGTCAGGACGGGCGTGATCGTTTGACGAGCTTTACAGCTCCGATACAGCCGCAAATGCGCTCCCAGCGCATCGACAGCACACGGCTTCACCACGCTGCCTCCAAGGGGCGCCACCCACACCACGCCAACGCCGAGCATGCGTCGAGCACCGGGCCGCAGCAAGCCTATGGCGCGGGCATCCGCTCATCACCCGGGACCAAAGCACCCATGCGTGAGCCTCGATCGCCAGCCAGCCCAGCTCCGCATCCGTACCACTCGCCAGGCGCCTCGCGCTGAGATCACCGAGATAGTGATCGCGCCAATCACCATGCCCTGGTCACGGCGTCCCAATCGCCACGCCCCGGATCGCGCTGAGCGAACGCCGCATGGGGACCGTCCGACGCGGATCACCACAGCGGGGGAGACGGCGGCGACCCTTTGGGAGGATCTGATGATGTATTTCGCATAAGATATATTATGGAACTAAAAACAGATCGAGGAAGGCGCGCAATATCAATGCATTAGCTAAAATCACTCTCATTTCATTAGCCGGCTATACGAATAATGGCGCGCTCCAATGCGCGACGCGCAGCGCCATCCGGCCGCTGCTTCTCGCAGCCGCCAGGCGCATGCGTCGGCTCGGAACTGGATCAGATGGACAGCGTCTGCCGCATCACGGATGCAGCAGGATCTTCCCGAAATGGCGGTTCGCGCGCATATGCTCGAGAGCCTTCGCAACGTCGGCCAACGCGAAGCTGCCGTCGATCGGCAGGCGCAGCGTACCGTCGCAGATCGCCGGCCAGAGGTCGCGTTTCACTCCGGCGACGATGGCGCGGATCTCTTCGATGGAGCGCGTGCGGAACGTGACGCCGATATAGCGGATGCGCTTGAGCGCATGCAGATCGCAATCGAACTCGGCCGTGCCGCCACCGAGGCGCCCGACATTGACGATGCGTCCGCCTACCGCCGCAGCCTGCATGGCGGGTGTCACCAGCCGTCCGGATATCTGGTCGATGATCAGATCGACGCCGCCATCGGTCAGCGCACGCACCCGGTCGAGCCAAGCCGCATCGCTCGTATCGATGGCGTGATGCGCGCCGAATTCCGTCAGCTTCGCACGTCGCCCATCATCCGTGGACGAGCCGATCACCACGCGCGCGCCCAGATACCGGGCGATCTGCTGGGCCATCAGCCCGACGCCGCTGCTCGCGCCGAGAATGAGAACACTGTCGCCGGGGCGCATTCCGCCATTCTCGACGAGCGCGTTGTGCATGGTCTGGAGCGCCAGTGGCAGCGTTGCCGCGCGGTCGAAATCGAAGCCGTCCGGCACCGGCAAGGCGCGCAGATGGTCCGTCACGGCATATTGCGCGTAGCCGCCGGCGCCGGTGCACATGACGCGATCGCCGATCTTCCAGCCGGTGACTTCCGCGCCCATCGCCTCGATTTCACCTGCGAATTCAAGGCCCGGAATGGTACCGGCGCCGCCCATAGCCCCATGCGCGGCGCCTGCCGCAACGGCGAGATCGGCCCGGTTGAGCGATGCCGTGCGCACGCGTACCAGGATCTCGTGCGGCTTCGGTTGCGGGCGCGGAACATCGCCGAATTCGAGCCCGTTTTCGCCCACGTAAGCTGCCTGCATCATGACGGCGATCCTTTTCATGCGTGCCGAGAAGCGCAGACGAGCCCCTGCAGAGCCCCCTGCCCGCGCGCCATATCCCGGCGCATCGTCGGCGTTCACGGCCCACAGGCCAAGCCCGGCATTGGCGGTTCCCGAACGAAAACGGCTTTGCGCGGCTGCGCTTACGCGGAAATGTCGATCTGCATCCCGTCGAAGGCCGGCTCGACGTGATCGGGCAATTGCCGCGCGAGTTCGCGGTAATCGAGATCGGTATGCAGGTTCGTGAGCACGGCCCGACGCGGGCGCACGCGGTCGATCAGATCCAGCGCGTCGGCCACGTTGAAATGGGTGGGATGGGGATTGTAGCGCAGGGCGTCGATCACCAGCGTCTCGAGCCCGTGGAGCTGCGCCTCGGCGGCCTCGGGCATGGTGCTGACATCCGGGGCATAGGCGAAATCGTGGATGCGAAAGCCGAGCGCGTCGGTCCCCCCATGGATCATGCGGAAGGGCCGGGCGCTGATCAGACCGCCCTCCCCGTCGATTTCCACCGGCGCATCGTCCCGGATCAGGCGCGAATCGAGGATCGGCGGATAGTTGCTGCCCTCGGGCGTACGGAAGCAGTAATCGAACCGCTCTTCCAGAATTTTCGTCGTCTTTTCATCCATATAGACGGGAATCCTGCGACGCAGATGGATGACCATCGGGCGCAGATCGTCGATGCCGTGGGTGTGGTCGGCATGCTCATGGGTGAAGATCACGGCGTCCAGGCGGTCGATACCGGCATCGAGCAATTGCTCGCGCAGATCGGGCGAGGTGTCGAAGAGAACGGCCGTCTCGCCGGCGCCGGATCTGCGCGTCACGAAGAGCGAACAGCGCCGGCGACGGTTGCGCGGCTCCTTCGGATCGCAGGCGCCCCAGCCCGAGCCGACACGCGGAACGCCCCCAGACGAGCCGCATCCGAGGATCGTCGCCACCAGCGCCATGGTCAGGCGCCCGCCCTGCCGTCGGCGATGGCTGCCTTGGCGAAGAGTGCGTAGAAATTCTCCGTCGTCACCTTTTCGAGCTCCGCTGCCGGCATATCGAG